>NC_022438.1:1343209-2014813 GCF_000470775.1 Leifsonia xyli subsp. cynodontis DSM 46306
GGCGTAGACGTTCGGCGTGGCCATTTCGACGGTGGCCGGCAGATTGATGATGACTTTGCGCTCGGGCGTGGGCTCGAAGATCTCCAGCACCTGATTGCAGATGTCGGCGGCGAACTCCAGCTCGGTGCCGGTGTAGCTCTCCGGAGAGTACTCGTAGTAGATCTCCGTGCCGGGGACGAGCGACTCGAATCGGCGGCACAGCCGCGCGCCGGTCAGCGCGATGTCGACGATGCCCTGCCGGTCGGAGCGGAACACCACCTCCCGCTGCAGGACGCTCGTGGAGTTGTACAGGTGAACGATGGCCCGCTTGGCGCCGACGAGCGAGTCGTACGTGCGCTTGATGAGGTGCTCGCGGGCCTGGGTCAGCACCTGGATGGTGACGTCGTCCGGGATCGCGCCCTCCTCGATGAGGCTGTGGACGAAGTCGAAGTCGGTCTGGCTGGCCGAGGGGAAGCCGACCTCGATCTCTTTGTAGCCCATCCGCACCAGCAGATCGAACATGATGCGTTTGCGCTCGGGGCTCATCGGGTCGATGAGCGCCTGGTTCCCGTCGCGCAGATCGACGGCGCACCAGCGCGGGGCGACAGCGATGCGCTTCGCAGGCCAGGTGCGGTCCGGCAGGTCGACGGCGATCTGCTCGTGGAAGGGCCGGTATTTGTGGATTGGCATGGCGCTGGGCGCCTGGGTGTTCTTCATGGTCCGATATCTCTTCGCGGTTTGGTCGGGAGAGCCAACGACGAACTCCGCGACGAGGGAGGCCCGGAACTTAGGACTCGTCGCGGCAGCTAAGGAGAATCAGGCCGTACACGATGTCCAGGGTAACACGCATGCGCGTCAGCTCCGCCCCACCGCAAGCGCGGCCGCCTGCCGGACGGACAGGCCGGGCAGGTAGGCGCGGACGAGGGCGACGCCGATGGTGGGCAAGGCCACCGGGTCGGGATACGCCATGATCAGCGGGTGCAGCTCGGGCTGGAACTTCTGCTTGAACTTGAGCAGGGACCGGAAGCCGTAAACGGGTTCCAGGGAGGTGCTGAGGTAGCTCAGAATGAGGTCCATGCCGCTCTGCCCCTCCGACGCCGCGCCGGCTGTGTGCGCGAGCGGCGCCGCCGACAGGCTCATGAACTCCACGCCGTCGGCCTTCATTTGTGTGGCTGCCTCCGCGATCAGGAACTCCATGACGCCGTTGATGCTGCCCGGGCGACGGCGCATGAAGTCCAGCGTCCAGCCGATCACCCGGCCCTCCTCGTAGCACGGGAGCCAGGAGGTGACGCCCTCGATGCGCCCGTTCTCGTCCACGGCCAGCATGAGGCGGACCGCGGGGTCGCGCAGTTCGTCGAGTCCGCCCAGCGTGAACCCCATCTCGGGCAGATCCTTCTCGGCCACCCACTGCTCGGAGATGTCGGAGAGTTGCACGGCGGCCGTGAGCGGCAGCGCGCCGAAGGTCGTCCACTCCGCCCGGATGCCGGCCCGCTGGGCGCGATTGATGGAGGTGCGCACGTCCTGCCATTTCTTGCCGGTGGTCTCCCACTGCTGTGGACGGATGACGGTCTCCTCGGCGACGGTCATCGTGGACCAGCCGAGACGGTCGAAGAGCGGCTGGTAGTCCGCCTCCACGCTGTAGAAGACCGGTATCCAGCCGCTGTCGTCGCAGAAGCGCGCGAACCGTTGGATCGCCTCGTCGTGAGGCGGGGGCCCGCCGAAGGGCCCACCAGTAGTCAGCGCCACGCGGCCGACCACGCGATAGGCGATCGCCCGGCCGTCGACCGGGTCGAACCAGTAGCTGTTGCCGGGCCAGGTCGCCATGAACGAGATCGCGTCGCCTCCGCCCCGCTCGAGCAGCGCACGCACCCGCGAATGATCGGTGACGCGGCGCAGCCCTGTGCCCCCGCCGAGCATCAGCGGGATGGCGGCGATGATCGCTACGAGCCAGAACACTGTCCCGATGTTGTGGTAGACAGCCGTCGCGAACGGGGTGGTGGGCAGATACTGAACGGGCTCACGACGGAGGAAGGAGACCGGGATGAAGCGTTCCAGCACATCGTCGAAGAGGTCGCCCAGGTCGATCGGGCGGGTGAAGCTGGTGTCTTTTTGCAGCCAGCCGGCCAACACGTAGAACGCCACGAGCCCGGCCCCGGTGAGGACGACCGTGAGCGCGTAGCGGCGCACCGCTCGCGCCGACGGAATCACGGTGAAATGACGGCGGAACAGGATCAGGAGGAGGGCCATTGCCGCCGGCACCAGGGAGGAGAGCGCCAGGATGGCGGTGACCTCCCAATACCGCGGCGTCACGGTCGGGCGGGCGCTGGCGAGCGGCAGGATGCCGAAGTAGAGGGCCGAGAGCACGGCGAGAAGCGTGTTCACGGTCACGGCGAGCCACACCGCGAACCGGCGCCCGCGCAGCAGACCGACGGCCGCGACGAGCAACAGGAGCAACGGGAGCACGGAGAGCAGCACCGGGCCGAGGCCGTTGATGCGCGTCAGGGTGAGGTCTCGCACGCATTCCTTTGTCACGGCGAAGGCCTGGCAGTGCTGCAGCACGCTCCCCGCGGTGGGCACATCGGAGGCGAACAGGAGGCCGATCGGCGAGAGCAGCCCGTAGCGGGACGCCGTGAGCAGGCCGATCACCGGCCCGAGCGCTGAGATGGTCAGCGCGGAGGCGAACAGCACCCGGACCTCGTGGTGCGAGGAGCGTGCCCAGCCGACAGTGCGGGCTTTCGTGTACATCAGCACACCGAGGGCGAGGCCGCTGAGCACCGCGAGGAGCCGGTAGAGGTCGGACGGCAAGCCCGAGTACAGCAGGTACATGATCGCGATCAGCAGAGTGATCACACGGATTCGGCGGCGCCAGAGTGTGCCGGCGAACGCGCTCGCGGCCATGATCGTGCCGCCGAGGGCGGTGAACACGTCCAGCACGACGAGATGATGGACGTTCCGTGCCCACATCTCACCGGTCTGCGAGCCGATCAGCTGCACACCGGTGCCCACCAGGACACCGGACACGGCGGTCGCGAAGAAGGCGACGGCTGTGCGCCAGGTGCCCATCAGACGCTCGGACACTCCGACGAGCAGGACGGTGAGCACCAGGGCAACCACCAGCTCGGACAAGTCGTTCGTGAACAGCACCGCGGTGATCGGCGACCACCAGTGCCCGGCCGCGAGCTGGTCGGCACCGGTGCCGAGCCAGAGGCGCAGCGGCCGGTGCGGGCCGTGCAGCGGGTTGGTCACGAGCGCGAGAAAGAGGATGAGAAGGGTGACACCGGTCGTGAAAGGATGGGTGCCGACGAGGCGTGCGGTTCTCGACAGCCAGGAGCCGAAGCGGGCCGCCGGTTCGGGTTCGACCGGGTGCGGGACGGGCGGCGTCGTGCGCTGCGTCCCGCTCATCCCGCTCCCCCTGTTCTCGCCGTCCCGATCCCCGTGAGCCCCATCTGCCCCGTGATCTTCGGGAATCCGTTGGCGAGGGTGTACCTCACCGTTTTCCAGTCGTGGGCGGTCCCCGGCGAAATCAGCAGTTCGGCATGCATGCCGGCACGCATCGCGTCCTCATGCAGCGTCTTGGCGAACGCTGTGTACTTGGCGTCGTTCTCCCCCGCAGCGAGCACGATCGTCGACTTCTCATAGGGCGTATGCGCCGCCATCATCGCCGCGGGCTGCGCCTTCTTGTAAGCTGCACGGGACCCGCCGAAGCCTTGAGCGATGGTCGCCGCCTCGTCGCCGAGCGTCGGGCCGAGTTCGCTGGAGGAAGCGAGCGCGGAGCCGAACAGCTGCGGATGCCCGGTGGCGAACTGTACGGCGCAGGTCGCTCCCTCCGAGTACCCGAATACGCCCCAAGCCGCGGGATCATTGCTGACGCGCAGATGCGAGGCGATCCAGTTCCTCACATCGGTCAGGAGGTAGGTGGCCGAATTGCCGAACTCGTGGGAGTCGACGCACATCGGATTGCGGCCGGGACCGCCGAGCTGATCAGGGGCGACCACGATCGGCGCGTACCCATTGTGCTCTGCGGCGTAGGCGTCCATGAAGCTTGCGATCCGCCCGGCGGTGAACATGTCGGCGGGCGCCCCCGGCTGGCCGGAGAGCGCGAAGAGAACGGGCAGCGCCGGTGGCTTCGGGCCCAGCGCAACCGGGGGCAGGTAGACGACAGCCTGGCGTGCGGGGAAATGCGACACGGTGGCCGGAATGCGGACCGTGCCGACCTCGCCTTTCGCCCGTGCTTCGGTCTGCTGCGTCGTGCTCGCCCAGTCGGTCCCGGTGACCGTCTCGCCGTATTCGGCGTGCAGGTTCAACGGTCCGTATGGCATGACGCCGAGCACCTCGTTCAGATTGCGGTACGCCCCAAAATCGACGTTGACGCCCGCGCCGGCGGCGGCGAGGAAAACCGGGATGCTCACCGCCGCGATCAGTTTCCGCCACCACCGCGAACGGAACAGGTTCGCGATCGCCAGCCCGACCCCGGCGAACCCCAGCGTCGTCCACACGGTCGTCACGGGAGTGAGTCCGACACTGAAGAGGTCGAGTACTATCAGCCACACCAGGAGCCCGCCGGCGATCCCGGCGACCGCCGCCGCGGCGGCACTCACCAAGAGCGATCGCCCGCTGGGGCGGATGAGCAGATACAGTGCGAGCACGAGAGCGATGACATCCATCGCGATGAGAAACGGCGGCTTGTCGATCCTCAGCGTCATCATCCCGTCCAGGGCGGACTCCTTCTCTTGTGGGCGACGATCAGTATGCTGCACACAGCCTGTGCCTTGCTGAGGCGTGAGGGGCATTCAGCAAATTGGAAGGACCGTCTACTCGATCGCGAGCGCCGCGACCGGAGCGACGCGGGTGGCGCGGCGGGTGGGGGCGATGGATGCCCCGACCGCCAGCAGCGCCGTCGCGAACACCATGAGCGAGAGGAAGGGCCACGGGAGGGACGGCAGGAACAGGCCTCCCCCGAGGATCGTCCCGAGCAGCGACTGCGCGCCGATCCAGCCGTAGAGGGTCCCCAGCAGAAACCCGGTCAGAACGGCCGCGACAGTGAGTTGCACGCTCTCCGCGAGGATCATCCAGCGCACCTGACGCGCGCTCAGTCCGAGGGCCCGGAGCAGACCGAGCTCGCGCCGCCGGTGCAGGACGCTGAGCGACAGGCTGTTTACGACGCCGACCGCGGCGATGATCGCAGAGAACCCGATGAGCGCGCTGAACACCAGCATCGTGACGGTGAGCACGCTCTCAACCCCGTCGTACAAACCCGGGTTCTTGACCGCAGCGTCCCGGATCATCTGAAGCCAGGACTCGGCCGCGACCACGAGCATCGTCACGAGGTCACGAGTGTGACGCCGATGACCAGCCCGATCGCGGTGCGTGAGCTGCGCTCCGGGTTCCGCACGGCGTTCGCCGCGGCGAGGCGTCCGGCAGCGCCGCGGCCGAGCAGCATCCCGACTCCGCGGAGAACAGCGGGCAGGAAGAACGGCGCGGCCAGGATGACGCCGGTGAACGAGAGGAGGCCGCCGGGCAGCGCGACCAGTACGCCGTACGGGCCGAATTCCGCCAGAACCCCGCCACCGGAGCCCGCGAAGACGCCCAGCCCGAGGAGCAGCCCCAAGCCGAGCAGTGCTGCCCCGACCGCGATGAGGAGGAGCGCGATGGCCAGGCGTCCCCGGTTCCGGACAGCGGCGGGCGGGCGCTCCTGGGCCGCCCCGAGAGCCTGGACCGGATTGACGGTCAGCACGCGCCGGCTGCCGACCCAGGAAGCGAGCCAGGTGGTCAGCGCCACCACCGCCATCGGTGCGAGCAGTGATGGCGTCAGCACCGGATAGGACCCCTCCGGCAGGACTCCCGTGAGCGTGCAAAGCCGGACGCCGAGGAGAGCCAGCACGGTCGCCGCCACTCCTCCGGTCAGCGCGCCGACCGTTCCGACGCTCAGGCCCTCGCCGGCGACGGAGCGGCGCTGAGCCCGGGCGCTGGAGCCGATGAGGCGCAGCAGGGCGATCGTGCGCGTGCGTCCGGCAATGATCGTCGCGAAGGTATTGGTGGTCACGATCGCGCCGACATACACGGCGATCGCGAAGAAGATCGCCGCCACGATGGACAGAGCGATCTGCGCGGAAGCCCCGCCGCCGAATCGGGAATGCGCGATGTAGGCGCTCAGCACAGTGATGCATGCGAGCAGCGCCACACCGAATGCGCTGCTGAGGGCGGCGACGAGGACGCTGGCGCGGTGGTCACGGGCGTTGGCGCGGAAGGCGCGGATCACGCGAACGCCTCCATCCCGAGCATGAAGGCCGAGATGTCCTCGGCGCTCGACCGCTCGCGCTCCGCGACGATGCGGCCGTCGGCGAGGAACACGAGGTGGTCTGCGTAGCTCGCGGCGACGGGGTCGTGCGTCACCATCGCGATGCTCTGGCCATAGGTCTGGGCCGCCTCCCGGAGCACGCCGAGCACCTCGCGTCCGGTGCGGGAGTCGAGGTTGCCGGTCGGCTCGTCGGCGAAGACGAGGTCGGGGCGGGTCGCCAGGGCGCGCACGATCGCGACGTGCTGCTGCTGTCCGCCGGAGAGCTCGTGCGGCCGGTGGGTGAGGCGCTCGGCGAGTCCGAGCGTCTCGATGAGCCCATCGATCCACTCCCGCTGCACGGTCGTCGGCTTGCGGCCGTCGATCTCGAACGGGAGCAGGATATTGGCCCGCACATCCAGGGTCGGCACGAGGTTGAAGGACTGGAAGACAAAGCCGACCCGGCGGCGGCGCAGCACCGTCAGCTCGGCGTCCCCGAGCCCGGTGATCTCGGTTTCGCCGAGGAACACCCGGCCGCTCGTCACGCTGTCCAACCCTGCCATGACATGCATGAGCGTGGACTTGCCGGAACCGCTCGGTCCCATGACGGCGGTGAACCGGCCGGCCGGGATGCCGAGCGTCACGCCGTCGAGGGCGTTCACGCGGCCGGCGCCGGCGCCGTAGGTCTTGGTAGCGGACTCGACACGGGCCACAGTTAATGTATTTCATATATACAACCCTAGGAAGCGGGACGGCCCAGCGAATCACGCCGCAGGCTTGGGTTCTAACGGTCGTTGCAACACCTGGACTTTCTGGGAGTTGTAACGACCGTGGCCCGTTTAAGGAGCTATTCGAGGGATCGACGCTGTTTCACGCAGGCTGATAAGGACGCGTTCTTCGCGTTGTTCGAGGCGTGTGGGAGCATCACGATCGCGGCGCGTGAGTTGGGGTTCAACCCGGCGACCTGCGGGACGTGGGTATGGAAGGCCGGCCTGCGCAGCCAGGGGAAAACCGGGACTGGTCCGCATCCAGGAAAGGAACGCTACTTCCAGTTGCGACGCGATGGCATCTCGCGTCGCGAAGCAGCGGCTGCCGTCGGGGTGAACATCCGCACGGCACGGGATTGGGATAACGGTGTCCGGAAGACCGCTCATCGCCGCTATTACCCAGATGGTCGGGTCGTCGATTACAAAACAGGTATGACGACGTTTCTTGACGGCACCGAGACAATCTCGCCGGCGGCGATCTTTCAGCTGGAGAGGAAGCTCGATCCGCGGTTCCTTTCGCTGGAGGAACGTGAGCAGATCCGGGATCTCCTCCGCGATGGGTTGTCACTGCGGAGCATCGCCGCCCAGCTGCGGCGGTCGCCATCCACGATCAGTCGGGAAATCTCCCGGAACCGGTCCTCGACCGGGATCTATCACCCCTTCGCAGCACATCGCTACTCGGCGAAGCGTCGCCCACGGCCAAAGCCGCGAAGACTGGTGACAGAGCTGCGGTTGCGTGCTTTCGTTGAGTCGAAGCTGGCGTTGCGGTGGTCTCCCGAGCAGATCACTCGAGCCCTGATCCGTCAGTTCCCGGACGACGTTGGGATGCGAGTGGCGACCGAGACGATCTACCAGACGCTCTATCTCCAAGGACGCGGCCAGCTGCGCCGTGATCTCGCGACAGCGCTGCGTACCGGGCGCGCACGTCGCCGACCGAACCGGGGAACCAACGCACGTCGTTCGCGGTTCGTCGACCCGATGCTCATGATCTCCGAGCGCCCCGCTGAGGTCGCTGATCGTGCTGTTCCAGGGCATTGGGAAGGCGATCTCATCATCGGCGCTGACCACGCCAGCGCGATCGGCACCCTCGTCGAGCGAACCACCAGGTTCGTGATGCTCGTCCACCTCCCGACCGACCACGCTGCCGAGACCGTCCGCGATGGCCTCATTCGGACGATGAGCGGCCTGCCGGCCGAACTGAAGAAGTCGCTGACCTGGGACCAGGGTGCGGAGATGGCCGCCCACAAGACGTTCACGATCGCCACCGACATGGACGTCTACTTCTGCGACCCAGCCTCGCCCTGGCAGCGCGGTTCTAACGAGAACACGAACGGGTTGCTGAGGCAGTACTTCCCGAAGGGCACCGACCTCTCACAGCACTCGCCCGCGGACCTTGCCCGAGTCGCACACGAACTCAACACCCGCCCACGCAAAACGCTCGGCTGGGAAACCCCAGCCCAGCGCCTCGCTAAACTACCTACCAGCTAATCGTCGTGTTGCAACGACCACTAGAATCCGCCAGACTCATCCCGCGTCCCTCTTGAGGATGACCCCGGCTATTCCGCCCCCCGGTTCAGCCCATGCTCGAAGGCGTACACGACCATATGAACGCGGTCGCGGAGACTCAGTTTGCTCAGGATGCGGCTGATGTGGGTCTTCACGGTGGCTTCGCTGAGGAACTCGCTCCCGGCGATCTCCGCGTTGCTCAGGCCGCGAGCGGCGAGCACGAAGATCTCCCGCTCCCGGGAGGTCAGCGATGCGGACTCGGCCGGCGCCGGCTGCGTCGCACGGCCGGTGGAGAAGCGCTCGAAGAGATCCTGGGTTGCCCCCGCCGCGATGACGGCGTTGCCCGCATGCACGGTGCGGATAGCAGCCAGCAGGAACTCCGGTTCCGCATCCTTCAGGACGAATCCGCTCGCTCCGCCGCGGATGGCGCGCGCGGCCGCTTCGTCCAGGTCGAAGGTGGTGAGCACGACGACGCGGGGCGGCGTCCGGCCGTCGCGAGCGGCCTTGCCCGACGATCTCGCCGGTGGCGGCGATACCGTCCATCACCGGCATGCGGATGTCCATCAGCACCACATCGGGGTTCGTCTCACGCACCAGTTCGACGCCCTCCGCGCCGTTGGCGGCCTCACCGGCGAATTCGAGGTCCTCCTGCGAGCTCACCAGCATCCGGACTCCCGTGCGGAACAGCGCCTGGTCGTCCACCAGGACGACGCGGATCGGCGCGGTCACTCCCGCGCTCCCGGCACCCCGAGGGCAGGCAGGAACGCGGAGACCACGAACACTCCCTCGGCGGCGGAAAGCGTGCCGCCGGCGAGGGAGGCGCGCTCGCGCATCCCGGGCAAGCCGTGCCCAATGTGCGGGAGCGAGCCGGTGATCAAAGGGTCGGCGGGGACGGGCTCCATGGTGTTCCTCACGGTGATGTCGAGACCGGCCTCGCCGCCGGCGCGCACTGTCTTGGCGAGCACGACGGTGGCCGGCTGGGTGGTGTCGCCGTGCCGGAGGGCGTTGGTGAGCGCCTGCTGCACGATGCGGTAGGCGGCGATCTGCTGGGCGGCGCCGAGCCCGTCGAACTCGCCGAGGCGTTCGACGGCGACGGCGAGACCGGCGGCACGGATCTGCTCGACCGTCTGATCGAGGCTCGCGAGCGTCGGCTGGGGGCCCTCCGGCTGCGACTGTCGCAGTTCGGCGAGCAGGACACGCACATCGGCGAGGGCCGAACGGGCCGTCGCGGCGATGGTCGTCAGCGCCTCGTCGACCGCCTCGGGCGCGGTGCGGCGGGCGTAGCGCGCGCCGTCGGCCTGCGCGATGACGACCGCGAGCGACATCGTGCATGTCACGAGCGATGCGCGTGCGCTCCTGTTCGACCGCCACATCCTGTTCGGCCCGGTTCCGCTCGATCTCGGCGGCCATCTGGGCGGACCGCGAGTAGAGGGCGTTGCGCCAGGTGCGCATGAGGAGGCCGAGCACCCAGGAGAGCCCGAGCACGGTCACGCTGACCACGAAGAGGAAAGCGAACTGCAGTGCGAGGCCGGTGAACTGAGACGACAGCAGATCGAAGTAGCCCTGGGAGAGAGCAGCGCTCAGCGACAGGTAGAGCCCCGCGACGAATGCGCCGACGCCGGCCGAGATCAGGCCCGCGTACCGGACGACCCGATCGCCGTAGGCGGCCGTCGCGTAGAGCACGATCAGCACGGCGATGTCGCTGATCAGGATGCTGTGCCCGGTCGTCAGCTGGAGCACTGCCGCCAGCCACGCGATCGCGAGCGCCACGGCCGGCGTCATCCGCCGCAGCGCCACGGCGACCGCGAACACGATCAGGACGAGGACGGTGCTGCGGCCGCCGTCCTCCCACGACATACGCCGATGACAGGTCGAACAGCAGGCAGAACGGGACGAACGCGATCGCTCCGCCGATGTCGAAGGTCAGCTGGCGCCGGGTCAGCCGCCGCACCAGTCCAGCGCTCTGCGGGTCCTCCGCGGTCGGCAGCATCCCACCGGAGGACGCGAGCCACATGAGCACGCTCCGCCCGTGTCCCTCCGCCGTCCGCTGCCGCGACGCCAGGAAGCCGAGCAGCCACCCCGACACGAACACCACCGCAAGCAGCAAGCTCATCAGCACGACCCCGACGCCCTGACTAGGGTAGTACCCGGCGATGACCGGACCGAATCGCGGAAACTTCACCTCCCCGCGCACGCTGAACAGATACGCGACCACCGGCGACCACAGGAGGGCCGACACGAAACCCAGCCAGCGGAGCGCGCGCCCGCCGTGCGACGCGATGCCGAACAGCGCTGCGGTGACCGCCACGGCCGAGATGAGCTGGAAAGCGGCCGGGAGCGACTCCATCTCGGTCAGCTCCGCCAGCAGGCCCAGCCAGACCAGCGCCAGGACCGCCCCCGGCAGCACACGCGAGAGCGGGACACTCGCCGCATAGAGGACCATCGCCAGCGCGGCCGAGAGGTCCAACGGGAGACCGGTGATCAGCCACGCTGCGAACAGCGCGAGCGCGAGCGCAGGCTCGAGCACCCAGCGGTACCGCTCCAGCGCGCTCAGGAGACGGGGTCCGGTCGGCCATCCTCCTACGGTACGGGCCCGGATGCCGTGGGGCGGCATCCGGACCCGCGAATCATCCTCGGGATGTACACCGCGAGCAGCGGGTGCGAGACCTCCAGGCTCTCGGCGAGCTGCTGCCGGAGGGGCTCAGAACCAGAACGTCTGATTCGTCCCGCCTGTGCAGCGATACCCGGCGACGTTCCCGTTCTCCTGGACCGTTGCGCAGACATCGTCCGCCATACGCGTGCGGAGTTCGCCTTCGGGAGTGGTCGTCCATTTCTGATTGATCCCGCCGGTGCAAGCCCAGAGGATGATCGGGGTGCCGTTCGCGCTCGAGGAGCCGCTGAGATCGAGACACTGCTTGTCGTCGCGGCTGCGAATCGTTCCGTCGGGCAGCATCTTCCAGCCCAGGTCGGGAACCGACGACCGGGTCGCCACCGGGGTCTGCGATCTCACGCTCGCGTCCGCCCAGAGATAGGTTCCCGGTCTCCGGGTCATGATCGACTGCGGCTGGACGCTGACGAACTCCTGGTCGGCGTCTCGTGAGCAGGGGGCGGTCACCAGACGAGCGCCGGGGTACGTGCTGTGATCGGACGTGGCCAGGCAGAGTCCGGTTGCCTCGTTCTTGAGATGGCCGTCCACTTGGCTCCAGACCCGGTTCGACGCCGATGAGCACGAGGCGAGAGCGACCCGCTTGCCATGCCAGAACGTCTCGGGCTCTTCGGTGAGGCACCACCGATCGTTCGTGGTGCGGATGGTGCCGTCAGAGCGCAGAAGCCAGTCGTGCGCATCGTCCGACTGGGCGGGTTGCAGGCGGATCGCCGAACTCCAGAAGCTCGCGTCGGGAGTGACCGCGAGTGCGTTCGGTTTCGAAAGAAGCGCAACCGGTTTCAGCTTCGCGTGGCTCGCGAGGAATGCGGAGCCGTCATCGTTGATGCGGAGCACCGCATTGGTGCATGCGAACTTGTACCTGTTCAGGTACGAGTACCGGAAGGATTTCCCATCGACCTGGAAAGGCCCGAAGGTCACATCGCTGTCCTCCAGCTTCGCGCACTGCTCGCCGGGCTCGCTCAGCTGATAGAACCCGACCCACCCCCGCAACGGCAAGAGCCGAGTCCCGCCGTTCGCGAACCGGAGGGTGCCCAGAGCGGTCTCGGTGCCGTCGGAGCCATCGACGACAGACGCGCGCCACCAGCCCGCGCGATCCGCGACGGCAGCGATTTTGAGCGCGTAGGTCCGCCCGGCCTGCCAAGTTTTCCAGATGCGGGCACTCGCCTCGCTCTTCCCGTCCAGCGGGCCGACGCACTGGCCGCCGTCCGTCGCGGAGGGCTCGCATCCCGTCACACCCTGTGTGGAGAAGAGCCAGAGGTTGCGGCCCGACCCGTCTTCGGTGCTCTGGAAGCCGATGCTGCCGAGCTGGTTTCCAACCTGAAACTGATGGCTCCAGAAAGTCTGGGCGTCCTTGGAGGGTTTCAGCCCCACAGTGGTGGTGAACACTGCCGACTGACCGGTCGGATGAGCCGCGGATTCCGTGTAGAGCGCGGGCGTGTCGCTGGCAGCGATGGCTGTTCCCGGAATGAGCGCCGGGGCGGCGATTCCGAGGGAGCCCCCGATGAGGACGAGCGCGAGCGCCGAGGCGGAGCGGCTGCGGCCCCGCCCGCCGTCGCTCCCGGGCGATCCCGAACCGAACTTCTTGAACATGGTCGCACCCCTTCTTCGTGGCAGATTGGCGATTCACGCTAACCGTGAGCGCCGAAGCGGCAGTGCGCGTGTCCGGGGGCGAGGGAGGAGGATCGGCGGGGAAATGAGTGGAAGCCCCCTGCGCTGAGTGCCGGAGTCGCATGACATCGTTCGGGCGGGAGCGACCGGAACCCGACGAGAACCGCAGCCCTCTAGAACCCGAGCCGCCCCAGCTGCTTCGGGTCCCGCTGCCAGTCCTTCGCCACCTTCACCCGGATCGACAGGAAAACGTGCCGCTCGAGCAGCGCCTCGATGGGTTCTCGCGCCGTGGCGCCGACCTCCCGGATTCGGCGGCCACCTTTGCCGATCACGATGGCCTTCTGACTATCACGTTCGACGAAGAGGTTCGCGTAGATCTCGAGGAGGTCTTTGTCGTCGCGTTCGATCAGATCGTCGATGGTCACGGCCAGGGAGTGCGGCAGCTCGTCCTCGGCACCATCGAGCACGGCCTCGCGGATGTATTCGGCGATGCGGTCCTCCACGCCCTCATCGGTGACGGCTTCGTCCGGGTACAGCGGGCCGGGCGAGACCCGCAGCAGTCTCATCAGCTCGGTGGTGAGAGTGTCCAGCTGGATGCCGCGCGCCGCCGAGACCGGCACGATCGCCTCCCACTCCCGCAGCGCCGACACCGCGAGCAACTGCTCGGCCACCTGCGTCTTCCTCGCGGAGTCGATCTTGGTGACGATCGCGACCTTCTTGGCGCGCGGGTAGTCGTCCAGCTGCTCGTTGATGAAGCGGTCGCCCGGGCCGATCCTCTCGTCGGCGGGCACGCAGAAGCCTATGACGTCGACATCCCCGAGCGTCGATTGCACGAGCGTGTTGAGCCGCTCGCCGAGCAGCGTCCGCGGCCGGTGGACGCCGGGGGTGTCGACCAGGACGAGCTGGCCCTCCCTCCGGTGCGCGATCCCGCGGATCGCACGGCGGGTCGTCTGAGGCTTCGAGCTCGTGATGGCGATCTTCTCGCCCACCAGAGCGTTGGTCAATGTCGACTTGCCGACATTCGGCCGACCGACGAACGAGACGAATCCGGCGCGGTAATCGGTCACGGTCGCGGCTCCTTCTGCTGCTTGTTCCTGTCGTTCCTGTGCTTGTCGTTCCTGGCGGCGCGGTCCGGCTTCTCGGCGGGTTCGGGCAGTGCCGCAGTGTCCCGCTCCACCAGCACGCTCGCGACGTGCTTGTGCCGTCCCTCGATGCGATCCACCGTGAAGCGCAGACCGTGCGCGGCCACCGTCGAACCGACCTCTGCGAGCCGGCCGAGGGCCTTGGCGACAAGGCCGCCGACGCTGTCGACATCCTCGTCCTCGATCTCCAGATCGAACAGTTCGCCCAGATCGTCGATCGGCAGGCGTGTCGCGACCCGGTAGCGGCCGTCGCCGACCTCCTGCACGAGGGCGACCTCCTGGTCGTACTCGTCCGAGATGTCTCCGACGAGCTCCTCGATGAGGTCCTCCAGGGTCACCAGTCCGGCAATGCCGCCGTACTCGTCCACGACCATCGCAAGGTGGTTCGACTCGCGCTGCATCTCGCGCAGCAGGGCGTCCGCTTTCTGCGACTCCGGTACGAAGAGGGCCGGCCGCACCAGCTCATCGAGCGCGATCGCGTCCAGACCGAGCATGCTCTCGAAACTGAGCTTCGCCGCATCCTTGAGGTAGAGGATGCCGACCACGTCGTCCGGATCGTCGTCGATGACCGGGATGCGGGAGACGCCTTTAGAGAAGAACAGCCCCATCGCGGTGCCGAGACCGGCGCTCTTGTCGACGGTGATCATGTCCGTGCGCGGGAGCATGACCTCGCGCACGACCGTGTCGCTGAACTCGAAGATCGAGTGGATGAGCTCGCGGTCGTCCTCCTCCAGCACGTCGAACTCGGTCGCCTCGTCCACGATGCTGAGCAGTTGCTCCTCGCTCGTGACCGGAGCCGACCGGGCACGCGACGGCGTCACCCGGTTGCCGAGGGCGACCAGACCGCCCGGTATCGGGCCGAGCACGATGCAGACGATGCGCACCAGCGGCGCGGCGCGGCGCAGCAGCAGCGTCGAGTTCGCCCGTCCCACACTGCGCGGGCTCGCGCCGACGAGGACGAACGAGACGCCCGTCATGATCAGCGCCGACAGGAGGAGCGAGATCCACCACTCCTCGAAGATCTGCTCGAAGGCGAGCGTCACCAGCACCGCGGCGGTCGTCTCGGCGATGATCCGGCTGAAGCTGACAGCGTTGAAGTAGGGGCCCGGGTCTTCCGCGATCGCCGCGAGCGATTTGCTGGCGCGCGAGGTCTCCGCCAGATCGGCGATGTCACCGCGGGACTGCACGGCCAGGGCGGCTTCGACGGCGGCCATCAGACCGCCGAACGCCACCAGGGCGAATGCGACGACGAAGAACAGCGCGGCGAGCATCGCCGCCGCCTAGCGCTGCCGGTCGTAGCGGGCGAAGCCCACCAGGATGTCGCGCTGGATGCTGAACATCTCCCGCTCCTCTGCCGGTTCGGCGTGGTCGAAGCCGAGCAGATGCAGGATGCCGTGCGTCGTCAGGAGCAGCAGCTCGTCCATCAGAGCGTGGCCCGCGGTTTCCGCCTGGATCTGCGCCACCTGCGGGCAGAGCACCACATCGCCCAGCAGACCCGCGGGCGATGGCTCGTCCTCTGTGCCGGGGCGCAGCTCGTCCATCGGGAAGCTGAGCACATCGGTCGGGCCGGGTTCGTCCATCCACTGCACATGCAGCTGCTCCATCGCCGCCTCGTCCACCAGCAGGATCGCCAGCTCGGCGTCCGGGTGGACGTGCATGATGTCGAAGGCGTACCCCGCGAGCCGCTGCAACATCGCCTCGTCCGCAGCGATCGCAGACTCGTTGTTGACTTCGATACTCATTTACTCGGACCCTGTCGTCGCTTGGTGAGGTGGTCGCGCGGCGTCCCGGAACGGCGCTCGGCGCGGGCCGCGAACTCGGCCGCCTGCTCGCGCTCGTGCTGCCGAGCCTGCTGTTTGGCGTCGTATTCGGTGTAGGCGTCCACAATCCGGCCGACGAGGCTGTGGCGCACGACATCGTCGCTGGTCAATTGGGCGAAGTGGATGTCGTCGATCCCTTTCAGCACGCGTGTCACCAGCCGCAGTCCGCTCGCAGCGTTCGGAAGGTCGATCTGGGTGATGTCGCCGGTGACGACCATCCGCGCGTTGAAGCCAAGCCGCGTGAGGAACATCTTCATCTGCTCGAGCGTGGTGTTCTGCGCCTCGTCCAGGATGATGAACGAGTCGTTCAGCGTGCGTCCGCGCATGTAGGCCAGCGGCGCGACCTCGATCGTGCCCGTGGCCAGCAGCTTCGGAACCAGCTCGGGGTCCATCATCTCGTTGAGGGCATCGTAGAGCGGGCGGAGATAGGGGTCGATCTTGTCCGTGAGGGTCCCCGGCAAATAGCCGAGCCGCTCGCCCGCTTCGATGGCCGGCCGCGTCAGGATGATGCGGGTGACCTCTTTGCGCTGAAGCGCCTGCACCGCCTTGGCCATCGCGAGATACGTCTTCCCGGTTCCGGCCGGGCCGATCCCGAACACGATCGTGTTGTGGTCGATCGCGTCCACATACTCGCTCTGCCCGAGCGTCTTGGGGCGGATGCTCTTGCCGCGCGCGGTCAGGATGGCCTGGCCGAGCACGTCCGATGGGCTCAGATTCAGCCCGCTCTGGAGCATCTTCGCAGAGTTCGCGACGTCCGCCGGGCCGATGTCCTGGCCGCCACGCACCAGCTGCAACAGCTCCTCGACCAGGCGCCGGGCCGCTTCGACCTGCGCCGGGTCGCCGGTCAGGGTGATCTCGTTGCCGCGGACGTGAACGCTCACCAGCGGGAACTGCCGTTCCAGCATGGTCAGCAGCCGATCCTGCGGCCCGAGCAGCCGGACCATCTGGATGCCGTCGACGCTCAGATGCGTCTCGGCCGCGCCCTCGGGGCTCAGCGGCGGTGTCGGTTCACTTCTTGGCAAGGCTTCCTTCCTCGAGCCCGCCGGCCGGCGTGCCCAGAACGTGAGCGTGGACGTGGAACACGGTCTGCCCCGCGTTCGCCCCGGTGTTGAAGATCAGGCGGAAGTCGCCGTCCGCGTACACGGCGGCGAGCGATTTGGCGGTGGCGACCAGTTCGGCGAGCAGTCCCGGGTCCCCCGCGGCGAGTTCGACGACGTCGCGATACTGTTCGGTCTTGGGGACGACCAGGAGATGCACGGGCGCCTGCGGGGCGATGTCCTTGAACGCGATCAGCCGCTCGCCGTCGTACACCACGTCGGCCGGGATCTCTCCCGCGATGATGCGAGTGAAGACCGACCTCTCATCCTGCTCCGTCATAGCATCCATCCTATTCACCAGCGCCGGGTGGCCGCGGAGAGCACGGCCAGGGCGGCCGGTCCCGCGGTGGACGTTCGGAGGATGGTGTCGCCGAGGCGGAGGAACTCGGCCCCCGCGGCGCGGAAGACGTCGAGCTCGGCGGGGTCGATGCCGCCCTCGGGGCCCACCACGAGCGCGAGCGGGCGGGCGTCCGGGGTCACATCCGTGAGCCGTTCGCCGGCGGACGGGTCGAGCACCAGGACGCGGTGCGTCACGGCCAGAGCCGCGATCTGCCTCGTGGTCGACAGCTCGCCGACCTCTGGCGTCCAGGCGCGGACGGACTGTTTGCCCGCCTCGCGGACGATCGTCGCCCAGCGCTCCCGGCCCTTCGCGATCTTCGTCCCTTCCCAGCGGGAGACCGACCGGGCGGCTGCCCACGGGATCACCGCATCCGCTCCGAGCTCGGTCGCCGCCTGGATCGCCCGCTCGTCGCGGTCGCCCTTCGCGAGCGCCTGCACGAGGGTGATCGTCGGTTCGTGCCGCTCGACGCGCTCGAGCGCATCGACGTCGATCGTCAGCTCGGAGCCCGTGGCGACGAGCACCTCGCCCGCGGCGATCAGCCCGCGGCCGTTGCCGATCAGGATGCGCTCACCCGGCCGCGTGCGGTTCACCGTGACCGCATGTCTGGCCTCAAGCCCGGTGAGCGTCAGCCGATCGCCGATGGCGGCGTCGAGGTCCTCGCACAGGTAGAGGGAGGCCATGCTAGACGTTCAGGAACCGATCGCGCAGCTTCGCGAACAGCCCCTGCTGGAAACACGCCAACGACGGCTCGCCGGTCTTGTGGCTCTCCGCGAACTTCTTGATCAGCTCCTTCTCCTTGTGGTCGAGTTTGGTCGGGGTGACCACTTGGATGCCGACCCGCAGATCGCCGCGGCCGCTGCCGCGCAGGTGTGTGATGCCGCGGTCCTTCACACTGACGATGTCCGCGCTCTGGGTTCCCGGTTTGAGCTCCAGGCGGATATCGCCGTCGAGCGCCTTCACGGTCGCAGTGGCACCGAGGATGGCGTCCGCCATCGACACTTCCAGCGTGCAGAGCAGATCGTCGCCATCGCGGCTGAAGACGTCATGGTGCTTGACCTTGATCTCCAGGTACAGATCGCCGTTCGGGCCGCCCGCGGGGCCGGCTTCGCCCGAGCCCGGCATGTGAAGGCGCAGGCCCGTGTCCACACCGGCGGGGATGTCCACCGGCACGGTGCGGCGGGCGCGCACCCGGCCCTGGCCCTGGCAGGTGACGCACGGCGTCGCGATGACGGTGCCGTACCCGCGGCAGGAGCCGCAGGGGCTCGACGTCATCACAGTGCCGAGCAGCGACCGGACCGAGCGCTGGATGCTGCCGGTTCCGTGACAGATGTCGCAAGGGACGGGCGCGGTCCCCGGCTGGCAGCAGGAGCCGTCGCAGGTCTCGCAGACGACGGCGGTGTCCACCTCGAGGTCGCGATGGGTGCCGAACACCACCTCGTCGAGGTCCACCTCCACACGCAGCAGGGCGTCCTGACCCCGCTCGCGCCGGGACCTCGGCCCGCGGCTCGCCCCGCCGCCTCCCCCGCCGCCGAAGAACGTCTCGAAGATGTCCCCGAATCCGGAGAAATCGGCCCCGCCGCCTCCGCCGAAGCCGCCCGAGCCGCCACGGTCGTACTGCTGCCGCTGCTGCGGGTCGCTGAGGACGTCGTAGGCGTGTGTGACGAGTTTGAAACGCTCCTGCGCCTCGGCGCTCGGGTTCACGTCCGGGTGCAGCTCGCGCGCGAGGCGGCGATACGCCTTTTTGATCTCGTCGGGTGTGGCGTTGCGCTCAACGCCCAGGACTTCGTAATGGTCGGCCACGTAAGGCTGTTCCTTCTTGTCGGTGCTTGTCGCGTATCGGTGCTTGTCGTCGGTGTTCGCCGGTCCGGCTCAGTCGCCGAGGAGCCAGGAGAGGTAGCGGGCCACGGCGCGCACGGCGGCCATGTTGCCCGAGTAGTCCATGCGGAGCGGGCCGATGAGTCCGACGCGGGCGATGTCCGCTCCCGCCGAACTGTAGCCGCTGGACATGACCGAAGCCTCGGTGAGCCCGAAGCCGGCGTTCTCCCGGCCGATGCTGACCGCGACGCTGTGCTGGTCGTGCGCCATCTCGTCGAAAAGACGCAGCAGGACGACCTGCTCTTCGATCGCCTCCAGCACCGGAGTGATGCTGGAGGGGAAGTCGTCGCCGGTGCGCACCAGGTTCGCCGCGCCCGCTATCATGAGCCGCTCCTGCCGGTTCGCGGCGATCTGATCGAGCAGGGCGCTCGCGACCGGGGCCACAAGCGCCCGTGCCCGGTCTGTGAGCGCGTCCGGAAGCTCGCTCAGCCGGACGGCCGCATCGGCGAGGGACAGCCCGGCCGCCGCACCGTTGATGGAGCCGCGGATCTCGGCGATGTCTGCTTCCGCCAGCTCCTCCGCCAGCTCGATCACGCGCTGTTCCACAGCGCCCGAGTCGGTGATCAGCACACTGAGCAGCCGGCGCGGCGCGAGCGAGACCAGCTCGATGTGCCGGATGCGCGAGCGCGACAGGGAGGGATACTGCACGATCGCGGTCTGATTGGTCAGCTGGGAGAGCAGACGGACGGTGCGCGAGAGGACATCGTCCAGGTCCACCGACTGCCCGAGGAAGGTCTCGATCGCCGTGCGCTGGGCCGGCGAGAGCGGGCGCGCCTCCACGAGATGGTCGACGAAGAGGCGGTAGCCCTTGTCGGTCGGGATGCGGCCGGACGAGGTGTGCGGAGCCGCGATCAGCTCCTCCTCTTCGAGCAAAGCCATGTCGTTGCGGATCGTCGCCGCCGACACCCCGAAGGAGTGCCGTTCGACAATGCTCTTCGAGCCGACGGGCTCGCGGGAAGAGACGTAGTCCTGCACGATCGCGCGCAGCACATCGAGGCTTCGTTCCGAGACCATGCTCCGCCTCCTCGATCGTCTCTTAGCACTCGCTGATCCTGAGTGCCAATCATATCTCCTCGACGTGGGACCGGGCCACGGCCGTGCGGGACGGCGACGAGGCACACACCTCCCCGGTCGGTGCCCGCTCGAGCGAGGGGCCGATTTCTCGCTGCTGTTCTCAGATTCGCCCGAGCCCCCTATGATTGGACCGTCACTCGTCCACCAACCCGGTGGGCATCTAGGTAGGAGGAGAGACCCATGTCCGCAACGTCCCCGCCGCCCGATCAGCCGTACGGAGGCAGCTCGCAGCAGTTGAGCCCAGCCGACGAGAAGCTCTGGGCGACGCTCGTCCACGTCGGCGGCATCCTGTTCAACTGGATCCCCGCGCTGGTCGGCTATCTCGTGCTGAAAGACCGCGGTCCTTTCGTGCGCGCGCACACCGCGACGGCTTTGAACTTCCAGATCACGCTCTTCATCGGCTACCTGGTGGGCTGGATCACCAGCTTCGTGGGTGTCGGGCTGATCATCCTCTTCGCTGTCTGGGTGGTGAACATCGTGCTCAGCATCATGGCGGCGATGAAGGCCAACCAGGGCACCAACTACACGTATCCGATCGCCATCAAGTTCGTCAGCTGACCTTCGCCCGCTTCACTCCTCGGCGAGCAGCCGCCGTACCACGGCGTCCGCCAGCAGCCGCCCCCGCAGAGACAGCGCCGCTGTCCCGGCGAGGGCGGCTTTCGCGTCCACCAGACCATCCGCGATGAGTCCGGCCACGGCGCGGCGGCCGGCCGGCTCCAGCTCGGGGATCGAGATGCCCTCCCGAATGCGCGTGCGGAGCAGCACGCGTTCGACACGCTGAGTCTCGGCGCTCAGAGTCTCCCGTCCCGCCGCGGGCGACTCCCCCGCGAGAACCCGCTGCGCATAGGCGGCGGGGTGCTTCACGTTCCACCAGCGTACTCCGCCGCCGTCGCCGCCGATATGGCTGTGAGCGCCGGGACCGATGCCCCACCAGTCGTGGCCGAGCCAGTAGGCGAGGTTGTGGCGGGAACGGTGGTCGTCGTCCTTCGCCCAGTTGCTGACCTCGTACCAGTCGTAGCCCGCGCCGGTCAGCCGGGTGTCGGCGCGTTCGTACATATCGGCCTGGAGATCGTCGTCCGGCTCCGGGATCTGCCCCGATGCGATCTGCCGGGCGAGCTTGGTGCCCGGTTCGACGATCAGCGAGTATGCGGAGAGGTGGTCGGGCACACAAGAGAGCGCGGTGTCGAGCGAGCGCTCCCAATCGCCGAGCGTCTCCCCCGGTGTGCCGTAGATGAGATCCAGACTGACCTGCAGGCCGGCGTCCCGCGCCCACTGGACCACGAGGGGGATGCGCTCGGGGTCGTGGGTGCGCTCCAGGGTCGCGAGGACGCGCGGGACGGCGGACTGCATCCCGAAGGAGACCCGGGTGAACCCGGCGGCGGCGAGCCGGAACAGACCGGCCGCGTCCACCGAGTCCGGGTTCGCCTCGGTCGTGACTTCCGCGTGCGGTGCGAAGCCCCACTGCTCGCGCACGGCGCCGAGCATCCTGCCGAGAGCCTCCGGCGGGAGCAGTGTGGGGGTGCCGCCGCCGAAGAAGACGGTCGAGACAGGCCGGGCCGGAAGGCCGCTGCGCTCGAGCGCCCGAGCGGCGAACCGCACCTCCGTCGCGGCGTGATCCGCGTAGTCGGTCTGGGCGACACCGCGCAGTTCGGTCGCGGTGTACGTGTTGAAGTCGCAGTAGCCGCAGCGCACGCGGCAGAACGGCACATGCAGGTAGACGCCGAAGTCCCGGTCTGCCGAACCGGCCCCGACGCCGCTGGGGAGCGCCCCGTCCGCCGGCGCCGTCTCCCCGAGCGGAAGCACACCCGGCATCAGCCGGCCCAGGCAGGGAGCAGCGACCGCAGATAGCGGGCGGTGAACCGCCGCTGCATCACCCCGAGCACCGGCGACGCGATCCAGAAGAGCGCGTTCGAGGGCCGTGAGAGCGCGCGCAGCACGAACCAGACCGTTCCATCCTCACGGAACTCCACCAGGAAGAGCTCTTCTCCGCTTTCCGGATGCCCCTTGAGCGTCCCGTACGCGAAACCGCGCCGATTGGGCTCGTCCACCACGGAGACCACCCGCACGGGAGCGGAGAAGCGGAACGGTCCCAACGGGACCCGCAGCACCGCCGACATACCGTTGCGGATGAAGGGCGAGCCGTCGTCGGCGAAGAGATCCTCGCCGGCCCGGCGCTCCCGCATCCCGCGCGGCGAGCCGTCGGGGTTGTATTCGATGCCCTCGTACTGGATGCCGGTGCCTTCGTCGACCTCGGTGATCTGGATGCCGCTGCCCCGTTGCACTCCCCAGGTCATGAGCGCCTGCGCAGCGGACTCGAACCGCTCTTCACCGCTGCCAAGCCGGACTTGCCGCTCCAGCGGTTTGTAGCCCCGCGGCGGGTAGGACATCAGATCCGAGGCCTGAGTCGCGCCGACCGCACCGTACGTGACGGGCTGATCGGAGAGAGGGGAACGCTGCATCGTGTCTATCCTGCGTCAATCGGGCGCGGAGCGCGAATCTGCGGGAAGCGGCGGCACGGCCACGGTGTGGGCGAGCGCTGTTGCCGGCACAGCGCTCCACGAGGCGCCCGGCCTCGGCTCACTTCTTGTCCTTCTTCCCCACTTCCCCCGACAACGCCGCGATGAACGCTTCCTGCGGCACCTCGACGCGGCCGACCATCTTCATCCGTTTCTTGCCCTCTTTCTGCTTCTCGAGCAGCTTGCGCTTGCGGGTGATGTCGCCGCCGTAGCACTTGGCGAGGACGTCCTTCCGGATGGCGCGGATGTTCTCGCGAGCGATGATCCGGGCGCCGATAGCCGCCTGGATCGGGACCTCGAACTGCTGCCGCGGGATCAGCTCGCGCAGGCGGCCGGCCATCATCGTCCCGTAGGCGTAGGCCTTCTCGCGGTGGACGATCGCGCTGAAGGCATCCACTTGCTCGCCCTGGAGGAGGATGTCGACCTTCACGAGGTCCGCCTCGTGCTCGCCGGCGGGCTCGTAGTCGAGCGAGGCGTACCCGGCGGTGCGGCTCTTGAGGTTGTCGAAGAAGTCGAAGACGATTTCGCCGAGGGGCATGGTATAGCGGATCTCGACACGGTCCTCGCCGAGGTACTCCATGCCGAGGAGGGTGCCGCGGCGACTCTGGCAGAGTTCCATGATGACGCCGACGTAGTCTTTCGGCGCCAGGATGGCGGCCTTGACGATCGGCTCTTCCACCCGCTCGATCTTGCCGGTCGGGTACTCGCTCGGGTTGGTGACCGTGATGACCTTCCTGTCTTCGGTGGTCACCTCGTAGATGACGCTCGGCGCGGTGGTGATCAGGTCGAGGCCGAACTCGCGGGAGAGCCGCTCGGTGATGATCTCGAGGTGCAGGAGCCCGAGGAAGCCGCAGCGGAAACCGAACCCGAGCGCGACCGAGGTCTCCGGTTCGTAGACGAGGGCGGCGTCCGAGAGCTTCAGCTTGTCGAGGGCCTCGCGCAGCTCCGGATAGTCGCTGCCGTCGATCGGGTACAGGCCCGAGAAAACCATCGGCTTCGGCTCGGTGTAGCCGGGAAGCGGGTCCGCGGCAGGCTTCGAGGCGGAGGTCACTGTGTCGCCGACCTTCGACTGACGGACGTCCTTCACACCGGTGATCAGATAGCCCACCTCGCCGACGGCGAGGCCCTTGGACGCGGTCGGCTCGGGCGAGGAGACGCCGATCTCCAGGATCTCGTGGGTGGCGCGGGTGGACATCATCTGGATTCGCTCGCGCGGACCCAGACGGCCGTCCACCATCCTGACGTAGGTCACCACGCCGCGGTAGCTGTCGTACACGGAGTCGAAGATCATGGCGCGCGCCGGGGCGTCGGCGGCGCCGACCGGCGCCGGGATCTCCTGGACCACCCGGTCGAGCAACTCGTCCACGCCGGCGCCGGTCTTGCCGGAGACGCGGAGCACGTCGTCGGGTTTGCCGCCGATGAGGCTGGCGAGTTCGGCCGCGTACTTGTCCGGATCGGCGGCGGGAAGATCGATCTTGTTGAGCACCGGGATGACGGTGAGGTCGTTCTCCAGCGCCAGATACAGGTTCGCGAGGGTCTGCGCTTCGATGCCCTGGGCCGCGTCCACGAGCAGGATCGCGCCCTCGCAGGCCGCCAGCGAACGGGACACCTCATAGGTGAAGTCGACATGGCCCGGGGTGTCGATCATATTGAGGGCGTAGGAGTCGCCGTCGAGGCCCCACGGCATCCGGACCGCCTGGCTTTTGATGGTGATGCCGCGCTCGCGCTCGATGTCCATGCGATCCAGGTACTGGGCGCGCATGCCCCGCTCGGTGACGACGCCGGTGATCTGGAGCATGCGGTCGGCCAGCGTCGATTTGCCGTGGTCGATGTGGGCGATGATGCAGAAGTTGCGGATGAGCGCCGGGTCGGTCGCGGCGGGCTCGAGGGCGTTCAAGGCTCGTGGTGACATCGTGCCGCCATTCTCCCATGAACCCGCCGCGCGCGTCTCGCGACCGGAACGATCAGACGAAGCGCTCGGCGCGCTCGGTCACGCTCCGAGGCCGTCCCGCCAGCGGTGGACCTCCCTCCCGTCGACGACCACGAAACTCTGCGCGGGCAGGGACGTCGAGGGGTCGCCGGACCAGACCACGATGTCGCCGTCCAGACCGGGGGGCGCGCCGACGCGGTCGTCCAGTCCGAGGAAGGAGGCGGGGTTCACGGTGAGCGCTTCGAGGGCGGTCCGACGCGGGAGCCCCTCCTGCACCGCGAACGAGGCCCGATGCGCCGGGAAGTCGATGGGACGACCGGACGATGGCCGCGATCGCCCCGCGGACGCCAGCCGCCGCCAGCGTGGCGAGGTTCCCGATCGCCCGGTCCCGCTGCTCCCCTTTGGACCGTGAGGTGAAAAACGGGCCGGGAATGCCCGGCGCCGTCGGCAGCGTTGACCGGTGGCATGAAGATTCTCCTCACCGGCGCGACCGGCTACATCGGCTTCTCCGTCCTCCCCCGCCTTCTCGCGGAAGGCCACTCGGTGACCGCCCTGGTGCGCGACGAGGCGAAGGCCGCTGCGGTGCGCGCGGCGGGCGCGGACGCCATCGTCGGGGACGCGGCCGACGCCGCGCTCGTCGAGGACGCCGCTCGCGCCAGCGACGGCGTCGTCCACCTCGCCTCCGCTAAGGAGGTCGACCCGGTCCTGGTGCCGGCGGCGCTCGCCGGACTCGCCGGCAGCGGGAAGCCCTTCGTTCACACCGGCGGGATCTGGACCTACGGCGACGCCACGGACATCGCCGAAGAGTCCCCGGCCGCGCCGCCCGCGCTGACCGCCTGGCGAGGGGCGATGGAAGCGCTCGTCCTCGGCGCGGACGACGTGCGTGGCATCGTCGTCGTGCCTTCGATCGTCTACGGTCGCGGCGGTGGACTTGCCCGGCTGCTCGCCGACGCCCCCCGTGGGTCCGCCACTGCGCCCGCGCTCCGTCTCATCGGCGACGGCTCCCAGCGCTGGGCGACCGTGCAGGTGGACGACCTCGCGGCGCTCTATGCGCTCGTTCTCGAGAACGGCGAAGCCGGCGAGACCTACATCGGGGCCAGCGGCGCCAACCCGACGGTCCGCGAGCTGGGGATCGCGGCGGCAGACGCGGCGGGACTCGCCGGTCGCGTGGAGGAGGAGAGCGCGGCGGAGACAGCCGAGCGCCTCGGCCCTGCACTCGCCGAGGCGCTGCTGCTCTCGCAGAGCGCTCGCGGCACGAAGGCCAGGATCGCCCTGGGCTGGGAGCCGAACGGACCGTCGCTGGTCGACGAACTCGCTTCCGGTTCGTACGCGCCAGCCGCCGGCCGCGGTTGATCAGGCACATTTGGTCCGCGCATTGGCCGCTGCTAAAGTGATGTGTTGGCTTGCGTGTGGGTCTGTCCGCACGAACGCCGCGAGGCGCCCTCTCTCGCCGAACGGCACATCCGAAATCACTCACGAACGAAAGTAATCATCCGTGGCAAACATCAAGTCGCAGATCAAGCGCAACCGCACCAACAAGAAGGCGCAGGAGCGCAACAAGGCGGTCAAGAGCGAACTCAAAACGGCCGTCCGCGCCACCCGCGAGGCCGTGGCTGCCGGTGACAAAGAGAAGGCGACCTCTGCGTTGCGTCTGGCCTCGAAGAAGATCGACAAAGCGGCCAGCAAGGGCGTCATCCACAAGAACCAGGCGGCGAACCGCAAATCTGCGATCGCCAAGCAGGTCGCCGCTCTCTGACGCGACGACCGCCGCGGGACCTGTCCCGCGCCGCGACGAACCCCCGCTCCCGATCCGGGACCGGGGGTTCGCTGCATCCCGAGGCAGTCGGCTTCGCCGGTGGAAGCCTGCTCGGGCGCCGTCAGAAACGGCCCCGGGAGCTCACGACTCTGATCATCGTCTCCAGGGCGAAGACCGGATCGCGTCCGCCTCCCTTGACGTTGGCATCGGTCTCGGCGAGCACCTCGATGCACCGGCCGAGGCCCTCCTCGCTCCAGCCCTGCAGATCGCGTCTGGCCCGGTCGACCTGCCACGGTGCCAGCCCGAACTGCTGGGCCAGCTGCCCGGAGCCGCCTCGTGCGCCGGCGACCTTGGCCATCGTGCGGATCTTGCTCGCGAAAGCAGCCACCATCGGCACCGGGTCGGCACCGGAGGAGAGCGCGTGCCGCATCGTCACCAATGCCTCTCCGTAGCGCCCGGCAAGAGCGGCGTCGGCGACCTGGAAGGCGTTGGTCTCCATGCGCCCGCCGTAGTACTTGTCGACGGTCGCCTCGACGATCTGCTCGGCGGAGTCGGACAGCAATTGCTGACAGGCGGCGGCGAGCTCGGCCAGATCATCGGCGAACGCCGAGGTGACAGCCCTGAGCGCGCCCGGCGAGATAGGGCGACCCGCCCGCGCGAACTCCGCCTGGGCGAACTCGTACTTCTCCGCACCCTTCTTCAGCTCGGCGCACACCACTTCGATCCCGTTCCCGTTCCCGGTCCGGATCGCGTCCAGCAGCTTCTTGCCTCGTGTACCGCCGGCGTGCCGGAGCACGACGACCGTCCCCTCGGCGGGCTCCTCCAGGTAGGACAGCGCCTCGGAGAGAAAGGCATCGCTGCACTTCTCGACCGCCTCGACCCGGATCAGCCTCGGTTCGCCGAAGAGGGAGGGGCTCGCGAGTGTGAGCAGCTCCCCCGCGGCGTAGTCGGCGGCCGAAACGTCGCTGATCTCCAGGCTGGGATCGGCCGCACGGAGGGCCTCGCGGAGCTGACGCACCGCCCGGTCGGCGAGAAAACTCTCCGTGCCGGATACGAGCACGACGGGAGCCGGCCGGATCTGGCTCCAGGACAGCTGCGGGATCGCGATCGCCGCGGCACGCGATCTGCTCGCGCCGGCTCTGCTCGATGCTCGGGTGGCCACATTCCTCCTTGTCCGTATCTAGGATAGGGGCGACCCCTGGCATCGGCCTCCGCCGGCCGCTCGACCCAGAGAAGGGGCCCGTCGGCTCCCGGCGAGACCAGCAGCATCCCCGACCGGTCGGTGCGCGCCACAGCCGTGCCCGCCACGGTGAGCAGATCGAGGGCGTGCCGGGTGGGATGGCCGTAGCCGTTGTCCGCGCCGACGGAGATCAGACCGAGCCGGGCGGCGAGGAGTTCGTAGAGCCGACGGCTCTGATCGGCCGAACCGTGGTGAGCGACCTTGACGACGTCCACTGGTCGCACCGTCCCCGTGCCGACGAGCCGATTCTGCGCCTCCTCTCCCAGATCGCCGAGGACGAGCGTTCGTAGGCCGTTCCTCTCCGTTTCGAAGACGAGGCTTCCGGCGTTGCCGGAGAACGTCACGCCCGATGTCTCCTCACCCGGTGGCCAGAGCAGTCGCCAACTCAAGCCTCCGAGGCGGCCGAAGAGTCCGGTCCTGCCCCGCTCGATCGCGACGCCCGCCGCAGCGAGCGTGCGGAGCACGGCCTCGTCGGCCGGACGCGTCGGCGGCCCCACAAGCGCGCGGTCGACCCGGCCGACGACTCCGTCGAGACCACCGACGTAGTCGGCGTCGTAGTGGGTCAGCACGAGCAGCGCGATCCTGCCGATGCCGAGCCGGTCGAGGCAGGAGGCGGCCGGCTCAGCGGAGCGACCGACGTCGACCATCGCGACCGAACCGCCGTCGCGGATCACCAGGGCATCCCCTTGCCCGACATCGCACGCAGCGATCTGCCACCCAGGAGGGAGCCCGAGCACCCGGGCGAGCGCGATGCCCCCGATGCCGCCCGTGTAGCCCCCGGCCGCAGCGACCAGGGCGATGACGGCGAGCGTGGCGAGCACACGCGGCAGATGCCTGCGGACGAGCACCAGCCCCACCGCGATCGTCAGGAGCACACAGAGCACGACGCCGACCGCTCCCGCAGGCCACGGGAGTGCCGCGCCGGGCAGACTGCTCGCGAATCGGGCGACAGCGGCGATCCAGGCCGAGGGCAGCCAGGCGAGCCAGACGATCGCCTGGCCTGCGAAGGGGACGAACGGGAGCAGCGCACAGGCCAGACAGCCGAGGACGGTGGCGATCGGCGCGGCCGGCGCCGCCAGCAGGTTCGCCACCACTCCGTAGAGCGGCAATCCGGGGGCGAGCAGCAGCAGGACCGGCTGGCAAGCCGCCTGTGCCGCCACCGGCACAGCGAGCGTGAAAGCGAGGCGGCGCGGCAGCAGGTGGGCCAGCGCCTCACCGAGCGGGCGCGAGAACAGCAGCAGCCCGGTCGTAGCCAGCACCGAGAGCGCGAAGCCATAGTCGCGCGCGAGCCAGGGATCATGCAACAGCAGGACGATCGCCGCCAGCGACAGAGTGGGAAGACCCGCTGCCGGGCGCCCGCGCGCGAGAGCGATCAGGATCACGAGTGCCATCGCCGCGGCCCGCAGAACGCTCGCCCCTGGTCCGACGAGCAGCACGAAGAGGCCGAGCGCTCCGGCCGCGACGACGATGCGCAGACGTCGTCCGAGACCGATCCGGGCGCAAGCCAGGAACGCCAGCCCGGTCACGATGGCGCAGTTCGCCCCCGAGACCGCGGTGAGGTGGCTCAGGGAGCTCGCCTTCATCGCCGCGTCCAGAGAGGAGTCGACGGCCGTCTCGTCCCCGATCGCGAGACCGGGCAGAAGGTCGCCACCGTCTCCCGGCGTTCCGGAGGACGCCCCGGCCAGCCCAGTGCGGAGCGGTCCTGTCCAAGCGAGCCACGGCGGCGGCCCCTCGCCGACGGAGGGTTCGACGTCCGCGAACGCCGAGTAGGCGGTCGCCCTGCCCGGTTCCTCCACGCGAAGCGAGACCTCGGCCGACGCTGTCGCGCCGAGCGTGAGCCGGGTCACCCGGTCCGCAGGGACCGGGGCCACGAGCCGGATCGGAACACCGGCACGCGCTCTCCGCGCGCCGTTCCCGTTGGCGGCCGGCTCCTGTGCCGCACTGGGCATCGCCAGCGTCGTTCCGCGGATGCTCCACCGCGTCTCGCCATCGAAACCGGCGGCGACGCGACGCGGTGTACTCTCGATGCGCATCGCCACCTGTACCCGCTCCCCCGCCGCCGCAGCGGCGGAGAGCGCAGCGTCGACCCGCAAGGGAGCGATGGCGGCGATGACAGCCAGGCCTGCCGCCGCCGTCGCCAACCCGACCGCGACGATCGCGGAGACCCCACAGAGAGGAGACCGATCGAGCAGGAGAGCGGTCAGGAGAACGAGGACTGCTCCGAGAGCGGCCAGCACAGCGGCGAACGGCGCCGCCTGCGGCACCCCGACACCGAGGGCGCAGGCAGCCCAGAGCATCGCGGCGGGGACGGCGAGACGGAGGTCGGGCATCAGCCCCGGGTGGGTTCTAACAGTGGTCGCAACACCGGCTAGTTTCGGGAGTTGTTATGACACTTGTAAGGACGTCGCAGAAGATGACCGGGCCGGCACCGATGTCGGCCGAGCGTGCATGATATATCGAGTTGTGGCGGCAGGGAATGAACACCTCCGAGATCTGCCGGATGCTCGGGATTCGCCGCAAGCTGGGCAACAACTGGCGGAACGGGTGGAAACATCGCGACCTGGTCACGGGCAAAGTGCGTTACTATCCGCCGATCGATGAGGTTCCGGTGGTGACGACGGTCTCGGCCCGGTTCTTATCGGAGGACGAGCGGGTGAGGATCGCCGACCAACTCAGGACGGGCGCGAGCATCCGCAGTATCGCAGCCGACCTGGGACGAGCACCGTCGACAATCAGCCGGGAAGTGCGCCGCAATCGCGGGATCACTGGGGAAGTATCGACCGTTCCATGCGCACCGGCTCGCGAGGAGTCGCCGTGCCCGTGACCGGCCGGGGAAGATCGCCTCCAACCCCCGATTGCAGCAGGAGATCCGTGGGCTGTTGAAGAAGTATTGGAGTCCCGTTCAGATCTGTCAGCACCTGCGTCAGCAGCATCCTGACGATCCGAGCATGCGCGTGGTGCATGAGACGATTTACCGCGACCTCTACGACTACCGCGGCGGCGCACTCCCGCGCGAACTCTGCCGAATGCTGCGCACCAAACGCGACAGACGCAAAGCACCCCGCGTGATCGCCCGGCGCAGGATCCGATTCAACGCTGCGCTCACGATCCATGACCGTCCGTTCGCGCCCACGGACCGCAGCGTCCCCGGAGCCTGGGAAGGCGACCTCATCATGGGGCTCGGCAACCGTTCGGCGATTGCCACACTCGTCGAGCGAACGACCCGGTTCACTCTCCTGTTGCCTGTTGACGCTGTCAACAGATCCGAGAGCCTCCGCGATCAGCTCGTCCCTGCTCTCGCGGCGCTCCCGCCCGAACTACGCCGCTCAATCACCTGGGACCAGGGCTGGGAAATGGCGAGACATGAAGAGATCAGCCGCGCAACAGGAACGAGAATCTACTCCTGCGACCCGCACTCGCCCTGGCAGCGCGGCAGCAACGAGAACACGAATCGGCTCTTGCGGGACTACTTCCCCAAACGCACCGACCTCAGAACACACACCCCGAAAGAGCTCGCCCTCGTCGCCGCCGAACTCAACAACCGACCCCGCAAAATCCTCGGCTGGAAGACCCCGAACACCCTCTTCAAGTGTTGCGACCACTGTTAGAACCCACCCGCGCACCCGGTCTCGGAGACCGTCGAAGACCTTCTGTCCGATCCCGGTCACCTCCATCAGATCGGTGACCGCCGAGAAGCGGCCGTTCGCGGTGCGCCAGTCGAGGATGCGCCGCGCCAGCGCCGGGCCCGATCCTCGGCAGTGTCTCGAGTTGCTCAGCGCTCGCCGTGTTGAGGTCGATGGGTGCGCCGTCCGTTCCGCCCCCTGCGGCTTCTGCCGGGACTGGTGGCGTCTCGCCGACAGCCGGCACATGGAGTTGCTCGCCATCCTTCACGACACGCGCCAGGTTGACGTCGGACGGGTCGGCGCCCTCAGCGAGGCCGCCGGCGGCGCCGACGGCATCCACCACCCGAGCCCCGGGCGGAAGCGTCACCAGCCCGGGCGAGACGACAGCACCGGAGACGTGTACGTAGAGCGTCCCTTCCCCTCCCGGGGCCGCCGGAGGCGATCCGCTCGCCGTCGCCGCCGGCGTCGGAGGAGCACGACGGCCGCGCCCAGGCCCATCCGCAGACGGGGTCTCGTGCCGCTGTCGTGGAGTTCCGCTCGGTGTCGCATCCCCTCACGCTAAGGACACCGCCTCCTCTCCGATCCGCCGGAGCGGAATCGGTGGAGAAGTCATGGCGACGGCTGCGCTGTGGAGAACCGTCGCGGCAGCACCGCCACCATGCGTCGAGCCCGTCGGCGCCGCTCCCAGCGTCCGGCTGAGGAGCGCCACCGTGCCGTTCTCAGCCGCGAGGGCGGGTGGCGATGTTGACCAGTTTCGGCGCGCGCACGATCACGGTGACGATCTCGCGGTCGCCGACACTGCGGAGGACGGCCTCGGAGGAGCGGGCGAGCGCCTCCAGCTCCTCGACGGAGATCTTCGGCGAGACCTCGACGCGGTCACGGACCTTGCCGTCCACCTGGACGATCGCCGTCACCGCATCCTCGATCAGCAGTGTCGGGTCGGGCTTGCGCCACGGGACGAGTGCGACGGAGGGCTCGTAGCCCAGCCGCGCCCACATGTCCTCAGCCGTGTACGGAGCGAACAGGTTCAACGCCATCGCTGTGACCTCCGCCGCCTCCCGCACAGCGGGGTCAGCCGGTCCAGCCCCCCTGTCGATCGTCTTGCGGGTGGCGTTCACCAGCTCCATCAGCCGGGCGACGACGACATTGAACTTGAACGCCTCCACCAGCCCGGGGGCGTCGGCGAGGAAACGATGGGTCACCCGGCGCAGGGCGGGGTCGCCGCTCTTCCAGACCGCATCGGGGGCGCTGGCCACATCGTGGGCGACCCGCCACGCGCGGGCCAGGAACTTGGCGCTGCCTGACGGGGAGACGTCGGCCCAGTCGATGTCGTCCTCCGGGGGACCTGCGAACGACATGGTCAGGCGCACAGCGTCGACGCCGCGCTCGTCCAGCTGATCGGACAGTCTGACCAGATTGCCGCGGGACTTGCTCATGGCGGAACCGTCCATCAACACCATGCCCTGGTTCAGCAGCGCGGTGAAGGGCTCGGTGAAGCTGACGAAGCCCTGATCAAACAGCACCTTTGTGATGAACCGCGAGTACAGCAGATGCAGGATGGCGTGCGTCACACCGCCCACGTACTGATCGACGGGCGCCCACTTCTCCGCTTCGCGCGGGTCGAAGGCCTGGGTGTCGTCGTTCGGGTTCAGGAAGCGCAGAAAGTACCACGAGCTGTCCACGAAGGTGTCCATCGTGTCCGTGTCCCGCTGGGCGGGTCCGCCGCAGGAGGGGCAGGAGACGTTGACCCAGTCGGAGGCTGCGCCCAGCGGGCTCCTCCCCTTCGGCTGCAGGTCCAGTCCCTCGGCCGGTGGCAGCAGCACCGGCAGCTCCGACTCGGGAACGGGGACTTCGCCGCACGCCTCGCAGTGGACGATCGGGATCGGGGTGCCCCAGTACCGCTGGCGCGAGATGAGCCAGTCGCGCAGGCGGAAGTTCTTCGCCGGGGCGCCCAGCCCCGAGCCCTGCAATGCCTCGGTGACGCGACGGATGGCGTTGGATTTGCTCAGGCCGTCGAACGGTCCCGAGTTGATGAGGCGGCCCTCGCCGGTCAGCGCTTGGCCGGTCTCGACCGGGCTCTCCAGCGGTGCGCCCTCGGGCAGGAGGGGCTCGCCCGTCTCCGGGTCGGTCGTGATGACCGGTACGGCGCCGGTCACCGGCTGGGTCGTGTCCACGACAACGCGCACCGGCAGGTCGAAAGCGCGGGCGAAGTCCAGATCGCGCTGATCGTGAGCGGGCACGGCCATGATCGCGCCGTGGCCGTAGTCGCTCAGCACATAGTCGGCGGCCCAGATCGGGATGCTCTCTCCCGTCAGCGGATTGACGGCATGCCGCTCCAGGAAGACGCCGGTCTTCTCGCGCTCGGTGCTCAGGCGGTCCATCTCGGTGGTGCCGCGCACCGCCGCCAGATACTCCTCGAAGCGCTGCTTCACCTCGGGACGGGCGTCCTCGGCCAGCTCCGCCGCGAGGTCGGAGTCTGGGGCGACCACCATGAAAGTGACACCGTACAGCGTGTCCGGCCGGGTCGTGTAGACAGTGACCGGCTCCTGACGACCCTCGATGGCGAACTGGACGTCCGCACCACTCGAGCGGCCGATCCAGTTGCGCTGCATCGAGATCACCTTGGCCGGCCAGGCGCCCTCCAGCTGGTTCAGGTCGTCCAGCAGGCGGTCCGCGTAGTCGGTGATGCGGAAGTACCACTGGGTCAGCTTCTTCTTGGTGACCAGGTTGTCGCAGCGCTCGCAGCGGCCGTTCACGACCTGCTCATTGGCCAGCACGGTCTGGTCGAAGGGGCACCAGTTGACCTGCGACGCTTTCCGGTAGGCCAGGCCCTTCTCGTACAGCTTCAGGAACAGCCACTGGTTCCACTTGTAGTAAGACGGGTCGCAGGTCTGCAGGACGCGATCCCAGTCGAAGCTCGGCGCGTAACGGCGCATCGACGCCTTCTGCTGCGCGATGTTGTCGTAGGTCCAGCCGCGCGGGTCCAGGCCGCGTTTGATCGCGGCGTTCTCCGCGGGCAGCCCGAAGGCGTCCCAGCCGATCGGGTGCAGAACGCTGAAGCCCTGGTGCCGCCAGTAGCGCGCGATCACATCGCCCAGCGCGTACGCCTCGGCGTGGCCCATGTGCAGGTCGCCGGAGGGGTACGGGAACATGTCGAGCACGTACTTGCGGGGACGGTTGTCCTCGGGATCGTCGGTCGCGAACGGCTTGAGCTCCTCCCAGACCGGCAGCCACTTGGCCTGGATCTGCGCGAAGTCGTAGTGTACGGCGGTCTCGCCGGCCGCGGACGTTCCTGTGTCGTGCTGGTGTGCCACTGAACTCTCTCTCGATGGCGACGCGCCCGGATGCCGGATGCGCGCGGCGTGAAGACGTCGGGTGTTTCGGGCCCGAGCTTCCAGCGTACTAAAGGTTCGGCAGCTCCTGTCCTTTCCCGGTGCCGTCCAGGCCGGCCGCACGCAAGAGCGCTGCTGCTTTCACGCCGACCTCCGCGAGCTCTTCGTCGGGCACGGAAAGCGCGGTGATCCCGCCGCCGGAGCCGATGGTGGCGACGGAGCCGCGGAACCGGATGCTGCGGATCACCATCGCGAGCTCGGCCGAACCGTCGGCCGCGAGGGCGCCGAAGCACCCCGCGTACACACCGCGCGGACCCCGCTCGAGGCGGTTCAGGATGCGCATGGCGCTCAGTTTCGGCGCACCGGTCATCGAGCCGGCAGGGAAACAGGCGGCCACAGCGTCCAGCGCGCCCTGGCCGTCGCGGAGGCGTCCCTCGACCGTGCTGACGAGCTGGTGGACCTGGGCGTACGACTCGACGGAGAGAAGGTGCCGCACCTCCACCGAACCGGTCTCGCACACCCGGGCGAGATCGTTCCGCATGAGGTCCACGATCATGATGTTCTCGGCACGCTCCTTCTCGCTGGCTTCGAGTTCGGCTCGCAGGCGACGGTCCTCGGCGGGCGTCGTTCCACGCGGCCGGGTGCCCTTGATCGGCTTGGTTCGCACCCGTCCATCAGGCTCGACCCTGAGAAACTGCTCGGGCGACGAGCTGACGAGGCTCTCTCCGCCGATACGAAGGAAACCCGCGTGGGGCGTGGGGCTTTCCCGGCGCAGACGCAGGTGGACGGCGAGCGGGTCGGCGGACGTCCGGGCTGTCGCGGTGTTCGTCAAGCAGAGCTGGTAGGCGTCCCCGGCGTGGATGGCGGACTGGCAGGCGTCGAGGAGGGCGCGGTAGGCCGCCGGTCCATGCCGCCAGCCGGCTTCGACGGGCGGGTCGCGCAGCGGGTGGGCCGCGAGGTGCCGCGCGGCCGAGCCAGCGGTGGCCGGAGCGGTCAGGGCGGCCGCGGTCGCGCGGAGCCAGGGAGGAGCGGGGGAGGCCTGTGTGGAGCCCGATGCTCCCTCCGCCGATGATCCGCCGCCCGCTGGCCCCGGGCTCGCCCCGCTGTCGCGAGCGTCCACCAGCGTCACCCGCCCGGTCTCGTGATCGAACACGATCAGCCGGTCCGCCCAGACGAACGCCGCGTCCTGTCCCCCGCCCGGCGCGTGCGGGAGCCCGAGTTCCGCCGCGCCCGCCTCGTAGCCGAGCCAGCCGATCCAGCCGATCGGGTAGCCTGCGGTGTCCGCGCGAGCGCTCGCCCGGAGCACCTCGACGATGCTGCCGGCGCGGGTCTGCCCGTCGACGGTCACCGTCCCGTCCGCCACGGATGCCGTCGCGACGCGCGTCCCTGTGCCGATGACGCTCACGCCCGCTGCGGCGTCCGGACCCGAATCAAGCCAGACAGCATCGCCTGAAGGGTAAAGCGCTGCGAAGGCGTCGGCCGGGTCGACAGGGGCGTTGAGATGGTGCATACGGGGTGGGAGGAGCACGGGACTAGCCTAGGCGAATGGCTGCGACCGACACCCTGTTCGATTGGTCCGCTGGCGCGCTGGTGGCGCGTGACCACGGCGACACCGGCGGGAGGGCGCTCCTAGTCGCCGACTCCTTCCTCGTGGCGGAAGGACGGGCTCTCGCGCTCGGCCTGCACCGCGACCGGTTCGCCGGCTCCGCTGCACGGCAGGGCTTCCGCGACGGCGCGGGACTGAACGCCTTCTGGGACGCCGCGGTCGGGATACTGCCCGCGGCAGGCTACTGGTTCCCGCGCTTCGAGCTGGCCCGGGTGGGCGAGGTGCTGCGGCTCCGGTTCCGGTTGCGGCCGTCGCCGCCGCTCGGCGCCGAGCTGGTGGTCGCGACGGCGGCCGGGGACCCCCGCACCGAACCGGATGTCAAAGGGCCCGACATCGAACGGCTCGGCGCGCTGCGACAGGCGGCGCAACGGCGCGGTGCGCAGGAGGCGGTCATCCTGACGGACGGCGCTGTGTGCGACGGGGCGACGACGGCGCTGCTGTGGTGGCGGGAGGGGACGTTGTTCACTCCCCCGTTCTCTCTGGCGCGCGTGGACAGCGTGGCGGCTCGGACCGTCCGCGGCATCGCGGCGGCGATGCGCGTCCCGGTCGACGAAGCGGCCGTGCGCCCGGCGGATCTGGAGGGCGCGGCGCTCTGGGCGGTGAACGCTCTGCACGGCATCCGCGAAGTCACGGCGTGGGTGGACGGGCCGGCTCTCGGACGCGACGCCGAGCGCGCCCTGGCCTGGCGAGCCCGGTTCGCGGCGCTCGCGCGCCCGATCGGCGGCGCGCGCTGACGGCACGTCCGCTGTTCTCCAGCGCGTCTGTTGGTGTACAGCCACACGGTCGCGGCATGCACGGGCCGACGGCCGAGGCTAACGGAGGAGTTTCCCGCAACATCCCCCCGAATCTCCTCCCTTTCCTGACATCCAGCCCTTCCCTCCCCGGTTCTCCTCCGTTTCCAATGGGCGACGGAAAGGGAGGAGAACTGGGGCCGAAAGCGGGGTAAACGCAGGAAACGGAGGAGGAAACGAGGTGTGGACGGCCGGTTCTCCTCCCTTTTCGACGGGACAGAGGGGGTGGACGGGCGGAGGGATGTGGAGGGACAGGGGCTCACCGCCTAGCGGTCGAGCACCACCCCGCCGGCCATCCGCACTCTCCTCGTCACGAGGTCAGCGGGCACCTCGCTGTGCGAGATCAGCAACACGGTCCGGCCGTCCTCCGCGGCCGTGCTCAGGATGTCGTGGACGATCCGCGAGCCGACGGCGGCATCCACATTGGCGGTCGGCTCGTCCACGATCAGCACCGGGAAGTCCGCCAGCAGCGCCCGGGCCAGCGCGATCCGCTGGGCCTGGCCGCCGGAAACGAGCGCGCCGCGCTCCCCCATCGGCGTGTCGAGTCCGCCGCGCTCGCGCGCCCATCCGCCGAGGCGAACCCGTTCCAGCACTTCCAGCAGTTCCTCGTCGCTCGCGGTCTCGCGCGCGAACAGCAGGTTCTGGCGCAGATCGGCGTCGAAGAGGTGGGGACGCTGCTCGCACAGCCCGACAATCGCGCGAACGTCGTCCTGGCGTACCGTGTACACGTCCACGCCGTCGATGGTGTATTCGCCGTCGAGGTCGATGAGGCGGGTGAGCGCGTGCGCGAGCGCGGTCTTGCCCGCGCCGGTCGGCCCGGTCAGTAGCACCCGCTCTCCGGGTTCGAGGGTGAGCTCCACACCGCGGAGCACCGGTGCGGACGCGCCCGGCCAGTGAGCGCTCGCCCGGGAGAGACGCAGCTGCGGGACGCCCGTTCGGACGAGAGACACCGCATCGGCCGCATCGACGGGGATGCCGGCGGGGAGAGCGTCGGGAGCCGTCGCCGCGATGCGCTCAGCGCTTGTGCGGACGCGCCGCCACGCGCCGAGGGCCAGCGGGAGGGCGCCGAACACCTCGAAAACCGCGAGCGGCAGCAGCGCGAGGACAGCGAGCGTCGGCCCGTCGATGTGTCCGGCCGAGAGGGCGGGGACACCGGCTGCGAGTCCGAGCGCGGTCGCCGCACCCGCCAGCAGCGACACCGCGCCCGCCGTCAGGCCGAGCCCGGTCGCGCGACGGCGGACGACACGGGTCAGCGCCGCGCTCGCGATGCTCACCCGTTCCTGCGCGGCCGGCAGCGCCCCATAGGCGATCAGCGTGTCGAGGCTGCGGACGAGATCCAGGACGCTGTCGGCCAGGTTCGCACGGAGCGGGGCGATCCGGCGCTCGGCTCTGCCCGCGGCCCAGCGGTTCACCAGCGCGCCGGCCAGGAAGGCGGCGGCGAGCGTCGCCACCAGCGCGAGCCCGGCCCCGGGGAGCAGCCAGAAGGTGACGGCGACGCTCAGCAGGGCGACCAGTCCGGCCGTGATGAGCGGCTGCACCACACGGAGCGCGTAGTCTTGCAGATCGTCCACATCGTCGGCGAAGCGCGCCAGCAGGTCCCCGCCGCCTGCCCTCCCCAGCCCGTGACCCGCTCTCCCCAGACCATCGGGGGCGAGAGGGACCAGGCGGGCGTACATGTCCGCCCGCACGCCACCGAGCCGGCGGAACGCCGCGTCATGGCCGGCCAGCCGTTCGAGGTAGCGGAAGAACGCGCGCCCGAGCGCGAACGCCCGGACCCCGACCACCGCCGCCGAGAGGTACATCAGGGCCGGCTGCTCGGCGGCGCGGGCGATCAGCCACGCGGAGACGGCGAGGAGGGCGACAGCGCTGCCGCCGCTGAGCGCGCCGAACGCGATCGCCACCGCGAGCCGGCGGCCCGAAGGCAGCGCGAGGCGCAGAATGCGGCGGATGTCCGCTCGGGAGGGTGTGCGCGGCTCCGGGTCAGCGACAGACATCGACGGGCTCCCCCGGTCTCAGCACGAGGTCGGCCGCGTGCGCCAAAGCCGTCCGGTGGCTCACGATGAGCACGGCCACGCCGTCGGCCGCGACCCGGCGCAGCGTGTACACGATGCGCTGCTCGGTGCCGGCGTCGAGCGCGGAGGTCGGCTCGTCCAGCAGCAGCACCGGGAGCGAGCGCGTGTACAACCGGTAGAGGGCGCGGGCGATGGCCACGCGCTGGGCTTGCCCGCCGGAGAGCCCGGCTCCGCCGGGCCCGACGATCAGCTCCGGGTCGAGCTCTTCCGCCGCCGCGTCGGCGAGCGCGCGGGCGATCGCGTCCGGGTCCACCGTCGGCGCTCCGAGCGCGATGTTCTCCGTGATCGTGCCGGCGAAGAGCCCCGGATGCTGACCCGCCCACGCGATGCCATCCCTGCGTCCCGCGGCGTCTGCGCGCCCGGCGGCGGCGATCGAGCCGCTGTGCGGGACGAACCCGAGCGCCGCGGCCAGAAGACTCGACTTGCCCGCGCCGCTCGGTGCGCTCAACACGGCCAGCGCGCCCGGCTGCACGAGGGCGGAGAACGGACCGACGACCGTCCGGCCCTCGTAGGCCACGCTGACCTCACGGAACTCCATACCGGCGACCGGCGAGCCGCACGGCGTTTCGCCGCCGCTCTCCCCCGCCGCGTCGAGGATCTCGAAGGCAATGGAGGCCGCTTCGATCCCCTCTGTCGCCGCATGGTAGCTGGCGCCGACATTCCGCAGCGGCAGGTACGCCTCCGGGGCGAGAAGCAGCACGAAAAGCCCCGCCGAGAGGTCGAGCGAACCGTCGAGGAGCCGCAGGCCGATCGTCACGGCGATGAGGGCAACGGAGAGGCTGGCGGCGAGTTCGAGGACGAATCCCGAGAGGAACGACATCCGCAGAACGCGCATGGTCCGCTCGCGGTACTCGTCCGAGACCGTCAGGATGCGCCCCGTCTGCCTGTGCTGACGGCCGAAGAGTTTGAGGGTCGAGAGCCCTTCGACGACCTCGAGGAATCCGCGGGAGAGCCGTGCCAGGGCATCCCACTGCTTCTTCTGGGCGGCCTGCGTAGCCCAGCCGACGAGCGCCATGAAGATGGGGACGAGCGGGAGCGTGCAGACGAGGAGGATGCCGCTCGTGAGATCTTGCCAGCCGATCGCGAGCGCCAAGGCGGGAGTCGCGATGACGGTGAGGATGAGCTGCGGGAGGTATTTGGCGACGTAGCCGTCGAGCGCCTCCATCCCCCGCCCGGCGATGAGGGCGACATCCGCGCTGTTGCGCCCGGCCAGCCCTCCCGGTCCCTGCTCCCCGACGGCGGTCATGAGCCTGTCTCGCAGCTGTCCGACGACCGTCGCGCCCCCTCGCGAGGAGGCGGCTTCGGACAGCCAGAGCAGGGCGGCGCGGCCGATCACCGCCAGCGCGAGCATCGCGAAGAGCGGGCCGAGCTCCGCGGCCGGCGCTCCCGCGATGGCGCGGACGACGAGCTGGGTGACCAGCCAGGCGAACGCCACGGCGACAATGGTCTGCGCCAGCGCGAGGAGAGCGCCCACGACGAGGGCCGTGCGCGCCGCGGAGGCGTAGCGGAGCAGCCGGGGATCGAGGGGACGCACGCTACACGGCCACCGGTTCCGGCGACTCCTCCGGGATGTGAGCCCGGCTGACGCGCTTGCGGAAGATCCAGTAGGTCCAGCCCTGATAGAGCAGGACGAGCGGCAGCGAGAACGCAGCGACCCACGTCATGACGGTGAGCGTCGCGTCGGTGCTGGAGGCGTTGGCGATCGTGAGGCTGTTCTCCGGGTTCGGCGCCGACGGCAGGACGTTCGGGAACAGCGCGGTGAACAGTGCAGCGACGGCGAGCGCGATCGTCAGCGCCATGAAGGTGAATGACCAGCCTTCGGCCCCGCGGAGCGTGAACAGCCAGGAGACGATGAGGGCGACGGCGGCGAGCGCGGCGACGATCACGAACACCGCCGAGAAGTGGGCGATCGCTGTCCAGAGCAGGAAGGCCGCCGCGACCACGATGGTGAGGGCGCCGGCGGTCACGGCCAGTCTGCGCGCCCGCTCTCGGATGTCGCCCTCGGTCTTCAGCGAGAGGAAGACGACACCGTGCGTGAAGAAGAGCAGCAGGGTGGTCAGGCCGCCGAGCAGCGCGTAGAGGTTGAGGAGGTCGAACAGGGTGCCCGTGTAGTTGTGGCCGGCGTCCAGCGCGACGCCCTGGACGATGTTCGCGAAGGCCACGCCCCAGAGCAGGGCCGGGACGGCCGAGCCGAGGACGATCATCCCGTCGAACCATCTCTTCCAGCGGCTGCCGGGGCGCTGGTGCCGGTACTCGAAGGAGACACCGCGCAGGATGAGCGCGAGCAGGATGAGCAGCAGCGCCAGGTAGAAGCCGCTGAACAGCGATGCGTACCACTCGGGGAAAGCGGCGAACAGAGCCACGCCGGCGACGATGAGCCAGGTCTCGTTCAGGTCCCAGACCGGGCCGATGGTGTTGATCATGACGCGGCGGTCCACCTCGTCGCGGCCGAGGAAGGGCAGCGCCATCCCGACGCCGAAGTCGAAGCCATCGAGCACGAAGTAGCCGACGAAGAAGAACGCGACGATGAGGAACCAGAGAACGGGGAGATCCATTGTGCTTCTTCTCCTAGTAGACCGTCGCGACCGGGACGTGCCGGCCCTCGTCGTCGAGATGGTCCTCGGCGGGGGCGGGTCCCTTCTGGGCCGCGCGTTTGATGAGGGTGAACTCGACCACGGCGAGGACGCCGTAGATCGCGGTGAAGGCCAGAAGCGAGAGGAGGACTTCCAGGCCGGTCATGCCGGGTGAGACCCCGTCCGCCGTCTTCATCAGGCTGAAGACGATCCACGGCTGCCGGCCCATCTCGGTGAAGACCCAGCCGACGACCATCGCCAGGAGGGAGAGCGGCATCGCCCAGATGGCGATCTTCCACTGCCACATGCGCTGCGGCTTCCGGCCCTTCCTGGTCAGCCACAGGCCGGCGACCGCGACCAGCACATGCAGCATCCCGAGGCCGATCATCCAGCGGAACGACCAGTAGGTGATCCAGATGATCGGGGTGTAGTCGCCCGATCCGTAGAGCTGGGCGTACTGCGCCTGCAGATCGTTGATACCTTCGACCGTTCCGTTCAGTGTGTGCGTGGAGAGGAACGACAGCAGGTACGGCACGCGGATGCTGAACAGTTCATGCACTCCGTCCGGTGTCCCGAGCGTGAAGATCGAGAACGAGGCATCCGCTCCGGTGGAAGTCCTGTAGAGCGCCTCCGCCGCCGCCATCTTCATGGGCTGCGTCTGCACCATCGCGAGACCCAGCTGGTCGCCGGAGATCACGGTGCCGATCCCCGCGCCGACCATCAGCCACAGACCGGCTTTGAGCGCCGGCCGCATCGACTCGAGATACTGGTTGCGGGAGAGGTGCCAGGCGGCGACCGAGATGATCAGACCGGCCGAGACCATGAACGCGCCGAAGATGGTGTGCGGGAAAGCCGCGAGGGCGACTTTGTTGGTCAGCACCGCGCCGATGTCCGTCAGCTCCGCCCGGCCGCGGGACTCGTTGAGGTGGTAGCCGACCGGATTCTGCATGAAGGCGTTGGCCGCGATGATGAAATAGGCGGAGAGGATGGTGCCGACGGCGGTCACCCAGACCGTCGCGAGGTGCAGGCCCCTGGGCAGTTTGTCCCAGCCGAAGATCCAGAGGCCGATGAAGGTCGCTTCGAGGAAGAAGGCGAGCAGGCCTTCCAGGGCGAGCGGAGCGCCGAAGATATCGCCGACGAAGCGCGAGTAGTCGGACCAGTTCATCCCGAACTGGAACTCCTGCACGATGCCGGTCACCACGCCCATCGCGAAGTTGATGAGGAAGAGCTTCCCGAAGAAGTGTGTCAGCTGCAGGTAGTGGACTTTGCCCGTGCGATACCAGGCGGTCTGGAACGCGGCAACGACCGTCACGAGGCCGATGGTGAGCGGCACGAACAGGAAATGGTAGATGGTGGTGAGACCGAACTGCCACCGCGAGAGTAAGAGCGGGTCGAGCCATTCGTTCAAGGGGGGCTTCCTTTCAGACGAAATTCTATGATCTGTAGAAATCCGACCTTCTACAGATTGTAGAACACCGTCGACCCTCCGTCGTTACGCTGGGTCTGTGGCAAACCTCGGAGAACTGGAACGGGCCGTCATGGAGGCCCTGTGGAGCAGTGGCGTCCCGGTCACCGCCAACGAATTGCGCGAAAAGCTGGCGGCGAACCGGGAGCGGGGGAAGACCCCGGCGCTCACGACCGTGCTCACGGTCCTCTCGCGTCTGGAGCAGAAGGGCTTCGTGAGGCGGGACCGCCAGGCGCGCCCGCATCTCTACGGCGCGTGCCTGAGCCGGGCCAACCACGTCGCCGATCTGATGCACGAGGTGCTCGAATCCTCATCGGACCGCACCGAGGCGCTCGCCTTCTTCGTGGGATCGGTGGACGAGTCGGAAGCCCAGGTCCTCCGGCGTCTGCTGGCCGCGCGCGGCTGAAGCCGTGAGCGTCGACACCCCGGCTCTCGTCCTCGGCCTCCTCGCCGTGGCGCTCGCCTGGCCGGTGCCGGTCCTCCTGTCGCGAGCGACATGGCCGGCTGCGGCCCCCGTCCTGGCGCTCGCACTCTGGCAGTCGATCGCCCTGGCCGGCGGGATCTCCATGATCGGCTCCCTGCTGGTGGCGGGGCTCGAGCCGTTCGGCGACGACCTGTGGAGCAGGATCGCCCGGGCGGCATCCTGCGCCTTCCAGGGTCCGTTGCCCGCCCGGGTGAGCCTCGCGCACGCTTTCGCGCTGAGCGCGGGCCTGCTGATCACGGCGCACCTGCTGCTGAGCCTCGCCCTCACTGCCGTTCGCAGCCGCCATCAGCGGCACCGGCACCGAGAGCTCCTGAGCCTGCTGAGCTCCCCGCTGCCGGACGCGCCGCACACGCGCATCATCGACCACCCCGCGCCGGCGGCCTACTGCCTGCCCGGTGCGCCCAGCGTCACCGTGCTGTCGGAGGGCATGGTGGCGCTGCTCAGCCCGGAACAGCTCGAAGCGGTGATCGCCCACGAAGAGGCGCACCTGCGCCAGAAGCATTACCTCCTCCTCGACGCGTTCCGCTCCTGGAAGCGCGCCCTCCCCTGGTTCCCCATCGCGACCCGCGCCCAGGACGCGGTGGCCCTGCTGGTGGAGATGCTCGCCGACGACACCGCACGGCGCCACTCCAGCAACGAGGTTGTGGCCGGCGCGATCCGGATCGTCGACGAGACCGGAACCGCAGGGACCGTGCTTGGCGCCCCGAAAGACCCGCGCACGCCCGAACAGCGGCGTTCTGCTCTCGCCGCCCGGGAAGAGCGCCTGATGTCCGGCCGCCGGACGATCGGAACCGGTGTGCGCCTGCTTGTGGTCGCCGCCACTGTCTTGCTGGTCGTCGTGCCGCCGGAGATCGTCCTCGCCAGCTGAGCCGGCCTCCCTCTGCGCACGCGCAGAGCCGCTTCCCCGGCGCGAGGCTCACCGGAGGCGGAGACCCGGTCGCCCGAGCCGCCGCCTCCCGAGTCGGAGCGATCGGCTACTTGATCGGGTGCTCCGACAGCCACTTCTTGGCGACAGCCCTGGGCTGCGTCTTGTTCGCGCCCTGGTTCTCGCCGTTCATCGCGATGAGGTCGTCGGTGGTGAGTTCGGCCGAGACCTTGTTCAGCACCTCCTTGACCGTGGCGGAGGCTTTCTTGGTGCTGATCAGCGGCACGATGTTCTGCGCGGCGATCAGGCTCTTCGGGTCCTTCAAGGTGACGAAGCCGTTGTCTTTGATGGCCGGGGTGGTCGTGTAGATATCGGCCAGCTGGACATCGCCGTTCTTCAGCGCCGCCACCGTGAGCGGGCCGCCGGAGTCGCTGATCGGCTTAGAGGTGGTTTCAGTAGTCGGCGTGGCGGTGGTTGTTGTGGCTGGTTAGCGGGGATGCTGGTCGAGTGTCGACGCTTGCTGAGGATCGGTTCATTACGGATATGTTGTGGGAGCGGCTGGAGCCGTTGATTCCGCCTCGGCCGCCTGTGGTCAATGGGCGGGCTGGGCAGCCTCGGGTTCCTGACCGGAAGGTGTTCGCTGGGATCGTGTTCGTGCTGCTGACGGGGATCCCGTGGAGAAGCTCCCGCCCGAGTTGGGGTATGGGTCCGGGGTCACTTGTTGGCGGCGTCTGCGTGAATGGTCCGAAGCGGGCGCGTGGGATGCACTGCGGAAGATCATGCTCGACGAACTCGGCCAGGCTGGCATGATCGACTGGTCAAGAACCTGCCTGGACTCCGTAAGTGTCCGGGCGAAAAGGGGGGCGATCTCACTGGACCTAACCCCACGGATCGTGGGAAACGGGGCACCAAGTACCATGTCCTGACCGACCGCAACGGACTCCCGCTGCATGTGGAGATCTCCGGCGCCAACCGACACGACTCCATGCTCGTGGAACCTGTGTTAGACAACATCACCGCGATCAAGGGCGTCGGCCGCGGTCGGCCCAGACGCCGCCCGGTTATCTTCCACGCCGATAAGGCTTACGACAACCGCCGCGTCCGCTGTTACCTGCGTTGTCGTGGGATCAAGGCACGCATCGCACGAATCGGAGTCGACTCCAAACAGTGACTGGGTAAACACTGTTGGGTAGTCGAACGCACCATGGCCTGGATCCTCGCCTTCCGGAAACTCGCCACTCGCTACGACCGCACCGCCTCAACGATCACGGCGCTCGTCGCTCTAGCAATCGCGATCACCAGCGCCCGCAAACTCACCAAAAACGACTACTGAAACCATCTCTTAAGGGTCGCGGCGACCCCGTAGACCGATTTGAGACCCGGGATGCCGTAGGGACGCGTCTCGAACTCCGGGTTGGCGCCGACCGCGAGCGGCTCGGTGACCTTCTTCAGATCGTCGAGACTGATCACACCGTACTTGTCCGAGAACTCCTTGGTGACGTTGTAGGAGTCGGCGTCCTGCGCCTTCGCCTGATCGAGCGCCTCGAAGCCCTTCGACAGAGCGTCCTTCAGCGCAGCGTAGACATCGTCGCTCGAGGTCGCCGTGCTGTTCTTGTCGTAGAACTGCAGCAGATTGCCGCTGTACTCCGGGAGAAGGTCGATCGACCCGTCCTGGAGCGCCTTCAGATAGACATCGCGCTGGCCGATGCTCGGCTTGTAGGCGACCTTCACCCCATTGGCCTCGAGAGCCTGACCGTAGATCTGCATGAGGATCTCGGACTCGCCGAATGCCGCCGAGCCGATGGTGACGGCGCCGCTGGAGGAGGAGTCGGAGCTGAACGCCCCGCCGCGCCCGGAGGAGCAGGCGCTGAGCGCGAGGAGCGCGCCGGCAGCGAGCACACCGACCGCCGCGCGGGCTTTCTTGGATGCGAACATGTGATTCCCTCTCTTTCGACGGTGGTGCATATGGTTCAGGGGGTACGGTGCTGCCCTGCGGCGATGCCGAACGCTCGCGCCGGGTCTTTCGCCCGATCGGGCCGGACCTTTCCGGCGGCGACACCCCGCGGGACGACGATTCTCTGGGTGAGGGCGAACAGCCCGTCGACCACGAGGGCGAGCACGACCACGATGATCGAGCCCCCCAGCATCTCGGGATAGTCCTGCACGGCGAGGCCATCGAACAGGAACCGGCCGAGGCCTCCGACAGGCAGGATCGCCGCGACCGTCCAGGTCGCGATCACCTGCAGCGCCCCGGAACGGATACCGCCGAGCACCAGTGGAAGCGAGAGCGGCAGTTCGACCCTGGCGAAGATCTGCCACTCCGTCATACCGACGGCGCGCGGCGTCGATGGTCCGCCGATCCACCGCCTCCAGACCCGAGTAGGCGCCGGCAAGGACCGGCGGGACGGCCAGGACGGTGAGTGCGATCAGCGGCGGCACGATCGAGATGTTGGCCGTGAGCAACGCCAGGTACACGACGAGGCCGAGCGTCGGCAGCGCCCGGAGCGCTCCGGAGAGCCCCACAGCGACTCTCCCCGCAGCCGCCCGGTGTGCCCGATCAGGAAGCCGATGGGCAGCGCGATCACGCCCGCGAGGAGCAGCGTCAGCAGCGAATAGAGGATGTGCTCGCCGGCCCGGGTGGGGATGCCGCCAGGGCCGGCCGCGTTCGCGGGGTCGAGCAGCCAGCCGAAGGCGGCGATGAAATCGGTCATGCGCCGGCCACCGCCTTCATCGCGGACGAGCGGCCCAGACGGCCGCTGCGCCGATCGAACCGCGACCAGGGCAGCAGCAGCCGGCCGAGCAGAACCAGCACGACGTCGAACACCAGCGCGACGACCATGATCGCGACGATCCCGACGAGCACTTCGTCGTTGTACGAACGGTTGAGGCCGTCGGTGAAGAGCTGACCGAGATTCGGGACGCCGAGCAGCGCGCCGACGCTGACGAGGCTGACCGTGGAGACCGACACGACGCGCAAGCCCGCCAGGAGAACCGGTCCGGCGAGCGGGAGCTCCACGGACCAGAACCGGCGCCACGCGGAGAATCCGACCGCCATCGCGGACTGCACGACGTCCCCGGACACGGAGGCGAGCGCGTCGGCGGTCGTGCGCACCGTCAGCGCGACGGCGTAGACGCTCAACGCGACCACCACGTTCAGCGGGGACAGGATCTTGGTGCCGATCAGAGCCGGCATCGCGAAGAAGAGCGGCAGTGAGGGGATGGCGTACAGAAGGCCGCCGATCGTCAACAGCACGGGACGGCTCAGCCGGTAGCGGTTCGCGACCCAGCCGATCGGCAGCGAGAGGAGGAAGCCTGCCGCGATCGGAACGGCGCTGAGCCAGACGTGGGAGAGCGCGAGGTTCCAGACCTGGCCGAGGTTCGGCCACAAGAAGCTCACGTCGGGTCCTCACCCTGCGCCGCGCCCGCGATCGGAACGGCCGCGGCCTTCGCCGCACTCGCGGCGCCCGGCTCGAGGCCGCTCAGCACCCCCGCGGCGCGGCCCTCGCTGTCCACGAGGACGGACCCGGCAGGAGTCTGCTCGATGTGCAGCACGCGTTTGCCGCGGTCGGCGCCGACGAAGGACGTGACGAACTCGTCCGCGGGAGCGGCGAGGATCTCCGCCGGGGCGCCTTTCTGCGCGACGATGCCGCCCTTCCGGAAGATGACGACCTGGTCGCCGAGCCTGAACGCCTCGTCGATGTCGTGCGTGACGAACACGACGGTCTTGCCGAGCTCTCGTTGCAGCCGCAGCAGCTCGTTCTGCAAATCTTCTCGCACGATCGGGTCCACCGCCCCCCGAAGGGCTCGTCCATCAGCAGAATGTTCGGGTCGACGGCGAGCCCGCGAGCGACGCCCACGCGCTGCTGCTGTCCGCCGGAGAGCTGAGCGGGGTACCGGTCGGCGAGCGAACGCTCCAGCCCGACGGTCTCCATCAGTTCCAGCGCCCGGGCGCGCGGACGAACGCTTCTCGCCGCGCAGCAGGGGGACGGTGGCGATGTTGTCCACGACCTTCCGATGCGGCAGCAGGCCGGAATTCTGCATGACGTAGCCGATGCTCCGCCGCAACTGGACCGGCTTCAGCCGGTCCACACCCTCGCCGTCGATCTCGACCGTGCCGCTGGTGGGGTCCACCATCCGGTTGATCATGCGCAGGATCGTGGTCTTACCGCTGCCGGAGGACCCCACCAGCACGGTGATCTGCCGGGACGGGACGACCAGCGAGAAATCATCGACGGCCACGGTCCCGTCGGGGAAACGCTTCGTCACCGAGCGGAACTCGATCATGAGGCCAAAGCTTTCGGTCGGCGGACAAACGTTCGTGTGGCTCTGCAGTACGGGACCATCCACCCCAGCCAAACAGCGTTTCTCCGAATAAGCAATGAATGACAATGAAATATGGCGGAAATCGCCAGCCCCTGCGCTCTCCCCATGAGCGCTGGCCGGCCGGAGTCGCCGGAGCGCAGCGAAAGACGTCAGCCCTCCGTCGAGTAGCGGCGCTCCAGGTACTCGCGGGCGAGCGTCCGCGCCTCGACGATGAGACGCTCGTCGCCGGCGAGATCGTCCTGGAAGGCGCGCGTGACGAGCGCGTCCATCGTCTCCACCACGACCTCCAGGCGGAATTTGAGTTCGTCGCCGGCGGGCAGCCCGTACTTGTCCGAGAGGATCTCGGCGAATTGCGCGGCGAACGAGACCTCCTGGGCCGCTTCCTCGCCCGGCGCGCCCGCGCGCTCGGCGTCGGTGAACCGGATGATGCGGAAGCCCGGCTCGGAACGGAACATTCCGACGAAGGCGTCGATCGCGCACTCCACCGCGTCCCACCAATGCTTCGGACCATCGATGTGAATGCCCTTCACGACCGCGTGGCGGTAGCGCAGGAGCGCACGATCGCGCAGCGCCTGCAAGAGCACGATGCGGTCGGGGAAGTACCGATAGACGGTCCCGATCGACGCGCCGGCGCGCTTGGCGACCATCGCCGTCGTGAGCCGGTCGAAGCCGATCTCATCCACCACATCGGCAGCGGCGTCCAGAAGGGCGTCCACCCGCGCTGCGCTGCGCTCCTGAATCGGCTCTGTGCGAACCAGCGGGGCTCCGACGCTGTTCTGACCGGTGACCAGGTCGTTGATGGGCACGTGTGTAGTCCTTCCTGTCGATCTCGACCAACGGGGATACGGGTCCTCAGCCCGGCGACATCGATCCTGCCGCTCACCGTCGCGATTTTATTCGGGGAAATCTCACTTTCGCTCGGGAAATCGTGAAACCCGCCGCAGACCGCATCCCCCAGATCGGGGGATGCGGCGAGGAATCCCCACACTCCAGGAGAAGTTCCCGCACTCCGTGAGAAACTGGAGCACCTATGTCTCCCACCTCCAGCAAGCGCGTCGGCGTCGAGCCCATCATGCACCGCGCGGCCCGCATCGAGGATGCGTTCCACGAGTTCCGGGCCCGCCGGGCACGGAGGCGCGGCTTCCTCGCCACGGTCGTGCCGTACACGGGCTATGGCTCCCCGGCCTGGGTGCGCATCCTGGGCCGCGTCGTCCTCGCCCAGGAGCCGCGCCCGGGCAGCCAGGCCGAGCGCAAACACCGCAAGCGCGAAGAGTCCATCCGCGGCTGGCGCTCCTTCGTCAGTGTCCCGATCGGGGATGTCCCGGTCACGATCGAGATCGAAGGCGGTCGTCACGAGGTCTCCCCCGACCGCGGTGGCGTGATCGACACCGTCCTCCCGGTGCAGCTGACCCCGGGCTGGCACACCGTGCGGCTCTCCACGCCCGAATCGGGCCGCGTGTTCGAAGCGCCGGTGTACATCGTCGACCCGACGGCCACGTTCGGAATCATCTCCGATGTGGACGACACCGTCATGGTCACGGCGCTCCCCCGGCCGCTGCTGGCCGCCTGGAACACCTTCGTCCTCGACGAGCACGCCCGCGTTCCGACGCCCGGCATGTCGGTGCTGCTGGAACGTCTGGCGGCGGCGCATCCCGGAGCGCCCGTCGTGTACCTCTCGACCGGCGCCTGGAACGTCGCTCCGACGCTGACGCGCTTCCTCTCCCGGAACCTCTTCCCCGCCGGCCCGCTGCTCCTGACCGATTGGGGGCCGACGCACGATCGCTGGTTCCGCAGCGGACGGGACCACAAACGCACCAGCCTCGCCCGGCTCGCCGAGGAGTTCCCCGGGCTCAAGTGGCTTCTGGTCGGGGACGACGGGCAGCACGACGAACAGCTCTACGGTGAGTTCACCTCCGCGCATCCGGACAACGTGGCAGCGGTCGCCATCCGGCAGCTCTCCACGAGCGAAGCCGTGCTCGCCGGCGGACGCTCGAAGGCGGAGAAGCACAGCGAGTTCTCCGGCGCTCCCTGGGTCTACGCTCCCGACGGCGCCGGCCTGAGCGACCAGCTGAAGGAGCTAGGCCTCCTCCCCTAGCACCGCCGGGAAGCAGCCGGGGCCGGCTTCCCACTCCGTTGCCCGGCTCGCAGCAGAACGTGCCCCGCAGGAGAGGCGCACGCCGGTTCCTCGGCTGAGCCCCGCAGACGGCTACCCTGGAACCGTGGCTCCCAAGTTCCCGGTCAAGATCGCGCTTCCGGCAAACATTCGGGCAACCACGAGAATCCCCCTCCTCCAGGTTGTCAAGACCGCCGCCGCGATGATCGTCGCCTGGATCATCGCCCGACTCCTGCTGCCCGGCGAGCTCCCGGTCTTCGCGATGATCGCCGCGCTTCTGGTCGTGCAGCCGAGCGTCAACCAGTCGCTCGGGCGGGCGATCGAACGCTCCCTCGGCGTCATCGTCGGTGTGATGGTCGCTTATCTGATCGGGATCGCCTTCGGCGCCAACAGCTGGATCGTCTTGCTGGCCGTGATCGCCTCCCTCCTGCTGGCGTGGGCGCTGAAGCTGACGCCGGGCAGCGCGAACCAGGTGCCGATCAGCGCGATGCTCGTGCTCTCCCTGGGAGCGACGAATGCCGACTACGCCTGGGCGCGCATCATCGAGACGATCCTCGGTGCGGCGATCGGTGTCATCGTCAACATCGCGGTCGTGCCGCCGGTGCAGACCGGTCCGGCCCGTGCCTCCGTGCTCGGGCTGGGGCGCGAGATCGCGGCCACCCTCGACCGGCTGGCGATCGCGCTCACCTCGCGGCAGACGCCGGGAGAGCGCAACGCCCTCCTCATCGAGGCGCGCCTGCTCCGGCCATTGGAGAAGAAGGCAGAGACGGCTCTGACCACCGCCGGGGAGAGCCTGACGCTGAATCCGCGTCAGACGAAGCACCGTCGGGTGCTCGCGCACGACCAGGCGCTCTTCGAGCGTCTGAAACCGCTCATCACCCGATCGCTCGGGATGACGCGCGCCTTCCACGACCACTACGACGACAGCCTCCTGGAAGAGCCCACCATGTCCGCCATCGCCGAAGAGCTCCGCCGGGCGGCGCACGATCTGAGGCTGCTCGCCCGCGGCCCGGACGCTCCGGCCGAAGACCCGGACGGAGCCACCACGGGCGTCCCCGTGCTGACCGCGCCGCTCGTCGTCAGAACGCCGGACCCGGGGCACTGGGTGCTGCTCGGCTCGCTCATGGAAGACCTGCGCCGCATCCACGCTGAGATCACCGGCGACGACTCCTGAGCCGCCGCCGGGTGTCACGGCTCTGCGACGACGTGGTGAGAGCCGCGACGGCCTCGCTCAGAGAGAGTGTCTTGCGCTCGCCCCCGCGACGGTCCCACAGTTCGACCTCGCCCTGAGCCGCACCGCGGCCGACGACGAGAACACGCGGGACGCCGATCAGCTCGGCGTCGCCGAACTTCACGCCGGGCGAGACCTTGGGGCGGTCGTCATACAGCACGTCCAGCCCCGCGGCCTCCACCTGGGCGACCGCGTCTTCCGCGACGTCGAAAACGAGCTGCTCGCGGCCCGCGGCGACGATGTGGACGTCGAAGGGCGCGATCGCCTCGGGCCAGACCAGACCCTTATAGTCGTTGTTCTCCTCAGCGATGATCGCCAGGATGCGGGTGACGCCGATGCCGTATGACCCCATCGTCACGGTGACCAGTTTGCCGTTCTCGTCCAGAACCGCCAGGCCGAGAGCGTCCGCGTACTTGCGGCCGAGCTGGAACACATGGCCGATCTCCATGCCACGCACGAGCTCGACAGGGCCGGAGCCGTCCGGGGCCGGGTCTCCCGCCTTGACCTCGGCGACCTCCACCGTGCCGTCCCAGCCGAAGTCGCGACCGGCGACCAGTCCGAAGACATGCTTGCCGTGGAGGTTCGCCCCGGTGATCCATCCGGAACCGTCCACCACCCGCGGGTCGACGAGGAACCGGAGGCCGGTTGCGGCCTCCTCGCCCAGGACAGGGCCCCCGTGGGACCAGGGACCGATGTAGCCCTTGACGAGGCCGGGGTGCGCCGCGAAGTCGTCCTCGGTGGCGGCCTCCACCGCGGCCGGAGCGAACGCCACTTCGGCGCGTTTGAGATCCACCTCGCGATCGCCGGGAAGACCGACGACGACCAGCTCGCGCGTGCCGTCGAGGTGTGTGAGCGCCAGCACGACATTCTTGAGCGTGTCGGCGGCTGTCCAGACACGGCCGTCCGGGCGGGGGCTCTTCTCGTTCGCGACAGCCACGAGTGTCTGGATGGTGGGGGTGTCTGGGGTGTCGAGAACCTCCTGCGCCGCCAGGCCCTCGTGCGTGCGGGCGGGCGGCGCGACGGTGGTGAATGCCTCGACGTTCGCCGCGTATCCGCCGGCCGAGCGAACGAAGGTGTCCTCGCCGACGGGAGTCGGGTGCAGGAACTCCTCGCTGCGCGAGCCGCCCATTGCGCCCGCGTCCGCCTGCACGATCACGAAATCGAGCCCGAGCCGCGCGAAGATGCGCTCGTAGGCGTCGCGCTGGGCCTGGTAGCTGACGTCGAGCCCGGCATCCGTCGCGTCGAACGAATACGCATCCTTCATGGTGAACTCGCGGCCGCGCAGGAGACCGGCGCGCGGACGGGCCTCGTCTCGGTACTTGTCCTGGATCTGGAAGATGGTCAGCGGCAAGTCCTTGTACGAGGAGTACAGATCCTTCACCAGCAGTGTGAAGGCCTCCTCGTGCGTCGGCGCCAGGAGGTAATCGGCGTCCTTGCGGTCCTTCAGACGGAACAGCGCATCGCCGTACTCCTCCCAGCGGCCGGTGATCTCGTACGGCTCGCGCGGCAGCAGCGCCGGGAAGTGGACCTCGTGCGCGCCGGCGGCGGCCATCTCCTCGCGGATGATCTGCTCGATCTTCGCCTTCACCCGAAGCCCCAGTGGCAGCCAGGCGAAGACGCCCGGAGCCTGGCGCCGGATGTAGCCGGCGCGGACCAGCAGCCTGTGGCTGGTGACTTCCGCGTCGGCCGGGTCTTCGCGGAGGGTGCGGAGGAAGTAGTTCGTCAGGCGAGTAGGCACCATCCCATGCTAGCGTCGCGATCGCTTCCTAACTTCTTCAGGCGACACGCCGGGGTGAGGCCGGAACAAGTGAGGAAACGACGGTCAGCGGCCGACGGTGACGGTGGGGGGGCCGGAGGGAGAGGCGGTGTCAGCGCCGGCGTCGGCCATGTCTTCGGCGATGCGGTTCGCCTCCGCGATGAGGGTGGCGACGATCTCGGACTCGGGGACAGTCTTGATGACCTCGCCCTTGACGAAAATCTGACCCTTGCCGTTGCCGCTCGCGACGCCGAGGTCGGCCTCCCGAGCCTCGCCCGGGCCGTTCACGACGCAGCCCATGACGGCGACGCGCAGCGGCACGCTCATCCCCTGCAGCCCCTCGGTCACGCTTTCGGCGAGCGAGTACACGTCCACCTGGGCGCGGCCGCAGCTCGGGCACGAGACGATCTCAAGCTTGCGCTCGCGCAGGTTGAGCGACTGCAGGATCTGGAGGCCGACCTTGACCTCCTCCGCGGGCGGAGCGGACAGCGACACGCGGATGGTGTCGCCGATGCCCTCGGCGAGCAGGATGCCGAACGCCGTCGCGGATTTGATGGTGCCCTGGAACGCCGGGCCGGCTTCGGTCACACCGAGGTGCAGGGGCCAATCGCCGCGCTCGGCCAGCTGCAGGTACGCCTTGACCATCACGATCGGGTCATTGTGCTTGACGGAGATCTTGAAGTCGTGGAAGTCGTGCTCCTCGAACAGGCTTGCCTCCCACACCGCCGACTCGACGAGGGCTTCGGCAGTGGGCTTGCCGTACTTCTGCAGCAGGCTCGGCTCGAGCGAGCCCGCGTTCACACCGATGCGGAGCGAGACGCCCGCCGCTTTGGCCGCCGCGGCGATCTTACCTACCTGGTCGTCGAACTTCCGGATGTTGCCCGGGTTCACCCGCACGCCCGCGCAGCCCGCGTCGATCGCAGCGTAGACGTAGTTGGGCTGGAAGTGGATGTCGGCGATGACCGGGATCTGGCTCTTCTTCGCGATGATCGGCAGGGCCTCGGCGTCGTCGCGGCTCGGGACGGCGACGCGGACGATGTCGCAGCCGGAGGCTGTGAGCTCGGCGATCTGCTGCAGGGTCGCGTTGATGTTGGTCGTCGGTGTCGTCGTCATCGACTGGACGCTGACCCGGGCGTCGCCGCCGACCAGGACCTTGCCGACGCGGATCTGGCGGGACGTGCGACGGGGTGCGAGAGTCTCAGGGACCCTGGGCACGCCCAGATTGATTGCTGCCACCCGACAATCCTACGCGCGCTGGTGTCCTCCCGATGTGAACTCTCTGACTGTCAGCCGAACAGATTGACCGGTTTGACGATGTCCGCGTACATGAGCAGGACGGTCATCCCGCCCAGCACGATCGCGACCGCGAAGGTGAGCGGCATCAGCTTGGCCATATCGACCGGCCCCGGGTCGCGCCGGCGGAACGCCTTGGCCCAGGAGCGGCGGAGGCCCTCCCACAACGCGCCCGCGATATGGCCGCCGTCCAGCGGGAGGAGCGGAATGAGGTTGAAGACGAACAGCGCGATGTTGAGAGCGGCCAGCATGCCGATCATCGTATAGATCTTGTCGACGACAGGGACCCCGTTCAGCGCGGTCAGCTCTCCGGCCGCCCGTCCGATCCCCACAACGCTCATCGGGCCATTGGGATCGCGCTCCGCCGAGCCGAAAGCGGCGTTCCAGACAGCGACCATGCGCTCGGGAAGGTTGATCACGACACCGGCGACGGCTCCTGTCTGGGCCCCGACCGCGGGGAGGACGGCCGTGACCGGCTGGCGCACCAGCTCCTGAACCGCACCGATGCCGACGAAGCCGACGGTGAGCGTCTGGACGCTGCCGTCACCGTTCTTGACGATCTGCCCGTTCGCGTCGGTCTTCGCCACGGTGTTGGTCTGCGGGGTGAGGACGACCGTCCGCTGCTCCCCGTCCCGGCTGAGCACCACCGAGAGCGGCCGGCCCGCCGACTCGCGGATGATCTCGGTGGACTGCACCCAGGTGGCGATCTTCTGGCCGTCGATGCTCACGATCGTGTCGCCGGGCCGCAGGCCAGCGGCCGCGGCTGGGCCCTCCGGCGCGTCAGCAGGGCAGCTCTTGGCCGTGCTGGTCGCCGGGAGCACGCACTGGCTCACGGTGCCGACAGTGGTGGAGTTCTGCGGGGCGCCGAAGCCCATCAGCAGCACGCCGAACAGCACGACGGCGATCAGGAGGTTCATGAACGGCCCGCCGAACATGATGACGATCCGCTTCCAGACCGGCAGCCGGTAGAACGTGCGCTCCTCCTCGCCGGTCTTCACCGTCTCAGCGCTCGCGACGCGGGCGTCCTGCACCATCGTCTGCATGAAGCCGGTGGTCGCGTTCCGGCCTGTGCCGCCCTCCTTGCCCGGTGGGAACATCCCGATCATCGAGATGTAGCCGCCCAGAGGGATGGCTTTCACGCCGTACTCCGTCTCCCCCCGCCGGAACGAGAAGAGCGTCTTGCCGAAGCCGATCATGTACTGCGTTACCTTGACTCCGAACAGCTTCGCGGGAACCAGGTGCCCGATCTCGTGCAGCGCGATCGACACGGCGAGGCCGATCAGGACGATGACGACACCGAGGATGAACAGGAGCACGGAATCCACAGGGCAAGGCTAGCCGGGTGCGGCTTGGAACCAGCCTCGAAGCGGATGTGCGCCGTCTCAGGGCCGCTGCCCGGCTATCGGCCCAGCATCCTGTCAGCGGTGGCCCGCGCCCAGCCCTCCGCCTCCGCGAGGCCCTCCCGCGTCAGCTCCGCCTCGGGCTCGTGCGCGTCGACCACGCGCTCCACCGTGTCCACGATGTCGAGATAGCCGATCGCCCCGGCGTGGAAGGCCGCCACCGCCTGTTCGTTGGCCGCGTTGAAGACCGCCGGGTAGGTCCCGCCCGCCGCGCCCACGCGCTTCGCGAGGGCGACGGCCGGGAAGGCTTCGCCGTCCAGGGGTTCGAACGTCCAGGTGTGTGCGCGGGCCCAGTCGAGCGGGAGACCGGCCCCCGGCACGCGGTCCGGCCAGCCGAGGCCGAGGGCGATCGGGAGACGCATGTCGGGCGGCGACGCCTGGGCGATCGTCGAGCCGTCGGTGAACTCGACCATCGAGTGGACGACGGACTGCGGATGCACGGTCACCTCGATGCGGTCGTAGGGCACGCCGAACAGCAGATGCGCCTCGATCACCTCCAGGCCTTTGTTGACGAGCGTCGAGGAGTTGGTCGTCACAACGAGGCCCATGTCCCAGGTGGGATGGGCGAGCGCCTCGGCCGGTGTGACCTGGCGCAGCGACTCGCGCGAGCGGCCGCGGAAGGGGCCGCCGGAGGCCGTCAGCACGAGCCGGCGGACTTCCCCCGTCGCCCCGGAACGCAGCGCCTGCGCGAGCGCGGAGTGTTCCGAGTCGACCGGGACGAGCTGCCCCGGCGCGGCGGCCCGCTTGACGAGTTCGCCGCCGACGATCAGCGACTCCTTGTTGGCGAGGGCCAGCGTCCGGCCTGACTCGAGGGCGGCGAGGGTCGGGCCGAGACCGACCGAACCCGTGATGCCGTTGAGCACGACCTCCGCGTCGACGGAGCGGACGAGCCGCTCCGAGTCCTCGGCGCCCAGCGCGGTCTCCCGCACGCCGAATCGCTCGGCCTGCTCGGCGAGCTGGCCGGCACTGCGGCCGGCCGTCAACCCGACGACCTCGAACCGGTCCAGATGGGCCGCGACGACCTCGAGCGCCTGCGTGCCGATGGAGCCGGTGGAGCCGAGGATGACGACACGGCGCACGGGCATCAGCGGGTCGTTCCGAGGATGTCGACGACGAAGACCATCGTGTCGGTGGCTGTGATCTTCCCAGAGCCCTTCTCCCCGTAGCCGTCCGCGGGCGGGACGATCGCGATGACCTGCGAGCCGACGGTCTGGCCCTCCAGAGCCTTCTGGAATCCCTTCACCACGCCGGTGGTCTTGAACGAGGCCGGCGTGCCGCGGCTCCAGCTGGAATCGAACGTCTCCCCGTTGCGCCACAGCACGCCCTTGTACTGCACGGTCACGGTGTCTCCCGGGAGGACCGTCTCCCCGGAGCCCTGTTTGAGCTGCGCGATGCGGGTCTCGGTGGGCGGATCGGCCTTCGGGACGGTGATCGACGGCTCGCCGTTCTTGGCGAGCTTCACGGTCGGGAAGCCCGCGGGTGGGGTCACCGGCTTGCCGTCGGCGCGGGTCGGCGGGATGCCGATGAGGTCGGCGACGAGGACGACCGGGTCCTTCTCCTTCAGCCCGAGCTGCGAGGAGGCGGTGCCGAAGGCCTCTTCGGCGGTGGTGGTGACGACGGCGCGCGAGCCCACGGTGAGGCATTCGAGCGCGCGGACGAAACCGGGCAGAAGAGCAGAGTCCGTGAGCCGGGCGGTGAGGAGGCTGCCGCCGGCGAAGCCCTCCGGTGCGGCGATCTCCTTGCCGGTGGCGCCGTTGTAGGCGGCGAGGCCGACGGTGGCTGTGGCGCCCGGCGCCGCCTTCGCCCCCTTGCCCTCGATCACGACGCTCCGCTCAGTGCCCGAGACCGTGAGCGGAGTGCTGAAGGCGACCGTCGGCGTCTGGCCGAACTCACCGGTGACCTTCACCGATTTCGAGGCGCTGCCGGCCTTCGTGTTCTGGCAGGAGGCGCTCGCGGAGGTGGCGGACGGGCCCGGCGAGCCCGAGCCGCTGCACGCGGCGAGGCCGGCGACGATCAAGGCTGCGGTGATGACGGAGAGGGTTTTGCGCACGAAGAGCCATACTGCCGTATCTTCCTCGACTCTCGCACAGAGAATCGCTCAGGATCGCACCTACGATGAGACGCATGACTCGCGAGTTCTCCGTGCCCCAGTCCCGCCGCATCGTCACTGAGCTGCCGGGCCCGCGCTCGGTGGAGTTGCAGCGTCGCCGCGAAGCCTCGGTGAGCCGCGGAGCGGGGACGCTGGCGAATATCTACATGGAGTCCGGCTCCGGCGCGATCCTGGTAGATGTGGACGGCAACCGGCTCATCGACCTGGGCTGCGGCATCGGCGTCACGACCATCGGCCACGCACACCCCGCGGTCGCCGCCGCGGCCGCCGAGCAGGCGGCCAAGCTCACTCACACGCTCTTCACCGTCACTCCGTACGAGAACTATGTGCGCGTCGCCGAGAGACTCGCGGAGATCACCCCGGGCGACTTCCAGAAGCGCAGCATCCTGGTCAACTCGGGCGCGGAGGCGGTGGAGAACGCGGTGAAGATCGCTCGCAAGCACACCGGCCGGCGTGCGATCGCGACCCTTGACCACGCCTTCCACGGGCGCACCAACCTGACGATGGCGATGACCTACCGGCCGTGGCCGGAGCGGGCCGGGATGGGCCCGTTCCCCGGCGAGATCTACAGTCTCCCGCTCAGCTACCCGTTCCGCGACCCGGAGGGGATGACCGGGGAGGAGGCCGCGGAGCGGACCATCGACTACATCGGCACACACATCGGCGCGAACGAGCTGGCCGCTCTGTTCGTGGAGCCGATCCAGGGCGACGGCGGCATCGTCATCCCGGCGCCCGGCTACTTCAAGCGCCTCAGCGAGTTCTGCGCCGAGGACGGCATCGTGTTCGTCGCCGACGAGATCCAGGCCGGCATCGGCCGCACCGGCGCGTGGTACTCCATCGAGCACCACGGGGTCGTCCCCGACCTGATCACGACGGCGAAGGGCATCGCGGGCGGCTTCCCGCTCGCGGCCGTCACCGGACGCGCTGAGATCATGGACGCCGTCCAGCCCGGCGGGATCGGCGGCACCTTCGGCGGCAACCCGGTCTCCACTGCGGCCGCCCTCGCCGTCTTCGAGGTCTTCGAGAGAGAGAACCTCCTCGACGAGGCGAAGCGCGTCGAGCGTGCGCTCTGGGCGCGCATCGGCGACTGGGCCGAGCGCTTCCCGGTGGTCGGCGAGGTGCGCGGCAAGGGTGCGATGTTCGGGATCGAGCTTGTCGTGCCCGGCACGAAGAAGCCGAACCCGGAGGCGCTGAGAGCCGTGCTCGCCCACGCGACGAGCAACGGCGTCATCCTGCTCGACGCCGGCAGCTGGGACAGCGTTCTGCGTTTGCTGCCATCGGTCGTGATCAGCGAGGAGCTGATCGACGATGCGGCGAACGTCATCGAAGCGGCGCTCGATCGGCTCAGCTGAGATGCGGCTGGTGTGCCGTCGCCCCCGCTCTGTCGCCGCAGGCGCGCTGGCCGCGGCGGCGCTCGCGCTCTTCAGCGCCCTTCCACTCGCCCCCGCTTCGGCCGCGACCGCACCGTCGTTCGACCCGGGCGACATCATCAGCGACGACAGCTTCTTCAACCCGGACGCGATGACAGCGGCCGAGATCCAGCGGTTCCTCGACCACCTGGACTGCCGGCCCAAGGACGGCTCGCCGTGCCTGGCGGACTACCGGATAGACACCCCCGACACCACAGCGTCGGCCGAGCGCTGCGCCGCGCTGCGAGGCGAGACGAGAGAGCGCGCGAGCAGCGTCGTCGCCCGCGTGGCGAAGGCCTGTACGATCAGCCCGCGCGTGCTGCTGGTGCTGCTCCAGAAGGAGCAGTCGCTGCTCACAGCGCCGAGCGCCTCCGGATACCAGAAGGCCACCGGGTACGCCTGCCCGGACACTGCGGCGTGCGACGACCGCTACTTCGGCTTCTACAACCAGGTGTACCGGGCGGCGTGGCAGTTCCGCGAGTACACCGCGCATCCGGGCGATTGGCGCTACCGGATCGGCCGCAACGATATCCAGTACCATCCGGACCGCTCGTGCGGTTCGCGCGCCGTCCGGATACGCAATCAGGCCACCGCGAACCTGTACAACTACACGCCCTACCAGCCGAACGCCGAGACGCTCGCCCAGCCGAGCGGACCGGCCGGCGACTGCTCGGCCTATGGCAACCTAAACTTCTCGCGCCTCTACAACCGCTGGTTCGGCGACCCCCTCGCCGTGCGCTATCTGGGCTTCGTGGAACCGTGTCTCGTCTACGCGGGCGGAGAGGGCTGTCCGCCGCCGAGCGGGTTCCGGTTCTGAGCGGCGCATACCTCTCGCGGCATGTGTCCGCGATTACGCTCGACGGGTGACCCAGAACGAGCTGCGGCGACCCGGCTTCCTCTATTTCGTCGGCCGGTGGATCGTCGCGCCTCTGGCAAAAATCGTCTATCGCCCGCGCGTGGTCGGACGTCGCAACGTCCCGCGATACGGCAAAGTCATCCTCGCAAGCAACCATCTTTCGTTCATCGACTCTGTCGTCATCCCGATGACGTCGCCGCGGCGCGCGCAATTCCTCGCCAAGTCGCACTACTTCGAGGGCACCGGTCTCCGGGGGCGCGTCAGCCGCGGCTTCTTCACCGCCATCGGCGCGATCGGCGTCGAGCGCGGCGCAGGCCAGGCGGCGCAGGAAGCGCTGGAGCAATCCCGCCGCATCATCGACACCGGCGCTGCCTTCGCGGTCTACCCCGAAGGCACCCGGTCGCTGGACGGCCGGCTCTACAAGGGCCGCACCAGCATCGGCTGGCTCGCGCTGACGACCGGCGCCAGCGTCGTCCCGGTCGGACTGAGCGGCACGGAGCAGATGCAGCCCGTCGGCGCGAAGTTCCCGCGCGTCCGCCGTGTGACCGTGGCGTTCGGCGAGCCGATCGACGTCAGCCGCTACGGATCGGCCGACTCTGGACGCGCACGGCGTCAGGCGACCGATGAGATCATGGCGGCCATCCACGCGCTCACGGGCCAGGAGCTCGCGGGCGTCTACAACGAGTCCCCGCCCGCGACGGCCGTGGAACGCGTCAAACGGGCGCTGCGGCCCGAGCGGCGGTAGCACCCGCTCAGACGAGGAAGAGCGTCTCGGGCTCGTGCCGCACCGGGAAGTTCACGCTCGCCGCGATGAAGCACTTCCCGGCGGTGAGACGGTGCAGGGACAGCGCGAGCTCGGCCTGCGCCGGGTCCGCGATCGTCACCCTCGGGCGCAGGACAGCTTCGGCGACATGACCGCCGCCGTTCCCCGTCTGGACCATCGAGCCCGTCGCCGCGTCCGTGTAGCCGACGACCACCACTCCGGCGCGGGCCGCTTCCGCGAGATAGCTCAGCAGGTGACACTGGCTTAGAGCGGCGAGGAGCAGCTCTTCCGGGTTCCAGCGGTCCGTGTCGCCGAAGAAGGCGCGGTGGGCGGAGCCGTCGAGAGGATGCTTGCCGGTGGCGCTCACCGTGTGGTCGCGGCCGTAGTCTTTGTGGCCACTGGTCCCTGTGCCGCGATTGCCCGTCCACTGGACGTCCACGGCGTATCGGTGCTCGAGCTTCATGGTGACGATTCTTCCACCGCGATTAGACTCGGACTCATCATGACTGAGACCCTGAGCGCGCCCGGCCACTCCGTGGCGCAAGAACGCCGCATCGTCACCGCCATCCCCGGCCCCAAGTCGCAAGAGTTGCACCAGCGCCGTCTCGCGGTGGTGCCGACCGGTGTCTCCTCGGCGCTCCCGGTGTACATCGCCCGCGCGAACGGCGCGGTCCTGGTGGATGTCGACGGCAACCAGTTCGTCGACTTCGGCGCCGGCATCGGCGTGACCACGATCGGTCACACCGACAGCGCGGTCGTCGCTGCCGCCACCGAGCAGGTGCGGGAGGTCATCCACACGCTCTTCACGATCACGCCCTACGAGGAGTACGTGCGTGTCGCGGAGCTGCTCGCCGTGTACACCCCCGGCGACCACGCCAAGAAGACGGTGCTCGTCAACTCCGGCGCGGAAGCCGTCGAGAACGGCGTCAAGATCGCCCGCAAGCACACCGGCCGCCGCGCCGTCGCCGTGCTCGACCACGCTTACCACGGCCGGACGAACCTGACCATGGCGATGAACTACAAGGCCATGCCGTACGCGAGCGGCTTCGGGCCGCTCGCCGGCGACGTCTACCACGCTCCGGGCTCCTACCCCTACCGCGACGGCCTCAGCGGCGCCGAGGCGGCCTCGCGGACGATCGCCTATCTCGAGAAGGTCGTCAGCGCGAGCGACCTGGCCTGTCTCGTCGCCGAGCCGATCCAGGGCGAAGGCGGCTTCATGGTGCCGGCCGACGGCTACCTGCCGGCCCTCCAAAGCTGGTGCGCCGCGAACGGCGTGGTGTTCGTCGCCGATGAGATCCAGAGCGGGATGGCGCGCACCGGCGCCTACTACGCCAGCGAGCACTTCGGGCTCGTCCCCGACCTGGTGCTGAGCGCCAAAGGCATCGCGGGCGGTCTGCCGCTGGCCGCTGTGACCGGCCGCGCCGACATCATGGACTCCGCACAGCCGGGAGGCCTCGGCGGCACCTTCGGCGGCAACCCGGTCGCCGCGGCCGCGGCGATCGCCGTCTTCGACCAGATCGAGAAGAACGGCCTCCTCGCGGAGGGCAAGCGCATCGAGAACGCCCTGAAGCCGGCGCTCACGGCGCTGCAGGCGAAGCACGACATCATCGGCGAGGTGCGCGGCATCGGCGCGATGATCGCGATCGAGCTGGTCAAACCGGGCACGGCGCAGACCACGAAGGAGCCGAACCCGGAGGCGGTCACCGCAGTGGTCGCCTACGCGGCGCAGCACGGGATCTTGTTCCTCACCGCCGGCACCTGGGGCAACGTGCTCCGGTTCCTGCCGAGCCTCGCCGTCTCGGACGAGCTCATCGCGGACGCCGTCTCCGTGATCGACGACGCCCTCGCGACGCTGTGAGCCCGGAGAGCACCCTGCCCCCCGCGGTGTTCCGGGGCGGCGAAGCCGTGGAGCTCGCCGTGGTCGAGCGCAGCGGTTTCGTGGAGTCCCGGCACCTCGGCTCAGCCGTGGTGCTCGGGGCGGAGAGCGGCATCATGCGCTCGCTCGGCGCTCCGGAGCGCCCGGTCTTCCCACGCTCGTCGATGAAGCCGTTCCAGGCCGTCGGGATGATGGGCGCCGGAGCGCCGCTGCAGGGACCGAGCGCCGTTCTCGCGACCGCAAGCCACAGCGGCACCCCCGCGCACCTCTCCGTCGTGCGGGATCTGCTCGCTCAGGCGGAGCTGACTGAAGACGCTCTGCTGTGCCCCGCCGACTGGCCGCTCGACGCGCACGCCCGCGACGAGGCCGTCCGCGCGGGGCTGCCCAAGCAGGCGCTCTTCATGAACTGCTCTGGCAAGCACGCCGCGATGCTGCTCACCTGCCGGGTCAACGACTGGCCGCTCGAGAGCTACCTCGACCCAGAGCATCCGTTGCAGCTCCGCATCCGGGACACGGTCGAGCGGCTCATCGGCGAGAAGATCGCCGCGACCGGAATCGACGGCTGCGGCGCCCCGGTGCATGCGATGTCGCTGGTGGCGCTCGCCCGCGGCATCCAGCGCATCGGCACCGCGTCGGAGGGATCGCCGTTCGCCCTCTTCCGGAATGCCGCGTCGCTGCGCTCAGCCGTGCTCGCCGACGGCTGGGCGATCGACGGGCCGGGGCGCGCGAACACCGTCGTCATCGACGAACTCGGGATCTTCGCGAAAGGGGGCGCCGAGGGTGTGATGGTCATGGTCGCGCCGAACGGCGTCACTGTCGCGCTGAAGATCCTCGACGGGAGCCTGCGCGCGGCCTCCATCGTCGCACTGACGCTCCTGGCCGACGCGGGCGCGATCGAGCGATCGGCGGTCGAGGCGATCGCACCGAAGCTCGATCTCGCCGTGCTCGGCGGCGGGCAGCCGGTGGGCGCGATCCGCGCAGCGATAGAGGAACGCAGCGGGACGGCCATCCGGCAGCGCGCCTCGGCGTGACTGGCCGACGGGCTGATCCCCCCTTCGTCGGGTGCGGCGATTCGCACAGCTCAGCACCCGAGTGACTATGGAAATCGACTCTTCGGAGTGAGTCCGATGACGGAATCAGCATGAAAAAGTTCTGATTCTAGCGAAATCATCTGTCAACCCGACTAGTGTGAGACCGAACATCACGTCGAAGTGAGGAGCACCATGAAGGTCGCGATCCCCCGCGAGATCAAGAACAACGAGTTCCGGGTGGCGATCACCCCGGCCGGTGTGCATGATCTGATCGGCGCCGGGCACGAGGTCTATGTTGAGAGGGGCGCCGGCGCAGGCTCCTCCCTCCCCGACGAGTTCTATGCGGCCTCGGGCGCGACGATCCTGCCGGACGCCGCGGCGACCTGGGCGGCCGGCGACCTCATTCTGAAAGTCAAAGAGCCGGTCGCGAGCGAGTACGGCCACTTCCGCGAGGGCCTGGTGCTGTTCGCCTATCTGCATCTCGCCGCCGAGGAAGCGCTCACCCGCGCGCTCATCGCCTCCGGCATGACCGCCATCGCCTACGAGACCGTGCAGCTGCCGAACTGTTCCCTGCCGTTGCTCGCGCCGATGAGCGAGGTGGCAGGGAGGCTCGCGCCCATCGTGGGGGCGAACACCATGCTCAAGCCGAACGGCGGGCCGGGGCTGCTGATCCCGGGCGTGCCGGGAACGCATCCCGCCGTCGTGACGGTGTGACTATGTCAAGGCTGGCGGGGACCGGGTTGTCGAAGTTAGTTGGCCCCAGCGAGTGCGGTGTTGCGGGTGTGTTGGAGGCGGTAGGAGGTGGTGCCGGTCTCGATGATGGCAGCGCAGAGCCTGGGGTCGGTGAAGGTGTCCGTCCATCCCGAGAATGACTGGTTGGATGCGATCGCGACGGAGTTCTTCTCTTCGCGTTCGGTGAGGACTTGGAAGAGGAGCTCGGCGCCGCGTCGGTCGAGTTCCATGTAGCCGAGCTCGTCGATGCAGAGCAGATCGACGCGGCCGTAGCGAGCGATCGTGCGGGCCAACTGCTTCTCATCTGCTGCTTCGACGAGTTCGTTCACGAGCTTGGTCGCGAGGGTGTATTTGACTCGGTAGCCCTTCTCGGCTGCGGCGGTGCCGAGGCCGATGAGGAGGTGGCTCTTGCCGGTGCCGGAGTCCCCGATGAGGCAGAGCGGGTCGCCGCGTCTGACCCAGTCGCCGGTGGCGAGCGTGTGGATGGTCGCCGCGTTGATGTTCGGGTTGGTGTCGAAGTCGAAGTCGCCGAGCCATTTCTGACGTGGGAAGCCGGCGGAGGCGACGCGGCGGACGGTGGAGCGGCGGTCGCGGTCGTCGCACTCGGCCAACAGCACTTCGGCGAGGAAGCCTTGGTAGGACAGCTGCTCGTGCTCGGCGACCCGGATCGCTTCGTCCATCACGGCGCGAATGGTCGGTAGTCGCAGGCGTCTGCAGGCTTGGTCGACGGCGGCCGCGGCGGCTTCCTGGGTCATCCCGCGTTGCCGGCGGAGGGTGGTGGTGATGTTCGTGGTGGTTGGGCTCATGTGTCGGTGGTTCCTTCTCTCTCATCGGTGGTGGGGTCGGTGAAGACGGGGCGGCGCTGGAGGAGTTCGTCGTATTGGGTGACGGTCGGGAGCGGGCGTTTGTCCTGTGGCAGGCCGGCGATGACAGCCTGCGGATCCCGGAGCCGGCGCTGGGTGAGACTGACAACTCGTCGCTCGCGATCGGGGCGTTGTTCAACGGGCTGTCGGTGTTGGATGGCCCCACCTGCGTACAGTCGTGCTTCAACCGCGACGACGTCAGCGGAGATGGCCCCGACCGAGAGTGCCGCGCGGATCCCGGCGATCACGTCGGCTGCGCGCATGCTGCGATGGAGCAGGAGCACGTCGACGAGCTCTCTGGTGCCGGCCGTGTCGCCATTGACTTTCCTTGCCTCCTGCCAGAACGCTTCATGGGCGGCGGTGAAGGTTCCCGCCTCCCGGGCGCGTGCAAGTGCTGTCGAGCCGGGGAACGCGCCGGGCTTGTGCCGGAGGACCTCGAGGTAGTGATCCAGCTGGATCGACTCGCCTCCGCGGGCGACCACGCGTTCGTGCCGGGCGACTTCAACGCGCCCGTCGAAGACGACGACCTCGGAAGCGCGGAGAGACGCGGACTTCACGGCCGATGAGCCGGGCAGGGACAGAGTATTTCGCCATCCGGACCGTGATCAGCCCGGACCGGTCGACCCGAGGATGCAGCACCAGTCCCGGATCAAATCGCTCCGCCGGCAGCGGCCGAAGGAGCGGGCGTTCTGTAGCGAAGTCGTCCTCGACCTTGGTTCGGCGCTGCGCGATCCGGCGCTGCTCGTCACGGGCATCCCAGCGGCGGATCATCGCGTTCAGTTGCGCGAGGGAGTCGACTTCGGGCATGGGTGAGAGCCACGTGCGGCGGAACCGGCCGACCTCGCCCTCAACGCCGCCCTTCTCGTGCGCACCGTCAATGCCGGGCTGGCAGTAGAACGCGTCGAATCCGTAGTGGGAACGGAACAGGACCCAACGGTCATTCTCGACCCGTTTGCGGTCCTTGCCGTTGACCACGGACTTCACCGCGGCGGCCAAGTTGTCGTATTTGATGTGAAGGGTCGGCATCCCGCCAATCTCCTCGAACGCGTCGATGTGGCCTTCCAGGAACGCCTCTTGCGACTGCGTCGAGTAGACCCGGTGAATCGCCTTCCCCGAGTACGAGAGCCGAAAAGTGAACATGTGGCACTTGGTCTTCACCCCGGCCAGGATCACCCAGACCTCACCGAAATCGACCTCCGCCTCCGCCCCCGGAGCATGCTCCTGCGGGACGAACACCTCCGGCAGACGACCAGCCTCCGCGTCGATCTGCGGGCGCCGGGAGCGCACATAGTCACGGACCGTGCCGTAGGAGACATCGACCTGGTGCTCATCGAGGAGACGTTTCCAGATCCGTGTCGCCGTCTGCTTCTGCTTCTTCGGCGCCCCGAGATCCTGACGCAGAATCGCGTCGATCAGCTCGCGAACCAGATCCAGCTTCGGCGACGACTGAACTCTCGGCTTCCGCGACGGTGGCGTCGCTGACTCCAAAGCCTGACGAACCGTCCGCCGGTGAACACCATGACGAACAGCAAGCTCACGAATAGAGAGACCCTCCACCCGGGCATCTCTCCTGATCGCAGCGAACTGATCCAACCTCGACCCCAACCCGGGCCCTCCCATCCTGAAGTAACAGACGGGAACCACACTCAGGTGGGGCCACTTAGAGATGGTTTCAGTAGTCGTTTTTGGTGAGTTTGCGGGCGCTGGTGATCGCGATTGCTAGAGCGACGAGCGCCGTGATCGTTGAGGCGGTGCGGTCGTAGCGAGTGGCGAGTTTCCGGAAGGCGAGGATCCAGGCCATGGTGCGTTCGACTACCCAACAGTGTTTACCCAGTCACTGTTTGGAGTCGACTCCGATTCGTGCGATGCGTGCCTTGATCCCACGACAACGCAGGTAACAGCGGACGCGGCGGTTGTCGTAAGCCTTATCGGCGTGGAAGATAACCGGGCGGCGTCTGGGCCGACCGCGGCCGACGCCCTTGATCGCGGTGATGTTGTCTAACACAGGTTCCACGAGCATGGAGTCGTGTCGGTTGGCGCCGGAGATCTCCACATGCAGCGGGAGTCCGTTGCGGTCGGTCAGGACATGGTACTTGGTGCCCCGTTTCCCACGATCCGTGGGGTTAGGTCCAGTGAGATCGCCCCCCTTTTCGCCCGGACACTTACGGAGTCCAGGCAGGTTCTTGACCAGTCGATCATGCCAGCCTGGCCGAGTTCGTCGAGCATGATCTTCCGCAGTGCATCCCACGCGCCCGCTTCGGACCATTCACGCAGACGCCGCCAACAAGTGACCCCGGACCCATACCCCAACTCGGGCGGGAGCTTCTCCACGGGATCCCCGTCAGCAGCACGAACACGATCCCAGCGAACACCTTCCGGTCAGGAACCCGAGGCTGCCCAGCCCGCCCATTGACCACAGGCGGCCGAGGCGGAATCAACGGCTCCAGCCGCTCCCACAACATATCCGTAATGAACCGATCCTCAGCAAGCGTCGACACTCGACCAGCATCCCCGCTAACCAGCCACAACAACCACCGCCACGCCGACTACTGAAACCACCTCTTAGCTTCGACACAACCAGCCCGGCAAGTCGCCGCCGGGGCCAGACAACTCCGACAACCCGGAGCCCGCTAACAGTGACACAGACAGGCGATCGCCAGCTGCTGCTGATTCTCGTCGGTCTGGCCGAAATCCGCGTTGTTTGTCTGGGCCAGGATGACCTGCGCGCCGTCCCGCATCATATCGGTCAGCAGCTGGTCGTCGACAATGTCGAAGCAGATCGAGATGCCGGCGCGCACACCGTCGATGTCGACGACATTGGCCTTTGTGCCCGGTGTGTAGTCGCGGGCGATGAGGTCGATGAGCGAGGGCGCGAACAGTCGCCAGAACGCCCGATCGGGGACGTACTCGCCGAAGGGATATCGGATGCTTCTTGTCGTACTGGTCGAAAGCGCCTTTTCCCGCCTCCCACTTCAGCGACGAGGTGAAGTACTCGCCGTCGCGCTCCGTGATGGTGCCGACGACGAACGGGGCGCCGTAACGACGGCTGAGCGCGTCGAGGACGGCGGCCGCATCCGGGTCCCGGGTCGGGTCGGGCAGCGCGGAGCCCTCGGGCCAGAGGACCACATCGACCCGTTCGTCGGGCGAGATCCTCTGAGTCTCCTCGACCTGGTGTCGAACACGGCGCCGACCGGCGCCCTGTCGAAGTACCCCGCGGGGCCATTGCCCTGGACCGCGGCGATGCGGACAGTCCCGTGCGTGGGTGTCGGCCAGGCCGGGATGGCGAACACGAGGGCGACGGCGATGCCGGCCAGAGCCCAGCGCTGGACGCTGCGCACCTCGGCCGCGAATCCCAGCTCGATCAGCAGCGCCACCAGCCACACCATCGCGAATCCGAGACCCGCGATGCCGAGCCAGGCGGCGAGCGGCGCGAGGGGGCTCTCCGACTGCGACTCGGCGACGCGACCCCAGGAGAAGAGGAAGGCCGCCCCGGCGCGACGGCCGCGCAGCGCGAGCAGCACCATCGCGATACCGGCGAAGGTGAGCGGCCACCAGTCGCGATCAGGGAAACCCGCGTCCAGCACCGGTCCCGCAGCGGCGGCAAGGAGGATCGCGAACCAGAGCGGGAGCGGAGTGCGAGGCGGTCGGGTCACGATTCGAGAGCCTAAGGCGTCGCGCTCGGTGCGTCGTTCAGGCAACGGACGAGTACGCCACGATGCCGCGGCGAATGGCGTCCAGCGCCTGCCGTGCGGTGCGTCCCACCTTCCCCTGAGCGACCAGCGAGAGCTGATCGAGCAGATCGATGGTCTGTTTTGTCCAGCGGACGAAGTCGCCCGCGGCCATATCCGCCTCGCGGAGCACGGCGTCCAGCCCCGAGCCCCGAGCCCACTGGTGCATCGCGAGCGCCAGAGCGGTGGAGGGCGGCTCGCTGCCGGGCAGGCGATTCTCCCGTTCCAGATCGTCCAGCCGGGACCACAGGTCGGTCGTTTTGTCGAGCGCGGGGCGGAAAGCCCCCTGTGGCAGCGCCCGGTCGTGCCCCAGCCCGTCGTCGCGGCGGGGCTCGAAGACGAGGGCGCAGGCCATCGCGGCGAGACTCGGAGCGTCCAGCTCCTTCCAGGTGCCGCGGCGCAAGCACTCGGCGACGAGCAGGTCGCGCTCGCCGTAGATGCGCTTCAGAGTGCGGCCGTGGGCCGTCAACTGCGTCGCGCCGTCGTCGACGACGAGATAGCCCAGCTCGTCCAGCACATCCGAGACGCGGTCGAAGACCTTCGCGACGGCGCCGGTGCGGGACTGGATCTGCGCGCTGAGCCGGTCGGTCTCCCGCTTCAGCTTCCACCAGCGCTCGGCCCAGCGGGCATGCTGCTCTCGATCCGGGCAGCGGTGGCACGGGTGCTCGCGCATCCGCTTGCGCAGCTCGGTCAGCTGCCGCTGGCGGCGATCGCGATCGGCACGCGAGGCGTTGTCGAGCCGCTGGCCCTTGCGCTCCAGATCGGTGAGCTCGCGACGGAGACGGGAGTACTCGCGGAAGTCGCCGAGGTGGCAGGTCATCGCCCTCTCGTAGCCGGCGAGCGATTCCTCCTGCTGGCGGACCTTGCGCGCCAGGTCGACCACCGCGCGGTCGGCCTGGAACTGCGCGAACGACGACTCCAGGATCTCCCGGGTGCGCTGCCGTCCGAACTGGTCGATCAGATTGACCGCCATGTTGTACGTCGGCCGGAAACTGGAGTTCAGGGGGTAGCTGCGCCGCGAGGCCAGCGACGCGACCGACTGCGGATCAAGACCGTCCTCCCACTGGATGACGGAGTGCCCTTCCACATCGATGCCACGCCGCCCGGCACGTCCGGTCAGCTGCGTGTACTCCCCCGGTGTGATCGGAACGCGGGATTCGCCGTTGAACTTCTCGAGCTTCTCGAGCACGATGGTCCGCGCCGGCATGTTGATGCCGAGCGCCAGCGTCTCCGTCGCGAACACGACCTTGACCAGCTTGCGGCGGAAGAGCTCTTCCACGACCTCCTTGAACGCCGGCAGCATACCGGCGTGATGGGCGGCGACGCCGCGTTCCAGCCCCTCCAGCCACTCCCAATAGCCAAGCACCGCGAGATCCTCGTCCAGCAGTGTGCGGCAGCGCTCCTCCACGATGGAGCGGATCTCGTCGCGCTCGCGCTGCTCGGTCAGCCGGACGCCAGCCCGCAGAGTCTGCTGTACGGCGGCGTCGCAGCCGTTGCGGCTGAAGAGGAAGAAGATGGCGGGAAGCAGGTTGTGCTCGTCCAGCAGCCGCACGATCTCGGCGCGGTTCATCCGGAACGAGTCCGGCCGTCCCCCGCGCGAATGGCGCCGGCCGACATCGCGCGTCTGCCGGCTGCTGAGCACGCGGCCCCCGGAGCGTGCCATCTGAACGAGCTCCGGGTTCACCCGGTTGGTCGCCGCCAGCCCCGACGAGTCGAACAGGTCGATCAGCTTGGAGCGCATCAGGATGTGCTGCTCCAGCGGCACCGGACGCTCCTCGGAGACGACGACGTCCGTGTCGCCGCGGACCGCCTGCAGCCAGTCGCCGAACTCCTCCGCGTTGGACACCGTCGCGCTGAGCGACACCATCCGCACCGGCGGGGGAAGATGGATGATGACCTCTTCCCACACAGCGCCGCGGAACCGATCAGCGAGGTAATGCACCTCGTCCATCACCACGTACGCCAGATCGCCGAGCAGATCGGAGTCCGCGTAAAGCATGTTGCGCAGCACCTCGGTCGTCATGACGACGATCCGGGCGTGCGAGTTGATGTTCGTGTCGCCGGTGAGCAGACCGACCGACTCGGGACCGTAGGTGTCCTGGAGCTCCTGGAACTTCTGGTTGCTCAGAGCTTTCATCGGAGTGGTGTAGAACACCTTCGCGTTCGCCTCGCGCATGGCGAGGAACACGGCGAACTCCGCGACGATCGTCTTGCCCGCGCCGGTGGGCGCGGCCACGAGCACGCTCCGGCCGTTCTCCAGGGACGTACACGCCTCCCGCTGGAACGGATCAAGGTCGAAGCGGAGCCCCGCCAGGAACGTCTCGAGCAGGGGCTGCCGTGTACGCTGTCGGGAAGCGGCGAAGCGCTCGGCCAGGGAGAGCTGCTGCTGATCGGTCACCGCACCAGCCTATGCTCTGCCCCAGCGCTCACAGCCGTCCCCCGCGGCCGATCGGCCTGGCCTAGACGGGGAGGTCGGCTTCCAACCGCTGGGCGGCTTTGGCGGCCCGGCGATCGTGCAGCCACGACACGCCGTAGGCCCCGAAGTAGAGGAACACCATCGGGATCGCCAGCAGGAACATCGAAAGCACATCGGCCGCGGGCGTCGCGATCGCCGTGAAGAGGACGATCGCGATCATCGCCCAGCGCCACGACGCGATGATCGTTTTGGCGCTCAGCACCCCCACGAAGTTGAGCAGCACCAGGAACACAGGCAGCACGAACGCGACCCCGACGGCGATGACAAGCTTCATGATGAAGTCGAAGTAGGTCTTGGCGCCGATGATCGCCGAGTCCTGCTCCGGGGCGAAGCTCGTCAGCAGGCTCACGATGTGCGGCACCAGCAACCAGCCGACGAAGCCTCCCGCGATGAACAGCGGCACGGCGGTGAAGAAGAACCCAAAGGCGTACTTCAGCTCCCGGCGCGTCAGCGCGGGGACGAAGAACGCCCAGATCTGCCACAGCCAAACGGGACTGGAGATGATGGCGCCGATGGTGATCGCCATCTGCATCTTGAGGTCGAACGCCCCCGTGATGCTGTCGTAGTTGAGCATGGCCTCACGGCCCTGCTGCGCGGCGATGTCGGTGACAGGCCCACGCATCGCGTTCATGATGGGTGAGGCGAGAAACCAGCCGACGACGGCTCCGGCGAACAGAGCGATCGCCGATCGGAAGAGGCGTTTACGAAGCTCGATGAAGTGCTCGGCAAGCGACATCCTGCCTTCGCTGTTCTTGCCTCGCTTCTTCGAGGCCACGGCGTTACTTGGAGTTCTGCTCGGACGAGGTGCCCGTGTCGGTCGTCGGGGCGGTGCCGCCACCTTCGCCCTTCTCCTTATCGCCATCCTTCTTCATCTCGTTGACTTCACCCTTGAAGATCCGCATGGACTGCCCGACGCTCTTGGCCAGAGCGGGAAGCTTCGGCGCGCCGAACAGGAGCAGGATGACTGCGAGAATGATGAGCAGATGCCATCCGGTGAGGCCGCCGAGCATGATCAAGTCCTTTGGGTGAGGTGGGTTTGACGAAACGGGTTCGCGTTAATCAACAGTTTACCGCGCCTAACCCGTGAATCCCTGCGAGATTGCCGAACAAAGGCCCGGTTCGCGAGCGCTTGCGTACGCCGATCGCGAAGCTGCGTGGCGTCCAGGAGCACAGCAGGGTGAAAGGGAGCCTCCCGCACCTCCTGCATACGTCGTGTCAGTATTTCAGTACTCTCAAGGAGGGCCGCCGTCTCCGAGGCGGCGGCCATCAGCTTGCGGAACAGCCACCAGGCGAAGAACGCGAGCATCCCGAGGAGGCCGAGCACAAGCGCGAGCCAGATCAGGAGCCACGACCACCAAACCATGTGGCTATTTTAACGGTATCGACGGGCGCCCGCACGAGCCCATTCCGCGACGACACGACGCGCCTCGGGCGGATCGAGAACGGTGAGCACACCGGAGAGTCCCGCGACCAGCCGCTTGAGGCCGTGGAAGTGGGCGACGCGGACACTCGTGCGCAGCCGCCCGTCGCGCTCCTGGCGAACCGCGTTCTCGGGGATGTAGTCCTCGATCAGGGGCACAGCGGAGGCGGAGACCTCGATCGTGACCAGTGAGTCCTCCGGGGTGCCCTCGAACAGCGTCTCCGGGAGCGTGACATCGCCCGGCCGGTAGGAGATCGGCTCATCGGTGGCCACGAGGTCGTCGATGCGGTCGAGACGGAACGTGCGGATCGCGGTCCGGAGATGGTCCCAGCCGCGCAGATACCAGTCCTGGTCGATGGATTCGACGCGCAGCGGATCGACACGGCGCCGCTTCCGCTCGCCGCGCGAATTCCGGTAGGCGAACTCGAGCTGGGCGCCGGCGACCACCGCATCCCGGATGGTCGCCAGAGCCTCGTCCGACTCCGAGCGGGCGACGGCCACCTGACTGGGGGCCGCAGAGGCTCCTCGGGCCAGCTTCGCCATGAGCGAGCCGATGACATCGCGGTCGGCGTTCTCGGTCAGGGCCGTGAGGTACTGGAGTCCGGCGATGAGCGCGGCGGCCTCCCGGGCGGAGAAGCGCGGCGAGTCGTCGATCGCGACCTGGTGGGTGAGAACGATCTGATCGTTGTCCTCGAAATCGTCCCAGGCGATGTCGAACAGGTCCCCCGGCTGGTAGGCGGTGGTCTCCCCCGGGATGCCGGAGACCGCGATGAGGCGGACGGCGTCGCGCATGCTCTCCTGGTCGACGCCGAAGTGCTGGGCCGCCTCGGCGACGCTCACCCGGTCCCTGTCCATCAGGTAGGGCACGAGTGCGAGCAGGAAGGCCAGTTTGTCCTGCGCCTGCATCGGACGCCTCCACTCAGCCATGCACGCTCCCCTCGTGCGCCGCCGCCGTCGCGCGCAGCCGTCCGAGCACCTTGTCGCGCAGCTCCTCAGGGGCTATCACGTGTACCTCCGGGCCGAAGCTCGCGAGCTGATCGGCGAGGATGTTGATGTCGGAGAAGTTGACCGCAAGCCGGAACGCTTCCCCTGCGCCCGCGATCGGGACCGCATCGCCGGAGCGTTTGCCCAGACGGGTCGCCGCGTCGGTGCCGACTGTGACCTCGACCTCCGCGACATTGGCCGCCCAGATCGCATCCAGCTCCGCGAGCGCCTGCGCGGCGAAGTCGCCCTCCTCCTGCCGGAACCCGCGCGCGGTCAGCTTGACCGGGCCCACGATGCGGGAGAGGAGGAAAGTGCGCGCCTCCCCGGCGTCCTGGTCCATGCCCCGCACATGCCAGCGCCCCTGGTGCTGCACCAGGGCGAGCGGGGCGACAGTGCGCAGCCGGGACGCGCTCTCGCCGGGCTTCAGGTAGGGGAACTGGACGAGGACATGCCGCTCGAGGGCCTGGCTGAGCGGCTCGAACGCACTCTCCCGGGCGCGCAGACGGGGCGCGTAGCCGACGATGGGGTCGTCGGCCTCCACCCCGAGGGAACGCAGCTTCAGGAGCGCACGCCGGGACTCGCCGGAGAGCGAGCCCTCGCGCCAGACCGTGGCCGCGAGGCCGAGCAGGGTGATCTCCTCGGGTGAGAACACGACATCCTGAGGCAGGTCGTAGGCACCCTTCGGAATGCGGTAGCGCAGCAGCTGGTTGTTGCCGGCCGACTCGGGCGACTCCACCGTCTCCAGGGGCACGCCGAGCTCCCGGATGTCGTCCTTGTCGCGCTCGAACTGGCGCTCCAGGGAAGCGTTGCCGCCGTGCGCGTCGAAACGCTGGCGGTAGCCCTGGACGGTGGACAGGATCTCATTCTTGGTCAGCCCGTTCTCGGTCGCGAGCAGCGCCAGGACGAGGCTGAACAGACGCTCCTCGACCGGGACACGCGAGGACGAGGATCGAGACACCCGCTCATTCTAGTCCGCGGACGAGTCCGGGCAGCCGAGGCGGTCAGCGGATGCCGAGGATGTCCACGACCCAGGCCGAAGCGGGGAAGCCGCCGGAGGCGGGCGTCTCGATGACCAGCTGCGAGCCGGTCTTCTGGCCGACCAGTTCCTTCAGCATGCTCTGCGGGAGCACGCTCTGGTTCTGGCTCTGGATGGTGCTCTGGCCGGTCGCCAGACTCGCGAGGTCCGCAATCCCTGCGGTCCACGAACTGGTGACGATCTTCTTGTTCTCCCAGCCGACGACCGTGTAGTTCAGGACGATCTCGCTGTCCTTCTTGACGGTCGCACCGTCACCGGCCTTGAGCAGTTCGCTGCGCACGCTCTGGGGTGCGGAGCCCGAGGACGGGATGGTGATGCCGGGCTGGCCGGTCGGGGCGAGCACCACGGTCGGGAAGCCCGAAGCGGCCGGACGCACCGCGCCGTTGGCGGCCGAGGGGTAGGACTTGACGATGTCGATCACGTAGATCGGCGAGGTCCTCTTGTCCTGCGAGCCGGCGTCCGAGGGCGAGAGCACAATCGCGACGCGAGAGCCGACGGCCGCGCACTGCAGACCCTTGCTGATCGGGTCGGAGCCGAGCGGGAACCACTGTGTGCCGCGGCTCTGCCCGGCGATCTGGCCCGTGACGCCGTTGACCAGAGTGTAGCTCAGCTCGATCGAGTCGCCCTTGTGGACGCGGTCGCCGCTGCCTGCGGTGAGGATGCTGCGCTGCGATGAGGCGGTGTAGATCGGGGACGGCGCCGTCACCGTCGGCGAGCCGCCGAACCTTCCGGTGGCCGAGACCAGGGCGGAGGCCTTGCCCGCGGTCAGCTCGGTGCCGCAATCGGCGTTGGGGTCCGAGGAGCATCCGCTGAGCGCGGCGGCCACTAGGGCGGCGGCCACGAGGGCGGCGGCCAGGACGACGGCGGACGTTCTTCCGAGTGCGGTTGCTCTGCGCACGGGTCCTCTTTCGATCCGATCGGTGGTGAGCGGTCGCGCTGCTTTCGCGGCGGCCTCCCTCATGTTAGTCGACGCCCGGAGCGTCCTCGTTCCGGTCGCGGGCCAGGTCGGCGCTCGCCGCCGCCTCGCGCATCCGCTTGCGGAGGCTCTTCGGGCTGGACTGGCGCTCGCCCAGCGCTCCGGGCGTCCAGGCCTCGACATCCGCGTCCGAGTAGTCGCTCTTGGAGGGACGTCGCTTCAGCTCGGGAAGCACCGTGCCCGGCGCCAGCCGGCGAGCGGTGAGGAGGAAACCGGTGTGCGCGATCATGCGGTGGTCGGGGCGGACGGCCAGCCCTTCGACATGCCAGCCACGAACCATCGTTTCGCTGGACTGGGGATGCGTGTAGTGGCCGGTCGCCCGGATCGCCTCGGCCACGCGCGAGAGCTGGGTCACGGTCGCGATGTAGCAGAGGACGACCCCGCCGGGTTTGAGCGCGGCGGACACCGCCTCCAGCGTCTCCCAGGGCGCGAGCATGTCCAGGACCACGCGGTCGACGGAGCCGGGCTCGACGGTGGCGGGCAGGGCGTCCTGCACATCGCCGACGGCGACGGTCCAGTTCTCCGGATCGCGGCCGAGGAAGGAGGCCGCGTTGTCGCGCGCGACCTCCGCGAACTCCTCGCGGCGCTCGAACGAGAGCAGTCGGCCCTCCGGTCCGATCGCGCGCAGCAGCCACAGCGAGAGGGCGCCGGAGCCCACGCCCGCCTCCACGACCGTGGCGCCGGGAAAGATGTCGGCGAGGGCGAGGATCTGCGCGGCGTCCTTCGGATAGACGATGGCCGCGCCACGGGGCATGGACATCACGAAGTCGTTCAGCAGCGGACGGAGCGCGAGATGTTCGACGCCCACATTGTTGACGACCACCGAACCGTCGTGCTGGCCGATCACAGCGTCGTGCTCGAGCACGCCGCGGTGGCTGTGGAACAGCGCGCCCGGGACGAGGGTGATCGTGTTCATCCGGCCTTTGGGCCCGGTGAGCTGCACACGGTCGCCCGCGCGGAACGGTCCGGAGCTGCGCGGGGCACGCTCGGGGCTGACGCCGGTCACAGGGCCTCCCTCCTGGCCGCGGCGGCCGCGGCGACATCCTCGGCCGAGCGGCCCTCGAGGGTCGGCCACAGCGTGTGTTCCTCCGACTCGGGCAAGGGCACGATGTGGGGCACGCCGATCGCGACGGCGCCCGAGGCGACGGCGGAGGCGAGACCGACCAGCGAATCCTCGATGGCCACAGCCTCGCGCACTTCCACGCCCAGCAGCCGCGCTGCCCGCAGGTACGGCTCGGGATGCGGCTTCGGCTCGTCCACCTCGTCGCCGCTGACGATGGCGTCGAACGCGGCGAACGGGATGCGATCGACGATCTGCTCCGCCATGCTGCGCAGCGACATGGTCACGAGGGCCGTCGGAACGTTCCGCTCGCGCAAGCTCGCGAGGAGCTCGCGGGCTCCCGGACGCCACGGCACGCCATCGGCCGAGAGACGCTCGCACACCCGCCCGGTCAGCCAGGCGACGATCGCATCCGCCTCCATCTCGACGCCGCCGCGGGTGCGGAGGACCTCGGCCGAGTTCCAGAGTCCGAGACCGACCATGAGGAGAGCGTCGTCGTGAGTCCAGACGCCGCCGAACGAGGCCACCAGCTCGCGCTCCGCATCCATCCAGTAGGGTTCGGTGTCGACGAGTGTGCCGTCCATATCCCAGAAGACGGCGGCCGGCATCGCGTGCGGAGTCAGTTGGGTCACGGCAGACAAGTCTATCCCGGCGGCCTCGGGCTTATTCTTGAGGGATGGCGTCCCGACCGGTCGCCGGACGAAAGGACCAGAACGCCCCGTGACTGACGCGAACAGCATCCTCGGAGGGCGCATCCTCGTGGTGGCCTTCGAAGGGTGGAACGACGCTGGCGAGGCCGCCAGCGGGGCCGTCAAGACGCTCAAAGACCAGCTGGATGTCGTCCCGGTCGCCGAGGTCGACCCCGAGCTGTACTTCGACTTCCAGTTCAACCGGCCGGTCGTCGCGGACGACGACGGCCGCCGGCGCCTCATCTGGCCGTCCGCGGAGGTTCTGGGCCCGGCTCGCCCCGGCGACACCGGCGACGCGCTCGCCAGCGACGTGCTTCTCGATGCCACCGGCGCCAACGCGGGCAATATCTTCCTCCTCCTCGGCACCGAGCCTTCGCGCAGCTGGCGCAGCTTCACGGCGGAGATCATGGATGTGGCCCTGGCCTCCGACATCGGCGCCATCGTCTTCCTCGGCGCAATGCTGGCGGACGTGCCGCACACGCGCCCCATCTCCGTCTTCGCTTCGAGCGAGAACGCGGCCGTCCGTGCGGAGCTCGGCATCGAACGCTCTGCGTACGAGGGGCCGGTCGGCATCCTGAGCGCGCTCGCCGAAGGGGCGGAGGAGGTCGGCATTCCGACCATCTCCATTTGGGCGTCCGTTCCGCACTATGTACACAATGCGCCCAGCCCGAAAGCGGTGCTCGCACTCATCGACAAACTCGAAGAGCTGGTGGATGTCACCATCCCGCGTGGCTCGCTGGTGGAGGAGGCCACAGCCTGGGAAGCCGGGATCGACGCGCTGGCTGTGGACGACGACGAGATGGCCGCTTATATCCAGCAGCTGGAGCAGGCACGCGACACCGTGGACTCCCCCGAAGCCAGCGGCGAGGCGATCGCCCAGGAGTTCGAGCGCTACCTCCGCCGCCGCGATGGTCGCGACGGCCGCGCCGGCGACGACCCCCGCCGAGGCTGACCCCGCCTTCTGCTCCTTCGCTCGACCTCTCCTGAAACGGAGGAGTTTCCTACCCAAATGTCCGAAAACTCCTCCCTTTCCTGATTTTCTCCCGCAAGTCGCCCAACATCTCCTCCCTTTTCCGACATCGGAGGAGGCCAAGACCCGGGGCGAAGATCAGGGGGTGAGGACGCCGGTGCTCAGCAGGACGATCAACAGCGCACCGAGGGCGATGCGGTAGACGACGAACGGCAGGAAGCTGCGCCGGGAGATATAGCCCATGAAGAAAGCGATCACCAGCAGGCCGACCACGAAAGCGACCGCGGTCGCCGCAGCGGTCTCGACCGGTCCGAAGACTTCGGGGGTGCAGTGTCCGGCCTTCGCGAGCGCTTCGGCACACGGCTCCTTGAACGCCTTGTAGAGCTGGTACAAGCCGCTGCCGAAGACCGCGGGGATGGCGAGCAGGAATGGAGTACCGGGCGGCGGCGCGACGCTGGTACCCCATGAACAGCCCGGCGGTGATCGTTCCGCCGGAGCGGGACACGCCCGGGATGAGCGCGAGCGCCTGCGCGAAGCCGAAGACGATGCCGTTGCCCCAGGTCAGCTCGCGGAGGCGGCGGGTCTTCGCGCCCACCCCGTCCGCGATGCCCAGCAGGATGCCGAAGACGATGAGCGTGACGGCGACGATCCAGAGCGAGCGGAAAGTGGTCTCGATCGCATTCTGGAACGCCAGGCCGAGGACGACGATCGGAACGCTGCCCAGGATGACCAGCCAGCCCATCCGGGCGTCCGGGTCGCTACGCGGCACCCTGCCGGACAGCGACTGGACCCAGCGCGAGACGATCCGCGCGATGTCGCGCCAGAAGTACAGCAGCACGGCGGCCTCCGTGCCGAGCTGGATGATCGCGGTGAAGCGGGCGCCCGGGTCCCCGCCCGTGCCCAGCAGCTCACCGACGATGCGGATGTGCGCGCTCGAGGAGATGGGCAGGAACTCGGTGAGTCCCTGGACGAGGCCCAGGATGAGGGCGTTGAGGAAGTCCATGCGTCCTTTCAGTAGCTGCGCAGCAGGTCGCGCAGGACGGTTCTCGCGAACACTAGCGCCTCGAGGGGCACACGTTCGTCGACACCGTGGAACAGTGCGGGGAAGTCGAGCTCCTTGGGGAGTCGCAGCGGCGCGAAGCCGTACCCGGTGATCCCGAGCTTGCTGAGCGCTTTGTTGTCCGTGCCGCCGGAGAGAAGGTACGGGAGCACGGGCGCGCCGGGATCGTGGCGTTCGAGCGTCGCGGCGATCGCCTCGACCAGCTCACCGCCGAAGTCCGCTTCCAGCCCGATGTCGCAGTGCAGGACCTGGATCTCCACCTCGTCGCCGACCAGGTCGCGGATCTCGGCGAGCACGCGGTCCTCGTCGCCGGGAAGGGTGCGGATGTCGATCAGCGCCTCCGCGGTGTCCGGGATGACGTTGTGTTTGTAGCCCGCCTTCAGCAGCGACGGGTTGCTCGTCGCGCGCAGGGTGGCCAGGATGAAGCCCGCCGCCGTGCCGGTGCGCAACACGACCTCGTCGGGGCCGACCCGCTGGGGGTCGACGTTCAGGAGGCGGCCCAGCTCCGCGACCAGCCGGGTGGTGGTCGCCGTGAGCTGGAGCGGCCATTCGCGGCGGCCGATGGCGACGACAGCCTCCGCGAGGCGGGTGATCGCATTGTCCCGGATGAGCCGGGAACCGTGTGCGGCGGGGCCCCGGGCGATGAGTTTGATCCAGACCAGAGATTTCTCTCCCGTCTGCAGCAGATAGGCGCGGCGGCCGTCGAGGTCGATCGAGTAGCCGCCGACCTCGCTGATGGCCTCGGTGGCTCCGGCGAACAGTTCGGGGTGGCTGTCCACCAGAAAGTGGGAGCCGCGCCGGCCGCCGTCTTCCTCATCGGCGAAGAAGGCGAGGACGAGGTCGCGTTCCGGCCGCTCCCCTGCGCTCAGGATGTCCCCGACGGCGGTCAGGATCATCGCATCCATGTTCTTCATATCGACGGCTCCACGCCCCCAGAGCATTCCGTCTTCGATCTCGCCCCCGAACGGGTCGACCGTCCAGGTGCGCGGGTCGGCGGGGACGACGTCGAGGTGGCCGTGGACCACCAGCGCGGGCTTGCCGGAGTTCCTGCCCTCGACCCGGGCGACGACGCTCGTTCGGCCGGGCTCCGAGTCGAACAGCTTCGGCGCGAGCCCGAGCGCGCTCAACCGCGCCTCGACGTACTCCGCAGCGGCACTCTCGCCGTTGGACCTTCCCTCTCCGTAGTTGGTGGTGTCGAAACGGATGAGGTCCCGCGCGATGATCGCGGTCTCGTCGAGCTCAGGGGGCGTGGCTGGGTCGGACAGAGCATCGGTCATACGACAACGCTACCGGGACCGCCGCCACGCCCGGGCTGCACGACGGAATGAAGCCGTCGTTCGCATTCGTGCTAAGGTCTTTCTTCGGCAGCCGTAACGATCGGCGGCTGTGTACACCTCGTCCGGGTGGCGGAAATGGCAGACGCGCTAGCTTGAGGTGCTAGTGCCCGTATAGGGCGTGGGGGTTCAAGTCCCCCCTCGGACACCGAAGACGAAGGCCCCGAAGCCGCTCAGCAAGAGCGAGATCCGGAGCCTTCGCCGTGTGCTTTGTGCTTCCCGCCTTGCAGCGCGAACAGCGACGGACCGCGCCCGGCGCCCGCCCGTCGCCTAGGCTTGCACACTGATGAGCACCACATCACGCACCCCCTCCCCCGCCGACCTCAAGCGCTGGCGGCGCTATCTGGCCGACGAGCGGGCGGAAGCCGCCGTCTACCGCGATCTGGCAGGACGCCGGGACGGCGAGGAGCGCGAGATCCTGCTCGCTCTCGCCGACGCCGAGGGCCGCCACGAACAGCACTGGCTGGATCTGCTCGGCGACCAGGCCGGAAAGCCTCTGCGCAGTGACATCCGGACCCGGGCGCTGGGCGTCCTCGCCCGCCGGTTCGGCTCCGTCTTCGTGCTCGCGCTGGCCCAGCGGGCAGAGGCCCGCTCACCGTATGCGACGGACGCAGACGCGACCGCGCAGATGGTGGCCGACGAACAAGTACACGAGGAAGTCGTGCGCGCGCTCGCCGCTCGCGGACGGCAGCGGCTGTCGGGGACATTCCGCGCGGCGGTGTTCGGGGCGAACGACGGTCTCGTCAGCAATCTCGCGCTCGTGCTCGGCGTGGGCGCGAGCGGCGTCGCCACAGAGATCGTGCTGCTCACCGGTGTGTCGGGGCTGCTCGCGGGGGCGCTGTCGATGGGCGCCGGCGAGTACGTGTCGGTGCGCTCGCAGCGCGAACTGCTGGAGGCGTCCACCCCCAATCCAGCGACCCGTTCCGCGCTGCCAGACCTGGATGTGGACGAGAACGAGCTCACGCTCGTCTACCGGGCTCGTGGGATGTCCCCGGAGGAGGCGACCGCGCACGCGCACGAGGTGCTCAGCACCCTCGGGGCCCACTCCTCCCCCATGCCAGGCCCGGGCGGGAAGGACGCGGAGCACGAGGAGATCGGCACCGGCTGGAACGCGGCGCTGTCGAGTTTCTGCTTCTTCGCGTCGGGTGCGCTCGTCCCGATCCTGCCCTACCTCGTCGGGCTCACCGGGACGAGCGCCGTCATCGTCGCCTCGGTGCTCGTCGGGCTGGTTCTGCTGGGGACCGGCGCGATCGTCGGGCTGCTTTCGGGCGCATCCCCCTGGAAGCGCGCGCTGCGCCAGCTCGGCATCGGGTTCGGCGCCGCCGCCGCGACCTACCTTCTCGGCCTGCTCTTCGGCGCGACCGGCGGGTGAGCGCTGCTGACGCGCGCTCCGGCCGGAGGGGCGGGAGCGCGCACTGCTCGCAGTTCGATGCGGTCTCGTGACGGGACCGCAGACCGTCTGAGGGGAGAGCGGGCAAGACGCCGCTGCTTCCGCTAACCGCTCAGCCAGGCGGCGAGCGAGCGCCGGCCGGCTCTCGCGCGGCCGAGCAGGCTGCTGGCGCTGGTCGTTCCAACGACGAAGAAAGAGGCCGCTTGGGGTTCCACGAGGCACCGGGCGGGAAGGTCAGCCGGTGACGGGGGTGTTGCCCAGGATCGCGAGCCAGGCTGCGTAACTGCCGTCGAGTTCGGCGACGTCGTACCCTTCGCGGCGCAGTGCGCTCGCTGCGACGCTGTTGCGCACCCCGCTCTGGCAGTAGGTGACGATCGTTCCGGCGTCGGGGTCGGGGAGGAGGTCGAGGTCCCAGAGCACACGGCCGCCGGAGATCTGCTCGGCGCCGGGCAGGTGGCCGGCGCCGTACTCGGTGCGGTTCCGGACGTCGATGAGCATGGTCCGCTCGAGGTCATCGAGGTCTTCGGGCGCGACCAGGCGGGGCCTCACCAGTTCGAGCCCGTCGAGCGAGACGATATAGCCGCGCATGGTGTCGATGCCGACACGGAGCAGATGGTCCCGGATCTCCGAGGCTTTCTCACGGGAGCCCGCGAGGAGCACGATCGGGCGCTGCTCGGTCTCGGGGTCGACCGCCCAGGCGCCATAGCTGGCCGCCTTGCCTCCGGGGATGTTCAGCGAGGACTCCACAGTGCCGGCATGCACGTCGGCGTTGTGACGGGTGTCGACGAAGAGCAGCGCATCGTCGGCCAGTCCGCGTCGCAGTTCCTCTGCCGTGTACTCGACCAGCTCCCGAACCTCGCCACTCACCGCAGGGCCGGACTTGTTCTGCCGCTTCATTCGGGCGAAGTAGGCGTGTGCGTCGGGCTGGCCGCTGAGCAACTCGTCGACGAAGCCCTGCTCGTCCCCACGCGCGAGGTACCCGCCCCACCAGGAGAATTGGCGCTCATAGCCGACGGTGGACGTGGCGACCGCACCCAGGGCTTTGCCGCATGCCGAACCCGAGCCGTGCGCCGGCAGCACCTGTACGAAGTCGGGCAGGGTGAGGAAGCGGTGGCGCAGGCTCGCGAAGAGGTCTCTCGCTCCCTGAAACCGGGAATCGACGAATCCAGCCACCTCGTCGAGCAGATCGGGACGGCCGAGGTCGCCGACGAAGACGAAGTCTCCGGTGAGCATGAAGCCCGGTTCGTCCGCCTTCGCACCGTCCGTCACGAGGAACGACAGGTGCTCCGGGGTGTGGCCGGGTGTATGCACCGCCTCGATGACGACGTTGCCGAGTTGGATGCGATGCCCGTGCTTCATCTTCGTTGCGCTGTCGAAGTGGCGGCCGTATGTCCAGCCGGGTCCGCCTTCACCAGAGAAGTAGACCGTCGCTCCTGTCTTCGCGGCAAGCTCGCGTGTGCCAGAGAGATAGTCGGCGTGGATGTGAGTCTCGGTCACGCCGACGATGCGCAGGCCGTTCTTCGCAGCGAGACGGAGATAGACGCCGATGTCACGGCGGGGGTCGACAACGATGGCTTTGCCGCCGGCCTGGCAGCCGATGACATAGCTCGCCTGCGCGAGGTCTTCGTCATAAATACGCTCAAGCAGCATTTTCAGTCCCTTCGCGGTGGTGGAGGCTCTGGTGTGAGGCGCGTTCGGGTGTCGGGACGGAAGCCCGACGCTGACCGCAGGACGCCGCCCCGACGGCGACGAGGACGATCCGCTTGCTGTTCACGACCGCAGCGATGCCGCCGGAGCCGAGCTGCGTGGTCGCCATCCGCTCCGCTCCCTCAATCGGACCGGCGACCGAGCAGACGGGAGAAGATCCCGCCGCGATCGGCCGCGGCCGCATCGATCTCGGCCTGGGTGTGCTTGCCGCTGCACCATTGGGAGGCCGGAACGCTCCGCCTGACCGCCTCAATGTGCTGACCGCACCCCGCCCAGGTCGTCTTCCCGCAGGTTCGACACCTCACCGCTTGGCACATGGTTCCGGTCCTTTCTTCCTGTGATCGCCGAATCGCGTCATCAGCCCGGGAGAAAATACTCATGGGGGTATTTTGCGTTGCCACTAACTATACACATGGGGGTATATTCGACGTCAAATCCCCTCAACCGGAAGTGACGCCATGAACGCTGACGCCCGCATCGAATGGATCCCGGCCGCGCACGACGCCGAGGCGAAACGGAGGGTCGCGAACCGCCTGCGTCGGGCCCACGGACAGCTTGCGGCGGTCATCAAAGCGGTCGAGCAGGACGCCCACTGCCGCGATGTCGTGCAGCAGCTCTCGGCGGTCTCGAAAGCACTCGACCGGGCCGGTTTCCTCGTGATCTCGACCGCTCTGAGAGAGTGCCTGAACGATCCCGAGGCAGAGGACGCCACCGACCCGGACGAGCTGGAGAAGCTCTTCCTCACCCTCGCTTAGCCGCGTTTCCCAGCGGACCTCCGGACGGGACGACCGGCGGAGACAGCGGCCGGAGAACCGTGTCGGGCCTCGCCGGTGCGCCTCGGCCGCCGCTCCCACGGCATCCCTTAGCCTCCCTCACGTGATGGACGACCGCTACGGAACCGATGTGCTCGCTGGCGACTGGCGGAACGCCGGGCGCCGCCCCGTGCCCGAAGCGGAGGCTGTGCGCGACCTCGTCGTCGAGGAGGCCGTCAGCGGCTTCTGCGGTGCGATCACCCGGCTCGAAGCGCAGACGGTCGAGCTGGAGGACTACTTCGGGAAGAGACGCGTCTTCCCCCTCGGGGGCTCCTTCCTGATCGACGGGGCGCCGGTGCGGCTGGTCGCCCCGAAGCGCGCGGCCGGCGGACGGACGCGAACCGCGTCCGGCTCGTTTTCGGCCGGCGAGGCGAACGCTCAGGTGGCGCGCGCCTCCCGGATCTTCGTCGAGGGCCGGCACGACGCTGAACTGGTGGAGCGGGTATGGGGCGACGATCTGCGCGTCGAGGGCGTCGTGGTGGAGTACCTGGACGGTGTGGACGATCTGGATGCGATCGTGCGCGATTTCGCACCGGCCCGCGGCCGGCGCATCGGCGTGCTGGTCGACCACCTCGTTCCCGGATCGAAGGAGAGAAGGATCGCCGAGCAGGTCGCGCGGGGGAAGCACGGCGAGCACGTGCTGATCGTCGGGCATCCGTACATCGACATCTGGCAGGCGGTGAAGCCCGAGCGGGTGGGACTGACGGCGTGGCCGAGCGTCCCGCGCTCGATCCCGTGGAAGCACGGGATCTGCCAGACGCTCGGGATGCCGCACGCGACCCAGGCCGACATCGCGCGGGCGTGGAAGCGCATCCTCGGCCGGGTGCGGACGTATGCGGACCTGGAACCGGATCTGCTCGGCCCGGTGGAGCGCCTCATCGACTTCGTGACCGAACCCGCTTAGCCCCTGCGTCGTTCCGAGCGGGATCGGAAAGCGCCCCGGTCCCCGAGCCGTTTTCGGAAGCGGGGACGGGGCGCTTGTCGCGAGGGCCGGTCAGCCTTTCTGCAGCACCGCCTGGAATTCCAGCGCGATCGTCACATCGTCGCCGAGCAGCACGCCGCCCGTCTCCAGTGCCGCGTTGTAGGTGAGGCCGAAGTCCTCGCGGTTGATTGTGGTCTTGGCCGTCGCTCCAGCCTTGTCATTGCCGTACATATCCCGGCCGAAGCCACCGAAGTCGAACTCGAAGGTGACCGGTTTCGTGACGCCCTTGATGGTCAGGTCGCCATCGACCAGGAACTCGCCGTCTTCCTGGCGCACGCCGGTGGAGACGAAGTCGATGGTCGGATGCTCCTCGGCGAGGAAGAAGTCGCCGGTGCGGAGGTGTGCGTCGCGGTCGGCGTTCTTGGTGTTGACGCTGGCGACCCGGGCGTGGGCGGTGACGCTCGACTCGAGCGGATTCTCGGCTGTGACGAAGGTGGCGTCGAAGTCTTCGAAGACGCCCTTCACCTTGCTGATCATGAGGTGGCGGATGCTGAAGCCGACCTCGCTGTGCGCAGGGTCGATGGTCCAGGTGCCGACCTTGTAGCCGGGGATCTCGATGGTCATTCGGTTTCTCCTTGATCGGAAGATATCGCTGAGGAACAGCTGTCAAAGCCCGTGCAACGGCCGACATCGGACGACTATTCCAGAGAATCCGAAAAAGCGCCTCCCGACCCGCTCTCTTTCCCCCGCCGCCCGAAGGCTTACGATGAGCCCATGCCGACCCGGAGCGCGCCCGTCTCGCTGCTCCTGTGCAGCCACCCCGGCCCCGCCCTCGTCGTCACCGTCGTCGCCACCGGGCTCGGACTCGGGCTCGGTTACCCTCCCGGGCGGCTGGCACTGCTCGCTCTCGCCGTCCTGCTCGGACAGCTCTCGATCGGCTGGTCCAACGACTGGATGGATGCCGCCCGCGGCGACATCCCCGTTCCGGTCGTCCGCACGGCCGCGTTCGCCGCCCTGGCGCTCGCGCTCGCCGCCACCGCCCTGCTCGGACCGGGCGCGCTCACCGTCCACACCGTCGCGATCGCGGGCGGCTGGAGCTACAACGCCGGCCTCAAGCGCAGCGCCCTTTCCTTCCTCCCGTTCGCGGTGAGCTTCGGGCTCCTCCCCGCCATCGCCGCACTCGGCCGGGCGACGCCCGTGTGGCCTGCACCGTGGGTGATCGCCGCCGGCGCCCTGCTCGGGGTCGCCGCGCACCTCACGAATGTCCTCCCCGACCTGGCTGACGACGCCCGCACCGGCATCCGGGGCTTCCCGCACCGCATCGGCCCGCTCATGAGCGGCGTCATCGCCTTCGTCTGCCTCATCGCCGCGACGGCGCTCATCGCTGTCGGCCCGGGCCTCCCTGTCCGTCCGCTTCTCACCGTGCTGGCCGGCCGTGGGGCACGGCTCACAATCCTGCCGTTCGACGCTGGTTCGGGTGGCGCTCTCTGGTCGCGCCGACCCGCCGTGGCGTGTGGGCTTTCGCGGGCGGTGTCAGTTGTTGCCTTTCGTGCAGGTCTGCTGTGCCGCGGTCTGCCCGGTGACGTTCGAGGGCAGCTCGACAGACCCTCCGCCGGTCGGCGTCGACATGGCCGGTGGCTCCGTCGCCGACTCGGTGACAGCCGGAGTCGGCGTGGGCGTGGCGTTCGGCTCCTCCGCCGCGCGGCCGGTCGTCCCGGTCAGCTTCACCGAGTGATCCTGCACGAGCGCCTGGTTGACCACCTTCGCGGCCGAACTCTGCGGAACCACCCGGTTCGCGTTGTCCGGATCGGAGACCGTCGGATACTGCAGAAAAACCATGTTCTCAAGACCCGTGTCCTTCAGCGCCAGCGCGATCTGCACCAGGGTCGTCGGGTTCGTCAGCGTCTGCGACGGCGTCACATTCGCGACGACAGCCTTCGCGAGCGCGTACAGCTGCACCGGATTCGACAGCACTCCGCCGCTCACGATCTTCCGCGCGAGCGCCGAGAGAAAGACCTGCTGGTTCGAGATGCGGCCGAGATCGCTGCCGTCGCCGACGCCGTGGCGGCTGCGCAGGAAGGAGAGCGCCTGGTCGCCGACCAGCGTGTTCTCCCCCGCCGGCAGATGCAGCGGTGGGTTCGTGTAGGCGTCGCTCACCGGTGTGGCCAGGCAGACCGCCACCCCACCGACGGCGTTCGACATGGCGCTGACGCCGTTGAAGTTCACCGTCGCCGCGAACGGGATCTGCACACCGGTCAGTTTCTCGACCGTCAGCACCACGCACGGCAGCCCGCCGCGCGAGAGAGCCGTGTTGAACATCGCGGAGGAGGAGGAACGGACTGTTCCACCCCCTTTGAGCGCGGGGCACTCCGGCATGGACACCATCAGGTCACGCGGGAAGCTGACGACCATCATGCTCTTGTGATCCTGAGCGATATGCAGCAGCATCGTCACATCGTTGTTCCCTTGGCCGCTGGACGCGTCCTGCTCAGCGGCATTGTCGTAGACACCGCCGAGTCCGCTCCTGCTGTCCGTGCCCACAAGGAGCAGGTTAACGCCGCCGTCGATGGCGCCGACGTCCGGGACGTCCTGCGGCGCGGCGGTGTGCCCAGGGAGGGCGACCAGCTGGACGCCCTTCTTCACGGAGCGCGACACGTCCCACACCGCATAAGCGGAGACGAACGCCGTGCTGACGAGGGCGACCGCGATCACGCCGGACAGCAGCCTCAGCGCGGAGAGCGCTGCCCGCCGACGCGGCAACCGCCCATGCCGAACAGCAGCCGGACCGCGGGCGACGCGGACATGTCGGGGCGGAAAATCGGTCATGGCTATCCTCATGGGGGTTCACTCGTCGAGGTCGGGCTCGGCAGAATCCTACCGAGCGGGGCATTCACGCGCCGACGAAACGAGCCCCGACACTGAGAACGCTCTCACACGTCGAGCCCTCGTTTCGGATAAACGAGGGAATCATGGCGGAAGCTTCGAGAGTACGTTCCACCCCGGTGCCCCGGTGGCGAAGTCTCTGTTCGGATCAGAAGCGGTCCTACGGGAGCCGCGATGGTCGGGTCTGAGCGCCGATCGGCCGCCTTCGGGGCCAGCGACTGTGCGACCAGGCGTTCTCCACCACAAGCGCCCTCACCGAGAACCTGGACGCGACCTCGGAAATCACCGACGTCTACGAGAGCAGCCTCGACCAAATGGTGGATCTGAGGGGACTCGAACCCCTGACCCCCTGCATGCCATGCAGGTGCGCTACCAGCTGCGCCACAGACCCATGAATTTAGGTTTCCCTGGCTTCCCAGGACAACCCGTTCAGCGTACTACACCCGGGCAGCCCGGCGAAAATCGGTGCGCCATCCCGGGCGTGTACCGCTGGCGGTCTCAGTCGAAGAGCTCGCTGAGCCAGTTCTCGCGACGCTTCTTCTGCGGATACGGGTTGTGCGGGTGCAAGCGCTGCTCATCGTACCGAGCAGGGGTCGGGTCAGCCGCGGGCACTGCGGAACGCTCGATGATCTTGTCGAGCTCGCCGCGATCAAGCCACACGCCGCGACACTCCGGGCAGTAGTCGATCTCGATGCCGGTGCGCTCGCTCATGATGAGGGTGCTGTTGTCGGTGGGACACTTCATAGCTCCATCCAAACCAGCTTTCATGAGAGAACTCTCAGACAAAGCCGGGAACCAGCCGAGATTACTCGGCGTGCTCGGGGACGGCCACAGGGAGAACCGGGCAGTCCTTCCACAGGCGCTCGAGGCCGTAGTACATCCTGTCCTCTTCGTGGAAGACGTGGACGACGAGGTCGCCGAAATCGAGGAGAACCCAGCGTCCCTCGGACTTGCCCTCGCGGCGCAGCGTGCGGATGCCGGCCTCGTTGAGGCGGTCTTCCACTTCGGAGGCGATGGCGATGACCGTGCGCTCGACCCGGCCGCTCACCAGGAGAAAAGCGTCCGTCAGCGGCAACGGGCCCGAGACGTCCAGCGCGACGATGTCCGTCCCGCTCCTCGCGTCGGCGGCGGCCGCCGCGATCTGCAGGATGTCCCTGGCGTGCTGGGTGGCGGTCACGGGTGGCGGTCCTTCGTGCTGGGTCGGCGGGGGTGGTGAGGCGTCATCAGAACATGTTCAGCGCATAAGCGGTGACGAGGAGGCCGATGACACCCACGGCGAGGACGCCCGCGGTGATCATCAGGACGACAGGCAGAGCGTTCCCGCGCTTCTTCGGCGGCGGGATCACGCTCCGCGTGGACGTGTGCGAACTGATCGCACGCGATGCGAGAATAGGAGCGGAATCAGAGGTGTTGAACTCGTTCTCCTCACCATCGAGCAGCCGGTCGATGTCCGAGGAGTCGATGCGGTCGGGCATAGCCCCGGTCGCACCGAGCGCACGCGGCAGATCGATCGAGCCGGTGACGAGGATCTCACCGGTGCTGGTCAGAGGCAGTGTCGCATCCGACTTCGGCAGCGAGGGCAGGATCAGTGCGTTGGTCGTCGTCGCAGCGGCCGAGTGCGCGACGTTGCGCGTGGTGACCGGCTCGTTCTTCTCATCGACCCCGGACCCGGCCGACCAGTGCCCCGTGGGCGGCGTGAAGGGCTGGCGCTCCTCAACGGCTGTTGCGCCGCCATCCCCACTCTCCGGTGCGGTCGGTTTCCCGGGTGAGGGAAATGCCGGTGCGGGAGTCACAAATGCGGGAGTAGCGGGTGCGGGAGCCACCGGGCGGGATGCCCCGGGGTCGGCGGGCGCGCCGAAAGCGGTGAACGGCGAGACCGGCGACGCTGTGACGCCCGTATCCGCTTCCGGTGCCGCGAACGGCCACGCCGCCTTCTGGCCGCTGGGCATCATGCCGCCGGAGGCCGTGGCAGCGGATGGCGGCGCACTCGCTGGCGGCTCTGTGGGACGCACCGCGTCCAGGTCGGAGGTGACAGTCACCGGGAACACCGGGGCGACGCTCGGCGCGGCGCCGGTCGCGTGCTGGTTGGCTTCCTGCGCCTGAAGCATCGCGCGCAGCTCGCGGCGGGTGAGCCGCCGCTCACCCGAGCTGCCGCCCTCGTTCGCTGGCGGTACGACGGGAACCGGCCGGGTGGGCGGCGCGTCCTCTTCTGGGGCGGACGCCTGCCGGAACAGCCCGAAGGTGTTCTCGACCGGTCTCTCCTGCTCCGCGGCGGCCTCAGCGCTGGACAGCAGACTGTCGAAACCGCCCGACGCGAAAGCCGTGGGTGGGATGGTGGGCTGCTCGTCCGCGGCGAAAGGAGCCTCGGCGGACCCGGTCTCGCGCGACTGCGATCTGGCAGCAGCCGAGGACTCCCCCGCCAGGCTCGACGCGCCGGCGCCCGCACGGTGGGTCGCCGTGCGCTCGTTCTCCCGGGCCTGTCGCCGTGTGCGTGGCGGCGCGCCCGAATCTGCCGAGTGATCAGGCCACAAAGTCATGCAACGCTCCGATACAAATGGTGTTTGGAGATGTACTGGACAACCCCGTCGGGGACGAGATACCAGACCGGCAATCCCCTGCTCACCCGATCCCGGCAGCCGGTCGAAGAGATCGCCAGGGCCGGAACTTCCAACAAGTTTACGTCCTGTTGCGGAAGTCCAGAAATACTCAAGTCATGTCCCGGGCGACTCACAGCCACGAAGTGCGCGAGCTTCCACAGTTCCTCGACATCGCGCCAGCTGAGGATCTGCGCGATGGCGTCTGCGCCGGTGATGAAGAACAGTTCGGCCTCGGGCCGCTCCTCGTGGAGGTCGCGCAGAGTGTCGATCGTGTAGGTCGGGCCGGTGCGGTCCACATCCACCCGGCTCACCGTGAAGCGTGGATTCGAGGCGGTGGCGATGACCGTCATCAAGTACCGGTGCTCGGCAGGGGTCACCGCTCCCTTCTGCCAAGGGCGGCCGGTCGGCACGAAGACGACCTCGTCCAAGTCGAAGGACTGGGCCACTTCGCTCGCGGCCACGAGGTGACCGTGATGGATGGGATCGAAGGTGCCACCCATCACACCGATGCGTGGGCGGCTCTTCTCCGTCAGCTCCATGCCGAAGCGGCTCAGTGCCCCTGGGTCGGATGGCCGCTGCCGTGGTGGGCCGCGCCCGGGGCGCCGGCGTGCGCGGCCGCATCCGGGGCTGAGCGGTGGCTGTGGCGATTCGCGACGTCGCGGTAGCTGAGCGTGACGATCAGGAGCGCAGCGAAAATCACGGCCGCGATGACGCCATACACCCAGGTGGGCATCGGCAACTCGACGTGGGCCTCCGCAGCAGCGAGGACGGTTGTCAGGTGAGACATCGGTTGGTGATCCTTTCGAAGCGCGTGGCCCCGGGGCCGTTACGAGTCTAGCGAACGGTCAGCTGCGGACCTGACCGGACCCGCGGACGATCCATTTCGTGCTGGTGAGCTCCGGCAGCCCCATCGGGCCGCGGACGTGAAGCTTCTGGGTGGAGATCCCGGCTTCGGCGCCGAAGCCGAACTCGCCACCGTCGGTGAAGCGCGTGGAGGCGTTGACCATGACGACCGCGGAGTCCACTTCGTTCAGGAAGCGCTCCGCATTGGCGAGGTCGTTCGTCACAATCGCCTCGGTGTGCTGGGTGGAATAGGTGCGGATGTGCTCGGTCGCGTAGTCCGCCGCGGTCACGGGGATCGCGCCCGGCGAGTGCGGCAGAGCGATCTCATCGGCGTGGACGGTGACCCCGGCTTCGGTCAGCGCGCCCAGAACCGGAGGCAGCAACCGCTCCGCGGCCGCCCGATGCACGAGAACCGTCTCCACCGCATTGCACGCGCTGGGACGCTGCGCCTTGGCGTTGCGGACGATGTCGACCGCCCAGTCTTCGCGCGCGCTCTCGTCCAGAACGATGTGGACGACGCCCGCGCCGGTCTCGATGACCGGCACGGCCGACTGGGTGACCACGGTCTGGATGAGGCCGGCGCTGCCGCGTGGAATGAGCACGTCGACGAACCCGCGGGCCTGCATGAGCCCGTTCGCGCCTTCGCCCGAAGTCGTCGATCGTCTGCACCGCGTCCGCAGGGAGTCCCGCGGCGGCCAGAGCCCCCTGGATCACGCCGACGAGAACGCCGTTGGTGGCGATCGCGGCGCTGCCGCCGCGCAGCACCGCCGCATTGCCGCTCTTCAGAGCGAGCGCCGCGATGTCGATGGTCACATTGGGTCTGGCCTCGTAGATCGCGCCCACCACGCCGAACGGGACGCGGATCTGGGCGATCCTCACTCCATTCGGGAGGGCGCTCCCCCGCACCGTCTGGCCGACGGGATCGGTGAGCGCGACGATCTCAAGCACGGCGTCCGCCAGTCCCCGCAGCCGCGCGGGGGTGAGCGTCAGCCGGTCGAGCAGTCCGGCCGAGAGCCCGTTCTCCCGCCCGTTGGCAAGGTCGACCGCGTTGGCCGCCAGGATGCTGTCCGCCGCGGCGAGCACGCCCTCGGCGATAGCGCGCAGGGCGGCATCCTTCTCGGCGGTGGATGCGATGGCCAAAGCGATCGAGGCGCGCTTGGCGGCGGAGAGCCGGTCGGTCAGCGAGACCGCGGTGGAGGTCGGCGACATATGCCTCATCCTAGGACGCCGAAGGGCTTTCCGCGGCCGTCTCCGGCGCCGGCGCGAACCAGGTGCCGACCGGCTCCCCGCGAAGCGCATCCACCACGAGCGAAGTCGCGGTGAGCACCACCGCGGTGCCGTGCTCGGCGGCCTGAGGGGTCGCAGAGACCTTCGTCAGTGCGCCACCGGTGCCGACTCCGGAGGGGCCGGCCGAGCCGATCTCGACACCCTCCAGCTGGTCGCCCCAGCCGACATGCGCGATCCGCTCGGCACCGGATTCCTGCGGGGGCTTGGTGTAGAGCGCGTCCACATCGGAGAGCAGCACCAGCAGATCGGCCTCGACCAGCTTCGCCACGAGCGCGGCGAGGCGGTCGTTGTCGCCGAAGCGGATCTCGTGCGTCGCAACGGTGTCGTTCTCGTTGACGATCGGCAGAATGCGCAGATCGAGCAGCCGCTCCATCGCCCGTTTCGCATTGCTCCGGTGCGTCGGATTCTCCACATCGCCCGCGGTCAGCAGCACCTGACCGGCGACGATGCCGTACCGGTCGAGGCTGTCCTGATAACGGTAGATGAGCACATTCTGCCCGACCGCGGCAGCTGCCTGCTGAGTAGCGAGATCCGTCGGACGCTTCGTGAGGGAGAGGTAAGGGACGCCCGTCGCGATCGCGCCCGAGGAGACGAGGACGACCTGCGAACCGCGGCCATGGGCCTCGGCCAGAGCGTCCACCAACGGGCCGATATGGCCTGCGTTCTCGCCGCTGATGGAATGAGGAGCCCACCTTCACAACGATGCGCCGGGCGGAGGTGATCTGGCCGCGGTCGTCGATGGTCATTCCCTGCCTGTCTCCTCGCTCCCGCCGCGAACGGCCACGTCGTCGTCCTTCCAGAGGCCGGCCTCGCGCTCGCGGAGGAGTTCCGCACGGGCCTCGGCTTTCGCGTCCATGCGATCGAAGTAGTCTTCCCGCCGCTGAGCGCGCGTCGGACGCGCGTTCGCACCGATGCGCGCATCGGTGCCGCGCGGGGAGGAGATCAACTCCGCCGTGGAGGTCAGCGTCGGCTCCCAGTCGAAAACGACGCCGTTCTCGCGTCCGATGACGACCGTCGAACCGGCGACGGCGCCGGAGCGCACCAGCTGATCCTCGACGCCCAGCTTCGCCAGCCGATCGGCGAGGTAGCCGATCGCCTCGTCGTTCTGGAAGTCGGTCTGGGCCACCCAGCGCTCGGGCTTGACGCCCAGAACACGGTAGACCGGGCCGGCCGAACCGCCTTCGACCGTGACGACGAATCCCGAGTCGTCCACGGTCTTCGGGCGCACGACGATGCGCGGACGGGTCTCGTCGAGAACGGCCCGCTCCCTGCGCTCCCGCTCCACGAGCTCCGCGAGGGCGAACGACAGCGGCCTCAGCCCCTCGTGGCTCACCGTGGAGATCTCGAACACGCGGTAGCCGCGCGCTTCCAGGTCTGGGCGCAGGAAATCGGCCAATTCCCGGGCATCCGGCACATCGATCTTGTTGAGTGCGATCAGCTGCGGGCGCTCGAGCAGCGGCAGCTGGCCCTCCGGAACGGGGTAAGCGGCGAGCTCGGCCAGGATGACATCCAGGTCGCTCAGCGGATCGCGGCCCGGCTCGAGGGTCGCGCAGTCGAGGACGTGCAGCAGCGCCGAGCAGCGCTCGACGTGACGCAGGAACTCGAGGCCGAGCCCCTTGCCCTCGCTCGCGCCCTCGATCAGTCCGGGCACATCGGCGACCGTGTAACGAACATCGCCCGCCTGCACGACCCCGAGGTTGGGATGAAGGGTGGTGAACGGATAGTCCGCGATCTTCGGCTTCGCCGCCGAGAGCGCAGCGATCAGGCTCGATTTGCCCGCGGAGGGGTAGCCCACCAGCGCGATGTCCGCGACGGTCTTCAGCTCGAGGAGGACATCGCCCTCCCAGCCCGGAGTGCCGAGCAGCGCGAACCCAGGAGCCTTGCGCTTCGGATTCGACAGCGCCGCATTGCCGAGGCCGCCGACGCCACCGGGCGCGACCACGATGCGCATGCCCGGCTCGGTCAGATCGGCCAGCTCCGCGCCGTCGGACGACTTCACGACCGTGCCGACCGGAACCGGCAGTTCCAGGTCCTCGCCGGTGTGGCCGCTGCGGTGGTCGCCCATCCCGAAGCCACCGTTGCCGCTCGAGCGGTGCGGGTGCCGGTGGTAGCCGAGCAGCGTGGTCACCTGCGGGTCGGCCACGAGTACGATGTCCCCGCCGTTTCCGCCGTTTCCGCCGTCCGGTCCCGCCAACGGCTTGAACTTCTCCCGGCGGACGGAGACGCACCCGTTGCCGCCGTTTCCGGCGCGCAGATGCACCGTCACGCGATCCACGAACGTCGCCATGTGGTGCTCCTCGGTCTGATCGGGGGTGAAACGACGAATGGGCGGGCCGAAGCCCGCCCATCCTCAGGTATGAACCGTGATCGCGGCTCAGGCCTCGACGGCCACGATGTTGACGACCTTGCGGCCGCCCTTGGCGCCGAACTGAACCGAGCCCGCTGCCAGGGCGAACAGGGTGTCGTCGCCGCCGCGGCCGACATTGGCGCCCGGGTGGAAGTGGGTGCCGCGCTGGCGGACCAGGATCTCACCGGCGTTGACGGTCTGGCCGCCGAAGCGCTTCACGCCGAGGCGCTGAGCGTTCGAGTCACGACCGTTACGAGTGGAGCTCGCTCCCTTTTTGTGTGCCATGTCTTTTTCTCCTCGGGAGGTTCTGCGGCTACTTGATGCCGGTGATCTTGACGCGCGTGAGCTCCTGGCGGTGGCCCTGACGCTTCTTGTAGCCCGTCTTGTTCTTGAACTTCTGGATGACGATCTTCGGACCGCGCAGGTCTTCCAGGACCGTGGCCGTGACCGTGACCTTCGAGAGGGACTTCGCGTCCGAGGTGATCTTGTCACCGTCGACAAGCAGCACAGCGGCCAACTCGATGGTGCCGTCCTCGCCGGCCTTCACGCGGTCCATCGTCACGATGGTGCCGACCTCGACCTTCTCCTGCCGGCCACCGGCGCGCACAACTGCGTAAACCACTTTCACGTACCTTTTTCGTCGGGGAGCAGCTCCCGGCGTGACCGCGGACCTGATCCTGCTCTTTCTCGTGTTCAGGAAGTTACTGGCGAGTCGTCCCCGTCGCTTCGGACGCCGGAGGGCTCTCAGAAAACCGTGTGGATGGCCAGGCTTCACCCGACGCACACCAACGGTCAACTTTACCCGACACCACACAACCCGTCAATCTGACGAGGGGGGCCGACACCGCCGATGGGGCCGGTTCCTAGGATCATTCTATGACGGTCCTGATCGATCCCCCCGGCATGGCGCGCGCACGGCATGTTGTGGTCCCACCTGGTCAGCGATTCGTCGATCGACGAACTGCACGCTTTCGCCGCCGCCGCGGGCGTCCCGGCGCGAGCGTTCGACCTCGACCACTACGACATCCCCGACAAGCGCTACGACGAGCTGATCGCGGCGGGAGCGCTTCCCGTGCCCGGGAAGGAACTCGTCTCTCGCCTCATCGCCAGCGCACTGCGGTCGCGGCGGGCGCCGATCAGGGCTGCTGGTCGCCGTCCGCCGCGGCGAGCTCGCCCCCGGCGATGACCTCAGTGGACGCGCGGCGGCTGCGCTTGCGTCCTGTGTCCGGCGCTTTCGGCTGCGGGAACGAGTCGAGGACCGAGTCGAGCAGCAGTTCGGTTTCCACGGCCGACGTCTTCGCGGCGGGAGCGGCGTCCAGCAGGTCGACGCGGTCCGGGCCGTCGGCGGCCCGGGCGTCCCCGGCGGCGGAAGTCCCGATCTCCGCGGTCTTCTGCTCGTCGTGCTGGGCGCTCTTGCCCTTGCGGCGGCGTTTCTTCGGAGCGGGCGTCCCCTGAGCTTCCGCGACGGAGGCAGCGCCCTCCACGGCCTTCGCCCCCTCATCGGCGGCGTGGGCGTGGATGGTGGAGGCCGCGATCTGCGCGAGCGCGTTCTTCGCGTCATCGGTGATGGCATGAGTGCCGGAGCCGCTGTGCGCCGGAGCGGAAGACCCATTGCCGTTGCCACCCCGGCCGCGGCGGCGCTCGCTCTGCGGCTGCTGAGGCTGGCGGCTCTTCACAACCGGATCGTGATGCACGATCACACCGCGGCCGGCGCAGACCTCGCACGCCTCGCTGAAGGTCTCCAGCAGGCCGAGGCCGAGCTTCTTGCGGGTCATCTGCACGAGGCCGAGCGAGGTGACCTCGGCCACCTGGTGCTTCGTGCGGTCGCGGCTCAGGCACTCGATCAGGCGGCGCAGCACGAGGTCGCGGTTCGACTCGAGCACCATGTCGATGAAGTCCACGACGATGATGCCGCCGATGTCGCGCAGCCGGAGCTGGCGCACGATCTCCTCGGCCGCCTCCAGGTTGTTCTTGGTGACGGTCTCTTCGAGGTTGCCGCCCGAGCCGACGAACTTGCCGGTGTTGACGTCCACCACGGTCATCGCCTCGGTGCGGTCGATGACGAGCGAGCCGCCGGAAGGCAGCCAGACCTTGCGCTCCAGCGCCTTCTCGATCTGCTCGGTGATGCGGTGCTCGTCGAACGCATCGCGCTCACCGGTGTAAGCCTCGACGCGGTCGAGCAGATCGGGCGCGACCTGGCGCAGGTAGCTCTCGATCGTCTGGCGCGCGTTGTCCCCGGCGATGACGAGCTTCTGGAAGTCCTCGTTGAAGACATCCCGGATGATCTTGATCAGGAGGTCGGGCTCGCTGTGCAAGAGCGCAGGCGCCTGCTGGGTCTCGTTCTGCCTTGAGATGTCCGCCCACTGCGCGGTGAGGCGGGTCGCATCGAGCGTCAGCTGCTCCTCGGTCGCCCCTTCGGCGGCCGTGCGCACGATCACGCCAGCGCTCTCCGGGAGCACCTCTTTGAGGATCTTCTTGAGACGCGAACGCTCGGTGTCCGGCAGCTTGCGGCTGATGCCGTTCATGGAGCCGTTCGGCACGTAGACGAGGTAGCGGCCCGGCAGCGAGATCTGGCTGGTGAGCCGGGCGCCCTTGTGGCCGACCGGGTCCTTCGTGACCTGGACGAGCACACGGTCTCCGGGCTTCAGCGCCAGCTCGATACGGCGCGGCTGGTTGCCGGTCTCCATCGCATCCCAGTTGACCTCGCCGGAATAGAGCACCGCGTTGCGGCCACGGCCGATGTCGACGAACGCCGCCTCCATGCTCGGCAGCACGTTCTGCACCCGGCCCAGATAGACATTGCCGATCAGCGACGCCTCCTGCGAACGGGCGACGTAATGCTCGACCAGGACCTTATCCTCCAGGACGCCGATCTGGATGCGGCCGTCCTTGGACCGGACGATCATCTGCCGGTCGACGGACTCGCGTCGCGCGAGGAACTCGGCCTCGGTGATCACAGGACGGCGGCGGCCTGCGTCGCGGCCGTCGCGGCGGCGCTGCTTCTTGGCCTCCAGGCGCGTGGAGCCCTTGACCTTCTGCGGCTCGGTGATGAGCTCTGGCTCCCGCGGCGCGCGCACCTTCACGACGGTGCTGGCGGGGTCGTTCGCGTCGGAGCGGCCCGGCTCGCCGGCACGGCGGCGCGAACGGCGGCGGACGGTGGCCGAGGGCTCCTCCTCGCCATCGGGGAGAGGGGGCAGCGGAATGATCTCCGGCGCCTGGAAGAGGAGGGCCGTGGACGGCAAACCCGGAGCGGCCGAGAAGAGCGTCGCATCGGCTTCCGGCTGCCCGCCGTGGGGCTCCGGCAAGGCGGGCGGCTCGTGGGCGGCGACGGGAGCGGACAGGCCAGTGCCCGGTTTCGCCGCGGCTTTCCTGTCCGCGGTCGCCTTCTTCTCTGCCGGGCCGGCCGAGTCCCCGGGAACCGGCAGCGTCTCGGCGTGCCCGGCCGCTGCGGCGGCCTCGGCCGATTCAGCGGTGGTCGCCGTCGTCTCGCCCACGCCCGTGGGGAGAGCGGATCGTCCGGCGCGGCGGTTTCCGAAGATCCCGCGGCGCTTGCGTCCGGTGCCGTCCCCTTCCGTGCTCGTAGCGTTCGTGTTGTCGATATTCTCGTTTTCCACCATTGCTGGTGCACTCCTCGACCGGCGGCGGTCGCCCGCTCGCCGGGTACTCTCCGTCGGGGCGGCGCAGGCGCTCCCCCGTAATCCTTGTCGGACGCGGTCGGCTCGTGGCGCGGCCCGCATCCAGCTCACTGTCTTCGCCGGCCAGCGCGGCCGGCCATTGTCACGGGACGCACCGTGCGTCCGTTCAAGCCTTCAATCGGCGTCTCCCGGTGCTTCCCAGGACGACTACCCAACGATTATCGCACGGCCACGACCCCGACGCCGTTAGCGCCGGACCGCCGGTCTCAGTCGGTCCCTCGATGCGCATGTCATAATCCAACTTGTGTCAGACTCCACTGCGCCGGCGGCCTATCGCCGCCCGACCGCCCTCGCCGTCCTTCTCATCGCAGCCGGAGCCGTCGGCCTCTGGGGAGCCTTCATGCTCATGCTGGACAAGCTGCATCTGCTGGAGAATCCCGACGCGCAGCTCTCCTGCAACCTCAGCGTCTTGATCGGCTGCAGCAAGAACCTGAACGCCTGGCAGGGGTCCCTTCTCGGCTTCCCCAACCCGATCATCGGCCTGGGCGGCTGGACCGCCGTGATCGCAGTCGGAGTCGGCCTCTTCGCCGTGAAGTCGCGCTTCGCCCGCTGGTATTGGCTCACCTTCAACGCGGGCATGGCGCTGGCGCTGGCGCTGGTCGTCTTCCTCATCACCGAGTCGCTGACCACACTCAACGTGCTCTGCCCGTGGTGCATGGTCACCTGGGCCGCGACCATCCCGATCTTCTGGTCGGTGACTCTCTACAATCTCAAGGAGGGCAACATCCCGCTGCCCGAGCGCGGACGCCGAATCTTCGAGATCCTTTACGGTTGGGTGCCGCTCATCACCGTGCTCTCCTACACGGTCGTCGCCTTCCTGGCCCAGATTCAGCTCGACTGGATCAATCGCGCCTTCGTCTAAGCCCGTCCGGAGCCGAGGCGAACCAGGGATGTCCTCCGTTCTCGGCTCCGAGCGGGGCCAAATGCGACGAAGGGAGGAGATTCCGGCCAGATCGGCCGTGATCTCCTCCCTTCGTGCGCGGCCTATGCGGCGCGAGACTGCCGAGGGCGGAGCGGGGAGAGGTAAGGGCTCAGCCGAACCAGAGAGCAAGCTCGCGGGCCGCGGATTCCGGCGAGTCGGAGCCGTGGACGAGGTTCTGCTGCACCGTGAGACCCCAATCGCGAGCGAGGTCGCCGCGGATGGTACCGGGGAGCGCCGTGGTCGGGTCGGTCGCTCCCGCCAAAGAGCGGAAGCCCTCGATGACCCGGTCGCCGGCGAGGCGGATGGCGACGAGGGGGCCCGACTCCATGAACCCCACCAGCGGCTCGTAGAAGGGTTTGCCCTCATGCTCGGCGTAGTGCTTGGCGAGGAGTTCGCGGTCGGCCTGCACCATCCGGATATCGACGAGGGCGTAGCCTTTGGCCTCGATGCGGCGCAGGATCTCGCCGGTGAGGTTGCGGGCGACTCCGTCGGGCTTGACGAGGACGAGGGTCTCTTCGACGGCGGTGGTCATGGGGTCTCCGTTCCAGTTGGTGATCGGTCGAGGCGGGCGGAAACGATCATGCAGTAGGTCCACATGGCCGTGAAGATCGCACCCACGATGAAGAAGGCGGGGACGAGGAAACCGGCGGCGATGACGATCAGCTGGACGAGCCAACCCAGCCACACGCCGACGGAGGCGCGGAGGAGGCCGATCGCGACGATCATGAGCGCGACGACACCGGCTCCCCCGCCGAGGGCGACGGCGGGCGGGAGCGCGCCGAGGCCGGAGACGACGAGCGCGCCCAGGAAGACGATGATCAACTCGAAACCGAGGACGATCGAGCCGAGGCTCTCGCGGAGGGAGCGGCGACGGCGGGCGCGACCAACCGGGGGCTCCTGCTCTCCGGCCGCGCTCACGTGGCGGCCTCCTTCCAGCCCTGCTCCTCGGCGTACGCCATCGCAGCGCCGACGAGAACGATGGAGCCGGTGACCACGACGGCGCGGCGCTCCCGCTCGCCCGCCCACTCGCGGGCCGCTTCCAGCGCGTCGAGCGCGTCGGAGAAGACGATGGCCGCTTCCTCACCGGCCTCGTCGCGCACGATGTCGCCGAGCTCCTCGGCGGGGAGTGCGCGCTCGGAGGCCGGCTCTGTCACGAAGTACTGCATCGCTCGCGGGGTGAGCGCGCGGATGATGCCGCGTGCGTCCTTGTCGCCGAGGCTGCCGACGACGAAGGCGATCTCCTCGAAGTCGAAATACCGCCCGAGCACCTCCGCGAGCGACTCGGCGCCCGCAGGGTTGTGCGCCGCATCGACCAGGATGCTCGGCTCGATGCCGATGAGCTGCAGCCGGCCCGGCGACGTGGCCGTGGCGAAGCCTTCCTCCACCAGCTCGGCCTTGAGCGGCGGTATGCCACGGCCGAGGAACGTCTCGACGGCCGCCACCGCCACCGCCGCGTTCTGAGCCTGGTGGTCTCCGTACAGCGGCAGAAAGACATCCTCGTAGGTCGCAGCGCGCCCGCGCACCGTCACGAGCTGCCCGCCGACGGCGACACGCGTCCTGACGACGTCGAAATCCCGCGGCTGCTGCATGAGGGTGGACTCGGTGAGCTGCGCCGCCTCCTCCAGCTCGGACAACGCTTCGGGAGGCTGCGCCGAGGTCACGACATCCGCCGTCGGCTTGATGATCCCCGATTTCGTGCGGGCGATCTCCCGCACGGTGCTGCCGAGCTGCTTGGTGTGCTCGAGCGAGATCGGGGTGAAGACCGCCACCTGCCCGTCGCCGACGTTGGTGGAGTCCCACTCCCCGCCCATCCCGACTTCGATGATCGCGACATCCACGGGGGCGTCAGCGAATGCCGCGAACGCGAGCGCTGTCAACGCCTCGAAGAAGGTCAGCGGGGCTTTGCCCTGCTGATCCAGTTCCGCGTCCACAAGCTCCAGGAACGGGCGGATGTCCTCCCAGGTGCGCACCAGCGCCTCATCGCCGATCGGCTCGCCGTCGATCACGATGCGCTCATTGAAGCGCACGAGGTGCGGGCTCGTCATCAGTCCGGTGCGCAGACCGTAGGCGCGCAGAATGCTCTCCGTGACGCGGCTGGTCGAGGTCTTCCCGTTGGTGCCGGTGATGTGGATGATCGGGTACGCCCGCTGCGGGTCGCCCAGCAGCTCCACGGCGCGACGGGTCGCATCGAGACGACGCTCGGGGGCCCCCTCGCCGATGCGGGCCAGCAGGGCCTGGTAGACGGCCTCCGCTTCGTCCCTCAGCTCCTCGTCGTCGCTCACTCGTCCGCCTCCTCGATCGTGGTGATGCCCACCGTGAAGTCGCCCGCGTTGGCGAACTGCCCGGCGCCGAACGTCTTCACGAACGCACCGGTCGCCGCCGCGACCTCGACGGTCCGTGCGAGCGTCTCGCTCGCGATGTCGACCTCGGTCGCGAGGCCGAGCGCGCGGGCGTCGTCGCCGTGCTCGAACGAGAGAGTGAGGGCGATGCGGTCGCTGACGTCCAGGCCGGCGGCCTTGCGGGTGTCCTGCACGGCGCGGACGATGTCGCGAGCCAGGCCCTCGGCCTCCAGCTCCGGTGTGAGCGCGGTGTCCAGTTCGAGGTACACGCCGTTCTCGAACCGTGCGGTCGGCGCGGAGATCACGACGGCGAGCTCGTACTCGCCCGGCTCCAGTTCGACGCCGCCGGCGGTCACGACGCCGTCGGCCTCCGACCAGTCACCGCTCTTGGCGGCGCGGATGACCTCTTGGACCCGCTTGCCGATACGGGGGCCGAGCTGGCGGGCGTTGACGGTCAGCGCCCGCTCGACCCCGCTGTGCTCGCCCTCGACCAGGCGGACGGCCTTGACGTTGAGCTCATCGCGCAGGATGGCCTCGAACGGCGCCAGGGCGGCGGCGCCCTCCGCAACGACCGTGAGGGAGGCGAGCGGGAGCCGCACCCGGAGCCCCGCCTGTTTGCGCAGCGACAGCGCTGTGGAGCTGATCGCGCGCACCCGGTCCATCGCCGCCACCAGGGCGTCGTCGGCCGGGAGCTCGGCGGCGTCCGGCCAGTCGGTGAGATGGACGCTGCGCCCGCCGGTCAGATCCTTCCAGATCCGCTCGGTGACCAGCGGCAGCAGCGGTGCGGCCACGCGCGTCAGGGTCTCAAGCACCGTGTACAGCGTGTCGAACGCCTCAGCGCCGGCGCCCTCCCCATCCACACCCGCCCAGAACCGGTCTCGAGAGCGGCGCACATACCAATTGGTGAGCAGATCGGCGAAGTCTCGCAGCTTCGCCGAGGCGAGCGTCGAGTCGAGCGCGTCGAGGTCGACGGTCACAGCCTCCACGAGATCGCGGGTCTTGGCCAGCAGGTAGCGGTCGAGCACAGCGGTGGATGCCGTGGACCGCTTCGCCTCGTACCCCGTCGCATTGGCGTACAGCGAGAAGAAGTACCAGGTGTTCCACAACGGCAGCAGCACCTGACGGACGCCCTCGCGGATGCCCTCTTCGGTCACGACGAGGTTGCCGCCGCGCAGCACCGGGCTCGACATGAGGAACCAGCGCATCGCATCCGATCCGTCGCGATCGAACACATCGTTGACGTCCGGGTAGTTCCGCAGCGACTTCGACATCTTCTGGCCGTCGTTGCCGAGCACGATGCCGTGGCTGATGACGTTCGTGAACGCGGGCCGGTCGAACAGCGCGGTCGAGAGCGCGTGCAGCAGGTAGAACCAGCCGCGCGTCTGCCCGATGTACTCGACGATGAAGTCGGCGGGATTGTGGGCGCCGAACCAGTCGTTGTTCTCGAACGGGTAATGCACCTGGGCGAACGGCATCGACCCGGAGTCGAACCACACGTCCAGCACGTCCGGGATGCGGCGCATGGTCGAGCGCCCGGTCGGGTCGTCCGGGTTCGACCGGGTGAGGTCGTCGACGAACGGCCGGTGGAGGTCCGGCTCGCCGTCGGCGTTCAGCGGCATGCGGCCGAAGTCGCGCTCCAGGTCTGCGAGCGAGCCGTAGACATCCACTCGCGGATAGTCCGGATCGTCGCTCTTCCACACCGGGATGGGCGAGCCGAAGTACCGGTTGCGGCTGATCGACCAGTCGCGGGCGCCCGCCAGCCACTTGCCGAACTGGCCGTCCTTGACGTTCTCGGGCACCCAGGCGATCTCCTGGTTGAGGTCCACCATCCGGTCGCGGAAGTCGGTGACGCGCACGAACCAGCTGGAGACCGCCTTGTAGATGAGCGGGTTCCGGCACCGCCAGCAGTGCGGGTACGAGTGCTCGTAGCTCGCCTGGCGCAGCAGGCGGCCGTCCTCGCGCAGCAGCTTGGTGAGCGGCTTGCCGGCCTCGAAGACCTGCAGGCCCGCGACGTCCTGGACCGCCGGCAGGAACCGGGCGCCGTCGTCCACCGAGATGATGACAGGGATGCCGGCCGCCTCGCAGACGCGCTGGTCGTCCTCGCCGTAGGCCGGGGCCTGGTGGACGATGCCGGTGCCGTCCTCGGTGGTGACGTAGTCGTCGACCAGGATCTGCCACGCGTTCTGCGTGCCCCAGGTCTCGGTGTCGGCGTAGTAGTCCCACAGCCGGTCGTACGTGACGCCCTCGAGCTCGCGGCCGGGGATGGTGCGCGTCACGGCGGCGCGGGCCGCCTCCGGCGAGCCGTAGCCGAGGTCCTTGGCATAGTTGCCGACCAGGTCGATCGCGAGCAGATACTCCCCGCTCAGCACCTCCTCGTCTCCTCGCCCGTGTACGTCGGCCGCGCCGTTCGGACCGGCGGGCACCACGGCGTACTGGATGTCGGGGCCGACCACCAGCGCCATGTTCGTCGGCAGCGTCCAGGGCGTCGTCGTCCACGCGAGCGCCCGCACGCCGGTCAGCCCGAGCGACTCGGCCTTCGCCCCGGTCAGCGGGAAGGTGACCGTGACGGTCTGATCCTGCCGCATCTTGTAGACGTCGTCGTCCATCCGCAGCTCGTGGTTGGACAGCGGCGTCTGATCGCGCCAGCAGTACGGCAGCACACGATAGCCCTCGTAGGCGAGCCCCTTCTCGTGCAGCTGTTTGAACGCCCAGATCACCGACTCCATGTAGGTCGTGTCGAGCGTCTTGTAGCCGTTGTCGAAATCGACCCAGCGCGCCTGGCGGGTGACGTACTGCTGCCACTCGCGCGTGTACCTGAGCTCGGAGTCCTTCGCGGCCTGGTTGAAGGCGGCGAGGCCCATCTCCTCGATCTGGCTCTTGTCGGTGATGCCCAGCTGCCGCTCGGCCTCCAGCTCGGCAGGGAGACCGTGGGTGTCCCAGCCGAAGCGGCGCTCGACCTTCTTGCCACGCATGGTCTGGTAGCGCGGGAAAACGTCTTTGGCGTACCCCGTCAGCAGATGGCCGTAGTGCGGCAGGCCGTTGGCGAAGGGGGGGCCGTCGTAGAAGACCCACTCGGGAGCACCGTCGCGGTTGTCGATGGTGGCGCGGAAAGTGCCGTCCCGGTCCCAGAACGCGAGCACATCCTCCTCGATCTCCGGGAACACCGGCGAGGGGGTCACGGGCTGAGCCTCGGGCTCCTGGCCCTCCGGCGCGGATAAGGGGTACGGCATTTCTCTCCTGGCAGTCGTCGCTGTTGCGCACGAGGACGCCGGTCGCTGTCGCGACCGTCGCGGTACCACCCCGCTTGCCCCCTCCAGCCACGATGCCGGATGAGGCCACTCATTCACCGGCTGTGACGGGCCGCACCCGTTCGGTTCTACTGAGCGGGCCGCCCCGCTGTTCTTCCGAAGACTCGCCGGTGATGGCCGGGTCGATGTCTGTGCCGTCCATTCTAGCCCGTGCCGCGGGGACGGCGGTCAGGCGGAGGGGAGCGCGGTCGAGTAGCCCCGGCACACTGGCTCGACGGCCTCCCGCACCAGCGGCGCCAGCGGCCCTCGGCCGACCCCCGCTCGGGCCCACATCCCCACCGCGGCGACACCCGCGCCCACGACGGCCGCCGCCGCGGTGGGGGGCAGCAGCCCCTCCACGTCATCCCCCGTCCGCGCAGCGATCGCCGCCGCGACCTGTCGCACCACCTCCAGAAAACGCGGCAGCGCAGACGCCTGAAGTTCGGCGTCCGTCCCCATCAATTCGACCTGGGTGACGGCCAGCGGCAACCGGCCAGGGCCGAATCCCTCCGCGAGCCGGAGCACGGCGATCAGCACGGCGTCCATCGGCGGGATGCCCGCGTCCGGCGCGGCGAGCAGCTCCGGCAAGCCCTTGAGCGCCTCGTCGACCTCCAGCCAGAGCAGGTCGCTCTTCGACGCGAAGTAGTTGAAGAAGGTCGCCCGGCTCACACCCGCCCGACGTGCGATGTCGTCCACTGTCGTTCCCGCGTAGGTCTGTTCCAGGAACAGCTCGGCTGCGGCCTCGGCCAGCATCGCGCGCGAGGAGGCGCGCGGACGGCCGGACCCGGAATTCCTGGTGTTCATGCGCTGTCTCCTCCCGCTTGATGCTGTCTCCTCGCGCTTCGCTTATTATGAGACCCGGTTCCGCTATCCCCGCCAGAAAGGCGACTTTGACTTCCACCGCCACCCCCATCGCCGGCGGCGCCGAGCGCCCGGACCTCCCACCGGGAACCGCCCGCCGCGTCACCATCGCGTCCTTCGTCGGCACCGCCCTCGAATCGTACGACTTCTCCCTCTACGCCTTCTTCGCCGCTTTCTTCGCCGGGCCGCTGTTCTTCGCGCCGCTCGGGGCGTTCGGCGGTGTGCTCGCGGGCTTCCTCGCCATCGCGGCGGGGTACGTCATCCGCCCGGTCGGTGCGATCCTCTTCGGCCACCTGGGCGACCGGATCGGGCGGCGGCCGGTTCTGCTGACGACGATCCTGCTGATGGGCGTGAGCACCGGTCTGGTCGGCGTGCTGCCCGCCTATGCGGCCGCGGGATGGTTCGGCGGCGTGACGCTCGTCGTCCTGCGGCTCGTGCAGGGGCTCTCGCTCGGCGGCGAATGGGGCGGCTCCATCCTGCTGGCGACCGAGTACGCGAACCCGAAGCGCCGCGGGTTCTCCGCGGCCCTCCCCCAGCTCGGATCGCCGGTGGGGAGCATCCTGAGCGCTACCGTGTTCATCGTGCTGACGGTCGCGCTGCCGAGCGCCGACCTCGCGGCCTGGGGCTGGCGCATCCCGTTCCTGACGGCGTTCCCGCTGCTCCTCGTCTCCCTCTACCTGCGCTGGTCGCTCGAGGAGACGCCGGTGTTCAAGAAGCTGCTCGAGACCGGCCGGCGCGAGCGCTTCCCGGTGATCGAGGTTTTCCGCAAAGCGCCCGCCGGCTTCGCGCTCGCGGTCGGCGCGGGAGTGCTGGGCATCGGGTCGTACTCGCTCATGAACACCTACATGGTCGACTACGGCACGTCCGTCCTGAGATTCTCCTTCGGGGATCTGCTCATCGCCACCACGATCGGCGGCCTGCTCCAACTGGTCGCCATCCCGCTGTTCGGCCTCTGGGCCACCCGGATCGGCTCAGCGCGCATCGTCGCCATCGGCGCGGCCGGGACGCTGCTCATCGCCTTCCCGATGTACTTCGTGCTCCAATCGGCGACCTTCGGGGTGCTCGTCGGCTCGATGATCGTCGGCGGCGTCCTGCCCACGCTCGCCTGGGCGGGGCTCGGCGGGCTGATGGCTGATCTGTTCCCGAGCGAGGTGCGCTACAGCGCGCTCTCGGTCGCGTACAGCATCGCGGCGCTCCTGACCGCGTTCGTGCCCCCGCTGACACTGCTGCTCGGCAAGGCGACCGGCAACGCGTGGTGGCATCCGGGCATCGTCCTGGCTGTCATGTCGGGGATCTCCCTGCTCTCGGCGTGGGCCGCATCCCGGCGCCAGCCCCTGATCGACGCCTGAGGCCGCCCGCCGCCCCGGGGACGGTGTGCGCTAATCTTGACGACGAACAACGACACTCAGGCACCCCGTGGACACGGTGCCGCACATATCGCGATCGGAGACACCATGAGCGCTGCCAACCCCGTGCCCGAGAAACCCGCACTGGAGGGGTTGGAAGACAAATGGGGCGCCCGCTGGCAGCACAACGGGACCTACCTGTTCGACCGCGCCGCGGCCATCGCCGCCGACCGCGACGCCGTCTACTCGATCGACACCCCGCCGCCCACAGCCTCCGGCTCCCTCCACATCGGCCACGTCTTCAGCTACACGCACACAGACGTCGTGGCGCGGTTCCAGCGGATGCGCGGCAAGCACGTCTTCTATCCGATGGGCTGGGACGACAACGGCCTGCCCACCGAGCGGCGCGTCCAGAACTACTACGGCGTCCGCTGCGACCCGACGCTCCCCTACGATCCCGGATTCGCACCGCCGTTCGAGGGCGGCGACAACAAATCCAGTAAGGCCGCCGACCAGAAGCCGATCTCGCGGCGCAACTTCATCGAGCTGTGCGAGCGGTTGACGGTCGAGGACGAGAAGCAGTTCGAGGCGCTCTGGCGCTCACTCGGGCTCTCCGTGGACTGGTCGCAGACCTACCGGACCATCGGCGAGGAGTCGCTGCGCACCTCGCAGCTGGCCTTCCTGCGCAATGTGAAGCGCGGCGAGGCCTACCAGGCGCTCGCGCCGACGCTGTGGGACGTCACGTTCCGCACCGCCGTCGCGCAGGCCGAGCTGGAGGATCGGGAGCAGCCGAGCGCCTACCACCGCGTCACGTTCCACGGCGCGGACGGACCGGTGTACATCGAGACCACCCGGCCCGAACTGCTGCCGGCCTGCGTGGCGCTTGTGGCGCATCCCGACGACGAGCGGTACCAGCCGCTCTTCGGTCAGACGGTCCGCACACCCGTGTTCGGCGTCGAGGTGCCGGTGGTCGCCCACCACCTCGCCCAGCCGGACAAAGGATCGGGCATCGCCATGATCTGCACCTTCGGCGACATCACCGACGTCACCTGGTGGCGCGAGCTCGACCTGCCGAACCGGGCGATCATCGGCTTCGACGGACGTCTCCTGAGCGAACCGCCGGCGGCGATCGAGAGCGAAGCCGGCCGCGAGGCGTACGCGCAGCTCGCGGGGAAGACGGTGTTCTCGGCCAAGCAGGCCGTCGTCGAGCTGCTGCGCGCTTCGGGCGATCTGATCGGGGACCCGAAGCCCATCCAGCACCCCGTCAAGTTCTTCGAGAAGGGCGACAAACCCCTCGAGATCGTCTCCACCCGGCAGTGGTACGTGAAGAACGGCGCCCGGGACGAGCAGTTGCGCGAACGGCTCATCGAACTCGGCCGCGGTATCGGCTGGCACCCGGACTTCATGCGCGTGCGCTACGAGAACTGGGTGAACGGGCTCACCGGCGACTGGCTCATCTCCCGTCAGCGTTTCTTCGGCGTGCCCATCCCGGTCTGGTACCCGCTCGACGAGAAGGGCGATCCGCTCTTCGATCAGCCCATTCTGCCCGACGAAGAATCCCTCCCGGTCGACCCCTCCTCGGACGCCGCTCCCGGTTTCGACGAGACTCAGCGCGGCCAAGCGGGCGGCTTCGCCGGCGAGCACGATGTGATGGACACCTGGATGACCTCTTCGCTGACTCCGCAGCTCGCCGGCGGCTGGGAGCGGGGCGCGGACGGGGAGCTGTTCGCAGCCGTCTCCCCGTTCGATCTGCGTCCGCAGGGTCAGGACATCATCCGCACCTGGCTGTTCTCCACCCTGCTGCGCTCCCAGCTGGAGCAGGGTGTCGCGCCGTGGAGGAACGCTGCCCTCTCCGGGTTCATCGTGGACCCCGACCGCAAGAAGATGTCGAAGTCGAAAGGCAATGTGGTCACCCCCGCCGACATCCTCGAGCGCCACGGATCGGATGCGGTGCGCTACTGGGCGGCCTCCTCGCGCCTCGGCACGGACGCGGCATTCGACCCGCAGAACCCGACGCAGATCAAGATCGGCCGGCGGCTGGCGATCAAGCTGCTCAACGCGGCCAAGTTCATCCTCGGCTTCGACGCCCCCGCCTCGCTCGACCTCGCTCAGGTCACCGTCCCACTGGACCGCAGCATGCTGCAACACCTCACGGACGCGACCACGGACGCGACCACGGCGCTCGACGCCTACGACCACGCCCGCGCGCTGGAGACGACAGAGACGTTCTTCTGGACATTCTGCGACGATTACCTCGAACTCGTGAAGGAGCGCGCCTACGGCGAGGCTTCCCCCGGACAGTTGTCGGCCGTCGTGGCGCTGCGGACGGCGCTCTCCGCCTTCCTGCGGCTGTTCGCTCCGGTGCTCCCGTTCGCGGCGGAGGAAGCGTGGAGGTGGTGGAACGAAGGCTCCGTCCACCTCGCCGCCTGGCCGGCAGCGGCCGAGACCTCCGTGGGCGGGGAGGACGCCCGCGCCGTCCTCAGCGTGGTCGGCCGGGCTCTGACCGGCATCCGGGGCGCCAAGACCGCCGCCAAGGCCTCGCAGCGCACACCCGTCGACTCGGCCGTCATCACCGGTCCCGCGGGCGACCTCGCCGTCATCGAGTCGGCCGCTGACGACCTCCGCTCGGTGGGCAGAATCGTGGAACTGCGTTTCGCAGCGGGAGAAGACCTGGCGGTCGCGGATATCGTTCTCACGCAGGCACTCGACGAGGAGGAGCGATGACAACAAGTGTCCGGCGCGTGGAGGACAGCGAGTTCTTCGCCTGGCTCGACCTTTACACCGGGTACGGGGAGTTCTACGAGACCCCGATCACCGATGAGAAAGCGCTCCTGGTCTGGAGCTGGATCACCAACGAGGGGAACGCCCTGGAAGCCTACTTCGCGGTGGACCAGAAGGACACTCCGATCGGCCTCGTACACGCCCGCGAATTCGCCCGCCCCCTCGACGGGAGCAGGGGCCTGTACCTCGACGACCTCTTCGTGCGCCCCGGAGCGCGCGGCGCGGGGGCGGGCGCCGCACTGCTGGAACGGTTGCGCGAGACCGCCAGGGAGCGCGGCCTCTCCGTCGTCCGCTGGATCACCGCGAAAGACAATGAGACCGCCCGCGAACTCTACGACAGGGTCGCGGAGAAGACAGAGTGGGTCACCTACGACCTCGTCCCTTGAGACCAGCCGAACAGTGTCCAGAACCCGAACCGAGCGACTCTGCGCGGGGAGGCGAGAGGAGGAATCCATGTCGATCGACGTGCGGCCGATTCGGGAGGGCGATTTCTTCGCCTGGCTCGATCTGTATGCGAAATACGCGGAGTTCTGCGAGAGCGAGCTGACCGATCAGAAGGCGCTGACGCTCTGGTCCTGGCTCACCGACGCCCAGCACGAAGAATCGGGCTACGTCGCCGTGGACGACGGCCGCCTCGTCGGTCTCGCTCATGTCCGCGAGTTCGCCCGCCCGCTGGAGGGCGACCGCGGACTTTTCCTCGACGATCTGTTCGTGCTCGAGACCGAGCGCGGGCACGGCATCGGCCACGACCTCATCCAGGCGATCCGTTCCCTCGCGAAAGAGCGCAGCCTCGGCGCGGTGCAGTGGATCGCCGACCACGACAACGCCCACGCCCAGCGCGTCTACGATTCGGTGGCGAGCCGCACTTCCTGGGTCACCTACGAGATCGACCTGGTCGCCCTGCAGAACGGAGAGAAGAGCTGATGCAGCTGGGAACCCGCTGGACCGTGGGAGAACAGGCTCCTGCCTCCCTGCCCGCTGTCGTCTCCGATGCGGTCGCCGCCGTCGAGCGGGAACTGGCCGCCACCGGCGTGGAGACAGACGGCTGGCGCTGGACACTGACCTGGCTGGAGGGCGAGCCTGTCGTCGAACTCGACGACGGGACAGTCATCCGCTACGACCCCCGAGAGGATTCCGCGGTCATCGCCCAGCCGGCCGAGACCGATCCGGGCGACGCCGAGGAGCGCTGAGGCTCCCGCTGACGCCTCAGCGCGGCAGCTGGGGCAGGATGCTGGCGGCGGTGTCCCGGGTGGTTTCCATAGCGTCCACCCGCTGGTGGTAGGTAGGCGGGCGGGTGCGGTGTCGCGTTCCCCACGCGATGAGCGCGCGACCAAGCGAGAGCGCGGCTCGGTGGCTGAGCGGCGGGCGCAACGGGACCGAGACGGCACCGACCTGGACGCTCACCGGTCTTCGTCTTCCTGCTCGACCAGGGGGAACGCGTTGAATTGGGCCTGGATACGCTTGCGACCGTCCGCGGGCTCGGTCTTCCACTTCTCTTTGAGGCGCTTCATCAGCTTGTTGTGCTCGACGACCAGTTCGCCCAACTGGTCGATCGAGAGTTCGAGGTGGGACGTCGAGAGGAAGAAGGCCGTCATCCACTCGAGGCCGAAGGTGTCGAGGCCACGGCGGACGAAGGCACTCAGCCGGCGCTCGTTGTTCTGCTGCCAGCCGGCCGCCAGCTGCTGGGTGACCTCGCGACCGGCTGGGGTGCGGAGGGCTTCGGCGCCTCCCAGGGAGATGCCGCCCGGGGGCATCTTCCACCAGCGCTCACGGCCTTTGCCGCGCTCGTCGTCTTCCACGATGACCTCATGTTTGGCGAGCTGGCGCAGGTGGTAGCTGGTCGCCCCCGACGACTCCCCCAGCCGCTGCGCCAGCTGGGATGCCGTCGCCGGCCCGAAATCGGAGAGTTCATTGATGATCTCCACCCGCAGCGGGTGAGCGAGAGCGCGCAGCGCTGGCATCCCGAGCGGCTCAGGGTGTGGCTCGCGCTCAGCGGGGTGGGCCCAGGCCGCCTGTTCATCGTCCGACATGACCCCAGAATATAATTGCAAAGATAGTTTTGCAAGCATTTCTTTGCATGTGGCTCTTCCTCCGATCCAGGCGCGGAGAATTCGGGATGGCCCGGCTCCACGGTGCGGGAGACCGATGCCCCTAGGGTGGAGGAATGGCCGATACCTCCAATCCGTTCTTCGCGCCCAGCCCTCTGCCCTACCAGCTGCCGCCCTTCGCCGAGATTCGCGATGAGCACTACCGGCCCGCTTTCGAGCGCGGGTTCGCCGAGCAGCTCGCCGATGTGGCCGCGATCGCCGCCGATCCCGCACCGGCGACCTTCGAGAACACGATGCTGCCGCTGGAACGCTCCGGGCAGACGCTGCTGCGCGTCGCCGACGTGTTCTTCAACAAGTCCTCCGCAGACAGCACGGACTTCACCAACGCGCTGGAGGAGGAGATCGCGCCGCTGCTCTCCGCGCACGAAGACGCCATCCGGCTCAACCCCGAGCTCTCGGCTCGCATCTCAGCGCTCTACGATCAGCGCGATTCGCTCGGGCTCGACGCCGAATCGCGCTACCTCATCGAGCGCTACCACACCGAGTTCCTGCTCGCCGGCGCCGGACTGAACGAGGACGACAAGGAGAAGCTGCGCGACCTCAATCAGCGCCTGTCCATCCTGACCACCCGCTTCGAGAAGAACCTGCTCGCCGACACCAACGAACTCGCGGTCGTCTTCGACACCGCCGCAGAGCTCGACGGGCTCGGCGACGGCGAGCTCTCCGCCGCCGCGGAGGCGGCCCGCGACCGTGGACTCGATGGCAAGTACGTGGTGACGCTGGTGCTCCCGACCGGACACCCGTGGCTCGCGAACCTGAGGAACCGGGCGACCCGGGAGCGGATCATGGCCGCCTCCCGCGCCCGCGCCACCCGCGGCGGGGAGCACGACAACCGCGACCTCATCCTCGAGATCACCCGCCTGCGCGCCGAGCGTGCCCGCCTGCTCGGCTTCGACACGCACGCCGCCCTCGTGACCGCCGACGAGACCGCGAGAAGTCCGGAGGCCGTCGCCGACATGCTCGGTCGCCTGGCGCTCCCGGCCGCCCGCAACGCACACGCCGAACAGGCCGACCTCGCAGAGCAGTCCGGCGGCGAGCCCGTCGCCAGCTGGGACTGGGCATACCTCACCGACAAAGCGCGCCATGCCAGGTACAACGTCGATTTCGCCGCGATGCGCCCCTACTTCGAGGCAGAGCGGGTCCTGCGCGACGGCGTCTTCTTCACCGCGAACCGGCTCTACGGCCTTGGCTTCCAGGAGCGGCCGGATCTCCTGGCCTACCACCCGGAAGCACGCGTCTTCGAGGTTCGCAACGAAGACGGCTCCGGCCTCGGCCTCTACATCCTGGACCTCTACACGCGCGATTCGAAGCGCGGCGGGGCCTGGATGAACCCGCTCATCTCGCAGTCGGGCCTGCTCGGCACCCCGACCGTGGTGGTGAACAACCTCAACGTCCCGAAGCCGGCAGCGGGCGAGCCCACGCTGCTCACCTACGACGAGACCAATACACTCTTCCACGAGTTCGGTCACGCGCTGCACGGTCTGTTCGCGCGTGTCACCTACCCGAAGTTCGCCGGAACGAACGTCTTTCGCGACTTCGTCGAGTTCCCGAGCCAGGTGAACGAGATGTGGATGCTGTGGCCCGAGATCCTGGCCAACTACGCCGTCCACCACCTCACCGGCGAACGGATGCCGCAGGAACTCGTCGACAGACTCCACGCCTCGCAGAGCTTCAACGAAGGCTTCACGACCAGCGAGTACCTCGCCGCCGCCCTGCTCGACCAGGCCTGGCACACGATCACCGCCAGCGACACCGTCGCCGATGTCGCCGCGTTCGAGGCGGACGCCCTGGCGAAAGCGGGTCTCGACAACCCGGCCGTCCCGCCGCGGTACGCCAGCACCTACTTCGCGCACACGTTCTCCGGCGGCTACGACGCCGGATATTACTCCTACATCTGGAGCGAAGTGCTCGACGCCGACACCGTGGAGTGGTTCAAAGAGAACGGCGGCCTGAGCCGGGAGAACGGCGAGCGTTTCCGGCAACGCCTCCTGGGCGTCGGCGGCTCCAAGGACCCATTGGAGGCCTACCGCGATTTCCGCGGCCGGGACGCCGTGATCGAGCCGCTGCTGAAGCGGCGCGGGCTGGGCTGATGAACCGAACGAGAGCGGCCTGCGCTCACGAGAGCAGCCGCCGGGTCCCGCACCGCGGCGGTCCTGCCCGCGTCCTCGTCTCCCGCTCCGCCGCCCAACGAGCCGGCTCTACGCCGACTTCTCCTCGCGGCGCGCGCGGTGCGGCACGATCGTCGGGGCCGCGTTCTCGAGCACAGCCTCCTTCATGACGACGACCCGGGCGACCTCCGAGCTAGACGGGACTTCGAACATGATCGGCCCAAGCACCTCTTCCATGATCGCGCGGAGGCCGCGGGCGCCGGTCTTGCGCAGCACGGCGAGGTCGGCGATGGCCTCCAGAGCCGCGTGGTCGAACTCGAGCTGCACGCCGTCCAGCTCGAACATCCGCTGATACTGGCGGACGAGCGCGTTCTTCGGCTCGGTCAAGATCTGCATCAGCGCATCCTGATCGAGCTGGGTCACGGTGGTCACCACCGGGAGCCGGCCGATGAACTCCGGGATGAGCCCGAACTTGTGTAAGTCCTCGGGCAGCACCTCGCTGAAGAGGTTGATGTCATCGCCCTTCGAGTGCAGCGGGGCACCGAAGCCGATGCCCTTCTTGCCCGCGCGGCTGGAGATGATGTCCTCCAGCCCGGCGAAGGCGCCGGCCACGATGAACAGCACGTTCGTGGTGTCGATCTGGATGAACTCCTGGTGCGGGTGTTTGCGTCCGCCCTGCGGCGGGACCGAGGCGACCGTGCCCTCCAGGATCTTCAGCAGCGCCTGCTGCACGCCCTCGCCCGACACATCCCGTGTGATCGAGGGGTTCTCGGCCTTGCGGGCGATCTTATCGACCTCGTCGATGTAGATGATGCCCGTCTCCGCGCGCTTGACGTCGTAGTCGGCGGCCTGGATGAGCTTCAGCAGGATGTTCTCGACGTCCTCGCCGACGTACCCGGCCTCGGTCAGAGCGGTCGCATCCGCCACCGCGAACGGGACGTTCAGGCGGCGGGCGAGGGTCTGCGCGAGGTAGGTCTTGCCGCAGCCGGTCGGACCGATGAGCAGGATGTTCGACTTCGCGATCTCGACATCGTCGATGGCGTCCGCCGCGGTGATGGCCTGCCGTGCGCGGACGCGCTTGTAGTGGTTGTAGACCGCGACCGCGAGCGAGCGCTTGGCCTGCTCCTGTCCGATGACGTACTCCTCGAGGAAGCCGAAGATCTCCTTCGGCTTCGGCAGGTCGAATTCGCTGGAGGCCTCTTCGCCCACTTCCGCCAGCCGCTCCTCGATGATCTCGTTGCAGAGTTCGACGCACTCATCGCAGATGTACACCCCCGGACCGGCGATCAGCTGCTGCACCTGCTTCTGGCTCTTGCCGCAGAAGGAACACTTGAGCAGATCGGCGCTCTCCCCGATGCGTGCCATCTGTCTCCGCCCTCCTCCGCTTGCGGTTCTCAGGCATGAGCCTAGCCCGTGGCGCGGACATTTGGCTGGCACTTTGCGTGTATTCGCCCCGCGCGCCGTTTCGCCAACAGCAGAACGGGACGGCCCCCGCGGCGGCCGTCCCGTTCTGTCGTTGTTATGCCTATTTCACCAGCGCCGGGAGAGTCTTCCGGCTGGTGAGAACCTGGTCGATCAGGCCGTATTCTTGAGCCTGGGTCGCAGACAGGATGTTGTCACGCTCGATGTCCTTGCCGACCTGCTCAAGCGTACGGTTGGAGTGCTTCACGAGCGTCTCCTCCAACCAGGCGCGCATCCGGTTGATCTCGTCCGACTGGATCTGGATGTCCGATGCCTGCCCGTGACCAGCCTCACCCACGGCGGGCTGGTGGATCAGGATGCGGGCGTTCGGCAGAGCGAGCCGTTTGCCGGGCGCGCCCGCGGCTGTGAGAACGGCGGCTGCCGAGGCGGCTTGACCGAGGACGACGGTCTGGATCTGCGGCCGGACATACTGCATGGTGTCGTAGATCGCCGTCATCGCGGTGAACGAGCCGCCGGGAGAGTTGATGTACATGACGATGTCGCGGTCCGGGTCCTGACTCTCGAGCACGAGCAGCTGGGCCATGATGTCATCCGCCGAAGCGTCGTCCACCTGGACGCCGAGGAAGATGATGCGGTCCTCGAAGAGCTTGGCATACGGATCCTGGCGCTTGTAGCCGTAGGCCGTACGCTCCTCGAAGCTGGGCAGGATGTAGCGGGCTCCGGGAGCCTGCAGGCCACCGAAGGCCTGGCCGCCGCCGTATGATCCACCGGCGGGGGAAGCGCCGAGCATAGGAATGTTCATAGTGATGTCCTTCGTCCTTCGGGCGGTTCCTACTTGCTCGCCGGGGCGGTTCCGCCGCCGCCCGCGATGTCGAGCGCCGACTCGCGGATGTGGTCCACGAAGCCGTACTCCAATGCCTCCTGCGCCGTGAACCACCGGTCCCGGTCACCGTCCGCGTTGACCTGATCGACCGTTTTCCCGGTCGCCTCGGCCGTGATCTCGGCCAGGCGCTTCTTCATGTCCAGGATGAGCTGGGCCTGCGTCCGGATATCGCTCGCCGTGCCTCCGAAACCGCCGTGGGGCTGGTGCAGCAGGACACGGGCGTTCGGAGTGATGTAGCGCTTGCCCTTGGTGCCGGCGGTCAGCAACAGCTGGCCCATCGAAGCCGCCATGCCGATGCCGACAGTGACGATGTCGTTCGGCACGAACTGCATGGTGTCGTAGATCGCCATACCGGCGGTGATCGAACCGCCCGGGGAGTTGATGTAGAGGTAGATGTCCCGCTTCGAATCCTCCGCGGCGAGGAGCAGCAGCTTCGCGGCGATCTCGTTCGCGTTCTCATCCCGCACCTCGGACCCGAGCCAGATGATCCGGTCCTTCAGCAGTCTGTCGAAAACACTGGGCTGGATACCCATGTCGGCCATGTTCGCTCCGTTTCCTTCTGTCGCTTGAAGATGAATCTATCGGAGCGCTTCCGCCATTTCGGCGCTGTTCGCCCTGGGCAGATACAGTGTCGGCGCTGCGACAGCCGCGTTACTGGCCTCTGAGGTCCGCTGCATAGGCGGTGACCGCGCGGTGGTAGAGCGGCAGGTGCGCCGCGAGCGCGCCCAGTGCCTCCCGCACCGCCTCGGCGGGAAGCCCCGCGTCGAACAGTGCGAGCGCGGCGAAGGCGTGCGCCGCGTCCCGGAGCTCGTGCCCGGGATGCTCGTCCAGCAGTTCGCGGAGCAGGACAAGCGCCTCGTCGGGACGCCCAAGGATGCGAAGCGTGCTGGCGAGCTGAATCGTCGCCTGTCCTCGCTGCGGCTCGGGAAGCCCGTTGGCGAGCGCTCGGCGGTAGAGCGGCTCGGCCGCCGCCGCCTCACCCACGAAATCGCGAGCGCCCGCCGCTTCGAAAAGCCCGTGCGGTTCGCTCTCCGGTCGTTCCGCCACGAGGGCGTCGATCGCTGCGAGCGTCTCCGCTTCCGGGTATGCGGAAGCCCGGGCGCCGCAGGCGACGCCCGGCTTCCGGGATGCTACTTGTCCGCTGCCTTCTTCTTGGCCGCGGCCTTCTTCTTGGGCTTCTCTGCGGCGGAGGCTTCCTCCGCCGGCGCATCGGCGCCCTCGGCGGTGGCGTCCTCGTCCGCGGCCTCGTCGTCCGGGAGGGCGACGAACTCGCTCAGGTCCACCTTCTTGCCGTCGGTGTCCACGACCTCGGCCTTGCCGAGGACGATCGCGAGCGCCTTGTTGCGGGCGACCTCGCCGACCATCGACGAGATTTGGCCGTTCTCTCCCAGGATCTTGACGAACTCGTTCGGGTCCATGTTGTACTGCGCGGCGCCCTGCACGAGGTACTGGGTGAGCTCGTCCTGGCTGACCTTCACGTTCTCCTGCTGAGCGATCTCATCGAGGAGGATCTGCGTGCGGAACGTCTTCTCGCTCGACTCGGTCACCTCGGCGCGGTGCCCGTCGTCTTCGAGACGATTCTCCTGCTCCAGGTGGCGGCTCACCTCGTCCTCGACCAGCTGAGCCGGAACCGGGATCTCGACCAGCTCGAGCAGCTTGTCGACCAGCTGATCGCGCGCCGCGGTGCCCTGCCCGAAGGACTTCGCGCGCTCCACCTGGCCGCGCAGGCTCTCGCGCAGCTCCCCGATCGTGTCGAACTCGCTGGAGATCTGGGCGAAGTCGTCGTCCGCCTCCGGCAGCTCGCGCTCCTTGACGGCGTTCAGCGTCACGGTGATCTGCGCGCTCTCGCCCTCGTGGTCGCCGCCCATGAGCGGCGCCTCGAACATGGTGGTCTCCCCCGCCGTCAGCGTGTCGAGCGCCTCGTCGATGCCCTCGATGAGCTCACCCGAGCCGATCTCGTACGAGATGTTCGCGGCCGTGTCGACCTCCTCTCCGCCGATCTCGGCTACCAAGTCGATCTGTGCGAAATCGCCCTTCTTGGCCGGACGCTCGACCGTCACGAGCGTGCCGAACCGGCTGCGGAGCCGGTCCAGCTCCTCCTCGACGTCGTCCGGGGTCACCTGGGCAGCCTCGACGCACAGCGTGATGTCGTCGAACGTGGGCAGCGTGATCTCGGGGCGGACATCCACCTCGATCGTCAGCAGCAGGTCGCCCGAGAAGTCCTTCTCATTCGGCCATTCGGAGATGTCCGCCTCCGGACGGCCGAGGGGGCGCACCTCGTTCTCCTCGACGGCGCGGCGATAGAACCCGTCCAGGCCCTCGTTGACCGCGTGCTCCAGGACGGCCGCCTTGCCGACCCGCTGGTCGATGATGGCCGGGGGCACCTTCCCCTTGCGGAAGCCGGGGATGTTCACCTGCCCGGCGATGTGCTCGTAAGCGTGCTTGATGGACGGCTGCAACTCCTCCGGCGTCACCGAGATGGTGAGCTTGGTGCGGGTGGGGCTGAGCTTCTCGACCGTGGTCTTCACGATGTCTGGGTTCTCCTGAATGTTCGAACGATGGTCTACTCGTAAGGAACGAGGTCCTCGTCGGGGCGACAGGATTCGAACCTGCGACCTCCCGCTCCCAAAGCGGGCGCTCTAGCCAAGCTGAGCTACGCCCCGGCTGAAGCGGTGCGAAAGACCACGCGCCAGTCTACTGCACGCGGAATGGCCCTCGTGATGTACTACGATTGACTCCGCCCGCTCCCATGTGACGGGCAACGGGGATGTAGCTCAATGGTAGAGCCTCAGTCTTCCAAACTGATTACGCGGGTTCGATTCCCGTCATCCCCTCCGTCGGAGAAGGCTGGGTTTCGAGTCCCGCCTGGTCTTCCCTCCCGGTCCGCCCCTCGGAAACGGAGGAGAACCGACTGCTGGCACCCACTTTCCTCCTCCGTTTCCTGCGTTAGCCCCGTTCCCTGCCCGCTTCTCCTCCCTTTCCGCCAGCTGTCGAAAGGAAGAAGATTCGGGGGATGTCCGGGGGAACTCCTCCGCTCCCACAGCCTCTGACAACGCAGGACTCCCCTCCCTCCACCGGGCCGCTTACGCCCGCGGCCTCTCCTTCACCGCAGGCAGCGGCATCGTCCGCGTGTCGATGAGCGGGTCGTGCTCTTGGCGCTCCACAAGCGCTTGCGCCTCCTGCGGAGTCTCGACCGCGGGGACCGACCCCAGGAGGGGGCGCTTGGCGGATTCGGGCATGGCGAGCAGGGCGAGGCCGCCGAGGGCGGAGAAGAACATGATGTAGAAGGCGGGCATGTCGGTGTTGCCTGTGAGCTCGATGAGGGACTGAGAGAAAAAGGGGGTAGTTCCGCCGAAGAGGGAGACGGCGACGTTGTAGGCGATCGCCATGGCTCCGAAACGGGAAGCCGTCGGGAAGAGAGCGGGAAGCGAAGAGGCGGCGATGGCGACATAGAAGCCGACGGGGACGGCGACGAGGGTGAGGGCGAGCATGACGGCCCAGAACTGGCCGATCCGCATGATGGCGAAGGCCGGCAGCATGAGCACGAGAGTGGAGACGACGGCGATGGCGTAGACCGGACAGCGGCCGATGCGGTCGCTCAAAGCGCCGACGAGCGGGAGACAGGCGGACATGACAAGCAGAACAGGGACGGTCGCCACGGCGGAGAGGAGGTTTCCCACACCGACCTCGGTCTGCAGATAGGTCGGCATGTAGCTGGTCAGAGCGTATCCGGCCGTGTTGGTCGCCGCGACCAGGGTGATCGCGATGAGGATCTCCTTCCCGTTGTAGCGGAGGATGCCGAGGATGCCGTGGCGCTCGAAGCGTGCGTCGTCGTGGTGCTGGACGACTCCGGCCTCCTCTTCGAAGGCCGGTGTCTCGGGGATGCGCAAGCGGAAGAAGATCGCGACGGTGCCGAGCGGGATCGCGAGGAGGAAAGGGATGCGCCAGCCGCCGTCGACCATCGCGTGGGGACCCCACACCGACTCAGCGACGACGGTGGTCACCGCGACGGCGGAGGCCCCGGCCGCGAACCCGACATACGAGCCGACATCCAGCCAGGAGGAGAAGAACCCGCGCCGACTGTCCGGGGAGAACTCGGAGACGTAGGTCGTCGCACCGGCGTACTCGCCGCCGGTGGAGAAGCCCTGGATCATCTTGAGAAGGTAGAGCGGGACGACCGCCCACAGCCCGATCACCGCGGAACCGGGCAGCAGGCCGATCAGTGCCGTGGCGGCCGCCATCATCGACATGGTCAAGAACAGGACGCGCTGCCGGCCGATGCGATCACCGAGCGGACCGAGCACGAAGCCGCCCAGCGGTCGCACGAGAAAGCTCACGGAGAACCCGAACAGGGTCACGAGCAACCCGGCTCCGGAGGAGAGGCCGGCTGTGAAGACCGACGCGAGGGTCACAGCGAGGTAACCGTAGATCCCGAAGTCGAACCATTCCATGAAGTTGCCGACGACGGTTCCCCGGATGGCGCGTTTGACGGTGCTCCGCTCGACGACGAGCACGTCGTCCACGCGCAGCCGACGGCGTAGAGGCTGTTCCGGACGCCCCGAAGCGTAGGAGCGAGCCGGTTGGCCGGAAGCGGGGAGGATCTGGGATGTTCCAGGATTCGAGGCCACGGGGACGGGCTCCTTTCGAGTCGGCCCGTCATGGTAGACCGAAATCGGGGAAAGTCCAAGTCGGTGGCCGCCGCCCTCAGCAAGATGGGGCTACTCGTTCCCTAGCTTCTTGTCGATCGCGTCGCGCGCCCCGTCAATCTGCTCCCCGAACGTGCCGCCCGTGATCGTGTTGGCCGCGTCCGCGACACCGTCCAGGATCTTGTCGCTGATGCCCTCGGCCTGCTCGGAGGTCAGGGCGTCTTTCACCTTGTCGCCGTTCAGGAGGTCCTGGGCTTTCTTCGTGATGTCATCGAATGCGCTCATACTCACCATCATCGCTACCGGAACCGTCCGGAGCTAGTCCCGATGCGATCTGGGCCTGGCGACGCGGGCGCGGCGCGCTGAGCGGATCGCTGGCGGAATGTCTGTCCTGCCGACGCTGACTTAGCTGTGCTGCTCAGGGCAGTTGGTTGAGGTGTGACGCGATAGATGGGTGAGGACCTCCCGGTCGAGAGTGGGGCTGTCTAGTTTCCCTGCACTCGATGACTTAGGAGGTCCTCGTGACCCACGCTAATGCTGCTTTGACTCCTCGCGAATGCCTCCGCCTGGCCCGCCAAGTCGTCGACGACGGCTGGTCCGTTGCTGCGGCGGCGACCTACTTCCGAGTGTCCTGACGCACCGCGGACCGATGGGCTCGTCGTTACGTGGAGATGGGCGAGGCGGGAATGCTGGACCGTTCGTCACGGCCGCATCACAGCCCGAACAAGACCCCGCGAAGACTGGTCCGCAAGGTCGTGCATCTGCGGTGGAAGAAGCGGCTGGGACCAGTCGGTATCGGCGCCCAGCTCGGCATGCCCGCCTCGACCGTTCACACGGTCCTCTCCCGGTGCCGGATCAATCGGCCCAGCCACGTCGACGTCCGCACCGGCGAACCCGCCCGCCGCTACGAGCACGAGCATCCCGGATCGATGATCCACGTCGACATCAAGAAACTCGGCAACATCCCCGACGGTGGCGGCTGGCGCTACGTCGGACGTCTCCAGGGAGAGCGGAACAAGGCCATCACCGCGAAGCGGACCGGGAAACACGGGATCACCGGCGACATGATCACCGGCACAGCGTTCGTTCATACCGTCATCGACGATCACTCCCGTGTCGCTTACGCCGAGATCCACGACGACGAAACCGCCGCCACTGCAATCGCTGTTCTGCGTCGAGCGGTCGGCTGGTTCGCCAGCCGTGGCGTCACCGTCGAACAGGTGCTCTCCGACAACGGCTCCGCATACCGCTCATACGCCTGGCGCGACGCTTGCGCCGAGCTCAGCATCCAACCGAAACGCACCCGGCCCTACCATCCGCAGACGAACGGCAAGATCGAACGCTTCCACCGCACCCTCGCCGACGGCTGGGCATACGCCCGGCACTACAACTCCGAATCAGCCCGCCGCAACGCACTCCCGGCCTGGCTGCACTCCTACAATCACCACAGGCCCCACACCGCCATCGGCAGCCAGCCACCCATCAGCAGATTGACCAACGTCCCTGAGAAACACACTTTAGCGCAGGCTCAGCTTCGTTGCGCAATTCCACGGCCCGAGTAGCGTTGAGGCAGACATCAAGAAAGGACGCCCACCCATGACGGACATCGCTGCAACCCAGAGTGTCTCCACCCCGGACGTCGCCGCCGGGGTCGCGCAGTTCCTCACCCCGGTCGTGATCGACCTCACCGCCCTCGTCGTCAACGGCAAACAAGCGCACTGGCATGTGCGCGGCGCGAACTTCATCGGCGTACACGAACTCCTCGACGTGATCGTCGCCCACGCCCAGGAGTGGGCCGATCTCGCCGCCGAGCGGATCGTCGCCCTCGGCCTTCCGGTCGACGCGCGGCTCGCGACGGTCGCGGCCAAGACCTCGACCGGCGAGCTGACCGCGGGGTTCCGGCCCTCGAACGAGACGGTGGCCGAGGTCATCGCGCAGCTCGACGCGGCCCTCGCGAGCGTCAACGCCGCGGTGAAGGAGCTCGACCAGCTCGACCAGACCAGCCAGGATGTCGCGATCGAGATCGCACGCGGCCTCGACAAGGACCGCTGGTTCCTGTTCGCGCACATCAGCGAGTAGAGCGGCGCACGGCCCTCCGCCGGATCGGCTTCGAACGCGTCCCGCACCGGTTACGGCTTCGCCGCCGAGCCGGTGCGGGTCACGTCGAGGCGGCGGTCAAACCCGCGCCGCACGGCCGGCTTCTCACGCCTGGTCCCGCGGGCACCAGTACAGTTTGCGCCCGCCGAGGACCTCCACCACGATATAGGTTCCACACACACGACAGGGCAGGCCCTCGCGCTTGTAGACCCAGTGGCGGTCCTCCCGTTTCGCCATCGCACGGCGGTACGCCTCCTCGTCGAGGCCGTCCATCGTCATCATCTGACCGGTCTCGACACCGATGCGCAGCAGCCGCACCCAGTCGCGCCAGAGCCCCCGGATGGTGTCCTCCGCGACGAGTTTGCCGGGCGTGTGCGGATTCTGGCGGGCCCGGAAGAGGAGTTCGGCTCGGTAAACATTGCCGATCCCGCTGACCACGCTCTGATCCATGAGAAGCAGGGCGATTGCGGTGGGCTTCTTCCTCACCGCAGCGACGAAGGCCTCCTCGGCGGCAGGGCCACTGTCGAGCATCGGGTCCGGTCCGAGTCGGGCGATCACAGCGGCCACCTCTTCCGGGTCGAGCACCGCGCAGACGGTCGGGCCACGGAGGTCGGCCACGGCGCCGGCGGTCATCAGACGCACGCGCACCTGGCCGACGGGCTCCGGCGGAAACGACTCGATGTCCGGCTGCGCTTTCTCGGACTCGGACATCCGGACCCGTGTGCGCCGCGGCGCCCCGATAGAGTGGAGGGAGTTCTCACCGTCCCGGTCGAAGACGGGCCCCGTCTGAGCGGCCGTGCCTCTTTGCTGGGTCTGGCCCATCCGGCCGTTGGCGCTCGCGATCGTCGGGTCGACACCGATGTCGCCCGCGAAGTCCCACGCTCCGTAGATGCCCAGATGCACACGCAGCCACAGCCCGTTGTCGAACTCCAGGAACATCTGCTTGCCCACCGCTTTCGCGGCGATCATCGTGTGGCCGTCGATGCGCTGGGCGTCCTCGGCGAACCGGCCCTGCGGCGAGGACACGGCCACGGGACGCCCGACGAAGGTGGCCGCGAACTGTCGCGCGATCCGATGGACGGAGTGGCCCTCGGGCATCAGCGATCCACGTTCTTGCCGGCGATGTCGCCGGTCGCCTCGAACTCGGCCAGTTGCGCGATGCGGCGAATGTGCCGCTCTTCGAGCGAGAACGGCTCGGCGATGAACAGTTCGATGAAACGCGTCGCCTCCGCCACCGTGTGCTGACGAGCGCCGATCGAGATGACATTGGCGTCATTGTGCTGGCGGGCGAGCAGGGCAGTGCTCTCGTTCCAGACGAGGGCTGCGCGCGCGCCGATGACCTTGTTCGCAGCGATCTGCTCGCCATTGCCGGAGCCGCCGAACACGACGCCGAGGGCCTCGATGCCCGCCTGCTGGTCGGCCACGACCCCCTTGGCCGCATTGATGCAGAACGCCGGGTAGTCGTCGATCGGATCGTACTCGGCCGGACCGTGGTCGATGATCTCGTGTCCGGCCTGCGCCAGGTGCGTCTGGAGGTGCTTGCTGAAATCGAGACCGGCGTGATCGGTGGCGATGTGGATGCGCATGCGCCCAGTCTAGGGAAGGCCGCCGGCGACCCCGGGGCGCCGCTTCACTAAGGTGGACCCGGTGGACACGAACCACACCAGAGCCCCTACCATCCAGAGGAGTCAGCGTTGCCCGGAGAAAACCTCACCCGCATCGAAGCACAGGAGCGCGCGGCGATCGTCAGCACTCACGCCTACGACATCGCCCTCGACCTGACGAGTGGGCCGGAGACGTTCCGGAGCACCACGACCGTCCGTTTCGCCGCAGCTCACGGCTCGTCCACGTTCATCGACGCGATCACCCGCACTGTCCACTCCGTGACACTCAACGGCGTGCGGCTCGACCCGGCCACCGTCTCCGACGGCGTGCGCATCCAGCTCGACGGGCTCCAGGCGGAGAACGTGCTGACGGTGGACGCCGACGCGATCTACACGAACACTGGAGAGGGCCTGCACCGCTTTGTGGACCCGGTCGACGGCGAGGTCTACCTGTACTCCCAGTTCGAGGTCCCGGACTCACGCCGCATGTTCGCTGTGTTCGAGCAGCCCGATCTGAAGGCGGCGTTCACGTTCACGGTGACCGCCCCCTCCCACTGGTCCGTGGTCAGCAACTCCCCCACCCCGGAGCCGGTCGGCGCCGGCGAGGGCAAGAAGACCTGGTCTTTCGCGCCCACCTCGGTCATCTCCTCCTATATCACCGCGCTCATCGCAGGCCCTTACGTCTCCGAGCACAGTGAGCTGACCAGCCGCGACGGCCGCACGATCCCGCTCGGCGTGTACGCGCGCAAGAGCCTCGCCGAGTTCCTGGATGCGGACTACATCTTCGAGAAGACCCGCCAGGGCTTCGCTTTCTACGAGGAGAAGTTCGACTACGCCTACCCGTTCGAGAAGTACGACCAGCTCTTCGTCCCGGAATTCAACGCCGGCGCGATGGAGAACGCGGGCGCGGTCACCTTCACAGAGACTTATGTGTTCCGCTCAAAGGTCACGGACGCGATCAAAGAGCGCCGCGTCGTCACCATCCTGCACGAGCTCGCGCACATGTGGTTCGGCGACCTGGTGACCATGAAGTGGTGGAACGACCTGTGGCTGAACGAGTCGTTCGCCGAGTACGCCTCGACGCTCGCGACCGCCGAGGCCACCGAGTGGACCGAGGCGTGGACGACCTTCGCCGCGATGGAGAAGAGCTGGGCGTACCGGCAGGATCAGCTGCCTTCGACCCACCCGATCGTGGCGACGATCAACGACCTGGAGGACGTACAGGTCAACTTCGACGGCATCACCTACGCGAAGGGTGCCTCCGTGCTCAAGCAGCTGGTCGCCTGGGTCGGCCAGGAGGATTTCCTCGCCGGGGTCGCGCAGTACTTCAAGAAGCACGAGCATGGCAACACCGAGCTGAAGGACCTGCTGGCCGAGCTGGAGGCCACAAGCGGCCGCGACCTGACCGGCTGGTCGGAGAAGTGGCTGGAGACTGCCGGGGTGAACACTCTGCGTCCCGAGATCGCGGTCGATGCCGGCGGCACGATCACCGGCTTCGCGGTGTTGCAGTCGGCGCCCGCCGACTATCCGACCATCCGCCCGCACCGGCTAGCGATCGGGTTCTACACCCTGCGCGACGGCCGCCTCGTGCGCGAGGAGCGGATCGAGCTGGATGTCGATGGCGTCCGCACCGAGGTGGCCGAGCTGGTCGGGAGGAAACGCCCCGATCTCGTGCTGCTCAACGACGACGACCTCGCCTACGCGAAGATCCGCCTGGACCCGGAATCGCTCCGGGTCGCGATCGAGCACCTCGCCAAGATCGAGAGCCCGCTCGCCCGTTCCATCGTCTGGGGCGCTGTCTGGGACGCGACCCGCGACACGGAGACCCCGGCGAGCGACTACGTGCGCCTGGTCCTCGGCAACATCGCCCCGGAGACCGAATCCACCACCATCCGCACCACGCTCAGCCAGCTGGCGCTCGCCGCGGGCAGCTACGTCGCCCCCGAACGCCAGAAGGAGACGACCGAGAGAGCGGCGTCCGCCCTCTGGAAACTCGCTCAGCAGGCCGAAGCCGGCAGCGACGCGCAGTTCCAGTTCGTGAAGTTCTTCGCCGCGCTCGCCTCGACCAGCGAGCAGCTGGCGACGATCGGCGCCCTCCGCGACGGCTCGGTCACCCTGCCCGGCCTGACGATCGACACCGATCTCTCGTGGGAGCTGCTCATCGCCCTCGTCGCCGGCGGCGAAGCGGGCGACGCCGAGGTGGCTGCCGCGCTCGCCGCGGACAACACCGCGAACGGAGCGCAGTTCGCCGCTCAGGCTCGCGCCAGCATCCCGACCCTTGCCGGTAAGCAGGCAGCGTGGGACTCGGTGTTCGGCTCGGACGCGCTGCCGAACACGATCGTCCGGTTCACCGGCCTCGGGTTCCAGCGCGCGGCCGACAAGAGCGTGCTCGCAGCGTACATCGAGCCGTACTTCGCGGCTTTGCAGGACATCTGGGCCTCGCGCACGTACAAGATCGCAGAGTACCTGGTCGCGGGCATGTACCCGGCGCCGCTCGCGAACGCAGAGCTGCGCAATGCGACGCGCGCGTGGCTCGACGCGAACCCGGAGCCAGCCGCCCTCCGCCGACTGGTGATCGAGAACCTCGCCGGAGTCGAGCGGGCGCTCGCCGCCCAGGAGCGCGACGCGCAGTAACGCGCAGCACGCGAGGGCAGAGTTTCTGGTCGCACAGCCTGGACCCTCTGCCCTCGCGAATCGTACCCAGGGCCGATGACGCACTCGTTCCGCTTCCCATAGGTTTGGACACATGATCCATCTCGACCGCCTCACCAAGACGTTCGGCCAGAAGACGGCCGTCGACGACATCACGGCGACCGTCCAGCCCGGAAAGGTCACCGGCTTCCTCGGTCCGAACGGCGCCGGAAAGTCCACGACCATGCGCATGATCATGGGCCTCGACCGCCCCACCACGGGCGCCGCCACCATCAACGGCAAGCGGTACGCCGAGCTGCGCTCACCGCTGACCGAGGTCGGCGCGCTGCTCGATGCGAAAGCTGTACACACCGCCCGCACCGCCTACAATCACCTGCTCGCGCTTGCCGCGACCCACGGCATCCCTAAGCGCCGCGTGGAGGAGGTGATCGGCCTCACCGGTCTGGAGTCCGTGGCGGGCAAGCGCGTGGGCGGGTTCTCGCTCGGGATGGGGCAGCGACTCGGCATCGCCGCCGCGATGCTCGGCGATCCGGCGACGCTCATCCTCGACGAGCCGGTCAACGGCCTCGACCCGGAGGGGGTGCTCTGGGTGCGCCAGTTCGCACGGCACCTCGCCGGGCAGGGCCGGACGGTGTTCCTCTCCTCGCACCTCATGAGCGAGATGGCGCAGACCGCCGATCACATCATCGTCCTCGGCCGTGGCCGTATCCTGGCCGACGCACCGGTCGGCGAGATCCTCGCCGGAGCGACCCGCAACGCTGTCCGCGTGCGCACGCCGCAGGTCGACCAGCTCGCGCGCGCGATCGCCGCGCCGGACGTCACGATCACGGGCGTCGAAGCGCAGCTGATCGAGGTCACCGGCCTCTCGTCCGCCCAGATCGGCGACCTGGCCGCCGCAACCAGCGTCGTGCTCCACGAGCTCACCCCCATCAGCGCCTCCCTGGAGGAGGCCTACCTCGAACTCACGCAGGACGAGGTCTAATACCACTCGGAGATCTCCCGATGACCACCACCGCATCCGCCCACGTCCACTCCTCGCTCGGCCGGCTGAGCTTCCCGCGCGTGATCGGCTCAGAGTGGATCAAGCTGCGCTCCCTCCGCTCCACCTTCTGGACCCTGGCCAGCGTCATCGTCATCGTCATCGGGTTCTCGGCGCTCCTGAGCGTCACGATCCCGTCCGCCGAGACGCTGCGCCAGCAGGCGCCGGGCACACGGATCGACGGTTTCGTCTCGGCAGCGGCGACCACGGGCCTCACGTTCGCACAACTCGTCGTCGCCGTGCTCGGTGTGCTCGTCATCAGCGGCGAGTTCTCGACCGGGATGATCCGGTCGTCGTTCGCCGCCGTACCCCGCCGCTTCCCCGCGCTCGCCGCAAAGGCGATCACGCTGTTCCTCGTCTCGTTCGCCGTCGGCCTGGTGAGCTTCGCCTCGTCCTGGGCAATCGCCGCGGCGCTGATGTCGGCCAAGGGCTACCAGGCGGACCTATTCGCCGGTTCGACGCTCTGGTCGATCCTCGGCGCGGCTGCGTATCTGGGGCTCGTCGCCGTGTTCTCCATGGGGCTCGGAACGATCCTCAAAGCCAGCGGCGGCGGGATCGCAGCGGCGGTCGGCGCCCTGTTCGTGCTCCCGATCATCGCCAGCATCGTCGTCGGTCTCATCTCGGACGCCAAGTGGCTCGCCGACGCGCAGCACTACCTCATCAGCAATGCGGGGAGCGGCATGGCGGGCCTCGCCAACGGTTCCCTCGAACCATGGGCGGCCGCCGTCACCGTCCTCGTCTGGACGGCCGTCTCCTTCGTCGGCGGCGCCCTTCTGCTCCAGCGCCGCGACGCGTGACCCAACCCGCGCCCGCGGAGGACACAGCCCCGGGCGGCCTCGGACTTCCGAGGCCGCCCGGGGCTGTGCGACGCTCCCTCGCGGCGCACCCGATCGCGGTCGATGTCTTCGTCGCCGCGGTCTACCTCGTCCCCGCCCTGACCATCGGCACCGTCGCGATGATCGCGAACCCGAGCTGGCCGCTCGCTCTGCGCGTCTGCCTGGCCGCCGTCGTGGGCTGCGCCCTGATCGCGCGCCGCCAGCATCCCCGCGCCGTCTTCGCCATCGCGGCCGCGGCACTCGGTCTCAGCGTCTTCCTCGGGCGGGACGTCGGCTTCGCCCCGGCGATTTTCGCGCTGTACGCGCTCGCGGTCTTCCGGTCGGTGCGCTCGGCGTGGATCGGCTACGCCATCACCGCGGCCATCACCCTCCTGTCGCTCACCACGACCTCCCTCCTGTCGAGCGCCCTCGTCTTCTACACCCCGCTCGCAGCGGATGCCACGCCCTCCGCCTTCGCCGTCCTCGCGATCTGCCTGGTCGCTGTGCTGATCGGCAGCAACGTCGGCAACCGCAGGCGCTATCTGGACGCGCTCATCGACCGGGCGCGCCAGCTCGCGCGCGAGCGCGACCAGCAGGCGGAGATCGCGACCGCCGCCGAACGCAGCCGCATCGCCCGGGAGACGCATGACATCGTCTCGCACAGCCTGACTGTCATGATCGCTCTCGCGGAGGGCTCGGCAAGGCTCGCGGACAAGACCCCCGCACGCTCAGCGGAGACGATGCGGATGGTCGCGGAGACCGGCCGCAGCGCGCTCGCCGATATGCGCCGGCTGCTCGGTGTGCTCCGGACCGACGGCGACGAGGCCGCCGCCATCGAGCCGCAGCCCGGCGTGAGCGAGCTGAACGAGCTGGTCGAACGGTTCCGGGCCGCGGGGCTGCCGGTCCGGATCACGATCACCGGAACGCCGCCCGAGGACACCGGACAGCAGCTGACCGTCTTCCGCATCGTGCAGGAAGCGCTCACGAACGTGCTGCGCTATGCGTCGCTGGCCACCTCCGTGACGGTTGTCATCGACATCGGCGAGCGCATCCGCATCACCGTCGAGGACGACGCGACGGTCCACGACGGCACCGGCCACGGCTCGGGCAGCGGTCTGCTCGGCCTCCGCGAGCGCGTCGCGCTCTACGGCGGCGCTCTGGAGGCCGGCCCCCGCCGGGGCGGAGGCTGGCGTCTCAACGCGAGCTTCGACACCATTCCCGTACGACCACGCACCGAGGAGACGGCTCCGTGACCGATCAGCGCCCGCTGCGCATCCTGCTCGCCGACGATCAGGCGCTGGTGCGCCTGGGTTTCCGCATGGTGCTGGAGGCGGAACCCGACCTCTGCGTCGTCGGTGAGGCAGTCGACGGCGTCGAGGCGGTACGGCTGGCTGCGCAGACCCGGCCCGATGTCATCCTGATGGATGTGCGGATGCCCGCGCTGGACGGGATCGAGGCCACGCGGCGCATCGTGGCCGCCAACCCGGAGGCGCGGATCATCATTCTGACGACCTTCGACCTCGACGAGTACGCGTTCGGCGGCCTGCGCGCCGGTGCCAGCGGCTTCCTCCTGAAAGACGCCCGGCCGGACGATCTGACGGCGGCGATCCGCGCCGTGGCCGCGGGCGACGCGGCCGTCTCCGGCCGGGTGACCCGAGCCATGCTGGAGCTGTTCGCCGACCGGCTGCCCACGACGGAGAGCGCCGCGCCCGGCGACGACCCCGCAGCGGCCCTCACACCCCGGGAGCGCGAGATCCTGCTGGCGATCGCGGACGGGCTGACCAATGGCGAGATCGGCGCGACGTTCTATCTGACCGAGTCGACCGTGAAGACGCATGTCGGGCGGGTGTTGTCGAAACTGCACCTGCGCGACCGTGTGCATGCCGTGATCTTCGCGTACGACAACGGTCTCGTCGACCGCTGAGGCCCAGCGAACGTCACAGTGGAGGCGGCTAGGATTCTTCGAGTATGACTGCGAACCTCTGGGCCGAATTAGGAAACTGGGCCACTGCTGCCGGCGGGAACATCCTGCACGCCGCGCTGATCGTCGTCGGTGCGTTCCTGCTCAGCTGGGTGCTTCGCGTGGTGATCCGCCGCGTCGTCAAGCAGATCGTGAGCGGGGTGAAAAAAGGCCAGAACGTCACCGACACGCAGGCTCTCGTGGCGTCGCCGCTGGCCGCCGTGCGGGTCGTCCAGCGGACTCGGACCCTGGGCTCGGTGCTCAGCAACATCGTGAACGTCACCATCGGGATCGTCACCATCATCCTGGTGGTGCAAGTCTTCGCCCCCGAAGTCCTCACCTCTTTCGCTCTCCTCACCGCCGCGATCGGCGCCGGCCTCGGTTTCGGGGCGCAAAACATCGTCAAGGACGTGCTGAACGGCCTGTTCATGGTCATGGAGGATCAGCTCGGCGTCGGGGATGTCGTCGACCTCGGCAGCGCCACCGGGGTGGTCGAGGCGGTGGGCATCCGCATCACACAGGTGCGCGATGTCAACGGCACCCTCTGGTTCGTCCGGAACGGCGAGATCCTGCGCGTGGGCAACATGTCACAGGGCTGGTCACGCGTGATCGTGGATGTCGCAGTGCCGTACGAGACGGATATCGAAGCGGTGCAGAACAAACTGATGGAGGCGGCGACCGCCCTGACGACCAGCGCGCGCTGGCGCTCCCGCGTTCTCGAGAAGCCCGAGCTCTGGGGGCTGGAGTCGATCTCCGCCGACGCGATGGTGGTCCGCATCGTGCTCAAGACGCGCACCACAGCGAAAGACGATGTCTCGCGGGAGCTCCGCTTGCGGCTGAAGGGTGCGGTGGACGAACTCGGTGTCAAACTGCCGTCGCTCTCCGCCGTGGTGCTGAGCGGGTTCGACGGAGCGGGCAGCGTGGGCGGCGCCAAGCCGCCCCGGACGCGGCCGACTCCGACGATCCCGCCCCCGCCGCTCAAGGGGCGGAAGGCTCGCGCAGCCGCAGGGCGCGGGGCGGGATCGGTGCCGGACCCGGGCGCGATCCGCATCCGGCCAGCAGCCGAGAATCCGCCAGGTGCGAAACCGGCGACACCGAAACCCGCCGACAAGCCCGCCGTGCCACCGCGCGGCCGGCAGGCTCCCCCGTCCGAGCCCGGAACCGACCATCCGACGGAGTGATATGATCGGCATTCCCGTCGGGCCGCCTGCCGGCCCGTCGTTCTTCGAGCAGATCGGCGGTCACGAGGCCTTCCGCCGTCTGGTCGATGCGTTCTACCGCGGCGTCGCCGCCGACCCGGTGCTGAGGCCGATGTATCCGGAGGAGGATCTCGAACCGGCCGCCGAACGACTGACGCTGTTCTTGGAGCAGTACTGGGGCGGTCCCGGCGCCTACAGCGAACAACGCGGCCATCCGCGTCTGTGGATGCGCCATCTGCCCTTCCGGGTGAATCCTGACGCACGCGACCGCTGGCTCGCGCACATGCGCGCCGCCGTCCTCGAACTCGCCCTTCCGCCGCTGCAAGAGGAGACCCTCTGGAGCTATCTGGAGCGCGCGGCGTTCGCCATGGTCAACACCTTCGAGGAGTAGACCACCCGCGGCGCCCGGCTGCGTCGTCGCCGGCGACGGACCCGCCGGTTCGGAATCCTCCTGCCGGGGCACGACAGATGTCTTCCGGTTTCGTCGCGCGCAGCAGGGCGGGTCAGAGGCGGAGGGTCCAGGCCTGGCGACGGACAAGGGTGTGACCGCGCTTGGTGCTGAGACGGGTCCAGGGGCCGGTCTCCAGGATGCTGACCTCCTGGTCGACGGCGAGGAAACCGAGACTCTCCGCGGCGAACGCGGCACCAGCGGGCACGTACTCGAGTCCCTCGATCTCGCGGCCCCACACCTCGGCGCGGACCCGCTGGACCAGCGACTCACCGGTGCCCGGCGGGAGCGCGTCTGCGACCTCGGCGATACCGGCACGGGCGGTCTCCGTCAGCAAGGCAGCGCTCGTCTCACCGACCTTGCGCCAGCCGCCGCGGGGCGGGGAGATGCCCGCCCAGGTGACGGTGGAGACTTCCAGGGGCAGCCGGATTTCGATCGGCTCAGCCGTTCCGTCCGCACCTGCCGCGTCCGCAGCTTCGCCCACGCGCGCGACCCGGTCGAGGAGGGAACGGATCGGCACGACCGCATCGAAGGCCACCTCCGGAGCGGTGACGAACGTGCGCAGGCCCAGCACCGTCGGAGTCTGGTCAAGCAGCCCGCGGGGGTAGAGGCTCGCGGTGTACACCGCGAGCACGCCCGATCCCGCGATCAGACGCGCAGAGCCCTCCTCGACACGGGCGGCCCGCGAAAGATAGGTTTGCAGGTCGAGGGCGGCGAGGCTGTCCCGGAGAGAAAACGACTGGCTCATCTGCCCTCTAAGATACTAGAGAAACCGGACGGAGGAACAGTGAAGCCCCTCGCCTCGCTCCTGACCGCGCTCGATCTGACGGACACCGGCGCCCGCACCGACGAGAACATCTTCACCGGTCTCTCGCAGTGGATGCCGCTCGGACGTGTCTTCGGCGGTCAGGTGCTCGCGCAGTCGATCGTGGCCGCGACCCGGACCGTCGCCGGCGAGCGCCCCATCCACTCGATGCACGGCTACTTCCTGCGTCCGGGCGACGTCGACTTGCCGATCATGTTCTCCGTGGACCGCATCCACGACGGCCGCTCGTTCTCGACGCGGCGCACGCAGGCATACCAGAACGGCCTGCCGATCCTGTCGATGATCGCGTCCTTCCAGACCGGGGAGGCCGGCCTGGAGCACCAGATCGCGATGCCCGAGGGGATGCCCGATCCCGAGACGCTGCCGGACTCGGCCGTGACACTGGAGGACACGCAGCACCCGGTCGCCCAGTACTGGAGCAGCCAGCGTCCGTTCGACACCCGTCACATTCCGTCGCCGGTGTACCTCAGCGTCGAAGGCGAGCACGTCGCGCACCAAGCAGTGTGGTTCCGCGCGGTCGGCGATCTGCCGGACGACTCGGCGCTGCACACCGCCGCGCTGGTCTACGCCAGCGACTACACGATCATGGAGTCGGTCCTGCGCCGCCACGGCATCGCCTGGGCGACGCCGGGCCTCAAAGCCGCGAGCCTCGACCACGCGATGTGGTGGCACCGGCCGGCGCGTGTGGACGAGTGGCTGCTGTACACGCAGGAGTCGCCGAGCGCCAGCGGCGGTCGCGGACTGGCCCTCGGGCGGATCTACAGCCGCGACGGCCGGCTCGTGGCGAGCGTCGCCCAGGAGGCGACGATCCGGGTGCCGGGCGAGTGACCGTCACCCGATCGTGCTGCGCAGCAGCACGATCGGGCCATCGGCCGCGCGGATGTCAATGGAGGCGATTTCCGCGAGCGGCACGGAGGTCGTCGCCGTCGGCGTGGCGGTGGTGCCTTGCCGGGCGGTCCAGGTCGAGACCGGTGTCTCACGGCCGGCGCGGTCGGTGACGACCATCGAGTACGTCCAGGTGCGGCCGTCGCCGCCGGGTGGGCGGGCGTAACGGCAACGCGAGTCGATGCGCGTGCCCCAGGGCTCCCTCGTCAGAACGAGGTCGGCGCTCAGCGTGCTCGGCACGACCTTCTCCATCGCAACGCGGCGCTCGGGCGAAGGCGAACTCGACGGAAACAGGAACGGCAGGGCAACGACCAGCACACCCGCGAGTGCGGCCGCGGCAGCGGTCGCGATCACGCCGAGGAGCAAGCGGGCGCGGACGCGGCGGCGTCTGGCCGCGCGCAGGAGGGATGGGAAGACATCGGCGCCGACGGGAGGGACGTCGGCAGAGGCGGGCCAAGCGTCGCGCGCCACCGCGCGGCCGTCATCGCCGCTGGCCGCAGGGTCGCCCTCGCGAGCGGCGGACGCCAGAGCGGAGGCGGCAGCGCCGCTGACGAACGACCGGCCGAGTGCCGGATGCGTCGTCCCCACCAATTCGAACGCCTGCTCGCGCGGAAGCCGGGCGAGCAGCCCCGGCATCCCGGCCAGTTCGGCGACCGCCGCGGCGCACGGCAGGCAGCGGCTCAGGTGCTCCTCGAAGGCGCGGCGCTCGGCCGGTGCGAGGGCGCCGAGCACGTAGGCGGCATCCCAGGCGGCGATGTCATCATCGGTCATCGCTCGGTCACCCCCCGTTCCTGCAGCGAGAGCCGAAGAGCCCGCAAACCGTAGTGGAGGCGCGATTTCACGGTTCCTTCCGGAATGTCGAGTTCGCGGGAGATCTCCGCGATGGAACGGTCTCCATAGTAGGCGTGGACGAGCACGGCACGGTGCTCATCCGAGAGCCCCGCCAGCGCGTCGCTAACGATCTGGGCGTCGAGCGCCGCGTCGGAGTCTCTGGCCACGGCGGCGCGCTCGGGGAGGGCGCCGGTGCCGATCTCGTGACGAGTGTGGGCGCTGCGCCGGTCGTCGATCACAAGGTTTCGCGCCACCGTGAACAGCCAGGCGCGCGCCGACTGGTGAGACTGGTCCAGCACCGACGGCTTCCGCCAGGCGCGCAGCAACGTCTCCTGAACCACGTCGTCCGCCATCGCCCGATCGCTGGTGAGGCGCACCACGTAGCGCCACAAGGCTTGCGCGTGCTCATCGTGGAGTTGGCGGAGCAGACGCGCATCCTCACCTGACATTCCCACCCCCTTCCGGTTCTCACGAAATGGGCTATGAAAAGGTTCATACACACCGGATGAACCTTTCCGGAAGAGCTGCCGTGGATACGGTAAGAACGACATTCCACATGACTGAAAGGGACACCCATGTCCGACTCGACTCCGCTCACTCGCCGCGCCCTCGTGCAGATCGGTGGCGCAACCGCTGCCGGCGCGGGCACACTCCTGCTCGCCGCCTGCGCCACCGGAACCACAGGAGGCGGCTCCGGATCGGGGTCCGGCTCCGGAGGAACGACAGGAACGGGAGGAACAGAAGGCACCGGCGGAACAACCACAGTGGCGCTGTCCGCCATCCCGGTCGGGGGCGCGGTGTCCGTCTCCATCGGCTCCACACCGGTCGTCGTCTCACAGCCGACCGCCGGGAACGTCATCGCGTTCAGCGCGGTCTGTACCCACCAGGGCTGCACGGTCGCCCCGAAAGGCAAGGAATTCGACTGCCCGTGCCACGGCTCGCGCTTCGACGCCAGCACCGGCGATGCCCTGAGCGGACCAGCACGCGACCCCCTCAAGAAGCTCACGGCTTCCGTTTCGGGCGACACGGTCACGGTCACCGCTTAGTCAGGAGGTCACGGCATGAAAATCAACGGGCTCCCCCTGCATCCGCTCCTGGTCCATTTCGTTGTCGTGCTCGTGCCGCTGGCTGCGATCTGCGCTGTTCTCGTGCCGATCTGGCCGGCCGCCCGGCGCCGTCTGGGCATCGTGACGCCGCTGCTCGCCCTGCTCAATATGGCCCTCGTGCCGATCGTCACCGACGCCGGCGAGTGGCTTCAGAAGCGTGTGCCGCCGACACCGCTGATCGAACAGCACGCGGCACTCGGGCGGATGCTCTACCCGTGGGTCATCGCGGTGTTCGTGTTCGCCGCAGTGCAATGGTCGTGGTTCTCCTTCTTCGACCGGGAGGACTCGCCGCGACGACCCCCGGCGGTCGTACGCCGGGTGGTGACCGTGGTGCTCGCCGCGATCGCCCTCGGACTCGCGATCGGGTCGACAGTGGAGGTGATCCTGATCGGCGAGGCCGGTGCGCGGGCGATCTGGGAGAACTCGTTCAGCCCGACACCGCTACCGGAGACGCCGACGCCCTGAGCGGACAAGACCGGCGAGCCGGTCAGCCGCGCTTGGCGAACGCGACGGGCTCGCCCAAATAGGGCGTCCACACCGCGCGCTCGCGGTCATCGATCCGCCGTGGGCGCTGGCTGGCCGTGTCCACCAGCACGATCGTGGTCACGGCACGCGAGAACAGCGTCCGCGGCTGCGCACCCTCCGGCGACCAGACCTCATAGCAAACATCGAGGCTCGCACCGCCCAGACGGCCGAGCCAGAGCTGGACGTCCAGCGGCTGACGCAGGTACGGGAGGGGCGCGAGGTACTCGATCTCCTGCCGTGCGATCAGCGTGAGGGTGTCCGCCCCCGGTCGGCCGTCGAGGATGGCGGTCGATCCGCCGACGGCCTCGCCGCTGCCGGTCTGGTCTTCGGTCAGCCAGAACGCCTCGATGCTGCGCCTCCTCGAGGAGGCGCAGCATCTCGGCGTTGTTGACATGACCGTACGCGTCGAGGTCGCTCCAGCGGAGTTTGATCGGAACGTGCAGTCGCATACCGGTCACCTCAGTCGCGGGTGAGCTTGCGGTACGCGGAGCGGTGGGGCTTGGCCGCGTCCGGGCCGAGGCGCTGGATCTTGTTCTCCTCGTATGCATCGAAGTTCCCCTCGAACCAATACCAGTCGGCCGGGCTCTCCTCGGTGCCTTCGTAGGCGAGGATGTGCGTCGCGATCCGGTCGAGGAACCACCGGTCGTGGGTGATGACCACCGCGCAGCCGGGGAACTCGAGAAGTGCGTTCTCCAAGCTCGACAGCGTCTCGACATCCAGATCGTTCGTCGGCTCGTCGAGCAGCAGGAGGTTTCCGCCCTGCTTGAGCGTCAGCGCCAGGTTGAGGCGGTTGCGCTCACCGCCGGAGAGGACGCCGGATTTCTTCTGCTGGTCCGGCCCCTTGAACCCGAAGGTGGAGACGTAGGCGCGCGAGGGCACCTCGGTCTTGCCGACCTGGATGTAGTCGAGGCCGTCGGAGACGACCTCCCAGACGTTCTTGTTCGGATCGATGCCGCCGCGGCTCTGGTCGACATAGGAGATCTGCACGGTCTCGCCGATTTTGAGGTCGCCGCTGTCGAGCGGCTCCAGCCCCACGATCGTCTTGAACAGCGTGGTCTTGCCGACGCCGTTCGGGCCGATCACGCCGACGATGCCGTTGCGCGGGAGGGTGAAGGTCAGGCCGTCGATGAGCTTGCGCTCGCCGAAGCCCTTCTCGAGGTTCTTCGCATCGATCACGATCTGGCCCAGGCGCGGGCCCGGCGGGATCTGGATCTCCTCGAAGTCGAGCTTGCGGGTGCGCTCGGCCTCCGCCGCCATCTCCTCGTAGCGGGCCAGACGCGCCTTCGACTTCGCCTGGCGGCCCTTCGCGTTGCTGCGGACCCAGTCGAGCTCTTCGGAGAGCCGCTTGGCGAGCTTCGCGTCCTTCTTGCCCTGGACTTCGAGCCGCTCGCGCTTCTTCTCGAGGTAGGTTGAGTAGTTGCCCTCGTACGGGTACAGGTGACCGCGGTCGACCTCGGCGATCCACTCGGCCACATGGTCGAGGAAGTACCGGTCGTGGGTCACGGCGAGAACGGCGCCGTGATACTTCGCCAGGTGCTGCTCCAGCCACAGGACGCTCTCCGCATCCAGGTGGTTGGTCGGCTCGTCCAGAAGCAGGAGGTCGGGCTTCTGCAGGAGGAGCTTGCAGAGTGCGACACGGCGCTTCTCACCGCCGGAGAGGGTGTTCACCGGCCAGTCCCCCGGCGGGCAGCGCAGCGCATCCATCGCCTGCTCGAGCTGGGAGTCGAGGTCCCACACATCGGCGGCGTCGATCTGCTCCTGCAGCGTGCCCATCTCGGCCAGCAGTGTATCGAAGTCGGCGTCGGGGTCCGCCAGCAGCCCCGAGATCTCGTTGAAGCGGTCGATCTTGCCCTTGATCTCGCCGACGCCCTCCTGAACGTTCTCCAGGACCGTCTTGTTCTCGTCCAGTTCCGGCTCCTGCATGAGGATGCCGACCGAGTAGCCCGGTGTGAGCTTCGCTTCGCCGTTGGAGGGTGTGTCGAGCCCGGCCATGATCTTCAGGATCGTGGACTTACCGGCGCCGTTCGGCCCGACGACGCCGATCTTGGCCCCGGGCAAGAAGGCCATCGTCACATCGTCGAGGATCACCTTGTCGCCGACCGCCTTGCGCGCGCGCACCATCGAGTAAATGTATTCGGCCACTCTTCTTCCTCAACTCCTGTTCCTGGGCACGAACGGATTCGTGTCTCAGCCCTGTACGAGGATACCGGGTACGCTCGGACCCCGGCCGACCCCGCGCCCGGGCGGATCGCGCTCACCCGGCGATCGCGCCTACCAGTCGATCGCGCGAGTCTGCCCGACCAGACAGGTCCCGGTCGGTGGGATAGGCGCCGCCACCGTGCTGTTGTACCCGCCGGCATCGGCTCCGTTCTGTCCGATCAGGCACGAGTCGCCCAGCTTGACGGAGAACTGGATGGAGTTCGCCTTGAGGCCGATCGTCGTCGTGTCCACGGTGACCTGCATGTCCGCCTTGGCGAAACCGGCGGCGACAAGCGCGTCGATGAAATCGCGCCCTTTCGCCTCCGGATTCGCCGCCAGGGTCGCCTGGTTGACGTGGTCGAAGAACGGCAGGTTCTGCTGCGCTGTACCACCGGGGACAAGCGTGGGCGCGGCGCTCGGCGCGGGGGTGACGCCTTGGCCCGCCGATCCCGTCGGGGAAGCGGACGGAGGGGAAGCCGGCTGCGGGGTGCAGCCAGCGAGGAGCACAGAGAGTCCCAGAGCGAGCGCAGCCGAAACGACGGCGGTCCGGGTGAGGGCGGTCGGGCGCGTCATATCTCGCATTCTAAGGGCCGACACCTGGGGAATCGACGGGAATGCCCTTCGAAGGCCGAGAGGCGCCCTCCGGCCTCCCACCCTCCAGGGAGACCTCCATCACGGTCCGCGAGAACATGCTCCTCCCCCAGGCCAGATCGTGCCCGATCGCGTCCGCCTCGATCTCCGCCGTCACGCCGCGCTTCTCGCCCATCCACTCGCGGATGCTGAGCCTCCCGGAGACGACCACCGGATCGCCTTTCGCCACGCACTCAGCCGCGCTCACCGCAAGCCGGCGGAACGCCGACACCGTGAACCAGTTGCTCTCGCCGTCTTCCCAGGAGGATGTCTTGCGATTGAAGCGCCGGCGCGTGATCACGAGCCGGAAACTCGTGATCGGGATGCCGCCTTCCGTCGTCAGGTGTCTCGGCTCCGTCGCGACGAGTCCACGGACGGCCAGGTTGTCAGTCATTGCGTTTCCTCCTCCGGCAGCCGCTCGGTGCGGGCGCTGACTCCAGACTGGCTCGAGACGACACCCCCGCGCGGGAGCGAGCGGAGGTCTGTGGAGAAGACGCGGGTCCGGCTCAGCTGGGGACGACGCAGAGGCGACCGGTCACGAGGAACGCATCGCGTGACGGGGCGGCCCCCGGAACGGATCAATCCGCCCGGGCCGCCAGCTCCACCGCCGCCACGTCCCCCCGCTGCAGCGCTGCCTGCATCGTCAGGGCTTTCGCGGAGAGCCCCTCGGTCTCCTCGCCACCGTGCTCTTGCATGATCGATCGGGCCTTGGCGATCGACGCGCGCCGACCGGCGGCATCCCGTTTGCGCCGCATCTCGGTCGGGATGTCGAACGAAAACAGGCGATTCCAGTACTTCCGGTGGGCGTATCGCGCCCGGGACCGACTCGCCGGAGGCGTGTCGCGCAGCACATCGAAGACCTCGGAGAAGTACGCGTAGAAGGAATCCACCGGATGCACGTGGCCGGTCAGATGCTGAGCGGCGCCATACGGCGAGGTGTGACGCACCCAGTAGTAGCAGTCGGTCGAAGCCTGGATCGCGATGCGATCCGTCCGCACATACGCCGCCATCGCGAACGGATGGTCCTCGGCCATGACGAGGTCCGGATTGAAGCGATAGCCGAGCGAGCGGGCGTAGCCGGTGCGGTACATCTTCAGGACGCTCATCGAGTCGAGGACGGAGGTCCGCGTGAGGTCCGTGCGCGCGAGAGTCTTCCGGAACATGTGCTGCGGCGCGCCCCGTCCAACGCCGACGTATTTGCCAGCGACGATGTCCGCGCGTCCCCGGCGGCCCAGGGAGAGCATCGAGCGGATCGCGTCCGGGCCGAGATAGTCGTCCACATCGACGAAGTAGAGGTAATGGCCGCTGGCGGCGTCGAGACCTTCGTTGCGCGCGGCCGCGGGGGTGCCGGTGTGCGGGTGACTCCAGACCTCGCCGCGGAGTCCGAACTCCGCCATCAGGCACGTTGCGATCTCGACGGTGTCGTCGGGAGAGCCGTCGTCCACGCAGAGGACCTCTATCCCCAGGGTGCCCGAGGTCTGGACGGCGATGCTGCGCAAACACTGTTCGAGGTAATGACCGGCACGGTACATCGGGATGGCGATGGTCACATCGGGGCGACGGGCGAGGAAAGTCACAGCGGCTCCTGCCTGCGGACGACGGTCATGCTCACCCGACTAGCGGGTAGACCTCAATATTTCAGCCTCGGCGCGTCTTCCGCAAATCGAGAATGGATGCGCGACACAGCGGGCGAACTGCCGGACGGACGCCCACGGCGCAGTTAGCATCGCGGCATGCACTGGTGGAATGACTTCGTCGCTTGGCTCCTCTCCCCGGCCGCTCGGCCGGCGATCTTCTCTGCCGCGGTCCTCGGGATCACACTGACCGTCTCCGGGCTGCTGGCCGCGTGGATCGGCCGCAGCGCTCTCAAAGGGCTCCTCCGCCAGACCGACCGCCAGCAGAAGGCGAGCGCCATCGCAGCGCTGATCGACGCGGCCACCGAAGCGTCGGTGTGGAATTCGCTGACGCCGGGCGAGCAAGTGCTCTCCGACCGCGCCGTCGGCCAGGCGGACATCCTGGTGCGTCTGCTCCCGCTGAAAGGCGCGAGCGTCACCGCGAACTGGTCCGCCCACCAGCTGGCCGAGATGAAGCGGGCCTCGGCCACGTTCGGCTACCAGCTCGACCCGGCGGTCGCCGAATTCCGCGACCGGCTCATCGAGTGGCAGAACAAACCGCGCCGTGCGCGCAAGATTTTCCAGAGCGACCTCGAACGCTGGCGTTTCGAGACGGTCGAGACCGAGCAGTCGCTCATGGCCAAACAGGACGCCTGGGTCGCCCAGCAGCACCACGATCAGTACGCGAGCGCCGCGGCCGCCCCGTTCACGGCGGCGACAGCCGGCGACACCGCGCCGACGCCGCGACGGGACCAGCCCGCGGCATAAGCCATGGCCGGGCGCTACGCTCATCGGCCGAAGCCGCCGCCGGTCCACCAGTCGTCGAACATGCTCGCCGGGACGCGGCGCTTGTGCTCGGTCGCGAGATACCGGGTCTCGATCGCGATAGCGACCTGCTCGGCGACATCCTTTCCTTCGAGGAAGTCGTCGATGTCGCTGTAGCGCAGGCCCAGATTGGCCTCGTCCGTCTGACCGGGGCTCTCATCGAGGAGATCCGCGGTCGGAGCCTTCTCGGAGAGGCGCGCCGGAGCGCCGAGGTGCTGCAACAGGGCGCGGCCCTGACGCTTGCTGAGTCCGCTCAGGGGGAGCAGGTCCGCTCCACCGTCACCGTACTTCGTGTAGAAACCGGTGACGGCCTCGGCGGCGTGGTCAGTTCCGACGACGAGCAGACGGCGCTCACCGGCGATGGCGTACTGGGCGACCATGCGGACGCGGGCTTTCACATTGCCCTTGGTGAAGTCGGTCATATCGTCGCCCACCGCATCCCGGTACTCGTTCTCGACGCCCTCGACGCCCCGCTGGATGTTGACGGTGACCGTGCGCTGGGGGCGGATGAAGCCGAGGGCGAGCTGCGCGTCGTCCTCGTCGTGCTGCACGGCATAGGGCAGCCGGACGGCGATGAACTCCGCCGCCACGCCCTCCTCAGCCAGCCGCTCGACGGCCAGTTGGCAAAGCCGCCCGGCCAGCGACGAATCCTGTCCGCCGCTGACGCCGAGCACGAAGCCGGAGGCCCCGGCCGCTTTGAGGTACCGGACGAGGAAGTCCACCCGCTCGGCCACTTCGGCGGCGGGGTCGATGGTCGCGCTGACGTTCAGCTCGTCGATGATTCTGGCCTGGAGATCACGCATGGGGACAGAGTAGCCTCTCGCTGGCACCCGGGGCGCGGTCAGGGGACGCGGGTGACGGCGCGGGCGAGGATGGCGGTGGTGAGGGCATCCACCGGCTCACGCGCGGCGGAGGGATTCGACAGCAGCGTGAAGTCGACGTGGCCGAGTTCCGGGAGCTCGAAGCGGTTGGTGACTTTGATGAGGTCGGTCGGGATCAGCGAGCGAGGGAAAACCGCCACTCCCAGACCTGCGCGCACGGCCGCGAGCACACCGTTCACCTCACGCGTGTTGCAGGTGATCCGCCAGGTGCGCCCGGCCGACTCCAGCGCGTCGATGGTGATCTGACGGCTGAGGCTCGGCCCCTGGTAGACGATCAAGGGCACCGGCTGCCCGGGTTCCAGCCCGGTCTTCTCCTGCCCCATCCACACCAGCTCGTCCGTCGCGACGACGGTTCCCTCGGTCGTGCCGGGGTTCTGCTTGATGAAGATGAGGTCGAGCTGGCCAGCTTTCAGACGGCGGTGCAGCGGACCGGACTGGTCCACGGTCAGCTCCAGGTTGACCTGCGGGTTCTGCTGCCGGAAATGGCGAAGGATGCGAGGCAGCGTCGTGATCGCCAGATCGTCGGCGGCGCCGAACCGCAACCGGCCGCGCATCGCCGAACCGCTGAAATAGCGATCGGCCTCGGCGTGCGCGGTCAAGATAGTGCGGGCGAAACCTGCCATCGCATCCCCGTTGTCCGTCAGCCGGACCTCGCGCGTGTCCCGCGCGACGAGCTGCCGTTTGGCCGCTTCTTCCAGACGGCGGACATGCTGACTGACCGTGGGCTGGCTGATCCCCAGCCGGCCCGCCGCACGCGTGAAGCTGCGCAGATCGGCGACGGCCAGGAATGTGCGGAGGAGGACCGGATCGAACATCTCACCATCCATTCGGAAAATCAATGGGAGTTATAGGTTGAATTCTCTGAAACAATACCGCGGATTCTCTAGGTTGGAAGACAGAACTCGACGCACGTCCATACGGAACCAGGAACGCAGGAAAGACAGCTCGTGACGAACTCCACCGCAGCAGCGGCCCCGCCCACCGGCCCCATGCTCATCCTCAGCGCTCGCCCGCCGTGGCGCGAGACGTTCGTCTCGCTGCGGATCCCCAACTACCGGAGATTCACCGCTGGCAATCTGGTCGCCAACACAGCGGCGTGGATGCAGCGGATCGCGATGGACTGGCTCGTCCTCCAGCTCTCCGGGAGCGTCGCGGCCGTCGGTGTCACGGTCTTCATGCAGTTCGCCCCGATGCTTCTGTTCGGGCTCTGGGGCGGCGTGATCGCCGACCGGCATTCGAAGCAGCGGCTCCTCATCATCACGCAGTCCGCCTCGGCGGCGCTCGCGGCGCTCCTCGCCGTCCTGACCCTCAGCGGCACGGTCGAGGTCTGTCATGTGTACCTCATCTCTTTCGCACTCGGGCTCGTGACCGTGGTCGACAACCCGGCCCGGCAGGTGTTCGTCAACGAACTCGTCGGCCCGCGCCACCTGCGCAACGCGATCAGTCTCAACTCCTCGATCTTCCAGCTCGGCGGGCTGATCGGCCCGGCGCTGGCCGGCCTCATGATCGCCGCGGTCGGCGGCGGCTGGTCGTTCGCGATCAACGCGGTCGCCTGCCTCGCGGTCGTAGCTGCGCTGCTCGCCCTGAGGAAGGGCGAGTTGCACCACTCCCCCGCCGCGCCCCGCGGAAAGGGCCAGCTGGCGGAAGGCATCCGCTACGTGCGGCGCAAGCCCGTGATCTTCTGGACCGTCGTCATGGTCGCGGTGCTCGCGGTCTTCGCGTTCAACATGCCGGTGTTCCTCGCGGCGTACGCGAACGAGGTCTTCGACGCAGGAGCCCAGGGCTACGGGATCTTCAACGCCCTTGTCGCGGCCGGCGCGCTGGCCGGCGCGCTCTCCTCCACCCGCCGGACCTCGGTGCGACTGTCGACGGTCATCGGCACAGCGGCGACGCTCGGCATCGTGCAGACACTCGCGGGCTTCGCTCCGGACGAGGTCGCGTTCAGCGTCCTGCTGGTGGGCATCGGCGTGGGGAACCTGCTGTTCATCACGGCGGCGAACTCGCTGGTGCAGATGTCGTCGAACGTCCAGATCCGCGGGCGGGCGATCTCCGTCTACATCCTCGTCTTGCTCGGCGGGCAGGCTCTCGGCGGGCCGCTGATGGGGTGGGTCGTGGAAGCGCTCGGACCGCACAGCGCGATGGCGGTCTCGGGCCTCGTGCCCACGGCAGCCGCGATCGTGGTGGGGCTGCTGATCGCGCGGGGGACGAACCTGCGGCTGCGGCTGCGACGGAGCGGACGGATGCCGGTGGTGACGATCGTGACCCGGGCGGGCAAAGCCGGCCCGACGCTGTAGCGACCAGCCAGGCGTGCGGTGCGGCTACGGTATCGTGGACCACGCGCCCCCGTAGCTCAGCGGATAGAGCAGGAGCCTTCTAATCTCTTGGTCGCAGGTTCGATTCCTGCCGGGGGCACCCAATGTTCGATGTTCGAACCTGCGACCAAATGAATGGGTCGGCGGTTGGAGCGTCTGCCCTTTTGATGGCCTCTTGTTGTGCTCGCTGGTCGAAGTAGAGGCTGAAGGGTTTGGCGGTCACTGAGCCGGTCTCGCCGTTCTCGCCAATGAGGATTTTGGTGAAGAATGCTTGGTTCGCGAGTCGGCGGGTTTGTGGGTCGGCGTTGGTGTAGATGTCGGCGATGTCGGTGGCGAGTGTGAGGCAGGCGTCGATGTGGGTGCGTGCTTCGGCGTAGTCGTTGTGGTGCTCGGCCAGGCGGGTGTCGAGTGTTTCGAGCTCGCCGCAGAGGCGGTCTTCGAACTTCGCGAACTGGTCGAGGGTGAGCGTGTCGGCCAGGCGCGCTTCGATGAGGCGGTCCTGTTCGGCGACGAGCCGGCCCCGTCGGGCAGTCACTGTGTTCGCTTCGGTTGATGCGGAGGCGGTGAGCCGGTCGAGTTCGGTAGTGAGCATGGTTCGGAGCGCGTCGCGAGTGGCTGGTGTGAGTTGGATGCGCCGGTAGTAGTCAGCAACCAATTCTTCGACTTGAGTAACGTGCATGGCTTGGCGGGTGCAAACAGCACCGATCGGACGTCCAGCCTGGACGCTGAACTCTTAGGGCTTACCAGATCTGTCACGGTATGGGAAAACTCGGCAGATGCGGGGTGCAGGGTGGCCAATCCTTCCCAGCCGTTCGGGCGGCGATCATCATCCCGCCATTCCGGCACTCTCGGGGGGAGAAGCTTATGACGCTCCCGAAACCACAAAAGTAAGGAAAAAATTATGTCTGTTTTTCACTCATCTGAGTTGGCTCCACGTACTGTCGCGACGCGATTCCGGCGTCGGCACCAAGTTGCCACCGTAACACTTGCCCTTGGCGCTGCTCTCCTCGCCATCGGCGCGACCGGAATTGCACCATCTGCAGAAGCAGCGTCACTGCCGAGCGTTAGCCTGTACCCGGGTGCTAGCGGTCCTACCAGCAATGTGGTCGCGACCAATGTCCCAGCCGGGACTCAAGCCTTCTGGGTTGAGTCCTACTAATTTCCTTAGCCCCACACAAATGCCGATGTGTGTAGCGTCCCCCGGCGGTGTCACTGTCGTCTTCAAGGTCGCGAAAAGCGTAAGAGCATTGTCGATCACCCCGACCAATCGGGCGCGTTGCTCCGACCCTCGGAGCGACAAGAGACCTCGGAACGAACAGACCGACATCGCCCCACTCTCTGATCGTGACTCGCACTGGGATTTCATCAACAGGAGCAAACCCATCTGGGAAGGCCAGCCTAAATAAGGGTCGCCAAGTCCGATTGGTAAAGCCTTTAACCTAAGCGCTGTGGAAGTGTCGGGCCGTGAGCAAGTCACGGCACCTCCACAGCGCTTTATCGTAGGGGACTGCACCCTAAAAATACTGTCCGGTAGAGCGGTCGCGCGACGAGATAATGGCCTGCCCCTGTTCGACACTCGTCTCGGCTTCGAACTGCTCTGTTGCCTTACTTTGCCAAGCACTGGTGCCCTGCTCGCCGTCCCTCGGCCTGGCGGAGCTGATCTGAAGTGCGACTGGGCTCATCCGCCGAACGTGAAGGAGCTCGCGGCCGCAGACGGCTCAGCGCTTGCGGTGGAGGCATGGACCGGAGCTCAGTAGTCAGCAGATCGCCATGCCGAACAGGTCGAGAACCGCACGAAGAGCCCGGTCCGTGATCTGGAGATCGTGGGTCGCGCGGAGTTCGACGGGCGTGCCGTCGAAGATCGCCCAGCACTCGAAGTCTCCGAGCCGTGACACATAGCGGATACCTGCGCAGAGCGGTTGACCGTGCTCGTCGGTGCGCGAGTAGAGCCAGCTGGCGATCCCGCGCGTCAGGAGACGACTGGGCCCGCGGACGTCAGCGACGTCGAGGTTCTCGAGCTCCTGATGACGCAGCACCGACGCGGCCTCGCGGGTGAGGTAGGTGTGCGTGGCGGTCGCCTCGAGATCCACGAACGGGAGCGACCCGGTGACCTCGAACTCCCGCAGTCGGCGGGTGGTCAACCAGGAAGCGGGCACCTCGCCAGGCCCCACTCGGTCGGTCTCGATCTGCGAGAACGCGCCGATCATCGAGGCCTTCGGCCGGAAGCCAGCGAGCGTCTCAGCGAAGCCACCCTCCGGGGTGGTCGCCCCGTAGAGGACGCCGGCGCCGGGGATGTCGAACCAGTTCCCGGCACGCTCGTTCATGACGTCGACCGGGTTGAGCTGAGAGAAGCGGAGGGCCGGGTCGATCCGTTCGACTCGCCAGAGTGGAGACGGCGCGGTCAAGAGGGCGAGCTCAGCCGGCATTGACGAACGCGCGCGCGGCGGCGATGACGTCGCGGACACGTCCCTCGGCGATGACCTCAGCCGGTGCCGCGTCCTCCAACTGCGGATTCATCCCGATGAACCACGCCCGCACGACCTCATCGGGATCGACCTCCGCCAGGAGCTCGACGACCTGGAAAGTGTCGCGCAGCAGGCGCTGCTCATCCAGCGGCGGCTTGGCGTCACCGGAGATCCACCGAGACACCTGCCGCGGCGTCTTGCCGGTGATGATCGCCACGAGGTCGCGTCCGAGCACCTCCTGCAGGCGCGCGACGATCGCCGGCGACGCCGACTCCACCGACGCCTTGTGCGCCGCCCGCCCCAGGGGGCGCATTGCCAGATCCGTCATAGCACCAGCATACCAAAAAGTCGCCCATCTAGTCAGTTCTAAGTCACTTGATAAGTCACCCAAAAAGACCGACAAGTCATCATATTTCAGTTCGTGTGCAACAGGCTCAATGGGATCACATTCAGCCTTATCTCTACCGCACTCGCGAAAACCCCCTCTCCCCCGACCACCTCTCCGGCACCCCACTCGGACGCCTCGAAGCCACAAACCAGAACAACTTAGAGAAGAAAGAATGATCGACATCGCAACCACAGCGCCACCCGGATACTGCGACTACAGGGACTTGGCCTGATGGAAGTGGCGTCCCGGGCCCGACCAGCCGGAACGGACCTCCAATGCAGCTTGTTCCCGCGCCGTGGTCGCAGCGACCCCATAACCCCACGCAGCCCGGAAACGACCGAGGCGTCGCAGATAAAGGGGAGGCTTGAGAAAACGGAGCTCAGAGTACGATACGGCGTGATCGTAGGGCACGTTTCGTTTCTGTCTCGCTCCGTGGTGATTGTCCGTCGAGGAGTTGGCTGTGTAGTCGCTCGAGCAGCGCTGGCAGGCTTGCCGCGGCGATTTCGGGTTTGAGTCTCTGTTGAAGTTGTCGTTCTTGTGCGGGGGCGAGCAGGTCGCGTCCGATGGGGGCTGCGTGTTGGATAGCGTAGAGCAGGACCGCCCGGAGGGGCTCGGACAGCGGGCGTGGTGTGGGGACGAATCGTCCGCCCTTTTCCAGACGTCGTATGGTGGCGCACAAATGAAAGAGCGCTGCGTACTGTTCCGCTTCTGTCTGAGGTGTTCGGACAGCGATTATCGCGGTGCTAAGCCTGCTTTCCAAAGCGGCTGCACGTTGGTACGAGTCCCTGTTGGCGAGCAGGAGTGCGTTGAGGATCAGTGCGCCCGCCGCTAGCAGAATCGGGAGTGCCGTTACGAGCGACGCACTGGATACGAGGAGCACCGCGGCGACGGACCCCTCAAAAATGGCGGCGCAGAAGGCGAAGACGGCGACCGTTCGTAGCCACATGGGCTCGTCCCAGGAGCGAGCAACGATTAGAGGTGGCGTCGTCAGAATCATCACCACAGCGAAAGGAACGGATAGGAGCGCAAGTAGCGCGATGACGATCAAGTTTGGTTGTGTGTGAGGGACGAACATGATGGCGCCGGCGCCGAAGGCCAACAACAGCATGACAGCAACAAATGCGACGAGCGCAGAATCGACCCCACCGATATCGACGAGGAGGCCAAACGATTGGGATACCACCGGACACGGGTTTCCTTCCTCATGACCACCCCCTACCGGCGCCCTCAGACGTTGAAGACGGCTCCGCTAGGTTGTGCTGCTCAGGGACGTTGGTTGAGGTGTGACGCGATAGATGGGTGAGGACCTCCCGGTCGAGAGTGGGGCTGTCTAGTTTCCCTGCACTCGATGACTTAGGAGGTCCTCGTGACCCACGCTAATGCTGCTTTGACTCCTCGCGAATGCCTCCGCCTGGCCCGCCAAGTCGTCGACGACGGCTGGTCCGTTGCTGCGGCGGCGACCTACTTCCGAGTGTCCTGACGCACCGCGGACCGATGGGCTCGTCGTTACGTGGAGATGGGCGAGGCGGGAATGCTGGACCGTTCGTCACGGCCGCATCACAGCCCGAACAAGACCCCGCGAAGACTGGTCCGCAAGGTCGTGCATCTGCGGTGGAAGAAGCGGCTGGGACCAGTCGGTATCGGCGCCCAGCTCGGCATGCCCGCCTCGACCGTTCACACGGTCCTCTCCCGGTGCCGGATCAATCGGCCCAGCCACGTCGACGTCCGCACCGGCGAACCCGCCCGCCGCTACGAGCACGAGCATCCCGGATCGATGATCCACGTCGACATCAAGAAACTCGGCAACATCCCCGACGGTGGCGGCTGGCGCTACGTCGGACGTCTCCAGGGAGAGCGGAACAAGGCCATCACCGCGAAGCGGACCGGGAAACACGGGATCACCGGCGACATGATCACCGGCACAGCGTTCGTTCATACCGTCATCGACGATCACTCCCGTGTCGCTTACGCCGAGATCCACGACGACGAAACCGCCGCCACTGCAATCGCTGTTCTGCGTCGAGCGGTCGGCTGGTTCGCCAGCCGTGGCGTCACCGTCGAACAGGTGCTCTCCGACAACGGCTCCGCATACCGCTCATACGCCTGGCGCGACGCTTGCGCCGAGCTCAGCATCCAACCGAAACGCACCCGGCCCTACCATCCGCAGACGAACGGCAAGATCGAACGCTTCCACCGCACCCTCGCCGACGGCTGGGCATACGCCCGGCACTACAACTCCGAATCAGCCCGCCGCAACGCACTCCCGGCCTGGCTGCACTCCTACAATCACCACAGGCCCCACACCGCCATCGGCAGCCAGCCACCCATCAGCAGATTGACCAACGTCCCTGAGAAACACACCTAGAGCGTCGCGCCCAGCCGGTCCGCGATCGCCCGGCGCGCGTTGGCGGCGTAGCGGTCGACGCGCTCGGTCTGCGGGACCGGGGGGAGTTCGGCGCGCAGGGCCCTCGCCAGCATCCGGTCCGCCAGCGCCGGGTTCATCGGCAGGGCGGGGCCGTGCAGATGCGTGCCGATCGCCGCGCCGAGCACGATCCCCTCGGTGCCGTCGCCGTTGCCGTCGCCGCCGACGATCCGGCCGAGCGGCTCGCCGCCCTCCAGAGTCGTCACCGCCGAGTGGTTCTCGAAACCGGCCAGTGCCGTGCCATCGGCCGTGCGCACGACCGCCTCCGACACATACCGCTTCGCGCCGAGCACGGCCCGGGTCGGGAAGACCTCCGCGCCGCCGAGCGTCTCACCGTCCGGGGTGACCAGCTCGCGGCCGAGCAGCTGCCAGCCGCCGGCGATCGCCAGGATGGGGACCCCGGCATCCCGCCACTGCCGCAGCCGCGGTGCGATGCGCAGCACATCGTCGTGGACGGCGCGCTGCGACGACAGCGGTCCCGAGCCGATGTGGATGAGGTCCACACTCGCCGGCAGCTCGCCGCCAGCGGAGTGGCCCACGGCCTCGGCCTCGACGCCGCGCCACCGGGCACGTTCGAGGAGGGCGTGTACATTGCCCGCGTCGCCGTTGATGCCGAGCTCGCGCGGGTACAAGTGCAGGATGCGCAGGAGGCTCATTTGTCGCCGCCCTCCAGGTCCAGGAAGCCGAGCTGCTTGCGGATCAGCATCATCTGCTCGTAGTTGACGATCATGGTCTTGGCGCCGCGGGCCGGTTTCGGGAGCGCCAGGAACGCCTGCAAGGCCGGCTTCGGCTCCGGGATCACCTGGGCGACCTCGATGCCCGCGTAGGCGAACCTCGTGGCGAACTGCCACGCTTTCGTGCCGGAGACGATGTCGACGTGCCGCAGCTTGGAGAGGTCGATGTCATAGACCCAGGACGGATCGGGCGTGCCCTCGTCGACGGCGACGAACACCTGTTCGGGGGTCTCGCTGAGATAGTCGAGATTCAGCTGGAGACTCGGCGGGTTCTTCATCATGATGATCTCGATGTCCTCGTCGCCGACCCGCAGCGTCTCGCCGCGACCATAGACCGTGCGCAGCGCGCCCATCGCAGCGACGACTGCGGCGGGGCTGAACTCCGCGCCGAGGAGACGCCGCGCCATCGCGGTCGCGGCGGCCGCGTCCACCGCATAGTGGAGGCCGCGCGCGGGCAGCCCGATCCGCACGGATTCGCCGCCGATCGTCAGCTGGGCGCTCTGCTGCTCCAGTTCGCTGACGAACACGCTTGGAACGGGGAGCGGGGCGACGGGGGCGACGGAGAGGTCTTCGACGTTCGCGAGGCCGTTGGGCGAAGACTCGATGATCGCGGGGGCGACGGCGAAAGTGGACACGTCCCGGCCGGCGGCCCTGAGCTCGGCGCCGACCCGGGCCAGGCTGTCGTCGTCGGCGTTCACGACGACGAACTCGCGGGAACGGTCGGCGATGGTTCGCAGCATCCCGATCACCCGCGTCGGCTCGAAGAACCGGTTCAGCTGGTCGATCTGCACATTGAGGAGCAGCGAGCCGCGCGGCTTCAGAACGGTCGCGAGGTCCACTCCGTACGCCTCGTCCACCTCGATCACGCCGACATCGCCGCGCACAAAGCCGTCGAGCGGAACGTCCGCGAGGAGCGAGGAGGCGATCCCCTGCGGCAGATTACCGCCGGACGGGTTCGTGAAGACGCTCAGGCCGTGCTCGCGCAGGATGGCGGCGAGCATGTTCGTGGTGGTCGACTTGCCGTTCGACCCCGACACGAACACGACGCCGAGCGGCAGCCGGCTGACGGCGCGTTCCAGGAAGGCAGGCGCGATCGCGAGGGCGACCCGCCCCGGCACCGCGGAGCCACCTCCCCGCAGACGCAGCAGCCAGCGGGCGAGGCGGCCAGCGATGACCGCCACACGATAGCGCACCGGTTTACTCGAGGTAGTCGCGCAGCGACTGCGAGCGGGACGGGTGGCGCAGCTTCGCCATCGTCTTCGACTCGATTTGGCGGATGCGCTCGCGCGTCACGCCGAAGGTGTCGCCGATCTGGTCGAGCGTCTTCGGCATGCCGTCGCCCAGACCGAAGCGCATGCGGATCACGCCCGCCTCGCGTTCGGAGAGGGAGTCGAGCAGGCTCTCCAGCTGCTTCTGCAGCATGGTGAAACCCACGGCATCCGCGGGGACGACCGCCTCGGTGTCCTCGATCAGGTCGCCGAACTCGCTGTCGCCGTCCTCGCCGAGCGGGGTGTGCAGCGAGATCGGCTCGCGACCGTACTTCTGAACCTCGATGACCTTCTCCGGGGTCATGTCGAGCTCCTTCGACAGCTCCTCGGGGGTGGGCTCGCGGCCCAGGTCCTGCAGCATCTGGCGCTGCACGCGAGCGAGCTTGTTGATGACCTCGACCATATGCACCGGGATGCGGATGGTGCGGGCCTGATCCGCCATCGCGCGTGTGATGGCCTGACGGATCCACCAGGTCGCGTAGGTGGAGAACTTGAATCCCTTGGTGTAGTCGAATTTCTCGACGGCGCGGATCAGACCGAGGTTGCCCTCCTGGATCAGGTCCAGGAACTGCATCCCGCGCCCGGTGTAGCGCTTGGCCAGCGAGACCACGAGACGCAGGTTGGCGCCGAGCAGGTGGCTCTTCGCGCGCTGGCCGTCGCGGGCGACCCACCTCAGCTCGCGCTCGAGCTCGCGAGGCATGTTGGGCGTGTTCGCCAGTCTGTCCTCGGCGAAGAGGCCGGCCTCGATGCGCATGGCGAGTTCGACCTCCTCCGCCGCGTTGAGCAGCGGGACCTTGCCGATCTGCTTGAGGTAGTCCTTGACCGGGTCGGCGGTCGCGCCGGTGATCGTGGTCGAGTAGACGGGGATGTCGTCGTCTTCGTCGACCGCGCGCAGCACCAGCGCATCGGTCGGCAGCGGCGCATCGGCCGCGGCCTTCACGGCTGCGGCCTCCCCGGCAGCGCCCGAGGGGGCGTCATCGTCCGCCTCCTCGACGTCGTCCTCCGCTTCCCCGGCGTCATTGCCCTCGACCGCGTCGTCCGTCTCGGTGTCCGTGGGCTCGTCCTCGTCGATGTCGACCGCGGCGTCCTCGTCGCCGGCGCTGCCCTTGGGCTTGGCCGCTGTCTTCTTCGCCGCCTTCTTGGCGGCAGGTTTCTTGACGGCGGGTTTCTTGGCGACGGGCTTGGTCGCTGTGGAGGCGGAGGTCTCTTCGACCACGTCCCCCTCAGCCTTCGTAGCTGCACGGGTTGCCATGTGAACACCTTTCATACCGAGCGGAGGACCGATGGTGCGCCGGTCACGGCTGGCTGAGGTCGCGCGCGGACATTACTAAGACCCATGTCAAGTTTTGAGGCTTCATGCCGGGCACCATCGAGTGCTCCAGCCCACAGAACGTGAACGGGTCCAGTAACCAATTATTGCACGTTCTCTGCAAGCCCTTGACCACCGGACCTGGTCGTTTCCCGCTCAACATTGCGGCCGCCCCTCCGCCGCCACACATTCACCAGAGCAACCCACAGCGGCCCCACTTCTATTCCCTCGTCCTCCTGCAGCCGCCGCCGGGTGCGGCGGCGAGCGTGCAGCAGAAACCCCACGCCGACACCGACGATCAGATACTGGACGGCGAAGGCCCACCGGAACGAGTCGAGGGCGTAGAGCCCGGCCTGCGTGCGCGTGTGGTTCTGGGCGTCCAGGACCAGCCCGATCAGGAACATCATCACGAAACTCGCGAGGAACCCGCCCACATTGACGATGCCGTTCGCCGAGCCGAGGCTGCGCAGCGGATTGGAGGTCCGCGCGAAGTCGAAGCCGATCAGCGACCCCGGCCCACCGATGCCGAGCGCGATCAGCACGAGGAGGAGCATCCAGGTGGGCGGCACACCCGGCCACAGCAGGAACACGCCCCACACCATCGCTGTCATCGCGACGATCCCGAGCACGAGGTTGCTGCGCCGCAGCGGGAACCGTGCCGTGAGCAGGCCGAGCAGCGGACCGGCGATCAGGCCGGCGACGACCGGGACGATCAGGAGCCCGGACGCCTCGGCCCGGTCGATGCCGAGGGCGAACACCATGAACGGCAGGCCCCACATCAGGCTGAACACGGTGCCGGGCGACTGGGTCGCGAAGTGCGACCAGAATCCCAGCTGCGTCCCCGGGCGCGCGAGGCTGATTCGGAGCTGACGGAGCGAGTCCGCCCAGCTCGCCGGGCGCGGCCCCTCGCTGGACCCGACCGGCCGGTCCGCGATCGCGACCAGAATGCCGATGAGCGCGATCAGGGAAAGGGAAGCCGCGGACAGGAACGCCGTCGTCCACCCCGACTGGTGCAGCAGCAGCGCGAACGGGATGGCCGAGAGCACCTGCCCCAGCTGGCCGATATTCCCGCTCCACTGCGAGAGCTGAGGCACGATCCGACCCCGGAACCACGACGTGACCAGCCGTATGAGAGAGGTGAAGACGGTGGCGTCGCCCGCCCCCACCAGGATGCGTCCCAGTATCGCGACAGCGATCGACGGAGCGAGAGCGACCGTGACCTGGCCTGCGACCATCAGAGCCGTTCCGGCCAGCATGAGCCAGCGGGACCCCACACGGTCGATGAGCACGCCGACGGGGATCTGCATCCCCGCGTAGACGATGAGCTGCACGACAGCGAGCGTGGAGAGCACCGCCGCGGAGACGTGGAAACGCTCGGTGGCGGAGACACCGGCGACGCCGATGCTCGTACGCTGCGTCACCGCGATCAGATACGCGAAGACACCGACCCCGAAGATGAGCCAGGAACGACGGGAATTCACCCGACGATCATAATGCCCGGGGACGTGGCCGCCCGGGCTAACGGTCGCCGCGCGAATTGTCCTCGTCGCCGCGCCGGCGGAAGGCGAGGAAGTTCTCCAGCTCGGCGGCGATCTCGTCCGCGCTCGGCAGTTCGCCGTCGCGGTCGGTCAGCGGCGAGCGTGGCTGGTTGTCCTCCATATAGCTGTCGTGCCGGTTCTCCAGTGTGCCGACGAGCCGGCCGAGCTCGGCGTTCCCCGCGACCTGCTCGTCGATGTTCGTGACGAACTGGCGGTCGTCTTCGCGCAGTCGATCGGTCGGGAAGATGAGCCCGGTCGCGACGCTGATGCTCTCCAGCCCCGCGATCACGGCGGCCGGGTACTCGGCGTCGGCCAGATAGTGCGGAATGAGGAGCACGAACCCGGCGATCGGATAGGAGAGCTTTTGCAGCCGGAACTCCAGGAGGTGCAGAGCGTTCGCCGGCACCTGAGTCTGCGGTTTCCAGATCGACATCGCCTCGATCAGCTCAGCGCGGTTGCCGCTGACCGTCACACCGATCGGACGCGTGTGCGGGACCGGCATCGGGATGGCATGCACCCAGGTGACGCTCTTCACACGGAACCGCTCCATCAGACCGAGAATGGCCTCCGTGAACGCCTCCCAGCGGAAGTCCGGCTCGAAACCAGAAAGCAGCAGAAACGGCTGGTGCAGCTCATCGTAGACGAGGTACAGTCTGAGCGTCGAGGGCTGGTAGCCGTCCAGGTGGTCCTGATCGAAGTAGATGATCGGACGGCGGGCCCGATAGTCGAGCAGGATGTCCGCGTCGACCTCGCTGTCCAAAGTGCCGAGCAGATATGTGCCGAGCTGGCTCACGCCTGAGCCGGCGTCCGCGAAGCCGGTGAGGCCGGCCACCAGGGGCAGCCCGTCCGGCACCTCGAGGGCGGAGGTGAGCTCGAACAGTTCGCTAGGGTCTCGCATGCCTCAACTCTAAAGCGCGCCGTCAGCACGGGCGCTGCACACAGCGCTGTCCCAGCACGCCCACAGCGAACACCGCCCGCAGCTGACGGGCTAGTGTCATGGCATGACCCCTCCCTCGCTCTCGCTCAGCGCCTCCGCTCCGTCCACCCCCGCCTCCACCGATGTCCTCGTGCTCGGCGCCCGCTCGGACAGCGACGGGGTGACCGTTCTCTCCGCCGGCGCGCGCGACGGCCTGGCGGCGGAGCTCGCGGCCGTCGGATTCTCCGGCGGCAAAGACGAGCTGGTCCGGCTGCCCGGCGCCGGGGGCGGTCCCGCGCTCGCGGTCGTGGGGCTGCCGGACGAACGGGACGAGGACGCGTTCCGCTACGCCGCCGGAACCGCGGTCCGGCAGCTGGCGGGCGTCCAGCGCGTCGCGCTGGCGCTCCCGACGGAGACCGACGCGCAGCTCGGGGCGACCCTGGAGGGCGCCGCGCTCGGCGCCTACGCCTACACGGAGTACCGGGAGAAGACCAAGGCCGGCGTCAAGGAACCAGTCGCGGAGATCCAGGTGGTCGGGCGCAGCGCCGAAGGGGAGGCGCTGATCGCCCGGGCCGCCACCGTCGCGGAAGCCGCCGCGCTGGTCAAGGATCTCGTGAACGCCCCGCCCCTCGACCTCTACCCCGCCACCTTCGCCGACCGTGTCGAAGCGCTCGCGGCGGACCTGCCCGTATCGGTGGAGGTGTGGGACGAGACCAGGCTCGCCGCGGACGGCTTCGGCGGCATCCTGGGCGTGGGCCAGGGCTCGGCCCGCCCGCCGCGACTGGTCAAAGTCGTGTACTCCCCCGACAGCGCGACCCGGCACCTCGCCCTCGTCGGCAAAGGGATCACCTTCGATTCGGGCGGTCTCTCCCTGAAACCGGCCTCGGGCATGGTCGGCATGAAGTACGACATGACCGGCGCGGCCACCGTCCTCGCCGCGGCGCTGGCCGCCGCGACGTTGCGCCTCCCCGTGCGCGTGACCGCGTGGCTGTGCCTCGCCGAGAACATGCCGTCGGGAACCGCCATCCGCCCGAACGACGTGCTGCGCATCCGCGGAGGCCAGACGGTCGAGGTCCTGAACACCGATGCCGAAGGCCGGCTCGTGCTCGCCGACGGCCTGGTCGCCGCCAGCGAAGAGCGCCCGGACGCCATCGTGGACGTCGCCACCCTCACCGGCGCCGCGCTGGTCGCGCTCGGCACGCGCTATGCCGCCGTCATGGGCTCCGACGACCTCGTCGCTGACGTCATCGCCGCAGCGAAGGCGTCCGGCGAGCTCCTGTGGCCGATGCCGCTCGCGGGCGAGCTGCGCGCCACGATCGCCTCCGATGTCGCCGACATCGCGAATGCCAACCCCGGGAACACCGCGGGCGGGATGCTGCTCGCGGGCGTCTTCCTCCAGGAGTTCATCGGCCGCAGCGGCGATGACGAGGACTCTCCGCGCATCCCGTGGGCCCACCTCGACATCGCCGGGCCGGCGAAGGGTCCGAGCGCTCCGTACGGTTTCACCGGCAAAGGCCCGTCCGCGGTGAGCGTGCGCGCGCTCATCCGATTGGCCGAGGACATTTCCGGGAGGTAGTAGGGTCGTAGACGCAGGAAAATCCTGCCAATGCAACGCCTGTCACGAGTCACCCCTCCTGGCAGGATCGTGTCACGAATCCTGATGCGCGAGGGAGTAGCTGGGTGTCTGAGCAGAACTTTGACATTGTGGTGCTCGGCGGTGGGAGTGGAGGCTACGCAGCGGCGCTGCGTGCGGTCGAACTCGGTTTCACCGTCGGCATGATCGAGAAGGACAAGGTCGGCGGCACCTGCCTGCACCGCGGCTGCGTTCCGACGAAAGCGCTGCTCCACGCAGCCGAGGTCGCCGACTACTCCCGGGAGGCGGGGAAATACGGCATCGTGACGCAGATGCAGGGCGTCGACATCAACGGTGTCACCGAGTACCGCCAGGGCATCGTCACGAAGAAATACAAGGGCTTGCAGGGACTGGTCAAGGCCCGCGGCATCACGGTCATCGAGGGCGAAGGCCGGCTGGTCTCCCCGACCGCCGTGCAGGTCGGCGAGGACACGATCGTCGGCAAGAACGTCATCCTGGCCACCGGGTCGTTCTCGCGCAGCCTCCCCGGCCTCGAGATCGGCGGCCGTGTGATCACCAGCGAGCAGGCCCTCGAGCTGGACTTCGTCCCCCAGAAGGTCGCTGTGCTCGGCGGCGGCGTCATCGGCGTCGAGTTCGCGAGCGTCTGGAAGTCCTTCGGCGCCGATGTGACCGTGATCGAGGCCCTCCCCCACCTGGTGCCCAACGAGGACGAGTCGATCAGCAAATCGCTGGAACGCGCGTTCCGCCGCCGCGGGATCGACTACCGCCTGGGCGTCCGCTTCGCGGGCGTCAGCCAGCACGAGAACGGCGTCGTGGTCTCGCTCGAGGACGGCAGCACCGTCGAGGCGGAGCTGCTTCTCGTCGCCGTCGGCCGCGGCCCGCTCACACAGGGCCTCGGCTTCGAGGAAGCCGGCATCGCCCTCGACCGCGGCTTCGTCGTCACCGATGAGCGCCTGCGGACCAGCGCCCCGGGCGTCTACGCCGTCGGAGACATCGTCCCCGGCCTCCAGCTCGCGCACCGCGGCTTCCAGCAGGGCATCTTCGTGACCGAGGAGATCGCGGGCCTGAACCCCGTCGTCATCCCTGACGTCAACATCCCGAAGGTCACCTACTGCGACCCCGAGGTCGCCTCCATCGGGCTCACCGAGATCAAGGCGGTCGAGCAGTACGGCGCAGACCGGGTCACCAGCTACGATTACAGCCTCGCCGGCAATGCGAAGAGCGAGATCATCGGCACGAACGGCAGCGTCAAGGTCGTCCGCGTGAACGACGGCCCCGTGGTCGGCGTCCACATGATCGGAGCGCGTGTCGGCGAGCTCATCGGAGAAGCCCAGCTCGCGGTCAACTGGGAGGCCTACCCCGAGGACATCGCCCCGTTGATCCACGCACACCCCACTCAGAACGAATCGCTCGGCGAAGCGTTCCTGTACCTCTCGGGCAAGCCGCTCCACACCCTCTAATCCATCCGCCGGCCCCGTCTCCCCAACCGGACGAGGGTGCGGCTGCAATAAACTACTCAACACTCAGGTTTTGAAGGAGAAAAGCTCATGAGCGAATCCGTCAGCCTCCCGGCGCTGGGCGAAAGCGTCACGGAAGGCACGGTCATCCGCTGGCTGAAGAACGTCGGCGACCATGTCGACGTGGACGAGCCCCTACTCGAGGTCTCGACCGACAAGGTCGACACCGAGATCCCCTCCCCCGTCTCCGGCGTCATCGAAGCGATCCTGGTGCAGGAGGACGAGACCGTCGAGGTGGGCACCGCTCTGGTCACCATCGGCGACGGCTCCGGAGCGGGAGAGCCCCCGGCGGCGCCGGCCGCTGAGACAGTCCCGGCCGTTGAAGCCGCACCCGCCTTCTCCGCTCCCGCCGCGCAGGAGAACACCGCTGCTCCGGCCGTGCCCGCACCCACGCCGGAGGCCGCCCCGGCTCCCGCGCTACAGGCCGACCCGGCTCTCGCCGCCGCCGCACCGGCACCGGTCGCCGCTCCCACGGAGCAAGCCGCACCGGCGTTCGCTCCGGCGCCGACAGCCACACCGGCACCAGCACCCGCCGCCGCGCCCGCGCAGCAGGCCGCGCCGACGGCCGCGGCCGCCCCGGCGCCGGGCGGCGCGCACACCGGCAACGCCGGCTACGTCACGCCGATCGTCCGCAAGCTCGCGAACGAGCAAGGCGTCGACTTGTCCGTGGTCACCGGAACCGGTGTCGGCGGGCGTATCCGCAAGGAAGACATCCTCTCAGCTGCCACTCCCGCCGCAGCGGGCCTGGCGGCGGCCGCTCCGTCACCCGCCGCGGAGGTGTCGCCGCTGCGCGGAACCACCCAGCCGATGTCGCGCCTGCGCAAGGTCGTCGCCGAGCGCGCCGTCGTGTCGATGCAGTCGACCGCTCAACTCACCTCGGTGGTCGAGGTCGACGTGACCAAGGTCGCTGCACTGCGCGACCGCGTCAAGTCCGACTTCCTCGCCAAGACCGGAGTCAAGCTCTCCTTCCTGCCGTTCTTCGCTCTGGCCGCGGCCGAGGCGCTGAAGACCTACCCGGTCATCAATGCGACGGTGGACGGTGACAACATCGTGTATCCGGACCAGGAGAACATGTCGATCGCCGTGGACACCGAGCGGGGTCTCCTCACTCCGGTCGTCCGCAACGCCTCTGAGCTGGATCTCGCCGGCCTCGCCAAGGAAATCTCGGACCTCGCCGAGCGCACCCGCGACAACCGCCTCAAGCCGGACGAACTGGCCGGTGGCACGTTCACGCTGACCAATACGGGTTCGCGCGGCGCGCTGTTCGACACTCCGGTCGTCTTCCTCCCGCAGGTCGCGATCCTGGGGACCGGGATCGTCACCAAGAAGCCGGCGGTGGTCTCGGCAGACGGCACGGACTCGATCGCGATCCGCTCCACGGTCTATCTCGCCCTCTCGTACGACCACCGCATCGTCGACGGTGCGGACGCGGCCCGCTTCCTCGTCGCGGTGAAAAACCGTCTCGAGGGCGCCGACTTCGAGGGAAGCCTCGGACTCTAGTCGCCCGCATCAGGCGGACACCGCCCAGCGCCAGCCGGCCCCGCTCCTCACCAGCAGGAGCGGGGCCGGCTCGCTTTCCAGTGCGGAGCCGGACTCGGAAACGGAGCCACACTCGCAAACGGACCGCTACTCGCAAACGGACCGCTACTCGCAAACGGACCGCTACTCGCAGAGGGACCGGATCGAGAGGTCGCCGCTCGGCGCGGTGGCCGGGGCGGGAACGATCGCCCCCGCCCCGGGCCGGGCGCGGAAGCCCAGGCCGACGGGGGCTGAGGCAAGGACTGGGGCTGCGCCGGTGACCCGGTTTTCGCCCGTCACCGCGCCGAGCGGCCGGAGCGTTTCTGTGCTGTCGTCCGGTTCGGAGGCAGGCGGCAGAGCGATCAGCAAGACCATGGCCGCCACCAGGGGCGCCGCCCCGACAGCCAGGAGCCGGGGACGGACGCGGAACCGCGTCCACGCGAATGCCCACGCCCGGGACGCCGGACGGTCGTCCAGGGCGCGGAGCACACGCCGCAGGAGCGGTGAGGCTGCTTCGCGGCGGTGCGTGGCCGGGCGAATGCGGTCGGGAAGCCCCGAGACGTTCGCCGAAGCGGCTAGAGGCACGGGGTCCGGAAGCAGGACAGAGGGGCCGGCTGGGCGGCTGCGAGGACGGCGGCGGAGAGGCGTTCCCAGCCGGTGTGAGCGAGCGCTCCTTCAACCGCCGCGAACAGGCCGGCGGCCGCAGCACGGGGAACGGCCAAGCAGATCGAGCGGGCGAGCGCGTGGACGGCTCGGCGGTCGGCGAGTTCGGCGGATGCGTCGGTGGGGCGAACACCGTCCAGGCGGGTGAGAACCGGACAGCCGTCCGCGCGGAATCCCACGGAGTCGCTGGTCGGGGCGGCACCGGCCCAGCCGGCCGCACGGAGGTCGGCGAGGGCGCGGGCGACACCGACAAGAATGGTCGCAGCGGCACCGGCCGAAAGCGCGGGACGCTCCTCGAGAAGGGTGCGGAGCGACCCGCGCGAGGCGTTCTGGACGAGGACGGCCGTGACGGTCCGCCCGCGGGAGAGGCGCGGCGGGAACTCACCGAGGACACCGGCGATGTGTTCGGAACGGGCCTCCCGGCGGGCACGGACGTCAGCGAACGCGATGCCGGCGTCTTCGGGAGCGCGGTCATCCGGCGGCGGCCCGACGTCCTGTAGACGGACCCGGAGCACGGCAGGCTCCACGAGGTCATCCCCGATCACGAGAGCCGAACGCTCGCCCGGAAGGTCATCGGGAAGCTTTCGGCCCGGCGGGAGCGCGAGCAGGGTCCACCCGTGCCGCTCCGCGATGAATCTGGTCTGGCGGGCGAGGTCGACCGGGCGCCGGCCGGCCTGCCGTTCGGGATCGCCGCGCCCGCTGTGGCCGTGGTGACGGGTTCGCTGCTGTCTGGTGCTCATGGAGACATCCCACCGGACCTGGCCTCACGATGATCGCCCGGCCTCGAATCTGTGGAAAGTCCGGCTCCGGCCACACCCTGTGGAGAACCGCCGACAGCCGCGGTTTGCAATTAATGGACTCGGTCCACATAGACTCTCACCATGATGCAGTTCGACCGCTCCGGGCTCGACGGCAGCCCCGTAGACTACGACACCGCGCTGCAATGGCAGCGCGGTCTCCACCGCGAGGTGGCGGCGGGCACGAGGGCCGAGACCGTCCTCCTCCTCGAGCACGCCCCCGTCTACACTGCCGGAAAGCGGACAACGGACGACGAACGCCCCACGGACGGCACACCCGTCGTCGATGTCGACCGCGGAGGCAAGATCACCTGGCACGGTCCGGGGCAGCTGGTCGGCTACCCGATTCTGCGGCTGCGGGAGCCGGTGGATGTCGTCGGGTACGTGCGGCGGCTGGAATCGGCGTTGATCCGGGTGCTGGGAGAGCTCGGCATCGCGGGCGAACGGGTCGAAGGCCGTTCGGGCGTGTGGCTGCCGGGAGACGGAACGGCGCCCGACCGGAAGCTCGCCGCGATCGGCATCCGCGTCGCCGATGGCGTGACGATGCACGGTTTCGCACTCAACTGCTCCAACTCGCTGGAGACCTACGACCGCATCGTCGCGTGCGGAATCCGGGATGCGGGGGTCAGCACCATCACCGAGACGCTCGGCCGCACCGTCACCCCGCAGGATGTCGCGCCGATGGTGACCGCCGCACTGCGGGCCGAATTCGGCCTCGAGGCCGCCGTGCGCGCCGCTGAGACCGAGGCCACCACGTGAGCGCGGCGCCGGAGGGCCGCCGGATGCTGCGGCTCGAGGTCCGGAACGCGCAGACCCCGATCGAGCGCAAGCCGGAGTGGATCAAGACCCGCGCCAAGATGGGACCCGAGTACCGGCAGCTGCATTCCCTGGTGACGTCCGAGGATCTGCACACGGTCTGCCAGGAAGCCGGCTGCCCGAACATCTACGAGTGCTGGGAGGACCGGGAGGCGACCTTCCTCATCGGCGGGTCCCAGTGTACGCGACGGTGCGACTTCTGCCAGATCGACACGGGGAAGCCGTCCGAGTTCGACCGCGACGAGCCGCGCCGGGTGGCCGAGTCGGTCGCGCGGATGGGCCTGCGCTACTCGACGGTCACGGGCGTCGCGCGAGACGACCTGGACGACGAGGGCGCCTGGCTCTACGCGGAGACGATCCGGGAGATCCACCGGCAGAGCCCCGGCACGGGGGTCGAGATCCTGGTGCCCGACTTCTCTGGAGACCCCGAACTGCTCGGCGAGGTGTTCGGAGCACGTCCGGAGGTCTTCGCGCACAACGTCGAGACCGTGCCGCGCATCTTCAAGCGCATCCGTCCGGCTTTCCGCTATGAACGCTCCCTCGACGTGATCGCGCAGGGGCGAGCCGCCGGACTCATCACGAAGTCCAACCTGATTCTCGGGATGGGCGAAGAGCACCAGGAGATCAGCCAGGCGCTGCGCGATCTGCACGACGCGGGCACCGACATCGTCACGATCACCCAGTACCTGCGCCCGAGCCCACGGCACCTCCCGGTCGCGCGCTGGGTACACCCGGACGAGTTCGTGGAGCTGAGGGACGAGGCCGAAGCGATCGGCTTCCTCGGGGTGCTGGCCGGTCCGCTGGTGCGTTCCTCGTACCGCGCGGGACGGCTCTGGGCGCAGTCGATGCGGGCGAAGGGCCGCGCTGTCCCGGAGGAACTGCAACACCTGACGGACGCGTCCCTGGGGTTCGCTCAGGCGGTCTCCTGAGCGGTGGCCTCCCTCAGAGCGCACAGACGCTCAGACCGCCACGAGCCCGTCGGCCGAACCGGTCCCGAGCCGGTATCCTTAAGCCTATGGCGCGCAAGGACAAGTCCACCAAGGAGCCCGGTCGGCTGAAGCAGATGTGGCAGGTCTTCCAGATGACCCGCCGCTACGACGACCGCGCGGTGCTCTACATCGTGCTGGGCATCGTCCTGCCGATCCTGGTGGGTGTCGCGCTCGCGATCTTCCTCACCGACGGCAATGTGTTCACAATGGTGCTCTGGATCGTGGCGGGGGTGCTCGCCGGCGTGCTGACGGGCCTTATCATCCTGGGCCGCCGCGCCGAACGCGCCGCCTACTCTCAGATCGAGGGACAGCCGGGAGCCGTCGGCGCCGTGCTGCGCAGCTCGCTGAAACGCAGTTGGCGCGGTTCGGAGATGCCGGTCGCCGTCAACGGCAAGACGCAGGATGCGGTCTACCGGGCCACCGGCCGGGGCGGTGTCGTGCTCATCAGCGAGGGACAGCGCACCCGCACGCAGCGGATGGTGGACGAGGAACACCGGAAAGTCACCCGCGTGCTGCCGAATGTGCCGGTCACCACCATCGCGGTCGGCCCGGACGCGGATGCCGTGCCTCTGCACAAGATCCCGCGCACACTCTCGAAGATCAAGCCCACGCTGACCAAGGCGGAGGTGCTGGCGATCAGTAACCGTCTCCAGTCGCTCGAGGGCTCCATGCCCATCCCGAAAGGCATCGACCCCCTGAAGGTGCGTGCCCAGCGCGCACGCTGACCCCCGCCCGCCTCGCGCGCAGGAAAGACGCTCCGGAATCTCACGATTCGGAGCCGTTCTGTTGTGCTCGGCGGCGAGACTCCGCGGCGTTCAGCCGCGGAGGAGGACGGTGCCGGCGACCTTGTCGTGGAAGCCGCGCTGGTCGGAATCCCAGACCAGCGCGGGGATGACGACGCAGAGCAGCAGGGTGCGCACGATCGGCCGCCAGAGACCGATCCAGCCGCCGCGCAGCGCGACGACGCGCAGGCCGACGAGGCGGTGACCGACGCTGCCGCCGATGGTCGGGAGGAAGACGATCTGCATGAGCGCGAAGATGCCGATGTTCGCCCAGGAGTCGAAGCGGAAGAAGGCGAACGAGATGACGGACGCGATGGCCCAGTCGATGACGATGGCGCCCAGACGCCGACCGACCCGGCCGACGGAGCGCGGACCCGCCTCGGGGAGGCCGAGCCGCTCGCCGGGGAACCGGCTGGGGGCGAGGTCGCCGAAGCGGGAGGGCTGAACGTTCTGAGGCACCTCAGCAGCTTATCAGGACACCGAGGGAGGCGACCGGGACGCTGGACGACGGGCTATGACCGCTGCACCGACGATCCGGCGATCATGTCAAGCCGGCCGTCTCGACGACTCATCGATGAGTCACCGAGGCTGTCAAGTAATGTGAAATGTCATTTTGGGTAAGGGTGACTCGCGCCTCGTGGTCACTTCACCGAATGGATGCGCGCGAATGGCCATGGCGATCCCGGGCGACACCCTCACGAAACGCCCTCTCCAGCGCTGGCCACCGGGTGAATACGCGTGTCCGCTTCGCCGCCCGTGCCATCGCGCCGGACCCACGCTACCCGATCGGGGTACGCGTAACACGCTGGAAACATTTGCGTCACGGCGGGGAAACGGCCTCCCCCTAGCGTGGATCTCGGCCTGCACGCGCAGTCCGGCCGCCTCAAGCCATTGGGAGTCCCTTCGTATGTTCCGTGATTCTTCTGAGGTGCTCAAGTACATCAAGGAGACCGACGTCAAGTTCCTTGATATCCGCTTCACCGATCTGCCCGGTGTTCAGCAGCACTTCAACATCCCCGCCGCGACTGTCGACGAAGAGTTCTTCTCGGTCGGCCAGCTCTTCGACGGCTCGTCCATCCGGGGATTCGCGTCGATCCACGAATCCGACATGAAGCTGATCCCGGATGTGTCGACCGCCTACATCGACCCCTTCCGGCACGAGCGCACGCTCATCATGGTGTTCGACATCTACAACCCGCGGAACGGCGAGATCTACGCGAAGGACCCGCGCCAGGTAGCCAAGAAGGCCGAGAAGTACCTAGCCACAACCGGTATCGCCGACACCGCGTTCTTCGCCCCCGAGGCCGAGTTCTACATCTTCGACGATGTGCGCTACGAGGTGAAGCAGAACGCGAGCTTCTACACGGTGGACTCCAGCGAGGGCGCGTGGAACTCCGGCCGAGAGGAGGAGGGCGGCAACCTCGCCAACAAGACACCGTACAAGGGCGGCTACTTCCCGGTCTCACCGGTCGACCAGCACGCCGATCTGCGCGACGACATCGTCCTCAAGCTGATCGAGGCGGGCCTCGAGGTCGAGCGCTCGCACCACGAGGTCGGCACGGCCGGCCAGGGAGAGATCAACTACAAGTTCGACACGATGGTCTCGGCCGCGGACGACATCCTCAAGTTCAAGTACATCGTGAAGAACACCGCGAACGAGTGGGGGAAGACGGCGACGTTCATGCCCAAACCCCTCTTCGGCGACAACGGCTCCGGGATGCACACCCACCAGTCGCTGTGGAACGACGGCAAGCCGCTGTTCTACGACGAGGCCGGCTATGGCGGCCTGTCCGACATCGCGCGCTGGTACATCGGCGGCCTGCTCAAGCACGCCCCCGCGGTGCTCGCCTTCACGAACCCGACGGTGAACTCGTTCCACCGCCTCGTGCCCGGCTTCGAGGCCCCGGTCAACCTGGTCTACTCGGCCGGCAACCGCTCGGCGTCCATCCGCATCCCGATCACGGGCTCCAACCCGAAGGCCAAGCGGATCGAGTTCCGCGCGCCAGACGCCTCGGGCAACCCCTACCTCGCCTTCGCCGCCCAGCTGATGGCTGGCATCGACGGCATCAAGAACCGCATCGAGCCGCACGAGCCGGTCGACAAGGACCTGTACGAGCTGCCGCCCGAGGAGGCGCGCAACATCCCGCAGGTGCCGGCTTCGCTCGGTGAGGCGCTCGACGCGCTGGAAGCCGACCACGACTTCCTGACCGCCGACAGCGTCTTCACACCCGAGCTGATCGAGACATGGATCGAGTACAAGCGCGAGAAAGAGATCAAACCGCTCGCGCAGCGCCCGCACCCGTTCGAGTACGAGCTGTACTACGGGGTGTGAGTCGCAACCGGCACTCCGTGGGGAGGGGCCGGCGCCCGGTCTCTCTTGGGTGCGGCCCCTCCCCACGCTTGCGCCGCTGCTCGAGCGTTCCCGAGCGGTCCGACGCGGGCGGAACCGCGCGACGTGACCGCCTGCGCGCATGGGGGCGCTGCGGGCAGCCGCTTCGCGGAGAGCGGCGGCGTCGGCCCGCTCCGGCCGGTGCGCTGGTCTGAGCGGTGAAGCGTCATTCTTCGTAGCAGTGGCAGACGCCGATCCCCCGCTGAGTAGCGTGAAATCCATGAGTCCGACTTCCTCGTCTACCCGCAAACCCGCCCCTCACCGTGGCCCGCACTGGCTGCGGTCCTTCGGATTCCAAGTCACCGCGGCGCTGGTGCTCGGCATCGCCGTCGGCGTCGTCGCCCGGCAGATGGGGCCCTCCGGCTCCGGGGCCGGGCCGAACGGGCTCACCGCGACGCTGGACACGATCGGCGGGGCGTATGTGTCGCTGCTGAAGGCGGCGGTCATCCCGCTGGTGTTCCTGGCGATCGTATCGAGCATCGGCAACCTGCGGCGCGTCACGAACGCGGCCCGACTCGCCGGGCGGACGCTCCTGTAGTTCGGGATCACCGCACTGATCGCGGTGAGCATCGGCATCGCGCTCGGCGTGATCATCCAGCCGGGCAGCCGGGCGGACCACGGCGCCCTCTCGGCGTCCGATCCCGGGGTGACCGCGACCTGGTGGAACTTCCTCGTCGGGCTGATCCCAGCGAATTTCGCGGGTGCGCAGGTGAAAACCCACGTCGAGGTGCTGAACGGCGCCGCGGACGCGACCTCCACCGTGAGCTTCAATGTGCTGCAGGTGATCGTGGTCGCCGCAGCGATCGGGATCGCAGCGCTAAAGGTCAAAGGCAAGGCGGAGCCGTTCCTGGCGTTCACCGACTCGGCGCTGACGATCGTGCAGCGGGTGCTGTGGTGGATCATCCGGCTGGCGCCGCTCGGGACGTTCGCACTGATCGCCGATGCGGTGGCGACCTATGGCTGGACGACGATCGGCTCGCTCGCCTGGTTCGTGACAGCGATCTACCTCGGACTGGCGCTGGTGCTGTTCGTGGTCTACCCCGTCCTGATCCGGTCGAACGGCCTGTCGGTCCGGCAGTACTTCTCGGGGGTGTGGCCCGCGGTGCAGCTCGGATTCGTGAGCCGCTCCTCCGATCGGGACGCTGCCGCTGACACAGCGGGTGGTGGAACGGAACCTCGGTGTGCCACGGTCGTACGCCTCGTTCGCGACACCGCTCGGGGCGACGACGAAAATGGACGGCTGCGCGGCGATCTACCCGGCGGTCGCGGCGATCTTCGTGGCGCAGTTCTACGGGATCTCCCTCGACATCTGGCAGTACATCCTGATCGTCGTCGTGTCGGTGGTCGGCTCGGCCGCGACAGCCGGGACGACGGGCGCGATCGTCATGCTGACGCTGACGCTCTCCACGCTGGGGCTGCCGCTCGACGGCGTGGGGCTGCTGCTGGCGGTGGACGCGATCCTGGACATGGGGCGCACCGCGGTGAACGTCGCGGGGCAGGCGCTGGTGCCGACGATCGTGGCGAAACGAGAAGGCATCATCGACCTCGACCTGTACAACGCGCCGCGGACCGGAGACGCTTTCCGGAACGACGAGGACGATCAGGACGGCGGCACGAGCGAGGACGACGCGGAGTCCACGGTGGGCGCGCAGCCGTGACGCATCGGTGAGGCCTCCGGGGGACGCGGGACGGCCGGGAGAGGCCGCCCCGCGTCAGGCCGTGGTCGCCGGTCGCTGGGGCGGGCCATAGAACTCGCGCTCGAACACCGCCCGCGCTCGGCGGGTCACGGCGAGGTAGTCCTCTTCCATCCGGCTCGCCGCCCCCGACGGGTACTCCAGGAGCCGGGCGACCCCGTCGAGCGCCACACGGTCGGAGGGCAGAACGTCGGCGGTCTTGTTCGTCCAGAGAGTCATGGCCGAGCGCGCGCGCGAGGCGAAGACCCAGGCGTCTCGGAGTCTTGCGGCATCCTCGTCGGACACGAAGCCTTCCCGAGCGGCGACGGCCAGAGCGTCCAGCGTGGACGGGGTGCGGAGCGCGGGATGCGCGGCGGCGTGCTGCAACTGCACAAGCTGGACGAACCACTCGACATCGCTGAGCGACCCGCGCCCAAGCTTCAGGTGGCGGGCGGGGTCGGCTCCCTGCGGCAACCGCTCGTTCTCGATGCGGGCCTTGATGCGCTTGACCTCGCGGACGGCCTGCTCGCCGATGCTCGCCGGATAGCGGACCTCGTCGGCGAGGGTCTCGAAGTCGCCGAGGAGCGCAGAATCGCCCGCGACGCCGCGGGCGCGCAGCAGGGCCTGCGCCTCCCAGGTGAGCGACCACCGGGCGTAGTAGGCGCGGTACGAGTCGAGCGAGCGGACAGACGGGCCGTTCTTGCCCTCCGGGCGGAGGCCGATGTCGAGGTCGATCGGAAGGGCGCTGTCCTCGGTGAGACGGTTGAGATCGGCCACGATGGCGGTGGCGGCGCGGTGTGCGGCGTCCTGTCCCGCTGCGAGGGGGCGGAACACGTACATGATGTCGGCGTCGGAGCCGAAGCCGAGCTCCCGGCCGCCGAAGCGGCCCATCCCGATGATGGCGAACTCGAGTGCGGCGGCGTCATCGCGTGCGGCACGGATGGCTCCGAGCGCGCCGGTCAGCAGGTTCTCGGTGACGGCGCTGAGTCCGCTCGCGAGCTCCTCGATCGTGCTGAAGCCGAGGATGCCGGAGAACGCCAGACGCAGCACCTCCCGGCGGCGCACCCCGCGCAGTGCCGCAGCCGCGGTCTCGACGGACTCGTGCCGGGCCAGGATGGCGGCGGTCTCCTCGCGCAGCAGCTCGGGCGCGCGCGGCCGCAGCTCCTCCTCCGATTCGAGCCAGGCGACGGATTCCGGGATGCGACCGAGCAGTTCGGCCGCGAAACGCGAACCGGAGAGCACACGCGTCAGCCGCTCGGCGGCCCCGGAGGAGTCGCGCAGCATCCGGAGGTACCAGTGCGTGCCACCGAGATCGTCACTGAGGCGGCGGAAGGAGAGCAGACCGTAGTCGGGGTCCGCGCCCGCGCTGAGCCACTGGAGCATGACCGGAAGCAGGTGGCGCTGAATGGTCGCGCGCCGGGAGACGCCGGCAGTGAGGGCGGCGATGTGGGCGAGCGCACCCCTCGGATCGCGGAAGCCGATCGCGGCGAGGCGCGCCTGCGCCTGTTCGCTGGTCAGTCCGGCCTGGCCGGAGAGGCGCGCATCCTCGTTCGGCATCGCCGCCACGGCGCTGAGCAGCGGACGGTAGAACAACCGCTCGTGCAGACCGCGGACGCGGTGCTTGATCTCGTTCCACTGCGTCAGCAGCTGGTCGGCGCTGGCCGCGAGTCCGGTGGCCCGGGCCAGGATGCGCATCTCCCCCTCGTCCCGAGGCATGAGATGGGTCCGGCGCAGGTGGCGCAGTTGCAAGCGATGCTCCAGGAAGCGCAGCGTGCGGTAGTCGTGCGAGAACGCCGCCGCCTCTTCGCGGCCGATGTAGCCCTGCCCGGCGAGGGCCGCGAGCGCGGAGAGGGTGTCGCGCTGACGCACGAGGCCATCGGTCTGGCCGTGGACAAGCTGAAGGAGCTGCACGGTGAACTCGACATCGCGCAGGCCGCCGGGGCCCAGTTTGAGCTGGTAGTGGAGGTCGCCGTCCGGGATGTTGTCGGTGACCCGCTCGCGCATCCGCTGCACGGACTCGACGAAGTTCTCCCGTGAAGCGCTCGACCACACCCGGGGCGCGAGCGCGGTGACATAGCGCTTCCCCAGCTCCCGGTCCCCGGCCAGGGGGCGGGCCTTGAGGAGCGCCTGGAACTCCCATCCCTTGGCCCAGCGGTCGTAGTACGCGAGGTGGGACTCGAGCGTGCGGACCAGCGCACCGTCCCTGCCCTCTGGTCGCAGATTGGGGTCGACCTCCCACAGCCCCGGCTCGAGGGCAGGGTCCTGGATGCCGCGCTGCGTGAGCACGGCGAGCCGCGTGGCGATGTCCACGGCCCGCCCCGGCGAGACGCCCGCATCCTCCGCGCCCTCGGTGACATAGATGACGTCCACATCGCTGACGTAGTTGAGCTCGCGAGCGCCGGCCTTGCCCATGCCGATGATCGCGAACCGGTTGGCACGCACTTCCGCCTCGGGGAAGCGCCCGGGTCCGCTGCCGCTCGTCTGGCGGCGGGCGACGGCGAGGGACGCGTCGAGGGCCGCCGCCGCCAGGTCGGAGAGCGCGGCGGCGACGCCGTCGAAACCGGCGACCGGGTCGGCCTGTTCCAGGTCGAAGCTGGCGAGCTGAACGAGGCGGCGGCGGTAGCGGACCCGGAGGGCCGTCCAGGCTTCTTCCTCGACGATGCTCGCGAAACCGTCGACCGCGCCCACGGCGTCCAGGAGGTCTTCCCGGAGCTCGGCCGCCGTCGGCAGCGCGGTGACCGGCCGGTGGAGACTGGCCAGCTCGACCGGCTGGCGGAGGAAGAACTCGGCCGCGCCCTCGGAGGCTCCGATGACGCGCAGCAGTCGGCGGGCGTCCTTCCGCGACGGGAGGAACCAGGCGGCCTGATCGGGCGCGCGGCGAAGGAGACGCAGCGCAAGCTGGAGCGCAGTGTCCGGGTCGGCCGCGGCCGACAGCGCGGGGAGGAGGTCATCGACTGCGAAACCGGTGAGCGTCGCCAGCTCCTCCAGCTCGGCCCGGACGGAGCTCAGCCCCACGAACCCGGCGCGCGCCAGGACGGTGAGGGAGAGCTGCTCGCGTGTCACGACTCGGACAGAGGATGCTGGTCAGCGCAGCTCAGGGAGTCACAGGATCTCAAGGTTGGACCGCAGCTCGAACGGCGTGACCTGGGCCCGGTACTGCGCCCACTCCCTGCGCTTGTTGAGCAGGACGTAGTTGAACACCTGCTCGCCCAGCGTCTCCGCCACCAGCTCCGAGTCCTCCATCAGCGAGATCGCATGGTCGAGACTCGCCGGCAGCTGACTGTAGCCGAGCGCACGGCGTTCGGCGTCGGAGAGCGCCCAGACATTGTCCTCGGCCTCCGGCGGCAGCTCGTAACCGCCCTCGATGCCCGCGAGCCCGGCGGCCAGCATGAGCGAGAAGGCAAGGTAGGGGTTCGCGGCGGAGTCGATCGCGCGGTACTCGACGCGCGAGCTCTGGCCTTTGTTCGGCTTGTACAGCGGGACGCGAACGAGCGCGGAGCGGTTGTTGTGGCCCCAGCAGACGAAGCTCGGCGCTTCGTCGCCGCCCCAGAGCCGCTTGTACGAGTTCACGAACTGGTTGGTGACCACTGTGATCTCCGGAGCGTGCTTGAGCAGGCCCGCGATGAACTGCCGGCCGACCCTCGAGAGCTGGTACTGCGCACCGGCCTCGAAGAAGGCGTTGGTGTCGCCCTCGAAAAGCGACATATGCGTGTGCATCCCCGATCCCGGGTGCCCGGAGAGCGGCTTCGGCATGAATGTCGCGTAGACGCCCTGTTCGATCGCGACCTCCTTGACGACCGTGCGGAAGGTCATGATGTTGTCCGCCGTCGTGAGCGCGTCCGCGTAGCGGAGGTCGATCTCGTTCTGGCCGGGGCCCGCCTCGTGGTGGCTGAACTCGACGGAGATGCCGAGGTCTTCCAGCATCCGCACCGAGCGCCGCCGGAAATCGTGGGCCGTTCCGCCGGGGACGTTGTCGAAGTACCCGGCGGAGTCGACCGGTTCCGGGCCGCTCTCGCCGAACCCCGACGACGTGAGCAGGTAGAACTCGATCTCGGGATGCGTGTAGAACGTGAACCCGCGGTCGGCCGCCTTCTCCAGCGTGCGCTTCAGCACATTGCGCGGGTCGGAGACGGAGGGCTGTCCGTCCGGCGTGGTGATGTCGCAGAACATCCGGGCGGTCGGATCGATCTCCCCGCGCCACGGCAGGATCTGGAACGTGGTGGGGTCGGGATGCGCGAGCAGATCGGACTCGTACGCCCGGGTCAACCCCTCGATCGCCGAGCCGTCGAAGCCCAGCCCCTCGGAGAAGGCGCCCTCGACCTCGGCCGGGGCGATGGCGACGGACTTGAGCGTGCCCACGACATCGGTGAACCACAGCCTCACGAATTTGATCCCGCGTTCCTCGATCGTGCGAAGGACGAAGTCGCGCTGCTTGTCCATCCTGCCCCTTTCGTCTCCCCATCCAGACTAGTGGCAGACTGTGCCCCATGAGCGAGCAGTCCCCCGTGCCCTCCGTCCCCTCCGGCGCCCCGGCGGCGCCGTCGCCGAAACGCGTGCGGACCCGTCACTTCCAGGCGGCGAAGGAAGAGGGCTCCCGTTTCACGGGGCTCACTAGCTACGACATGCTGACGGCGCAGATCTTCGACGAGGCCGGGATCGACTTCCTCCTCGTCGGCGACTCGGCGGCGAACACGGTGCTCGGCTACGACACCACCCTCCCCGTGACGATCGACGAGCTGATCCCCCTCACGCGCGCCGTGGCACGGGCGGTGAAACGCGCGTTCGTCGTCGCGGACCTGCCGTTCGGATCGTACGAGACCGGCCCCCACGAGGCGCTGCGCACAGCCGTGCGCTTCATGAAGGAGACCTGTGCGCACGCCGTCAAACTGGAAGGCGGCGAGCGCAGCGCCGAGCAGATCCGCCGCATCGTGGACGCGGGCGTTCCGGTCATGGGGCACATCGGCTTCACACCGCAGAGCGAGCACGGGCTCGGCGGGCACCTCGTGCAGGGCCGCGGCACGGGGGCCGAACAGGTGCTCGCGGACGCGCACGCGGTCGAGGACGCCGGAGCGTTCGCGGTCGTGCTGGAGATGGTGGCCGCGGACGTCGCACAGCGTGTGACGCAGGAGCTGCGCATCCCGACGATCGGGGTGGGCGCGGGGCCGCACGTCGACGGCCAGCTGCTGGTGTGGACGGACTGGGCCGGGTTCACGACGAGACGCGTCCCACGCTTCGCCAAGCAGTACGCCGATCTGAAGGGCGTGCTCACGGAGGCGGCGCGGACGTACAGAGACGAGGTGGGCTCCGGGGCTTTCCCCGGTCCCGAGCACAGTTTCTAAGCGCGCCGGGTCGTCAGGTCAGCAACAGTAGGCCGTCGGGGGATCCGCCATCGAGAGCGGGAGCGCCTGGATGACCCGACGACACCTCGCGACCGGGAGCATCGACCGTTCCCCTCCCCGCCACCAGAGGTATTGCCCGGGTTGCGTGGGCTCTCTACCATGGGTGCCATCTGGCTCGGATAATTGCCCAGATGATTTTCTCATCGATGAGAAAGGACGGATGGTCATGCTCATTCGCAAGCGAATAGCCGCGACTATCGCCCTGGTCGGCGGCGTCGCCCTCGCCGCCGGAGTCACTCTTTCCGCGCAAGCCGCAACGCCGTCAGCCCTCCGCGCTGTCCAGGCGGAGCCTGGGTACGTCCGCACCCCGCTCCCCCCAGCCACGCGAGCGTGTACAGGAACGGACATCTTCACGATCGACGGTTCGCAGGCTCCGAGATGCGCGGGAACACTGAAGTACGTCTCCTTCCACGGTACCGGGGTAGCAGGTCAATATGTGACGATCACCTACATGCTGATACCGGGCACACCGTCGCTCTTCAAGCGCGGTGTCGCCGGTATAGCCTCTGTCGATGAGGATGGCAATTGGCGGATGGACGCGAAGTTCCCCAAGATTCTCATCACACAAAACCCCGATGCGGGTAAAATCGAAGTCGCTTACCACGCGATCGAGGTCGATACGAGCACTTCTCTGGTTGAAAAAGCCCGCTATGAGGGAGTCATCCCGATCCCGGTCAGCTTCGACTCTGCGAATCATGCCTGAACACCGCTGAGCGCCCCGTTCACCCCGTTTCGCCCGTGGAACCAGGTGAGTCACGGGGCAGGGCGGGCAGAGCGCCTAGCGGTCGTCCGCCGCGTCCTCCTCCGCCCACTTGGCGCTGTTCTCGCGCAGCTTCTCGAGCGCGCGCTCCGCCTCGGCATGGGTGTCGAACGGCCCGGCGCGATCGGGGGCGGGCGAGAGCAGACCCTGCTCGACCCGACCGGTCTTCAGGTTGTACCAGTACTTGTGCTCGGCGTCCCGCTCGATGCCGTAGTTGCCGTCGGCCGTCATAGGGTTGATCCTATGCCCAAGAATTCCGCCGGTCGCCTGATCCCGGGTCGCGTCAGCGCGATGCGTCCCGTCCCGTCCCACATCCCGCGGCCGGAGTACGTCGGGAAGGCCGGGCCGACGCCACCGGACCGCGGGGACGTCTACTCGGCGGAGGAGATCGCGCTCATCCGCGAGTCGGGCCGGATCGCGGCACAGGCAATCGCTCTGGTCGGCGCGGCGGCGCGTCCCGGGGTCACGACCGAGGAGCTGGACGCGATCGGGCACCGGTTCCTGATCGAGCACGACGCGTACCCGTCCACGCTCGGCTACCGCGGCTATCCGAAGTCGCTGTGCTCCTCGGTGAACGAAGTCGTGTGCCACGGCATCCCTGACGACACCGCGCTCGACGAGGGCGACATCGTCAACATCGACATCACCGCGTACAAGAACGGATTCCACGGCGACAGCAACCAGACGTTCATCGTCGGCACGGCGTCCGAAGAGGTGTCGCTGCTGGTCGGGCGGACACGCGAGGCGCTGAACCGCGGGATCAAGGCAGTCGCGCCGGGCCGGCAGGTCAACGTGATCGGCCGGGCGATCGAGTCCTACGCGAAACGCTTCGGCTACGGGGTCGTGCGGGACTTCACCGGGCACGGCGTGGGGGCGTCCTTCCACTCGGGGCTGATCATCCCGCACTACGACTCGGCGCCGCAGCACGACGACATCATGGAGCCCGGGATGGTGTTCACCATCGAGCCCATGCTCACGCTCGGAACGCACGAGTGGGACATGTGGGCCGACGACTGGACGGTTGTCACCCGCGACCGGAGCGTCACTGCCCAGTTCGAGCACACGATCGTGGTCACCGAACGGGGTGCGGAGATCCTGACGCTGCCGTGACCCGGGGGCTCCAGCCGAGCCTCGGTCACGGCCGGTCGAGGAAGCGGAGAGATCAGCGCCGCACCGGCGTCAGGGTAGATTCGTGGGTATGAGCTCCAACCACGCAATCGGAATCGACATCGGCGGCACCGGCATCAAGGGGGGGCTGGTCGACCTCGACAGCGGCGAACTCGTGAGCGACCGTATCAAACTGCCCACCCCCCAGGGCGGCGGTCCCGAGGACATCGTCGAGACGACCAGAGAGATCGTGCAGCAGCTCGCGGACGAAGAGCCCCACGCCCCCGTCGGCGTCTGCTTTCCCGCGATCGTCAGCCACGGTGTGACGCTCTCGGCGTCCAACATCAGCAAGAAGTGGATCGGTCTGGCGGCCGAGAAGCTGTTCGAGACGGCCCTCGGCCGCGACATCCACTTCGTCAACGACGCCGACGCCGCCGGCTACGCCGAGACCCGCTTCGGGGCCGCCAAGGGCCGCGACGGCCTGGTCATCATGACCACCCTCGGCACCGGCATCGGCTCGGCACTCATCTATGACGGCGTCCTCATCCCGAACGCCGAACTCGGGCACCTGGAGATCGACGGCAGGGACGCGGAATCGCGCGCCGCCTTCTCCGCGAAGGAGCGTGAGGACCTGTCGTGGGAGAAGTGGGCCAAGCGCCTGCAGAAGTACTACTCGACCGTGGAGTTCCTGTTCACGCCGGATCTGTTCATCGTCGGCGGCGGCGTCTCGAAGAGCCACACGGAGTTCCTTCCGCTGCTGGATCTGAAGACGGAGATCGTGCCCGCGGTCCACCGGAACAACGCGGGCATCCTCGGAGCGGCCGCACTGGCTGTGAGCCGCTAGCGATCGGTTCCTCGCTTTTTCCGCTCTTTCCGCCGTTTTCGCCGGAAGAAGTGAGGAACGGATAGCGGGGCGGGGAATGGGCCGGCTGATACGCCGGGTTCTGTCGCAGCGCTCGCGCTGCGGACGGCCATCTCTCTCGGGGCGGCGTCGCCGCCGCCCTCTAGCGGTCTACCCGGGGACGAGGCGAGCAGCCTCATCGTCCCCTGTCTGACCTTGCTCCGGGCGAGGTTTACCCAGCCGGCCGGGTCGCCCCGGCCGCTGGTGGTCTCTTACACCACCGTTTCACCCTTACCGCGGGCCGGAGCCCGTGGCGGTCTGCTCTCTGTTGCACTTTCTCGCGGGTTGCCCCGGGTGGGTGTTACCCACCGCCCTGCTCTGCGGAGCCCGGACGTTCCTCGGCGGCCCGCTGACGCAGACCGACGCGACCGTCTTGCCGACCCATTCCGGGCTCGATTCTAGCGCAGCGGGCCCGAGTCCCGCCGCCAGCGGTGCGATGGAGGCGAGCTACAGCCCGGACTCCTCGGTGCGGATGAGGATGGCCCCGCTGTCGGGGCAGAGCACGACATCGTCGGCCGCCGCACGGCGGATCTCGGCGAGATCGGACTCGGTGAGCGTCACATTCGAGCCCATCGACACCCCGCGCAGGAGCAGTGCGGCACCGATGCCATAGCGGGTGCGCTGCCGCTCGTAGAGTTCGACGAGGTCGGCGGGGAGCGCACCGGCGATCGCCGCCCGGTCGCGCGCCACCCCCTCGCGCTGCGCCGCGATCCTGGCGGCCTCCTCGTCGCGAGCCGCCTCGAGCGCCTCGACGCGCGCGGTCAGCTCGGCGCGCTCGGCGTCGACAGTGGCGAGCGCCTGCTCGAGTCCGTCCACGCGCTCCATGACCGTCAGCTGGATCTCCTCGAGGTCGCCCTGACGTTTGGCGAGCGAGGTCAGCTCGGCCTCGAGCGCCTGGACGTCCTTGACGGAGAAGGTCTGCTGCACGCGGTCGGTGTCTCGCTTGATCCGCGCTTCCACGAGCTTCACATCCGACTCGACGCGCTTCAGCTCGGCTCGCGCGTCCTCCAGCTCACCGGTCGCAGCGATCCAGCTGGCGCGTTTCGCTTCGACGTCGGGCTGCAACGCCGCCCGTTCGGCGCTCTGCGGCAGCGTTCCCGCGGCGTGGTCGAGCTGCGCGATGCGGGTGTCCGCGGTCTGGAGCCGCAGGAGCTGGTTCTGGTCGGCGGGACTGGCTTTCACGGTGCTCTGCTCTCTCGGAGGGGGATGGTCACGGCAGGATGGCGAAATCCCACGGGTCGGTGCACAGCTCGCTGACCACGACCTCGACGCCGGGAAGGGCGGCACGCAGCTGCCCGGCGGCTGTCTCCAGCCAGAGCCACTCGCTGGCCCAGTGCGACACGTCGAGCAGCGCGGGGCCGCCGCCGGCCAGCGACTGCTCCCGGGCTTCGGAGGCGGGATGGTGCCGGAGGTCGGCGGTGATGTAGACATCGGCGCCGAGCACGGCCGCCGAACCCAGCAGCGAGTCTCCCGCGCCGCCACACAGGGCGACGCGGGAGACCGGCTGGTGGAAGTCGCCCGCCGCACGGACGCCGCCGGCGGTGGGCGGAAGCAGGCCGGCGAGCGCGCGAGCGAGCGCGCCGAGCGTCGAGGGCCGGGGCAGTGTCCCGACCCGGCCGATGCCGGTGACGCCGTCGGCGGCGGGGACGATCGGCGTCGTGCCGGTCAGCCCGAGCCGTGCGGCGAGCACCGCGCTGGTCCCCTCGGCGACGACATCGACGTTGGTGTGCGCGGCGAGGAGCGCACAGCCGCCCCGGATGAGCTTCGCCAGCAGCGCGCCTTTGTAGCGGTCTTCGGCGATCGAGGTCACACCACGCAGCAGCAGCGGGTGGTGGGCGATCAGCAGGTGGCTCCGGGTTTCGAGAGCCTCCTCGACGGTGGCGGCCACGGCATCCACCGCCAGGAGAATGCGTTCGACGCTCGCGGCTGGGTCCCCGGAGACCAGTCCGGGCGCGTCCCAGCTCTCCGCCCCGGAGAGCGGCCAGAGCGTCTCGGCGGCCTCGCGGACGGAGAGAAGCGTGGGGATGGCGTTCGGCACCCGCTCAGCCTACCCGCCGGTGAGCCGCCCGCGCTCGGGATACGGCCCTGCGCCTGCGGCTCCACGCCGTCGGCCGGCGGCCGCCGCGTCCCGCGGGTCAGCGGCCGTCCCGGCCTCGCGGGAAGTACCATCGTCTCGATGACCACGCCGATCCCGACCCCCTACGAAGATCTGCTGCGCGACGTGCTCGCGAACGGCAGCCACAAGTCCGACCGCACCAGGACGGGCACGCGCAGCGTCTTCGGACGCCAGCTCCGGTTCGACCTCGCGGACGGCTTCCCGCTGGTCACGACCAAGCGGGTCCACTTCAAGTCGATCGCGTACGAACTGCTCTGGTTCCTCCGCGGCGACAGCAATGTCGGCTGGCTGCGCGAGAACGGGGTGAGCATCTGGGACAAGTGGGCCGACGAGCGGGGCGAGCTCGGCCCCGTCTACGGGGTTCAGTGGCGCTCCTGGCCGTCCCCGGACGGCACGCACATCGACCAGATCCAGCAGGTCGTGGACACGCTCCGCCGCGATCCGGACTCGCGCCGCATCATCGTCTCCGCCTGGAACGTCGCGGACATCCCGGATATGGCGCTCGCACCCTGTCACGCCTTCTTCCAGTTCTATGTCGCCGACGGCAAGCTCTCCTGCCAGCTGTACCAGCGCAGCGCCGATATGTTCCTCGGCGTTCCGTTCAACATCGCGAGCTACGCGCTCCTCACGCTCATGGTCGCCCAGCAGGTGGGACTGGAACCGGGCGAGTTCGTCTGGACGGGCGGGGACGTCCACATCTACGACAACCACCTCGAGCAGGTGACCGAGCAACTGGGCCGTGCCCCGTTCCCGGCTCCTGCGCTTGGCTTCGCCCGCACACCCGAGAGCATCTTCGACTACCGCTACGAGGACTTCGTGCTCGAGGGCTACCGGCACCACCCGGCCATCCGCGCCGCCGTCGCGGTATGAGCATCACCCTCATCTGGGCGCAGGCCCGCGACCGCGTCATCGGCGCCGGCGGGGCGATGCCCTGGCACCTCCCCGAGGATCTGAGGCACTTCCGCGAGCTGACCGGCGGCGAGCCCGTCGTCATGGGACGCCGCACCTGGGAGTCGATCCCTGACCGCTTCCGGCCGCTCCCCGGCCGGCGCAACATCGTTGTCACCCGCCAGAAGGGGTGGGACGCGCCGGGCGCGGAGGTCGCGCACTCCCTGTCCGGGGCTCTCACCGCGGCCGGTGACGGCACGGCGTGGGTCATCGGAGGCGGGGAACTCTATCGTCAGGCGCTCCCTCTCGCCGACCGCGTCGAGGTCACCGAGATCGACCTCACTGTCGCGGGCGACACGCACGCGCCCGCGCTGGGGCCCGAATGGCACGCGCAGCCCGCCCCCTGGCTGACGGCCGCGAACGGCATGCGCTACCGCTTCCTCCGCTACCTCAGGTGAGCCCGGCCACCAGATTCACCGACGCCGCGACGATCACCGTCCCGAACACGTACGAGAGCAGCGTGTGCCGCAGAACCGTCCGGCGAATATGCGAGTTCGAGATGTTCGTGTCCGACACCTGGAAGGTCATCCCGAGCGTGAAGGAGAAGTAAGCGAAGTCGCTATAGCGTGGAAGCGCCTGCTGGTTGAAGTCGATGCCGCCACCCCGACGGTAGTACATGCGCGCGTAGCGCAACGCGAAGAGCGTATGGACGAGCAGCCACGACAGTGCGACGCTCACGATGGCGAGCAGTGCGACGCCCAGCTGAGCGCCGCCCTTCAGCGTGCGGGCGTCCACGAGCACGAACACGACCGCGACGATGCTCGCCGTCGAGGCCAGGATGAGAACGAGGTCGGAGATCCGCCGCCCCGGGTCCTCCAGCGTCACATTGGCTTGCGTCTGCGGCCCGTCCAGCCGCCAGACGACCAGCCACACCCACACCACGTAGACGGCGCACGCCGCCGCCCAGCCGGCGAGGAGGGCGTAGTGGACAGCGGGGACGAAACTCATGCCGACGGCCACGATCACCCCGACCGCCAGCGCGACGTAGATCCTCAAGCGGGTCCTGCCGCGCTGTCGGTTCGCTTCACCGGTCACACAGTGGATGTTCGCACAGCCGGGGCCGAGCGGTCACCCCCGCACGCCGGTACGATCGAAATGTGACCAGCTCCCCCGCACCCCTCGCCGACCTCGACAGCGAAGAGCTCCGCGCCGCGCACGCGGAGTTCGCCCGCGCCTACGACGAGCTGAAGGCCACCGGACTCGCCCTCGACCTCACCCGCGGCAAGCCCTCCGCCGAGCAGCTCGACCTCTCCGACGCCCTGCTCCGCCTCCCCGGCGGCGAATACTGCGACGCCGCCGGAACCGACCTGCGCAACTACGGCGGCCCGAGCGGCCTTCCCGAACTACGCTCGATCTTCGCCGGCGCGCTCCGAGTGCCGGTGCCACAGTTGCTCGCGCTCGGCAACTCGAGCCTCACGATCATGCACGACACCATCGCCCAGGCGCTCCTGCACGGCGTCCCCGGCGGCGAGCTGCCCTGGGGCCGTCAGGCGATCAGCTTCCTGACACCGGTGCCCGGCTACGACCGGCACTTCACCATCCTGGAACGCTTCGGAATCCGCATGATCCCCGTCCCCATGAACGAGGACGGCCCCGACATCGAGACGGTCGCCTCTCTGCTCGCCACCGACGACAGCGTCAAGGGGATGTGGTGCGTTCCGGTGTACTCCAACCCGACCGGAGCGGTGTACAGCAACGAGATCGTCCGCCAGCTGGTCTCGCTGCCGGCCGCGGGCGACTTCCGCCTGTTCTGGGACAACGCCTACGCCGTCCACCACCTCAGCGACGACGTTCCGGAACCGATCGACGTCCTCGCCCTGGCCGCCGCCGCCGGCAACCCGGACCGTCCGCTCGTCTTCGCCTCCACCTCGAAGGTCACCTACCCCGGCGCCGGCGTCGCGTTCATCGGGGGCTCCGAAGCGAACATCGCCTGGTTCCAGCGCAACAGCGCCGCGCAGAGCATCGGCCCGGACAAGCTCAACCAGCTCCGTCACGCGCAGCTGCTGGGGGACGAGGACGGGCTGACCGCGCACATGGCGAAGCACCGCGCTCTCCTGGAACCGAAGTTCGCCGCGGTGGACGAGGTGTTCCGGGCGCGGCTGGAGCCGTGGGGCGCCGGGTCGTGGAACGCGCCGAAGGGGGGCTACTTCGTCAGCCTCGACGTGCTGGACCGCTGTGCCAAGCGCGCGGTGCGGCTCGCCAAAGAGGCCGGCATCGCGGTCACTCCAGCCGGGGCGACCTTCCCCCACGGCGAGGACCTGCGCGACGCGAACATCCGCATCGCGCCGACGTTCCCGCCCTTGAGCGAACTGCGCACCGCCCTCGACGGACTCTGCACCGCCATCCTGCTGGCCGAGACCGAGGCGCTGCTCACCGAACGGACCTGACGTGCCGGAACGACCCCACCGAGATGACCGGACCCGCCGCGCTGACACTGCACTGCACTGACACGACCGGGTCGGAAAGGGAGGAGTCTCGGCCGTATTTCGGCCGAGACTCCTCCCTTTCTGCCACAGCTCTCCGAAACGTCTGCTACACCTCGCCGAACCCGCTCTCGACCAGCTCCGCCAGCGCGTCGACGGCTTGCGCGCCGCCGCCGTCCTCGGAGGCGATCGTCGCCGTCGCCCCGGCCGTCAGCCCGAGCGACATGACGCCGAGCAGGCTCTTGGCGTCCGTGCCGTTCACCGTCACTTTCGCGGAGAAAGTACACGCCAGCTTCACGAAGTCGGCCGCGGGGCGAGCGTGCAATCCCTGGGGGTTGCGCACGAGCACCTCCCGCGAATAGTCGCCGCCCGGCTCGGGTGCGGCCGGGTGGGGGTCGTGGGACGCCGGGACGGCGTCCCACGACGAGCGCGCGCCCTCGGCCGCGGCCGCCACCGCGTCCAGTCCGGCTCCGGTCTCCGCGGCCACAGCCGCGGCGACGCCACCCTCGATGTACGGGCCGTCGACGACGCGGACGCGCCCTCGCTCGTCTTTCGGCAGCAGGTCGAGCACGGTCTCGGCCGTCAGGAGCGCGGAGCCGAGGTCACTGACGACGACGACCCCCGATCCGGTGTCCGCCTCGCCCACTGCGGTCATAACCTTCGTGAAGCTGGTCCCGATCCCCTCATCGTCCGTCCCCCCGGCAGCGACGAGGCGGACGGAGGGCGCCATCTGCGCTGCGACGGCCACAGCGCCCACAGCCAGCTGCGTGCTGTGCGAGACGAAGACGATCCCGACCCTGCTCTCTGGCACAGCCATCACGCCGCTGCCTCGCTCGCGGCGCGCAGGATCAGCGCGGTCGACTGGGCGCCGGGGTCTCGGTGCCCCGTCGACCGTTCGCCGAGGTAGCTGGCACGGCCTTTCCGGGCGACCAGCGGCTCGGTGGCCTCCGCGCCCTTCTCCGCCGCGTCGGCCGCCGCGGCCAGGATCGCCGTCGGGGGTCCCCCCGCCGCCTGCGCGGCCGCAGCCGCGTCGACGGCGGGAGTCCACGCGTCGATCATGGTCTTGTCGCCCGATTCGGCTCGGCCGCGGGACACGATGCCGTCCCGCGCTGCGGTGAGCAGCGCGACCAGCGTCTCCCCGTCGATCGCGGCCTGATCGCCCACCGGCTCGGCCGCCTTGAGGAAGGCTGTGCCGTAGAGCGGTCCGGAGGCTCCGCCGACCGTCGAGATGAGGGTCATCGCCACCGAGCGCAGGGCCGCGTTCGGCGTCGCGTCGTCCGGCAGCTTCCCCAGTGCCTCCAGGGCGGCGCGGACCCCGCGGTCCATGTTCTCGCCGTGGTCGCCGTCGCCGATCTCCCGGTCGAGCGTGTTCAGCTCGGCCTTGTGCTCCCCGATCGACGCCGCGGCGGCCCCGATCCAGGCCTCGACCCATTTCGTGTCCAGCGTCATCGACGCCTCCTCTCTCTCCTCGGTTCCCTGACCCTACAGACCCCAGCGGAGCGCGGCGGTGCGCACCGGCGCGTCCCAGAGGGCCGTCAGCTCGCCGTCCAGTTTCAGCAGCGAGAGGGAGGCGCCCTGCATCTCCAGCGAGGTGACATAGTCGCCGATGAGCGAGCGGGAGAGCACGATCCCGCGCTCGTCCAGGATCTCGGCCGCACGCCGGAACAGGATGTACAGCTCCGAAAGCGGCGTGCCGCCCATCCCGTTCACGAAGAGCAGCACCGAGTCGCCGGAGGAGAAAGGCAGATCCGTCAGAATCGCGTCCATCATCCGGTCGACCAGCCGGTCCGCCGGTTCGATCGCGATCCGCTCGCGGCCCGGCTCGCCGTGGATGCCGACGCCGAACTCGATCTGATCCTCCGGCAGCACGAACCCGGGCTCCCCCGCGTGCGGCACAGTGCCGTCGGTGAGGGCCAGCCCGATGGAGCGGACATTCGCGTTCACTCTCTCGGCGACCGCCGTGACCGCGTCCAGGTCGTCGCCCCGCTCGGCCGCGGCGCCCGCGATCTTCTCGACCAGCACCGTTCCCGCCACACCGCGACGGCCCGCCGTGTAGAGCGAGTCCTGCACGGCGACATCGTCGTTCGTGACGACGGCCCGCACCGAGATGCCCTCCGCACCGGCCAGCTCGGCCGCCGTCTCGAAGTTCAGAACGTCTCCGGTGTAGTTCTTGACGATGTGGAGGACTCCCGCCCCGCCGTCCGCGGCTTTGGTGGCCTCGACGATCGGCAGCGGCGTCGGCGAGGTGAACACCTCGCCCGGCACGGCCGCGTCCAGCATCCCCTTTCCGACGAATCCGGCGTGGAGCGGCTCATGGCCGCTGCCGCCGCCGCTGACCAGCCCGACCTTCCCCCTCACGGGGCCATCGGCCCGGGAGACGAAACGAGGATCGTGCGACACTCTGACGAGGTCCGCGTGGGCTCGGCCGAAACCCGCCAGGGACTCGGCCACGACGTCGTGTACGTCGTTGATGAGCTTCTTCATTGAACGCCCTTCCTTTCACTTGCTCTCGGTGTCAGACACCTCGGCGCGTCGCCGCCACCCACTCCTCGAGCTTCGAGGCCGCGGCCCCGGAGTCGATCGCTTCGGCGGCGACCGCCATGTGCGAACGGAACCGGTCCAGGATGGGCTCCTGGACCCTCGACGGGTCGGCCGCGAGCTCGTAGGAGACGAGCCCGGCCGCCGCGTTGAGCACCACGATGTCGCGAACGGGGCCCTCCTGGCCCGCAAGCACGGCACGCACGACCGCCGCGTTGTGAGCGGCGTCCTTCCCGAGCAGATCCTCGATCCGCGCGACAGGGAGCCCCAGGTCGCGGGGGTCGATGTCGTGCTCGGTGACGAGACCACGGGAGACCTCCCAGACATGGCTGTGGCCGGTGGTCGAGAGCTCGTCCAATCCGTCGTCGCCCCGGAAGACCAGCGCGGTCGCGCCGCGGGTCTGGAACACACCGACGATGAGAGGGACGCGGTCGAGCGATGCCACACCCACCGCGGACGCTTCGGGCCGGGCCGGATTGCACAGCGGGCCGAGGATGTTGAAGACCGTCGGCACCCCGAGCTGCGAACGCACCGCGGCCGCGTTGGCGAAGCCCGGGTGGAACGCGCTCGCGAACGCGAAGGTGATGCCGATGGCCCGGAGCACCTCTGCCACGCGCCCCGGCGGCAGGGTGAGGTCGATGCCGAGGGCGCCCAGCACGTCCGAGGACCCGGAGGAGGAGCTCGCGGCGCGGTTCCCGTGCTTGATGACGGGGACGCCCGCAGCCGCGGCGACGATGGCGGCCGTGGTGGAGATGTTCACCGTGCCGAACCGGTCGCCGCCGGTGCCGACGATGTCGAGCGCCATCGGGTCCGCCGGCAGCCCGACGGCGTTGTCCAGAACGGCGTCGCGGAAGCCGACGACCTCGTCCACCGTCTCGCCCTTGGCACGCAGCGCGATGAGGAAGGCGGCGATCTGAGCGTCCGTCGCCTCGCCGGTCATGACCTGCCGCATGGCCCAGGACGCATCCGCCACGCTGAGATCCTCTCGGGCGAGGAGCGCGATAAGCACGGACGGCCAGGACTGCGTTTCGGGCATAATGCGATCCTATTTGCGCGTACGACACGCCACGGGAGCCGCATCTTCACCACCGCCTCAGACGGCCCTCGCCCCGGACCGGGCGAATTCACGCCACTCAGGTGAGAAAACCACGGCTTCTTTTCAGCCATAATGGGTTACGTGACGAGCACTTCCCTTACCCCTTCCAAGAGCGCGCCGGCGATCAACCGGCCGAACGTCGTGGCCGTCGGCACGATCGTCTGGCTCGGCTCCGAGGTGATGTTCTTCGCGGGACTCTTCGCGATCTACTTCACACTCAAGTCGACCTCCGGACCGTTGTGGGCCGCCGAGACGGCGCACCTCAACATCCCGTACGCGGCGGCCAACACCACGATCCTCGTGCTGAGCTCGGTGACCTGCCAGTTCGGCGTGTTCGCCGCTGAGCGTCTGCAAGCACACCGGACCGGCGGTGTCCTGCAGTTCTGGAAGTGGGGCATGGTCGAGTGGTTCGTGCTCTCCTACATCCTGGGCGCGGTCTTCGTCTCGGGTCAGATCCTGGAGTACGCGACGCTCGTCAGCGAGGGGATCTCGCTCAGCTCCAACGCCTACGGTTCCGCCTTCTACCTGACGACGGGCTTCCACGGCCTCCACGTCACCGGCGGCCTCATCGCCTTCCTGCTCGTCATCGGCCGCGCCTACGCGGTCAAGAACTTCGGCCACAAGGAGGCCACGAGCGCCATCGTCGTGTCGTACTACTGGCACTTCGTGGACGTCGTGTGGCTCGGACTGTTCGCGGTCATCTACATCATCAGATAGAAATCAGGAGCTGACCTCACCTCATGCGTCCCCGCGTATCCGGTAACACCCCGTCCCACAAAACGGCGAAGGCGCCCCGAAAGAGCGGCCGTCGTCACCCGCTCGCCACCGTCGCTCTGCTGGCGATCGGCCTCGGCCTCACCGGTGGCGCCTACGCCGCCTTCACCACCACGGCCTCCGCGGAGCAGCCGACCGTTCAGGCCGCGTCGCAGGAGTCGATCAAACAGGGCAAGAATATCTTCCAGACCAACTGCGCCACCTGCCACAACTTCGACGCGCAGGGCACGGTCAACGCCCCGTCGCTCATCGGCGTCGGCGCCGCCTCGGTGGACTTCCAGGTCGGCACCGGCCGCATGCCGATGCAGATGCAGGGACCGCAGGCCGAGCAGAAGCCGGTGCAGTTCACCGACGCCGAGATCGCACAGCTGGCCGACTACGTCGCCTCCCTCGCACCCGGCCCCTCGATCCCTGAGCAGAAGTACCTCGCCGCCGACGGCGACGCCGCCAAGGGCGCCCAACTCTTAAGCGTCAACTGCGCGATGTGTCACAACGTCGCCGGCGCCGGGGGCGCGCTCACCGAGGGAAAGTTCGCCCCGCCGCTGACCGGTGTGAGCGCCAAGCACATCTATGAGGCCATGATCACCGGCCCGCAGAACATGCCGGTGTTCAACGACCTCAATATCGACCCGCAGGGCAAGGCCGACATCATCACGTACCTCAAGCACATCCAGAACAACCCGTCCCCGGGCGGCTTCGAGCTCGGCTCGCTCGGCCCCGTGGCCGAGGGACTCTTCCTGTGGATCTTCGGTCTCGGCGCGATCGTCGCGCTGACCGTGTGGATCACGGCGAAGTCCAACTGACGGACCATCTGGCGTACTTGTAGAAGCACAGCGGTAAGAAGGAGAACCAATGGCACAGGATGAGAACGGTGGTCACGAGCTGACGCCAGCCAGTTCATCGGCCGTCGACGTGCATCGGACCGGCGACCCCGGAACGGCGGTGATCGTCCGCGACGCCGTCGAGAACCCGGGGTTCCCGCCCCACCGGTCGCGCGTCACCGACCTCGACCCCACGAAGGAGCGCCGGGCCGAGCGGACGGTCTACACGCTGTTCTACCTGTCGATCGCCGGCTCCGTCTGGGCCGTCGCCGCCTACATGGCCTTCCCGATCAACGACAGCGACCCGGGCTCGGTCCGGCTGAACAACCTCTTCATCGGTCTCGGGATCTCCCTCGCGCTCCTGGCCATCGGCATTGGCGCCGTGCACTGGGGCAAAGGGCTCATGCACGAGAAGGAGGGGGTCGACCTGCGTCACCCCGTCCGCGGCTCCGAAAGCACCACGGAGCGCGCAGTGGAGGTCTTCCGTCAGGCCGACGAGGAATCGGGCTTCAACCGCCGCACCCTGGTGCGCAACAGCCTCATCGGCGCACTGATCGCCTTCCCGCTGCCCGCGGTGGTCCTGTTCCGCGGCCTCGCGCCGCAGAACCTCGATCCTGTCGAGGAGCTCAGCCAGACCATGTGGGCCAAGGGCATCCGCCTCACGCGCGATCCCTCCGGCACCCCGATCAAAGCTTCCGACGTCACTCTGGGCAGCGTGTTCCACGTCATCCCCGAGGGACTCAACGATGTCGAGGACATGCTGGAGCAGAAGGCCAAAGCCGTCGTCCTCCTCATGCGCCTCAAACCGGAGGACCTGCACGTCTCCGAGGGCCGCGAAACCTGGAACTACGACGGCATCGTCGCCTATTCGAAGGTCTGCACGCACGTCGGGTGCCCCGTCGCGCTCTACGAGCAGCAGACCCACCACCTGCTCTGCCCGTGCCACCAGTCGCAGTTCGACATCTCGCACGAGGCCGAGGTCATCTTCGGACCGGCGAAGCGGCCCCTGCCGCAGCTGCCGATCACCGTTGACGCCGATGGCTACCTGGTCGCCCGCAGCGACTTCCACGAGCCCGTCGGCCCGAGCTTCTGGGAGCGCCATTGAGCACCACGACCGCCGCAGCACCCGCGGCATCCGCACCGGTCAAGAAGGGTGGCTTCACGGCGGCGGCCGCGAACTACATCGAAGACCGCACCAGCATCTCGGGAGCCGTCAAGGAGTTCGGGCGCAAGATCTTCCCGGACCACTGGTCGTTCCTCCTCGGTGAGGTCGCGCTCTACAGCTTCGTCGTCATCCTGCTGTCTGGCACGTTCCTGACCTTCTTCTTCCAGGCGTCGATGGCCGAGGTCGTGTACCACGGCTCGTACGTTCCGCTGAAGGGCATCCACATGTCCGCGGCCATGGAGTCCACCCTCAACATCTCCTTCGAGGTCCGCGGCGGACTGCTCGTGCGCCAGATCCACCACTGGGCGGCCCTGCTGTTCGTGGCCGCCATCGGCCTGCACATGCTGCGCGTCTTCTTCACGGGCGCCTTCCGCAAACCGCGCGAGCTCAACTGGGTGATCGGCTTCACGCTGTTCGTCCTCGCGATGGCCGAGGGTTTCACCGGCTACTCGCTCCCGGACGACCTCCTCTCGGGCAACGGCCTCCGGATCATCGACGGACTGATCAAGGGCCTTCCGGTGGTGGGCACCTGGATCTCGTTCCTGCTGTTCGGCGGAGAGTTCCCGGGCACCGCGATCGTCGGACGCCTCTACACGCTGCACATCCTGCTGCTCCCGGCGATGGTGCTCGCGTTCATCACATTGCACCTGGTGTTCGTGGTTGTCCACAAGCACACCCAGTACGCCGGCCCGGGCCGCACGCAGGGCAATGTCGTCGGCTACCCGGTGCTCCCGGTGTACGCGGCCAAGGCCGGCGGTTTCTTCTTCATCGTGTTCGGCGTCGTGGCGCTCATGGCATCGCTGTTCACCATCAACCCGGTGTGGAACTACGGACCGTACGACCCCTCCCCCGTCTCGGCGGGCACCCAGCCAGACTGGTACATCGGCTTTGCGGACGGTGCGCTTCGTCTCGTGCCGCCGGGCTGGGAGTTCGTGTGGCTGGAGCGCACCTGGTCGTGGAACATCATCGTGCCGGTCGCCATCCTCGGCCTGTTCATCGTGACCGTCATGATCTACCCGTTCATCGAAGCGTGGATCACCGGCGACAAGCGCGAGCACCACATCCTGGACCGTCCGCGCAATCAGGCCACCCGCACTGCGATCGGCGCCGCCGGTGTCACATTCTACGCGGTGTTCTGGGCGGCGGCGAGCTCCGACCTCATCGCGACGCACTTCAAGGTTACGATGGAGGGGGTCATCCACTCCCTCCAAGCGCTCCTCATCGTCGGCCCGGTCATCGCCTACTTCATCACGAAGCGCATCTGTCTCGCGCTCCAGAAGAAGGACCGGTCGATCGCGCTGCACGGGTTCGAGACCGGCCGGATCGTGAAGCTTCCGGGTGGCGAGTTCATCGAGGTCCACGAGCAGCTGAGCGACTACGAACGCTGGCGTCTGGTCAGCTTCGAGGCGTACGAACCGCTGATGATCCGCCCGAACAAGCAGGGCAAGATCACCTTCGGCAGCCGGATGCGCTCGAGTCTGTCCCGGTGGTTCTTCGAGGACCGCATCGTGCCGCCCACCCGCGGCGAGCTGGAGTCCGGCCACGATCACCACTGATCGCTGACCGAACCGGTCACCCGCACCGTGCGAAAGCGCCGGCCGTCATCGACGGCCGGTGCTTTGCCGTTTCCCCCCCGTCCTCCCCCGATCGCGGAGCATCCCATGCCTGATCTCCCCGCCTCGCCTCGTGGCTGCGCTGCCCGGCGTGCGCCGCCGACCTCGAACCGGTCGACCGGCTCACCCTCGGCTGCCCCACCGGGCACCGCCACGACGTCAACAGACGCGGCTACGTCTCGCTCCTCGGCGGCGGCGCGTACACCGCCCTCACCGAGGCCGTCGCGTCCGCAGCGTCCGGCGGCGAGCGGATCGTCGACGCCGGCGCCGGCACCGGCCACTACCTGCGCGTGGCCCTCACCTCGATGTCCTCCGGCCTCGCCCTGGACCTCTCCCCCACCGCAGTGGCCCGCGCGGTCCGCTCGGACCCCCGCATCGACGGCGTCGTCGCGGACACCTGGCGGCCGCTGCCCCTGCGCGACCGTGTCGCCGATGTCCTCCTCAATGTGTTCGCTCCGCGCAACCTGCCGGAGTTCGCCCGTGTCCTGCGCCCCGAAGGCACTCTCGTGGTCGTCGTCCCCCGCCCGGACCACCTCGCCGAGCTGCGGACCGACGGCGGCATGCTCGACATCCCCGATGACAAGGCCGACGCCGTGCTCACGGCAGCCGACGCGTTCTTCGCGCTGGAGTCACGGGTCCACATCCACACCAGCATCGCCCTCGATGCCACCCTCCGCGCCGCTCTCCCCGCGATGGGCCCCACCGCCCACCACGGCCGCCCCAGCCCCGCAGAAGCGCCCTCAGCCACCCTCTCCGTCGACCTCCTCCGCCTCGCCCGCCGCCCCTGACACCCCCACCCACGCGCCCCGCCATCCCTTCCGGACTTCTTCACGCAACACCCGGCGTGTTGCGTGAAGAAGTCCGGAAGCGAAGGGGGATGCAGAAAACGGCCGCCCTGAGGGGACGGCCGCTTTCGTGGGTGGGGGGAGTGTTCAGCGGGCGAAGTAGCCGCGGTAGTACTCGAACACCCAGCCCACGATGCAGACGAGGGCGAAAGCCACTCCGATGAAGCAGAGCCAGAATCCGACGGCGAGGCCCAGGAGGACGAAGGCGGCTGCGCTGGCGAGGGCCACGGGCCACCAGCTCCACGGAGAGAAGTGGCCGAGTTCGGGGTCACCGTCGTCGATGTTCGCGTCGAGACGGTCCTCCGGCAGTTCGCCGCCCTGGGAGGCGTGCGAGCGTCCGACGTAGAAGGCGATGAACGCGGCGAGGATGGCGCTCAGCGCCAGCGCGACCGTGCCGACCCACTCCACCTTGAGGTGCATGGGGTCGATCAGGCTCCAGAGCGTGTAGACGATCGCTGAGAGGAGGAAGAAGACCGCGAGGATCCAGAAGAGAATCGCGTTGGCTCTCATGGGTTCACTTCACCTTGTTGTCTGCGAGGTCGAGCACGGGGACGTCCGGGGCGTCCTTGCCGACGCCGATACCGATGGGGATGCCGGCCTCGGGGTGGTTCAGATCGAACGCCGGGGACTCCGAGCGGATGCGCGGAATCGACGTGAAGTTGTGCCGCGGCGGCGGGCAGGAGGTCGCCCATTCGAGGGAGCGGCTGTAGCCCCAGGGGTCGTTCACGGTCACCTTGGGCGCATTGCGGGCGGTCAGGTAGACATTCACGAAGAACGGGATCATCGAGACCGCGAGGATGCCGGCGCCGACGGACGAGAGCTGGTTCATCCAGGTGAAGCCGTCCGAAGGCAGGTAGGTCGCGTAGCGGCGCGGCATGCCGACGACGCCCAGCCAGTGCTGCACGAGGAAGGTCATGTGGAAGCCGATGAACAGCAGCCAGAAGTGCCACTTGCCGAGGCGGTCGTTGAGCATCTTGCCCGTCCATTTCGGCCACCAGAAGTAGAAGCCGGCGAACATAGCGAAAACGACCGTTCCGAACACGACGTAGTGGAAGTGCGCCACGACGAAGTAGGTGTCGGAGACGTGGAAGTCCAGGGGCGGCGACGCCAGGATGACACCGGTCAGCCCGCCGAAGGTGAACGTGATGAGGAAGCCGATCGACCACAGCATGGGCGACTCGAAGGTGAGGGAACCGCGCCACATGGTGCCGATCCAGTTGAAGATCTTCACGCCGGTCGGGACCGCGATGAGCATGGTCATGAGTGAGAACCAGGGCAGGAGCACCGAACCGGTCACGTACATGTGGTGCGCCCACACGGTGATGGAGAGGGCCGCGATGGCGATCGTCGCGTAGATGAGGGTCTTGTACCCGAAGATCGGCTTGCGGCTGAACACGGGGAAGATCTCGGACACGATGCCGAAGAACGGCAGCGCGATGATGTACACCTCGGGATGGCCGAAGAACCAGAACAAGTGCTGCCAGAGCAGCGCTCCCCCGTTCGCGGCGTCGTAGATGTGCGCGTCGAACACGCGGTCGGCGGCGAGGGCGAACATCGCGGCGGCGAGCACGGGGAAGGCCATCAGCACGAGGATCGACGTCACCAGCGTGTTCCAGGTGAAGATCGGCATCCGGAACATCGTCATGCCCGGGGCGCGCATGGTGATGATGGTGGTGATGAAGTTCACCGCGCCGAGAATGGTCCCGAAGCCCGACAGGCCGAGGCCGAGCACCCACAGGTTCCCCCCCACGCCCGGGGAGAACGTCGTGCTGGAGAGCGGCGCATAGGCGAACCAGCCGAACGAGGCGGCGCCCTGCGGGGTGAGGAAGCCGGCGACGGCGATCAGCGAGCCGAAGGAGTAGAACCAGTAGGCCAGCGCGTTCAGCCGCGGGAACGCCACGTCCGGAGCGCCGATCTGCAGTGGCATGAGCACGTTCGCGAAACCGGCGAAGAGCGGTGTCGCGAACATGAGCAGCATGATCGTTCCATGCATCGTGAACAGCTGGTTGTACTGCTCCTTGGTCGCCACCACTTGCAAACCCGGCTCGAAAAGCTGGGCGCGGATGATGAGGGCCATCACACCGCCGATGAGGAAGTAGACGAAGGAGGAGATCAGGTACATGTACCCGATCGTCTTGTGGTCCGTCGACGTGATGTAGTTCACGAGGATGTTGCCCTTGCGCTCCACTCCATTGGCGGAGAGGAGGGCGGGCTTCGGAGCGGGCGCGGTGGCCACTCCAGGCGCCGGTGCTGTGGTCGTCATCGTGTGTCCTACTCGTTACCCTCGGAAGCCTTGGGGGCGTCGGTGCCGGGGAGGTTGTTGTTGCGGTCGTACTCGGACCCCAGCTTGCCCGTGTAGCCCTTGTCGCGAAGTGACTGGATGTGCGCATCGTACTCGGCCTGGGAGACGATCTTCACGTTGAAGAGCATTGCGGAGTGGTACTCGCCGCAGAGCTCGGCGCACTTGCCGACGAAGGTGCCGGTGCGGTCCGTCTCGAAGTACATGTAGTTGGTCTTGCCCGGGATGACGTCTTTCTTGTACAGCATCGCCGGCACCCAGAACGAGTGGATCACATCGCGCGAGTCGAGCTGAAGGGTGATCTTCTTGTGCTCCGGGAGGTAGAGCGTCGGAATCGAGCCCTCCACGACCGAGCCCGGCGTGGCGTTCGCGTCGTCCGGCTGGACCTGGATGCCCGGGTCGTAGACGTTGTCGTCGAGGTAGTTGAAGTCCCACGCCCACTGCTTGGCGTAGACCTGGATGGTCACATCCGGGTTGGCGTACGGCTTCTCGATGGCGTTCTGGTCGCGCGCGGTGAAGGCGAAGAAGCCGAGCACCAGGATGAGCGGCACGATCGTGTAGAAGATCTCGATCGGCATGTTGTAGCGCATCTGCACGGGCAGGCCGGTCTGGCCCTTCCGACGGCGGTAGACGATGACGGCCCAGAGGATCAGTCCCCAGACCACGAGGCCGACGAGCAGGAGGACGATCCAACTCGTCACCCAGAGCCCGCTGATGCGCTCGGTGTGGTTGGTGACGGGCGACTCGCCCTCGACGAATCCCGGGAGGAATCCGTTCAGCTGTGCTTGCGTACATCCAGCCAGCACGGCGACGAGTGTCGCTGCGACAGGGATTGCAGCCCATCGGAGACGGCGATTGTGACGCACCGGTGACCTTTCGAGTGACTTCTGGGACAGTTCACATTCAAATGTATGTGGCTGTGTCTACCCTACTCCGCCGGACACTCTGGTTTGTACACACAGGGCCGCCCGGTGAGTGGCGGCCCTGTGTGGAGGTGTGTGCTATGCGAGCCTCAGTGGAAGGAGTCTCCGCAGGCGCAGGAGCCCGCCGCGTTGGGGTTGTCGATCGTGAAGCCCTGCTTCTGGATCGTGTCTTCGAAGTCGATCGTGGCGCCGTCGAGGTACGGCACGGACATCTTGTCGACGATGACCTCGACGCCGTCGAAGTCGACGGCGGCGTCGCCGTCGAGCGTCCGCTCGTCGAAGTACAGCTGATAGATCAGACCCGAACAGCCGCCCGGCTGGACGGCGACGCGCAGCCGCAGATCGTCGCGCCCTTCCTGTTCGAGCAGGCTCTTGACCTTGACGGCCGCAGTGTCGGTGAGGCCGACGCCGTGGGCCTTGGTGCCGGTCAGCGCTGTGTCGGTCATGGGACTCCCTTGCACGAATGGATGCGAATCTGCGACGATTCTACGTCGCTTTCCGGTGAGACGCCGCGTTCGCGTCTTACTCCGAGTACACGCTCAGGCGGGCCAGGAGCAGCGCCTCGGACAGGATGGCCCGCTTGAACACGCCGAGGTGCAGCGACTCGTTCGGGCTGTGCGCCCGTGTGTCAGGGTCCTCGACACCGGTGACCAGGATCTGCGCGGCCGGGAACTCCCGCACGAGATCGGCGATGAACGGGATGGACCCGCCCACACCGGTCTCCACCGCCTCCTTGCCCCAGCCGTCGGCCATCGTCCGTTTGGCCTCGGCAGCCGCCCAGCCGTCGGTGTCGACCAGGAAAGCCTCGCCGGTGTCCACGTCCTCGATCGCGATGTGCGCGCCGAACGGCGCGTGTGCGCGGAGGTGCCGCTCCAGGGCGGCGAAGGCGTCCGCTGCGGGCTGGCCCGGGGCGACGCGGGCGCTCAGGCGCGCCGCCACGCTCGCCAGGAGGGTGTTGGACGCGTCGGCCACGCTCGGCGCGTCGACGCCGGTGACGGTCACGGTCGGCTTGGACCACAGGCGCGACAGGAGAGGGCCAGAGCCGATGGGGGTCACGCCCGGCAGCAGCGCGGCATCCTTCCGGAACTGCTCCTCGGGGAAGTGCGGCGGCTCGGCGGCGGCGGTGTGCGCGAGGAGGCCCTCGACGGCGACCTCGCCGTTCTCGTCGTGCAGGGTCGCCAGGAGTTTGACGAGCGCGAGCATCGCGTCGGGCGCGGCGCCGCCATACATCCCGGAGTGCGAGGCGTGCTGGAGAGTCGAGACGGTGAGCGTGAAGGCGACGTTGCCCCGCAGGGACACTGTCAGCGCGGGCGTCTCGGAATCCGCGTTGTCGGAATCGGCCACGATGATCGCATCGGCGCTCAGCGCGGCCTTGTTCTCGGCGAGGAAGTTCGCGAACGAGCGCGAACCGAACTCCTCCTCCCCCTCGATGAAGACCGCGAGACCGAGGTCGAAGTCGGGGCCGAGCGCCTCGGCCAAGGCGCGGACGCTCGCGACGTGGACCATCACGCCGGCTTTGTCGTCGGCGGCGCCGCGGCCGTAGAGGCGGTCGCCGCGGACGGTCGGCTCGAACGGCGGCGTGTCCCAGCCGGCGGCGTCGCCCGGGGGCTGCACATCGTGGTGCGCGTAGAGGAGCACGGTCGGGCGCCCGTTCTTGGCGGCGCGGGTGGCGAGCACGGCGGGCTGGCCGAGGGTCTCGCCTTGGATCGGGGCGCGCTTCACCTCCACCGCGTCGAAGACCCCGGTGCCGGTCAGCATCGCCGCGACGGCGTCGGCGCTCGCCCGCACGTTCTCCGGGTCGTAGGCGGCCCACGACACCGAGGGGATGCGCACGAGGCGGGAGAGCTCGGCGATGGTGGAAGGGAGCCCCGCCTCCACGGCGTCGTACACGCGCTGCTCGGTCGCTGAGGACGCTGCGGGGGAAGTCGGCTGAGAGTCGGTCATGCGGGTAATCTTAAGCGGACCCCCGACTATCGAAGGCTTGACGTTGGCTAAACGACAGAACCCGGCGGCCGAGGCGGAGACGCCCGTCGTCGAGACCCCGGAAGAGACCGCTGCCCGGCTGAAGCAGGGCAAAGGCGCTCCGACGCCCTCCCGCCGGGAGCAGGAGGCCGCGCGCAAACGGCCGCTGGTGCCCGACGACCGCAAAGAGGCGGCGAAGCTGGCCCGTGCCAAACAGGCGGAGGCGCGCGAGAAGGCGCGCATCGGCATGGCGAACGGCGACGAGCGCTACCTGACGGTCCGCGACCGCGGGCCGCAGCGCCGCTTCGTGCGCGACTTCGTCGACGCGCGCTTCTCCATCGGCGAGTTCCTCATCCCGGTCATGCTCGTGGTCATCGTCCTGAGTCTCCTGCCCTGGGCCTTCATGCAGGTGTGGGGCCTGCTCGCGCTGTGGACGTTCTTCCTGATCGCGGTGATCGACGGCTTCGTCCTGGGCTTCCAGGTCCGGCGACGCGTCGGCTGCAAGTTCGGCGAGTCGAAAGTCGAGCGGGGCCTGCGCTGGTACGCCGCCATGCGGGCGTTCCAGCTGCGGGCCATGCGTCTGCCGAAGCCGCAGGTCAAGCGCGGACGGTACCCCGGCTGACGTGACGATCGTGGCAGCGGCGGACGGCTCCGCCCTCGGCAACCCCGGCCCCTCGGGCTGGGCCTGGTATGTGGACGACGAGCGCTGGTCGGCGGGCGGCTGGCCGCACGGCACCAACAATATGGGTGAGCTTATGGCCGTCATCGACCTCCTGGAGTCGACCGCGCACCTGGACGACGACCTCCGCATCCTGTGCGACAGCCAATACGTCATCAACTCGGTGGCCAAGTGGATGCCGGGCTGGAAGCGCAAGGGATGGCGCAAGTCTGACGGCTCCCCCGTGCTCAACCGCGAACTCCTGGAACGGCTGGACCGCGGCTTGCAGGGCCGGAGCTACACGTTCGAGTGGGTGAAGGGCCACGCCGGCCACGACCTCAACGAGGCCGCCGATGCGCGGGCGCGGGCGGCCGCCACGGCCTACCAGAAGGGCGACACCGTCCCGATCGGTCCGGGCTGGCCGGGGCGGGCGCCGGGCACAGGCGAACCCGCCGCCGACGCCGCGCTGGAGTTCGATCTCTTCGACGGCCTGCCGGCCGAGGAGACCGACGAGCAGACAGTGGAGCGGCTGGAGCGCGAGCTGCTGGAGCCGGCCGTGCGCGCCGATTCCTCGCGAGTCGCCGCGCTGCTGCATCCCGGATTCGAGGAGATCGGCCGGTCAGGGCGGCTCTGGGGCCGCGACGCGCTGCTGGAGTCCCTGGCCGACGAGGACGCCCCCGCGGCCGAGCTCACCGTTCTGGGCGCCGAGAGGATCGGCGAGGACGCCATCCTGCTCACGCTGCGGACGACGGACACGCGCGGCGGCACCCTGCGCAGCTCGCTGTGGCTGCGCTCCGCCGGACGCTGGCGCCTCCGCTTCCACCAGGGTACCCCCGAGCCCTAACCGCCCCACACCCTCCCCCACCCCGCATCGAAAACGGAGGAGACCCCACCCCCGATCGCGGAGAACTCCTCCGTTTCCCGCCATCGCCCGGCGTGTCGTTCCGGGACTCCTACCTTTCCGACGCCGTGCTCAGCGAACGCGAAGCGCCGACAGCCCCCGGTTGATCTGCCGCGCCCACAGCGGTCCGCGGTAGAGGAAGGCCGTGTAGCCCTGCACGAGGGTCGCTCCGGCATCCAGTCGCCGCTGCACGTCCTCGGCCGTCTCGACGCCGCCGACGGAGATCACGCACAGGCTGGGCGGGACGTTGGCACGGATGAGCGTCAGCACCTCCAGGGACCGGGCCGCGAGCGGCGCGCCCGAGAGCCCGCCCGCACCAGCGGCCTCGACCACGGCCGGGCCGGAGATGAGGCTGTCCCGCGCGATGGTCGTGTTGGTGGCGATGATGCCCGCGAGACCGAGTTCGACGACGAGTCTCGCGATCGCGACGATCTGCTCGTCGGTGAGATCGGGAGCGATCTTGACCAGGAGCGGCTTCTCCCCCGCCGCCGCCTTCACAGCGGTCAGCAGGGGTGCGAGCAGCTCCCGCTCCTGGAGGCCGCGCAGGCCGGGCGTGTTCGGCGAGCTGACGTTCACGACGAGGTAGTCGGCGACCGGAGCGAGGGCGCGGGCACTGACGAGGTAGTCGGCCGTGGCATCCTCGACGGCGACGACGCGGCTCTTGCCAATGTTGACGCCGAGCACCGGCCGGCGGCAGGCTCGGCGCACCCGCAGAAGGCGGTTCGCCGCCGCTCCCGCGCCGTGGTTGTTGAAGCCCATCCGGTTGATCACCGCGCGATCCGGAAGGAGGCGGAACAGCCGAGGCCTGTCGTTCCCCGGCTGCGGGCGCGCCGTGACCGTGCCGACCTCCACATGGCCGAATCCCAGATCGCCGAGGCCGATGACGCCCTCGCCGTCCTTGTCGAAGCCCGCGGCCATGCCGAACGGCGAATCGAACCGGAGGCCGAGCGCCTCCACCGCCAGCGAGGGGTCGGGGGCGGTGAAGCGGCGCAGGAGAGCGCCGAGACCGATCACGGGCAAGGCGCGGATCGCCGCGAACGCGAGGCGGTGCGCCCGCTCAGGATCGAGCCGGGACAGGACGAGGGAGAAAAGTGTGCGATACATGCCGGTACGAGAATACCCGGCTGACCTCAGACCTGGACGTCCGCCGGCTCGCCGCGATGCTCGATGCGCAATTGTTGGATGGCCGACTCGAAATCCTCCAGCGAGTCGAACGCCTGATAGACGCTCGCGAAGCGGAGGTAGGCGACCTCGTCCAGTTCGCGCAGCTCGGGCAGGATGGCCAGGCCGATGTCATTGGCCTCGATCTGGGAGGCCCCGGTGGAGCGGATGGTCTCTTCGACCTTCTGGGCGAGGACGGCGAGATCGGAATCGGTCACCGGCCGGCCCTGGCACGCCTTCCGGACGCCGAGCACGATCTTCTCCCGGCTGAACGGCTCGACGACACCGCTGCGCTTGATGACGCTGAGGCTGGCGGTCTCCGTCGTGGAGAAACGGCGGCCGCACTCGGGGCACTGCCGCCGCCGCCGGATGGAGAGACCGTCGTCGCTCGTGCGGGAGTCGATGACACGGGAATCCGGATAGCGGCAGAAAGGGCAGAACATACCGAGAATTCTAGCGGCGATCGGGACGCCGGGGCCTGGTCAGGCCCGCTCCTCACAAGCGGAGGGTCACCGCCTCGCCGTGCGCGGGCAGGTCTTCCGCGCCGGACAGCGCGACGATCCGGCCGGCGACCGCGCGAAGCGCTTCCCGGTCGTAGCGGATCACCTGCTGCGGGCGCAGGAAGGAGTACGCGCCGAGGCCCGGCGAGAAGCGGGCCTGGCCACCGGTCGGCAGGACATGGTTGGAGCCGGCGAGATAGTCGCCGAGGCTGACGGGCGCGTGCGGTCCCACGAAGATGGCGCCGGCGTTCTGGATGCGGGCGAGAAGCGCCTCCACATCGACCGTCTGAAGCTCAAGGTGTTCGGGACCGTAGGCGTTGCTGAACGCGGCCGCAGCGTCCAGATCGTCCACGAGCACGACGGCGGACTGCTGACCGCCGAGCGCAGCGCGCACACGCTCGGCGTGGCGGGTCGAGGCGACGAGCGTCCCGAGTTCGGCCGCGACGCGGCCCGCGAAGGCCGGGCTGTCGGTGACGAGCAGGGAAGCGGCGGCCTCGTCGTGCTCCGCCTGGCTGATCAGATCGGCGGCGACATAGCGCGGGTCGGCCGTGTCGTCGGCGATCACGAGGATCTCGGTCGTGCCGGCCTCTGAGTCGATGCCGGTCTGCCCCCGCACGATGCGCTTGGCGGCGGCGACATAGATGTTGCCCGGCCCGGTGATCACCCGCACCGGGTCGAGCCCGAGCTCTCCCACACCCCAGGCCAGCGCACCGATCGCTCCGGCGCCGCCCATCGCGTAGACCTCGTCGATGCCGAGCAGGCCGGCCGCTCCGAGGATGGTCGGGTGGACCGCACCGCCGAACTCACGCTGCGGCGGGCTGGCGAGTGCGATGGAGGCGACCCCGGCGACCTGCGCTGGAACCGCGTTCATGACGACGCTCGACGGGTACACCGCCTTGCCGCCCGGGACGTAGAGACCGGCGCGCTCCACCGGCTGCCAGCGCTGCTCGATGACCGCACCGGGTCCGATACGGGTCACGGCCGCAGACGGGACCTGGACGGCGGTCGCCTCGCGCACGCGGGCGATCGCCTCCTCGAGCGCCTCCCGCACCTCGCCGGGAAGGGCGTCCACCGCGGCCGCGATCTCCGCGGCCGGAACCCGCACGGACGCGGGCGCTCCGCCGTCGAAGCGCCCGGCCTGTTCCCGCAGGGCCGCCGCGCCACGCTCGCGCACATCGGCGATGAGGTCGGCGGCGACCGCCATGGCAGCCTGCACATCCACCACCGGACGGGGAACGAGGCGCTCGAAGGCGGTGCGAGTAGGCTGGACTCCGCGAAGGTCAATGGTCTGCATCATGGCCCGATCAGCCTAGCCCCATCCCGGAACAGCCCCAGCCGAACGGTTCTCGACAGCAGAGTATGAACAGCGAACCCGCCCGCCCCAGCGACCCGACGCCCGACCTGGCCGCCTTCCGCCTCGCCTTCCGGCGGCACGCGGCCGGGGTGTGCATCGTCACCGCGCAGAACGCCGAGGGCGAACCTGTCGGCTTCACCGCGACCTCACTGGCGTCGCTCGCGTCCGTCCCGCCTCTGGCGACCTTCAACATGGCGCTCTCCGCCTCCAGCTGGCCGGCCATCGCGGAGAGCGAGCGTGTCATCCTCCACATGCTCGGCGAGCGCAACAAAGGCGTCGCTGAGATCCTGTCGGCCGACAACACCCGCCGCTTCCTCGGCGACCACTGGCGACGCGGGCCGCACGGGCTGCCGGTGATCGCAGACGTGACGGCGTGGATGGTCGCGCGGATCGTCGACCGCTTCCCGGTACACAACAGCGCCGTCGTCGTGGTGCAGATCGAGGGCGGCGAGCTGGGCGACGAGGACGCGCCCCTGCTGTACCACGAGCGCGGCTACCATCGGCCGACGGCGCTGGGGTGACAGCCCCACCCACACCAGCGCCGCTCACACCAGGCAATTCGGGCCCAGCAGCCCTTTGAGCTCCCCGTAGAGGTCGGGCGACACTTTCACCGGCTTCGGCACCTCGAACACGCGAGCGACCGAGCCTTTCACGAGTCGCAGCCGCACCTCGCTCTCACCCGGGTGGCGGGTCAAGACGGACGCGAGCTCAGTGACCGTGTCGGTGGTCGCCCGGTGGTCCGGCATGGTGATCGTCACGGTCCCGACGTCGTCGGCCTGGCCGAGGTCCGGGACCATCAGGCTGAACGCGTGCAGGTTCATACCGTCGTCGCGCAGGCTCACGCGACCGCGCACGACGACGATCGAGTCGCCCTGCAGCAGACCCGAGAACTCCTGATACGCCTTGCCCATGAACATGGCGGTCATCTCACCGCCGAAATCCTCGACCTGGATCATCCCGTACTGATTGCCGGAGGCTTTCGCGACACGGTGCTGGACGCTGGTCACGAGACCCGCGATGACGACGGTCTCGCCGTCCTGAACAGTCTCCGAGGCGACGAGGTCGGCGATCGACGTGCTCGCGAGCTTCGCCAAGTGCAGTTCCAGCCCCGCAAGAGGGTGGTCGGAGACGTACAGGCCGAGCATCTCGCGCTCGAACGCGAGCTTGTCGCGCTTGACCCACTCCGGGCGCTCGGGGATGTGGTGCTGCGACCGGTTCTGCTCGTCGTCCCCCCACAGACTATCGAAATCGAACCCGATATCGCCATTGGCTTCGCTGCGCTTGATCTTGACCGCAGACTCCACCGCATCCTCGTGGACCTCCACCAGCGCCCGGCGGGTGTAGCCCAGCGAGTCGAAAGCGCCGGCCTTGATGAGCGATTCGACAGTGCGCTTGTTGGCGGCGTGAACGGGCACTTTGCCGAGGAAGTCGTGGAACGACTCGAACCGGCCGCTCGACTCCCGCGCCTCCCGGACGCCCTCGACCACGTTGGCGCCGACGTTGCGCACAGCGCCCATCCCGAAGCGGATGTCCTCGCCGACGGCCGCGAAATACAGGCTGGACTCGTTGACGTCGGGCGGGAGCACCTTGATGCCCATGCGACGGCACTCGTTGAGGTACAGCGCCATCTTGTCCTTGGAGTCGCCGACGCTCGTGAGAAGCGCCGCCATGTACTCGGCCGGATAGTGGGCCTTGAGATAGGCGGTCCAATACGAGATGACCCCGTAGGCAGCCGAGTGCGCCTTGTTGAACGCGTAGTCGGAGAACGGGAGCAGGATCTCCCAGAGCTTGTTCACGGCCTCCATCGAGTACCCGTTCTCGACCATGCCCTGTGAGAAGCCCTCGAACTGCTTGTCCAGTTCCGATTTCTTCTTCTTGCCCATCGCACGGCGCAGAATGTCGGCCTGCCCGAGCGAGAAGCCCGCGACCTTCTGCGCGATGGCCATGACCTGCTCCTGGTAGATGATCAGGCCGTAGCTGGTGGAGAGGATGTCCTCCAGCGGTTGCGCGAGCTCGGGATGGATGGGCGTGATCTCCTGCTGCCCGTTCTTCCGCAGCGCATAGTTGGTGTGCGAGTTCGCGCCCATGGGGCCGGGCCGATACAGCGCGATGAGGGCCGAGATGTCCTCGAAGTTGTCCGGTTTCATCAGGCGCAGCAGCGAGCGCATCGGTCCGCCGTCGAGCTGGAACACGCCGAGCGTGTCACCGCGGGAGAGCAATTCGTAGGCGGCGCGGTCGTCCAGCTCCAGGTTTTCCAGCACGAGCTTCTCGCGGCGGTTCGCCTCGATGTTGTCGAGCGCGTCGTTGATGATCGTCAGGTTCCTGAGGCCCAGGAAGTCCATCTTGATCAGGCCGAGGGACTCGCAGGCCGGGTAGTCGAACTGTGTGACGATCTGGCCGTCCTGCTCCCGCTTCATGATCGGGATGACGTCGATGAGCGGGTCCGAGGACATGATCACGCCGGCCGCGTGGACGCCCCACTGCCGTTTCAGGTTCTCCAAGCCGAGCGCTGTGTCGAACACGGTCTTGGCCTCGGGATCGGACTCCACGACGGCGCGGATGTCCAGGGCCTCCTTGTAGCGCGGGTGCTGTTTGTCGAAGATCCCGGTGAGCGGGATGTCCTTGCCCATGACGGGCGGCGGCATCGCCTTCGTCAGCTTCTCGCCCATCCCGAACGGGAACCCGAGCACGCGCGAGGAGTCCTTGAGGGCCTGCTTGGCCTTGATGGTGCCGTACGTGACGATCTGGGCGACACGCTCCTCGCCGTACTTGTCGGTCACGTACTTGATGACCTCGCCACGGCGACGGTCGTCGAAGTCGACGTCGAAGTCGGGCATGGAGACGCGGTCGGGGTTGAGGAAGCGCTCGAAGATGAGGCCGTGCTGCAACGGGTCGAGGTCGGTGATCCGCATCGCGTAGGCCGCCATCGAGCCCGCGCCGGAACCGCGGCCGGGGCCCACCCGGATGCCGTTGTCCTTCGACCAGTTGATGAAGTCGGCGACGACGAGGAAGTAGCCGGGGAAGCCCATCTGCGAGATGACGCCGATCTCGTAGTCGGCCTGTTTGCGCACCGCCGGGGTGACACCGTTCGGGTAACGCTCGGCCAGACCCCGCTCGACCTCCTTGACGAACCAGGTCTGCTCGGTCTCACCGGCCGGGACCGGGAAGCGCGGCATGTAGTTGGCGGCGGTGTCGAACCGCACATCCACCCGCTCGGCGATCGCGAGCGTGTTGTCGCAGGCGTCCGGGTGATCGCGGAAGAGCTGCCGCATCTGCTCGGACGACTTCAGGTAGAACTCGTCCGCGTCGAATTTGAACCGATTGGGGTCGTCGAGGGTCGAGCCGGACTGGACGCAGAGCAGCACCGCGTGACTCTTCGCGTCGGCGGCGTGCGTGTAGTGGAGGTCGTTGGTGGCCACCAGCGGGAGGCCGAGCTCCTTCGCCAGCCGGATGAGGTCGGCCATGATCCGGCGCTCGATGCCGAGACCGTGATCCATGATCTCGGCGTAGAAGTTCTCCTTGCCGAAGATGTCGCGGAACTCGGCGGCGGCTTTCTTGGCCTCCTCGTACTGGCCGAGCCGGAGGCGGGTCTGGACCTCTCCGGAGGGGCAGCCCGTCGTCGCGATGATGCCCTTGGCGTACTGGCTGAGCAGCTCGCGGTCCATCCGCGGCTTGAAGTAGTAGCCCTCGATGGAGGCCAGCGAGGACATCCGGAAGAGGTTGTGCATCCCCTCGGTCGTCGCAGCGAGCAGGGTCATATGCGTGTAGGCACCGGAGCCGGAGACATCGTCCCCGCCGCCGTCCCCCCAGCGAATCCGGGTCTTGTCGGTGCGGTGTGTGCCCGGCGTGAGGTACGCCTCGGTGCCGATGATCGGTTTGATCCCGGCGTCGGTGGCGGTGCGCCAGAAGTCGAACGCGCCGAACATGTTGCCGTGGTCGGTGACCGCGACGGCGGGCATCCTCTGCTCCACCGCGGCGTCGATGAGCGGTTTGACGCGAGCCGCGCCATCGAGCATCGAGTACTCGCTGTGGACGTGGAGGTGAACGAAGGAGTCGGCCATTTCGTCTCCCAGCCTAGGGCTCCGCACCGACGGCCGTCTGTCCCCCACACCACCCGGAGGGATTCCGCGCCAGACGACAGGCTCCTCCCCTCTCTGCCGGTCCGGCTCGCGACGAAAAGGGAGGAGCCGGCGGACGACACGCCGGGGAGAGACAGGGAACGGAGGAGTCCGGAGCGAGCTGGGAGCAGAACTCCGCCGTTTCGCGCGGGCGGAAGCGGGAGAGGGGGCCGGGGTCAGGGGCCGCGGAGGATGTCGAGGGCGTTCCGGAAGTCGGCGGGGTAGGTGGTGGCGAAGCTGACCCACTCCCCCGTCGCCGGGTGGGCGAACGCGAGCTGGACCGCGTGGAGCCACTGACGGGTCAGGCCGAGCCGGGCCGAGAGGGTGGGGTCGGCGCCGTACATCGCGTCGCCGACACAGGGGTGGCGCTGCGCGGAGAGGTGGACGCGGATCTGGTGCGTCCGGCCCGTCTCCAGGTGGATCTCGAGCAGGCTCGCCGCCGGGAACGCCTCGATGGTCTCGTAGTGGGTCACAGAGGGCTTGCCGCCGGCGACGACCGCGAATCTCCAATCGGACTTCGGATGCCGGCCGATCGGCGCGTCGATCGTCCCGGTCAGCGGGTCCGGATGCCCCTGCACCACCGCGTGATAGATCTTCTCAACTGTCCGATCGTGGAAAGCCCGCTTCAGCACGGTGTAGGCGCGCTCGGACTTGGCGACGACCATGAGACCGCTCGTGCCCGCATCCAGCCGGTGTACAATCCCCGCGCGCTCGGCGGCCCCCGAGGTCGAGATACGGAACCCGGCGGCGGCCAGGGCACCGAGCACGGTGGGCCCGTCCCAGCCGACCGAAGGGTGCGCGGCCACACCGGCCGGCTTGTCGATGACGACGATGTGGTCGTCATCGTGAACGATGGTCAGCTCGGGCACAGCGATCGGCACGATTCGCGGCTCCTCGCGTGGCTGCCAGGTCACATCGAGCCAGGAGCCGGCGATGAGGCGGTCGGATTTGCCGGCCTCGCGGCCGTCCACGGTCACGCCGCCAGACTCGGCGACCTCCGCGGCGAAACTGCGCGAGAAGCCGAGGAGCTTGGCGAGGCCGGCGTCGACGCGCACGCCGCCCAGACCGTCTGGGATGGGGAAGCTGCGGGACTCCATCAGGCAGACGGGTTCTCCGGCTTGTCCGCGGGGGACTCGTCACCGGCGGACACAGCGCTACTGGCATCGGCGCCCTCGTCCCGCTGCCGGCGGCCGTCGAGGCCGATCCCGCGCAGGGTCAGGACGAGGAATATCCCCATGCTGACGACGATCGCGACATCCGCGAGGTTGAAGATGGCCGGCAGCAGAGGGATCTGCAAGAAGTCGATCACGTGTCCGACCCCGAACCCCGGCTCCCGGAAAAGCCGGTCGGTGAGGTTTCCGAGCAGTCCGCCAAGGAGGAGGCCGAACAAGACGGCCCAGGCTGTCGAGCGGATGCGCCGCGCGTACCAGATGACGAAGCCGAGCACGCCGACGCCCACGAGAGAGAAGATCCACGTGGAGCCGCTGCCGATCGAGAACGCGGCGCCCGGGTTCTTGACGAAGTGGAACTGAAGGAGCTGTCCCAGAACAGCGACCTGCTGACCCTCGGAGAGGTTCGAGACGACCAGCGCCTTGGCGATCTGGTCCATGAGGTACACGCAGAGCGCGACCGCGGCCAGGATGGCCAAGGCCCCGACGCTGACCTTGGTCCGAGATGGACTAGCCTCCAAAGCCGGGGAAGACCGGAGGCTGGGCGCCCTGGTCCGAGCCGTTCGAGAGGTCGCCATGGCTCGCGGGCACCGGAGCGGGGACGCCGGAGACGCGGTTCGAGGAACCGGACCCGCCGACCTGCTGGCTGTCGAGGTCGCGGAGCTGGTTCTCGATGTAGCTCTTCAGGCCCGAACGGTAGTCGCGCTCGAAACCACGCAGTTCCTCGATGCGGCGCTCGAGGCCGACGCGCTCCTGTTCGAGGGAGGTGATCTGCGCGCGCTGCTTCGACTCCGCCTCGGCGACGATGCGGGCGGCGGTCGCGTGTCCCTCGGCGATGAGCGCGTCACGCTTCTCGACGCCCTCGCGGACATGCTCCTCGTGGAGACGGCGCGCGAGCTGCAGGAGGTTGTTGGTGGCGTTGGGGTCGTTCGCGTCCGTGGCAGCGCCCGCAGCGAAACCGGCAGCGGCCAGCGGAGCGGCGGCGGCCTGCTGGCGAGCCTCGGCGGTCTCGCGCTGGGCGATGGCGAGGCGCTGCTGAAGCTCCTCGTTCTCACGCTGCAGGCGTTGGAACTCGCCATCGCCGGCACTCAGAGAAGCGGCGACCGGGCCGGAAACGCCGGCATTGCGCTGGAGCTCGGCGATGCGCGAGTCGGACGCCACGAGACGCTGCTTCAGCTCTTCGTTCTCCTGGGTCAGCCGACGCAGTTCGACGACGACCTCGTCAAGGAAATCGTCGACCTCGTCCTGGTCGTAGCCCTCGCGGAACTTCGTCGGTTGGAACCGCTTGTTGACAACGTCTTCCGGAGTCAGCGCCATGACTAGCCACCTTAGATCTTAAAAAGAGACGAACAATGAGTGCTTAGCCAACGCTAGCAAAGTGCGCCAGCGGTGCCCACTCCGCCGCGCCCGGGCGCGGCAGAGTGGACGTCGCCGCACCGGCGCTGGCGCCGGGCGGCGGCGAGCGTCAGGTGAAGCTCACGGTGACGTACAAACCGATGATGACGACGAGCATCGTGAGGCTCCAGCCGAAGTCGAGCGCGACCGGCCCCATCGACAGCGGCGGGATGACGCGGCGGAAGAAGCGGATAGGCGGGTCGGTCGCCACATAGGCCGACTCAGCGAGGACGAGCCCGAAACCGCGCGGCCGCCACTGGCGCGCGAAAGTGCGCACCAGATCCAGCACGAAGCGGGCCCAGAGCACGAAGAAATAGATCAGCAGGACGTAGTAGAGGACGTTCGCGATGACCGAGACGACTAGCACGCTTCCAGTATGGACGACAGAGCACGCAGAAGGGCGCATTCTCCCGACGGACAGTGCGCCCTTCTGCGAGGTGGGTGCGGCGGTTCAGGCCTGCGCGAAGAAGGAGGCGTCGACCTCGGCCTCCTGGCCCCCGTGCTCGCCGGAGACGACGATGTGCGACGGAGACAGCAGGAAGACTTTGGGAGTGACCCGTTCGATCTTGCCGTACAGACCCTGCGAGAGACCGCTGGCGAAGTCGATGAGACGGCGCGCGTCGCCCTCGCTCATCTGCGAGAGGTTGATGATGACCGGGATGCCCTCGCGGAACGACTCTGCGATCGCCTGGGCGTCGCGGTACTGGCGGGGGTGGACCGTGAGAATCTCATTCATTTCCTGTACCGGAGTATTCCGTGCGGTGGACGATTTGCGCAGCGGAGTCACCGGCGCGCGGTTGGGCACGGGGGCGACCGCAGCGGGGTGCGGGACAGGCTGGACCGGCGCGGGAGCGGCGGCTTCGCGGCGGGGGTGATGCTGCGTCTGTTCCTCCTCGAACTCCAGCTCCTCGTCGGCGAGGCCCAGATAGACCATCGTCTTCTTCAGCGGGTTGGCCATCGCTTCCTCCGTGTAGGCCGGGGCGCCCGGCGGCGCCGCACGCGAAATCTTCTTGCTTCCGAGATTAACGAACGAGCGGCCGATTCCCGGTAATGGCCGTGCCGATCCGAAGGTGTGTCGCGCCGGCGGCGATGGCCTCCCGGTAGTCCTGGGACATCCCGGCGGAGATGGCTACCGCCTCCGGAGCGAGTGCGCGCACCCGTTCGCTCGCGGCCCGGACACGCTCGAAGGCGCGGGCCGGCTCCTCCTCCAGCGGGGCGACGGCCATCACGCCGAGGAGGCGCAGACCGGGTGTGGCGAGGACGTGGTCGACCAGCGGCTCCAGGTCGCGATCAGCCACACCGCCGCGGGCGGGGTCGTCCGTCAGGTTGAGCTGGACGAAGGCGTCGAGGACGGTTCCGTCGTCGCTCCGGAGCGCATCCACCAGCGAGAGGCGGTCGATCGAGTGGACGACGCCGGCGTACCGCCGGGCCTGGCGCGCCTTCTTGCTCTGCAACTGCCCGACGAAATGCCAGGTGAGTTCCAGATCCGCGAGCCCGGCCGCCTTCTCCTGCGCTTCCTGGTGCCGGTTCTCCCCCACATCCCGCACTCCGAGCGAAACCAGCTCGCGGACGAGGGACGCCGGGTGGAACTTCGTCACCACGATCGTCGTCAGTTCGCCGGGCGAGCGGCCAGCGGCCCGGGCGGCGACGGCGACGCTCTCCCTGACCGCGGCCAGCCGTTGCGCGAGCGGACTACTTGAGGAAGTCGGGGATGTCGAGGTCGTCATTCTCGTCGTCGAACGCCGGGTCTTTCTGGGCCGTCTCGGTCACGGGGGTCTCGCCAGTCGCGTGCCACGCCTCGGCCGAGGGAACGTCGGGCTCACCGGTCACGGCCGCCTGGGCCGCACGGGCGGCCGCGTCCTCGCCACCGGCCTCCACGAAGCTGGAGCGACGCGAGTCGATCGCCGGTTTCGCGCTCGGCTCGCCACCGTCGAAGCCCGCGGCGATCACGGTGACGCGCACCTCGTCGCCGAGGGTGTCGTCGATGACCGCGCCGAAGATGATGTTCGCCTCCGGATGCACCGCCTCCTGGACGAGCCGCGCCGCATCGTTGATCTCGAAGATGCCCAGGTTCGAGCCCCCCTGGATGGAGAGCAGCACACCGTGGGCGCCGTCGATGGACGCTTCCAGCAGCGGCGAGGCGACGGCCAGCTCGGCCGCCTTGATCGCCCGGTCCGCGCCGCGCGAGGAGCCGATGCCCATGAGCGCGGAGCCCGCGCCCTGCATGACGGATTTGACGTCCGCGAAATCGAGGTTGATGAGACCGGGGGTGGTGATGAGGTCGGTGATGCCCTGCACACCGGCGAGGAGCACCTGGTCGGCGGTGGAGAACGCCTCGAGCATACTGATGCCACGGTCGCTGATCTCCAGCAGCCGGTCGTTCGGCACGACGATGAGGGTGTCGACCTCTTCCTTCAAGCGCTGGACACCGGAGTCGGCCTGCTGCGAACGGCGTTTGCCCTCGAAGGAGAACGGCTTGGTGACGACGCCGATAGTGAGCGCGCCGATCGACTTCGCGATCCGCGCGACCACGGGAGCGCCCCCGGTGCCGGTGCCGCCACCCTCGCCCGCGGTCACGAAGACCATATCCGCGCCGGCGAGCGCTTCCTCGATCTCCTCCGCATGGTCTTCGGCGGCGCGGCGGCCGACCTCGGGGTCGGCGCCGGCTCCCAGGCCTCGGGTGATCTCACGGCCCACGTCGAGCTTCACATCGGCGTCGCTCATGAGCAGCGCCTGGGCGTCCGTGTTGATGGCGATGAACTCGACACCGCGCAGGCCGAGCTCGATCATGCGGTTGACGGCGTTGACGCCGCCTCCGCCGATGCCGACGACCTTGATCACGGCGAGGTAGTTCTGGTTTGCTGTCACGTCCGGCCTCCACGGGAACCTTCAACCTCAAGTCGAGGTTTAAAGTTATGCTGAGTATGCAATTTTCTCTTTCGACGGTAGAGGCGCGGAGCCGCCCGCCCCGGCAGCCACAAGGCGTGTCGGGAAACTCCCGGCGCATCCCGTCGTCATCGCGCTCAGCCCGTGGTCACGCTGTGCGGGGAGGAGACGTCGTAGCGGCTGTTCCCCGGGACGCTCTTCAGAAGGGCGGCGAGATCGGCAGCCTTCAGCGCGGAGTCGTCCGCGCTCCCCCACACCACCGTCGCACCGCTGCCGCGCAGCGTGAACGAGACATCGTCCTTGGTCTTCGCGGTGATCGTGTCCACCTGCGCACGCACATCCGCGGGCAGCGCCGACAGCGCACCCGCAGCGGCGGCGAAGCCCGAGTCCGCGTTCGCGTCGGCGGCGGGGCCGCTGGCGGCGATGAGCGGCATGCCCTCCGGACGCGTCTGAGTGGAGGAGATCGGCACTTTGGCGGCATCCACCAGTGTGAAAGCGGAGCCTTGCTGGATCGCTCCGATCGGCTGGCGCTCCACCACGCGCACGACGATCGTGTCGGGCGGGCGGCTCTCGAGACTGTAGCTGCGGATGAGCGGGAAGGCGGCCAGATCCCTTGAGATCGCCGTCTGGTCGAGCAGCGGGAGAGGCCGCCCGAGCTGATCATCGAGCTTCTGCCGGATGACCTTGGGGTCGAGGCGTTCCGTGTCGGTGACCTCGATGTTCTTCAACGCGAGCAGCGGGGAGAAGCCGACCAGCACCACACCGAGCACGAGCGCCCCGACGACGGCGCCCGCGACCGTCCAGACCTGCTTGCGGCGGCGCGAGCGTCTGGTGAAACGCCGGACCTCCGCGCGCTCGAGGCGCCGACGCTCCTTGCGCGCAGCCCGGAGGGCCTTGCCGATCTCGCGATTGCTGGGGAGGCGGTCGTAGGGCGATGCCCCGGCGGGGAAAGCCTCGGGGGCCGCGCGCGGCGCGCGGCACTCCTGCGCCGGTGCGACCGGTTCCGGCTCCGTCCCCAGCGTGGCCGTTTCCTCCGCCCGCGGCACGGCCGCAGACGACGCGGCGGCCGTCCGGTCGAATCCTTGCGGGCGCTTCACCGGCTACTCCCGCACGCGACGGAGCGAGTCGAGCAGCTGCGGAACGATGCGGTAGACATCGCCGCAGCCGAGTGTGATCACGAAATCGCCTTCGCGGGCGATCTCGGCCGTGTGATCGGCCGCGGCCTGCCAGTCCGCGATGAACGCGACACGCTCCGGGTGGGCGAACCGGTCCGCGACGAGCGCGCCGGTCACACCGGGTTCGGGGTCCTCGCGCGCGCCGTAGACATCCAGCACGACGGTCTCGTCCGCATAGGCCTCCAGCGTCTCCGCGAACTCTTTCGCGAACAGACGGGTGCGGCTGTACAGATGCGGCTGGTGGACCGCGATGATGCGGCCGTCGCCGACCACCGTTCGGGCGGCGGAGAGCGCGGCGGCAACCTCGGTGGGGTGGTGGGCGTAGTCGTCGTAGACGCTGACGCCCGCGACCGTTCCGTGGAGCTCGAAGCGGCGCTCCGTTCCCCCGAACTCGGCGATCTCCGCGAGAGAGGCGGCCGGCTCGAAGCCGAGACCGGTCAGCACAGCGAAAGCGCCGGCCGCGTTGATCGCGTTGTGCCGGCCGGGCACACGGAGGCGGGCGGAGTACACGTCGCCGCCCTGGCTCAGGGTGAAGGCGACCGGACCGTCCGTGACGATCGTGTCCACGCGGATGTCCGCGTCCTCCGCCTCGCCGAAGGTCAGCACGCGCTTGCCGGGCGCGGCCTCGCGCAGCCGGCGGGTGACATGCTGCGCGCCGGGGTCGTCGGAGGAGAGGACGACGAACTCGGCGGACTCCTCGGCGAAGGCGACGAACGCGTCCTCGAACGCCTCCAGCGAGCCGTAGTGATCGAGGTGGTCGGGGTCGACGTTGGTGATGAGGGCGACGGCCGTGTCGTACAGCAGGAAAGAACCGTCCGACTCATCCGCCTCGACCACGAACAGCTCACCGCTGCCGGCCCGGGAGCTCGTGCCGAGCGAGGCGATGACGCCGCCGTTGACGAAGCTCGGGTCTTCGCCGAGTCCGAGCAAGCCGGTGACGATCATCCCGGTCGACGTCGTCTTGCCGTGGGCGCCGGCGACCGCGACGAGCCGCTTCCGGGCGATGAGCCACGCGAGCGCCTGCGAGCGGTGCAGCACGGGCAGGCCCTTCTCGAGCGCGAGCCGGTACTCCGGGTTGTCCAGCCAGAGCGCGCCGGTCACCACCAGCGTGTCGGCGTCGCCGACGTTCGCCGCGTCATGGCCGATCGCGATGTTCGCTCCGAGCGCGCGGAGGGCGTCCACATTCGCCGAGTGGCGGACGTCGGAACCGGTCACGGTGTGCCCGGACTCGAGGAACAGCCGGGCGATGCCACTCATCCCCGACCCGCCGATGCCGACGAAGTGGAGCTTTCCCAGCTCGTCGGGGATGGTCAGGGCCAGGTCGGGTTTGATCGTCACGCGCGCTGCTTTCGGTTTACGGAACTTCCACCATTATGACGCTAAGCCGCCGAGAGCCCGGTCCGGATGAGCGACACCACACGGTCGGAGCCGTCGCGGACGCCGACGCTCGCGGCGCGCTCCGCCATCCCGGCCACACGGGCACGGTCGGCCAGCAGCGGGAGCAGCTGCGCATCCACCCAGTCGGGCAGGAAACCTGCGTCGTCGACCAGGATGCCGCCGCCGGCCGCGACCACACCGGCCGCATTGTGGCGCTGCTCCCCGTTGCCGATCGGAAACGGCACGTACACGGCGGGGATGCCCAGGGCCGCGAACTCGCACAGGGTCGCGGCGCCCGCCCGCGCGACAGCGAAATCGGCGAGCGCGAGCGCCAGGTCCATCCGGTCGCAGTAGCCGAGCAGCCGGTAGTGCGGGAGGCCGGGGTCGCTCAGTTCCCCGCGCCCGCCCTGAATGTGCAGCACCTGCCAGCCGGCCTCCGTCAGCCGGGCGGCCCGCGCGGCGATCGTCTGATTGATCCGGCGCGCGCCGAGGGAACCGCCGGTGACGAGCAGGGTCGGCCGGTCGGCGGCGAGGCCGAAGTGGGCCAGCGCGGCCGGACGCGCGGCGACCCGGTCGAGCTCCTCGATCTCGGGGCGCAGCGGCATTCCGACGAACCGCGCGTGCGGAAGCCTCGTGCCCTCGAAGGCGACACCCACCCACGGCGTGTAGCGGGCGCCCAGGCGGCTGGCGAGACCGGGCCGGGCGTTGGCTTCGTGGAGGATGAGCGGCACGGCCGCTTTGCGCGCGGCAGAGTAGGCCGGCGCAGCCGCGTACCCGCCGAAGCCCACCACGGCGGCGATTCCGCGCGCGCGGATCAGGTCGCCGACCGCGCGGACCGAGCGCCGGTACTCGCCCGGGAAGCGCACCGCGGCGGCGTTGGGCCGGCGCGGGAACGGGAGCCTCGGGATGGTCGCCAGCTCATAGCCGCGGGCAGGCACCAGGCGCGCCTCCAGGCCCTCCGCTGTCCCCAGCACGAGGATCTCGGCGGCGGGGTCGTCACGGCGCAGGCGGTCGGCGACGGCGAGCAGGGGGTTCACATGGCCGGCGGTGCCGCCGCCGGCCAGCAGGTAGGCGGTCACTCGGCCAGGCCCTTCGCGGCGCGGGCGTCGCGGGCGTTCTGGCGGGCGAAGGAGAGGACGATTCCGATCGCGATCATAGAACTGATCATGGCAGTCCCCCCCCGCGGAGATCAGTGGGAGCGGGACGCCGAGCACAGGGATCACGCCGAGGACCACCGCGATGTTCACGAACGCCTGCCCGATCAGCCAGACCATGATCGCCGCCGTGGTCACCCGAGCGAACGGTTCGGCGGAGGCCTGGATGATGCGCAGGAACACGAAGGCCAGCATCACGAAGAGCAGGAGGACGACGACAGCGCCGATGAGGCCCAGCTCCTCGCCGATGATCGCGAAGATGAAGTCGGTGTCGGCCGCCGGCAGCCAGGACCACTTCGAGTGCGAGTTTCCGAGGCCGACGCCGAAGACGCCGCCGGAGGCGAGCGCGTAGAAGCCGTTGTCGATCTGCCAGTTGACGTCGGGGTTCGCCGCGCTGGAACCGCCGAACAGGGCGGCGATGCGCCCGAGGCGGCTAGCGCTGGAGGTCGCGACGAAGAACGCAAGGATTCCGATCCCCACCACCCCCACGAACAGGTACCGCAGCCGAACACCGGCGAAGTACATGCCCCCGAGCACGAACCCGGCCATGACCATGGTCGTCCCGAGGTCGCCGCCGAGCACCACCAGCCCGATCGCACCGCCCGCGACGGGGAGGACCGGGATGGCGACGTGCCGCCAATCGCTCAGCCGATCGGCTTTGCGGGCGAGCACCACCCCGAGCCAGACCACCAGGGCGAGTTTGATCGCCTCCGAAGGCTGCACGGTCTGCGAGCCGATGCGCAGCCAGTTGCGGTTGCCGCCGATCTCGACGCCGAGGGGCGTCACGAGGACGAGAAACTGCAGGAAGCAGGCCGCGGCCAGGAAGAACCAGATCGTCTTGCGCCAGAAGCGGGCCGGCAGCCGCGAGACGAGGAACATGAGCGGGAGCCCGATGAGCGCATACGCACCCTGCGACCAGAACCGCGAGAAGAAGTTGTCGGTGTCGTTGTGGGACTCCACGGCCGACGAGGAGAGCACCATGACCAGGCCGAACACCACCATGAACAGGGTTGTGCCGAGCAGCAGGAAATAGTCGGCGGACTCGCTCGAGGCCGACCGTCCCAGGGAAATCCGGGAGGCGATGCCCGACAGCCGGGAAGCGGGTTCAGCCGCCGGAACTGGGACGCGAGGCGGAGCTGCCGTCATCCGCCTCACCTCCCAAGTATTCGTTGACGGCCGCCTGGAAGAGGCGCCCGCGCTCTGCATAGTCGGAGAACTGATCCATCGACGCCGCCGCCGGTGCGAGCAAGACCGTGTCCCCGTCTCGGGCGAGAGCAGCGGCCAGCCGGACCGCCGTCGGCATGACGTGCTCAGTCTCGTCGGCGTCCACCTCGACCACGGGGAGCCTGGGCGCGTGTCGCTGGAATACGGAGCGCAGCGGGTCTCGATCGGCGCCGATGAGCACAGCACCTCGAAGGCGCGCGGCGTGCCGCTTCACGAGGCCATCGAGGTCCACGCCCTTGAACAGCCCGCCGACCACCCAGACCACCGACGGGTAGGCCCGCAGCGATGCGTCCGCGGCGTGCGGATTGGTGGCTTTCGAATCGTCCACCCAGCTGACCCCGGCCTCGATGCGCACCAGCTCGATGCGGTGCGCGTCCAAGCGGAAGGCGGTGAGCACATCCCGCACCACCCACGGCTCAACACCGTAGGAGCGGGCGAGCGCGCTCGCGGCCAGAATGTTGGCCACGATGTGCGGGGCGGCGAGGCCGGCCTCGCGCAGCTCCTCGAGCGTGGTGAGCTCGATCGCGCTGTGGAGGCGATCGTCCAAGAAGGCACGATCGCACAGGATGCCGTCCACGATCCCGAAGTCGCTCGGGCCGGGCACATCGAGGCCGAAGCCGATCGCGCGGGCGCCCTCCACGACCTCCGCTTCCTCCACCATCCGCAGGGTGGCCTCATCCGCCCGGTTGTACACGCAGGCGACCTGCGCGTTCTCGTAGACCTTCGCCTTCGCGGCGACATACGCCTGGAGAGAGCCATGCCAGTCGAGGTGGTCGTCCGCGATGTTGAGGCAGGCGGCTGCGTACGGCGAGAGCTCGCCCCCGGCGTTGCGGTTGATCCAGTGCAGCTGATAGCTCGACAGCTCAACCACGAGGACATCGAAGCCCTGCGGATCGCGGATGGCGTCGAGCACGGGGACGCCGATGTTGCCGCACGGCGCGACCCGGGAGCCGCCCGCGAGCAGCATGGTCGCGGTGAGCTGCACGGTCGTGGTCTTGCCATTGGTGCCCGTGACGCAGATCCAGTCGGCCGGGCTGTTGCCGCTGCCCGGAGGAGCCGTCTTGTCGTGCAGCCGCCACGCCAGTTCGATGTCGCCCCAGACCGGGACGCCCCGCTGGTCCGCCCAGAGCAGCAGCGGGTGGTCCGCGTGGAAGCCCGGGGAGACCACGATCAGCTCGGGGCCGAACGCGCTCAGTCTCTCCGGCGGTGCGCTCAGATCGGCCTGCTCCAGCAGCTCCGCGCCGATGACGTCCAGGAGCATCGCACGCTCGGGGTCCGCCCGGGACGCGACGACGAGCACCGACGCGCCCAGCTCGGCCAGGGTGTCCGCGACGGAGAATCCGGTCACTCCGAGCCCGTACACCGCGACCCGCAGGCCCGACCAGTCGGCGTGCCAGCTGGTCAGAGCGGCGAGGCGCTCCTCCGCTGGGGTCATGTGGCGAGCCATTCGAGGTAGAAGGTGCCGACGCCGGCGGCCACAAGCAGTCCGCCCACGATCCAGAATCGGGCCACCACGGTGACCTCGGCCCAGCCCTTCAGCTCGAAGTGGTGGTGGATCGGGCTCATCAGGAAGATGCGCCGGCCGTGCGTGAGCTTGAAGTATGCCCGCTGGACGATCACCGAACCGGCCTCGATGACGAACAGGCCGCCGATCAGCACCAGCAGCAGCTCGGTGTGGCTCAGGATCGCCAGCGCGGCGACAGCGCCGCCGAGAGCCAGCGAGCCGGTGTCCCCGAGGAAGATCTGCGCGGGCGAGGTGTTCCACCACAGGAAGCCGACGACCGCGCCGACGATCGCGGTCGCGACCACCGCGAGGTCGAACGGATCACGCACGTCATAGCACTTGGACAGATTCTCGGGGTTCAGCGTCGAGCTCGCGCAGGACTGGATGGACTGCCAGAAACCGATGATGATGTACGCGCCGATGGCGAGGATGCTCGCGCCGGAGGCGAGACCGTCCAGCCCGTCGGTCACGTTCACGCCGTTCGAGGCGGCAGCGACGATCAAATTGATCCAGATCAGATACAGCCCGTAGCCGACGATCAGGCCGATCGCACCGAAGCGGGTGATGTTGGCGAAGTCAAGACCAGGCAGGTCACGGATGAACGAGACGCTCATCGTGGCCGGTGTGGCACCACGCCCGTTCGGGAACATGATCACCAGGAGCGCCCACACGGTCGCGACGAACACCTGGCCGGCGACCTTCGCCCAGCCGGTGAGCCCCAGGCTCCGCTCGCGGCGGGTCTTCAAGAAGTCGTCGACGAAGCCGACGAAGCCGAGCCCGACCATGAGGAAGAGGACGAGCAGCGCCGACACGCTCGCCTCGTCGCCGGTGAGGAGAAGCGCGACGAAGTAGCCGAAGAGCGTGCCAAGGATCACAACGATGCCGCCCATCGTGGCGGTGCCGCGCTTGGCGTGGTGGCTCTGCGGGCCGTCGTCGCGGATGAACTGGCCCCACTGCAGACGGCGGAACAGCCGGATGAAGACCGGTGTCAGGAAAAGCGTGAACGCCATCGACAGTGCGCCGGAGGTCAGCAGGGCTCTCACGAGAACAATTCTCCCAGTCGGTCGCCGAGGAAGCGCAAGCCCGCCGAGTTGGAGGATTTGACGAGCACGGTGTCCCCGGCGCGCAGCGTGTCCTTCAGATGGTCGTAGGCCGCGTCCTGGCTTTCACAGTAGAGCGACTCGCCATCCCAGGAGCCCTCGTTGATCGCCGTGATGTGCATCCGGCGCGCCGGGGGGCCGACGACGATGAGCTGGTCGATGCCGAGACGGACCGCGAGCAGTCCGATGCGGTCGTGCTCCTCGCCCGAGAGTTCGCCAAGCTCGCTCATCTCGCCGAGCACGGCGATGGTCCGCTCCCCCGGCCCGGCGATCTGCGCGAGCGTCTTCAGAGCGGCCGACATCGAATCAGGGCTGGCGTTGTAGGCGTCGTTGATCACGGTCACACCGCCCGCGCCACCCAGGACCTCCATCCGCCAGCGCTCGGCGCGCTGGACCGTCTCCAACCCTGCCACGATGCGGTCGATGCCGATGCCGAGCGTGTGGGCCGCCGCCGCCGCCGCCAGCGCGTTCATGACGTGATGCTCCCCGAGCACGCGGAACCGGACCGGGCGCGAGACAGCGCCGCCCCCGTCCGCACCGGGCAAGCGCAGAACGAAGGACGTGCCGCGCGAGGTCGAGCGGATGTCGCTGGCCCGCACCGCGCCGCGGTCGTCCAGACCGAACCACAGCACACGGGCCGCGGTCTTGTCCGCCATCGACGCCACCCGCGGATCGTCCCGGTTCAGGACGGCGACATCCGAGTCCAGTAGGTCGCTGACCATCTCCGTCTTCGCCGCGAGGGTCTTCTCGATCCCGCCGAACTCGCCGGCGTGCGCGAGGCCGACCGTGAGCACGATGCCGATGTCGGGCCGCGCCATGCGCACCAGCCGGGCGATCTCTCCGATGCCGCTCGCGCCCATCTCGGCGACGAGATACTGCGTCCTCTCGGAGACCTCGAGCATCGTCACCGGCGCACCGACCTCGTTGTTGAACGAGGCGCGCGGGGCGACGGTCGGGCCGCTCTGTTCCAGGATGGCGCGCAGCAGATTCTTGGTCGTGGTCTTGCCGTTCGAGCCGGTGATCCCGACGATCCGGAGGTTCCCGAGGGCGCGGACACGGGCGATCACCTCGGTCGCGAGATCGCCGAGGGCCACGACGGTGTCCTCCACCACCAGCTGGGGCCCGGCGACGTCGAGTTCGCGGTCCACCACGACGAGCGCGGCGCCGGCCTCGAGGGCCTGCGGCACGAACAGGTGGCCGTCGGTCGCCTCGCCGGGCTTCGCGAAGAAGATCGCGCCGGGGACGACCTCGCGCGAATCGGTGGTGGAGAGCCCGTCCACGACGGTACACGGTGTGGCATCCGTGCTCCCGAGGAGGAGACGCCCGCCGGTCGCGGCGGCGATCTCGGCCAGAGTGAGAGCGATCATCTACAGCCACCCGGCCTCTCGCAGCGCGAGACGGGCATCGTCCCGGGCGGAATAGGGGATGCGCTCCCCCGCCGCTTCCTGGTAATCCTCGTGTCCGGGACCGGCGTACAGCACCACGTCCCCCTCGCCCGCGAGCGAAAGCGCGGTGCGGAAGGCGGTGCGCGGGTCGGGGACCTCGTACAGCTCGCGCTCCGGAACGGCGTTCCGCGCGCCCTCGAGAAGGGCGGCGCGGATCGCGGCCGGGTCCTCCCAGCGCGGGTGGAAGTCGGTGATCACCACGGCGTCCGCGCCGCGGGCCGCGATGGCGCCCATATCGGCGCGCTTGGTGGTGTCGCGGTCCCCGTCGGCGCCGAAGACCATGACGATCCTGCCCGCGCTCACGCGGCGCAGCGCCGCGAGCGTCGAGGAGAAGGCGTCCGGGGTGTGGCCGTAGTCGATGAACACAACGGGACCGAGGTCGCCGGAGAGACGCTCGGCACGGCCCGGGATGTAGGCGTCGATGCCGCCGTCGCGCTCGAACGCAGCGCCGATGGCGTCGAGATCGTAGCCCGACTCCACCAGCATCACGATCGCGAGCGCCGCGTTCGAGGCGTTGTAGGCGCCGAGGAGAGGAACGCTCGTCTCCAGCCGGCGTCCCCCGGGACCCTCCAGCGCGAACGCGGTGCGGGCCAGGCTCTCCTCGAGGACGGTCACCGTCCAGTCGGCCTCCGCTTCCGCCGCGCTCGAGAGCGTCGTGACCGGGATGCGCGACTGCTCGACGAGTGTGCGCCCCCACTCGGAGTCCACCGTCACGACGCCGCGACGGGCGCGGTCCGGCTGAAACAGCTCCAGCTTCGCGGCGAAGTAGTCCGGCATCGCCGTGTAGTCGTCGAGGTGGTCGTGGCTGAGGTTGGTGAAACCGACCACGTCGAATTCGATCCCATCGACGCGGTGGCGGCTGAGCGCCTGCGCCGAGACCTCGATCGCGGCGGCACGCACGCCTTCCTCCCGCATCCGGGCGAGCAGGGCGTGCAGTTCGGTGGCCTCGGGTGTGGTGAGTGTGCTCGTGATGGCGTGCTTGCCGATCCGGCGCTCGGCCGTCGAGGTGAGTCCAGCGACGACTCCGAGCTGGCCCAGGATCGCGTACAGCAGGTAGACGACGCTCGTCTTGCCGTTCGTGCCGGTGACGCCGAACAGCGTCGCCGCGTTGTCCTCGGTGCGGTGTATCCAGGCCGCGACGGCGCCGAGCGCCGCCCGAGGGTCGGCGGTGACGACGATCGGGAGGCCCGCAGCGGCGGCGAGGTCCGCGCCTTCCCCGTCGGTGAGCACGGCGATAGCGCCGGCCTCGGCGGCCTCGGCGGCGTAAGCCGCGCCGTGGGCGTTCCGGCCGGGGACGCCGACGTAGAGATCGCCGGGCTCGACGGCGGAACTCGCGAGAGCCGCCCCGGTCACCTCGACGCCGTCGAGGTCACCCCGGACATCCAACCCGAACAGCGCGACCAGCTGGGCGAGCGGGCGGGCGACGGGATGCTCGGGGCGCAGAGTGGAGGGCGCCGGTCCGGTCACGGGGCTCACTTTCAATAATACGGAGGATAGTCGGCCGAGCCCGACGTCGAGGGCTTCACCCGGTAAGTCTTCAGCACCTGGCTCATGATCGTGTGGAACAGCGGAGCGGCTGCTGCCGATGAAGTAATGGTAGTCGGGTATCCGAGGTTGACCGAAACCACGTACTGAGGATCGTCCAGCGGCGCGACGCCCATCACGGAGACGTAGTACGAGGGCAGGTAGCCCCCCTTCCCGTCCGGCTGCTGAGCGGTTCCCGTCTTCGCCGCGACGCGGTAACCGGGGATCTGGAGCTGTTTCTTGAGTTCGCCCTTGGTGACCACCGACTCCATCATCCCGAGCGTCGTGGCGGCCGCCTGGGGTGAGACGACCAGCACCGGCTGCGGCTTCGGGAGGGTCTTCTCTTTGCCGTCCGACTGCGTGCAGCTCTCGACCATCGTGAGCGGGATACGGGTGCCACCGTTGGCGAGCGCCTGATACGCGCCGACCATCTGCAGCTGCGTAGCCGAGACACCCTGACCGAACATGGTGGCGTACTTGGTCTGGTCGTCCCAGTCCCCCACCGGGCGCAGGATGCCGTCCGACTGCCCGGGGTAGGGCAGGCCGGTGTCCTCGCCGATGCCGAACTTCTTGAGATAGTCGTAGCGGGTCTGGTCACTCAGCGCCCGGCCGAGCTGCGACATGCCGGTGTTCGAGGACATCATGAGCACGCCGGTCAGCGTCAGCCGAAGCGGAGCATGGTAGCCCGAGTCGTGCAGGTCCGCACCGTTGCCCGACTTCCATTCGTAGGGGGCGAGCACCTGCGAGGTGGGGCTGGCCTTGCCCTGGTCGATCAGCATCGCCGCGGTCAGCGCCTTGAACGTCGAACCCGGCTCGTAGGGGTCGGTGAACGGCAGCAGATTCCAGTACGACGGGTCCGTCGCCGAGATGTTGTTCGGGTCCAGCGACGGATACTGCGCGATCGCCTTGATCTTGCCGGTCTTCGCCTCTGCGACCGTGACGAAGCCGAACGTCGAGCCGGTGGCCCGCACCTGCTGGGCCAGCGTCTGCTCGGCGAACCACTCCAGATCGCTGTCGATCGTGAGTTTCACCGTTCCGCCGTCTTTGGCGGCCTTCTGCACCACGGTGCTGCCCGGGATAGCCACGCCGTCGGCGCCGCCCTGGTACGTCTGAACGCCGTTCTGCCCGGCGAGGCAGGAATTCTCGCTCGCTTCCAGGCCGCCGTTGCCACTCTGCGAGACATAGCCGAGCAGATTCCCCGCGACCGCGCCGTTCGGGTAGCTGCGGGCCTGCGTCTTGGTGAAGGTGAGCCACGGATACGGGAGTTTGTCGAGCTTGTCGAAGGTGGTGACGCCCATCCCGCTCTTGATCAGGACGTACTTCGACTTCGGGTTCCCCTTGAGGGCGTCGTCGAACAGGGCGACGACCGCGTCGCCGCCCTGGCCCGTGATCGCGCCGATCTTCGCGGCCGCCTGCACCATCTGCTCGCGGCCTTTGGCGACGGCGTCCGACGGGGAGGCCTGAGCCGTGTAGGTGTAGACCGTCGTGGCCAGGACCTTGCCGGAGTCGTCCACGATGTCCCCACGGTCGCCGTACAGCGTCGTCGAGTCCTCCTTGGCGCTCTCCGACTTCTTCTGCAGCGCCTCGGCGTTCACCACCTGGATGTCCACCAGCTTGCCGCCAAGGATCATCACCGACACGGCGACGCCGACAGCGGTGAGTGCGGTGCGGCGCCGGAGCGTCTTCTTGTCGGACATTCCGCGGCTACCGTTCTTCCCCATCAGTGCGTCACCGGTGTCGGCAACGCTCCTTCCAACGGTACGGACGGAGTCTCGGTCCGCTTGGACGCCGCACCCCCGCTTGCGGAATTCCCAGCTTGCGCCGTCGCGCTCTGCGGCGGGCCCTGAGCGGTCACCAGCGGAACGCCCTGCAGCTGCGCGTTCGAAACCAGATTGCCCTGAGCCCCGGTGACCGTGCCGGCCGCACCCGTCGCGGCGAGCGGCGCCCCGAGCACCGCCCCGTCCGACAGCCGGAGATAGGCCGGGTTGCTGTTGCTGACCATCCCGAGCGTGTTCGCGTTCGCGGCGAGGTTCTGCGGAGAGGTGAGCCGGCCGAGGTCCTCGGAGGCCGCCTGGTACGACCGTTGCAACTCCGTCTGCTTCGACTGCAACGAGCCCAGCTGGTACGCGCCCTGCGAGATCCCGATGCTGAGGAGCAACTGGACCACCACGATCGCGAGCAGCGCAGAGACCGCGATCACCGCGTACAGCGCGCGCGGCCGGGCCCGGCGCTGGCTCCGGGTGCTGACGATTTCGAGGTGGACCCGGCGATCCCGCCCGGCTCGTTCGTGCCGTTCCTCGCGCTCCGGCAGCACTGCCGCCGTCGCCGCCTGACTCGCGCCGACCGGCCCCCCGGTCCAGAGAGCGGTCGGCCGGCGGCGACTCCCCACCGCGTTCGTGCTCATGAGCCCCTCCGATCCTCAGATGCCCTGGTCCGCTCGGCCGCCCGCAGACGGACGGGAGCGGCCCTCGGGTTGGCGGCCTTCTCGTCGTCGTCCGCCAGCTCGGCGCCGCGGATCAGCAGTCTCAGCTCGGGCCGGTGCTCCGGCAGCTCCACCGGAAGCCCCGCGGGTGCGCTGGAACGGGAGCGAGTCTGCAACTCCCGCTTGACGATGCGGTCCTCCAGCGATTGGTACGACTCCACGACGAGGCGGCCACCGACGGCCAGCGCGTCGATCGCCGCCGGGAGGGCACGCTCCAGCGCCGCGAGCTCCTGGTTCACCTCGATGCGCAGCGCCTGGAATACGCGCTTGGCCGGGTGGCCCTGCCGCGCAATCGCTGCCGGCGCCGCCCGCTGAAGGATGTCGACCAGTTCGCCCGAGCGGGTGATCGGCCCCTGCTGCCGCGCCGCCACGATGCGCTGCGCATACCGGGCGGCCAACTTCTCCTCGCCGTAGTCGCGGAAGATGCGGCGCAGGGCGGCCTCGGAGTACTCGGCCAGCACCCGCTCGGCGGTCAGGTCGCTCGTGCCGTCCATCCGCATGTCGAGCGGCGCATCCTTCGAGTAGGAGAAACCGCGCTCCACCCGGTCGAGCTGCAACGAGGAGACGCCGAGGTCGAACAGCACTCCCTGCGCCTCGGGAATGCCGAGGCCGTCGAGCGCCTCTCGGATGCCGTCGTAGACCGTGTGGACGAGGTGGACGCGGTCGCCGAAGCGGGCCAGGCGCTCCGCCGCGATCGCAAGCGCTTCCGGATCGCGGTCGAGCCCGACGAGCGTCGCGTGCGGGAACCGAGCCAGGATGCCGGCGGAGTGGCCGCCCATCCCGAGCGTGGCGTCGACGATCACTGCGCCCGGCTCCCGCAGCGCGGGGGCGAGGAGTCCGATGCAGCGCTCGAGGAGCACCGGGAGGTGGATGCCGCCGTGGATGTCGTCGCTCATGGCCTTCTCCGGTCGAGCCCCTGGCGCCCGATCCCCATCCATCCCGACCTGACACCGGGGAAGTGGTGTCAGGGCGTATGGCTGGGAGTCCGGCGCCAGGCGCTAGAACAGTCCCGGAATCACCTCCTCCTCTGTGTTCGCGAATGCGGCTTCCTGCTCGGCCAGATAGGTCTCCCACGCTTCGGCGTCCCAGATCTCCGCGCGGCTCCCTGCGCCGATCACGACCAGATCGCGATCGAGGCCCGCATAGGAGCGGAGCGCTGGCGGGACGGTCACCCGGTTCTGCTTGTCCGGGACCTCCGCGCTCGCCCCCGAGAGGAAGACGCGCAGATAGTCGCGGGCTTGTTTGCTCGTCACCGGCGCTTGCCGGATCTTCTCGTGGAGCGACTGGAACTCCGCTTGCGAGAAGACGTAGACGCAGTGCTCCTGACCGCGGGTGAGCACGAGTCCGGACGCGAGCTCCTCCCGGAACTTGGCCGGCAGGATGATGCGCCCCTTCTCGTCCAGCTTCGGGGCATAGGTACCGAGGAACATCGGATTCCACTCCCCTCTCCCGGCCAAGGTTGCGGTGCGACTCCACTTTACTCCACTTTCATCCACAAATTTAGGCAATCTTGGAATATTGCCTCGTTTGGGGGGACTCATTCCCCGTAATTCCAAGGAGAAAAGTGGTGGAAGGAAATGGAGGAGCCTCCCCCGAAAGGACCGAGGAAGAGACGCGAAAAAGGACCGATCGGAAAGATCGGTCCTGAGGCTGGACGGAAGGGGAGCGTTGTGGAGGAGAGCGGGGCGGACACGAGAAAGGCCCACCAGCGGCGGGCCTCACACAGGAAGTGCGGTCGTTCGGCTCAGCCCTGACCGTCGTTACGCTTGTCCCAGCGGTCGTTCATGCGCTCCATGAACCCGCTCTGATTGCGCACCGGCTTGCCCCGGGTCTGCGCGGGGGCATCCGGGTCGACGGCGATGCGCTTTCCGGGGGCGATGGCAAGAAGCACGCCCGCGAACATCACGACGAAGCCCAGAAGGCCGACGATGGGCTGCTGGACGAAGACGCCGGTGACCAGCACCATGACCCCGGCCACGGCCACGAGGACCCCGAGAACGATCGAACGGTAGGCGGGCCGAGCGCGCTTGCCGCCGACCTTCGCGACGAAATCGGCGTCGTTCTGGTAGAGACTGCGCTCCATCTCTTCGAGGAGGCGCTGCTCGTGTTCTGAAAGCGGCATCCGGAATCCCCCTCTTTCTGGCGGGTTCTAGGCGTTGTGTGGCCGATTGTAGCTGTACGGGGTCTGACTAGGCTAGGCGTGTGTCAGAAAGCATTCGATTCGTCGACCTCATTCAGTCCAGGCTCGATGGATTCTTCGATGCACGTGCGTCTATTCTCATCTCCATCGCCGATGAGCTCTCGCCCATTGCAGAGTTTTCGAGGGACTTTCTCAGCGGCGGCAAGAGGTTCCGGGCGCTTTTCTGCTTCTGGGGCTGGCAAGCGGTGAGCGCATCGGGCGAAGACGCTGCCGACGGGACGGTGAAAGCCGGCGGGCCGCTGGATGCCGTCGTCTCCGTAGCGAGCGCCCTGGAGCTCTTCCACGCCGCCGCGCTGGTCCACGACGACCTCATCGACAACTCCGACACACGGCGCGGCGCGCCGAGCGCGCATCGGCGGTTCGAGAGCCTTCACGACAGCGAAGGCTGGTCGGGGTCCGGGGAGCGTTTCGGCACGGGCGCCGCGACACTCCTCGGCGATCTCCTGCTCATCCTGAGCGACGAACTGTTCGAGGAGGGAATCGGGCAGACCGTGAGTCCGGCCGCACGCCGAGCGGCCCGCGCGGAGTTCAACCGGATGCGCCTCGACGTGACCGCCGGGCAGTACCTCGACCTCTTCGAGGAGATCGGCTGGGCCGGCCGGCCCGATGCTGACCAGCTCGCCCGCGCCGAGCGCGTGATCGTCTACAAATCGGCCAAGTACTCCATCGAGTCGCCGCTTCTCATCGGGGCCAGTCTCGCCGGGGCGAGCGCCGGTCAGCTCGACGCCCTGCGCGGCTTCGGGCTCCCTCTCGGGATCGCCTACCAGTTGCGGGACGATCTCCTCGGCGTGTTCGGGGACGCCGCCGTCACCGGCAAGCCGAGCGGTGACGACCTCCGCGAGGGCAAGCGGACCGTCCTGATCGCCCTCACCCGCGAAGCGCTCCCGGCGGGCGCCCGTGCCACCCTCGACGAACTGCTCGGCGACCCGGACCTGACAGCGGGACAGATCGAGACCCTGCAGCTCACCATCCGCCAGTCCGGCGCGGTGGAGAAGGTGGAGCGAATGATCGCCGACAGTGTGGGGCGGGCGATCGCAGCGCTCGAGACGGCGCCGATTGGGGAGTCCGCGAAGGCTCAGCTGCGTGCCCTCGCCGTGACGGTCACCCGGCGCGCGGCCTGAGAGCCGAAGCCGCTACGCCAGCGCCTGCGCGACCCGGCGCACCTCGGCCTTGCGGCCAGCGCGCAGCGCCTCGATCGGCGAGGTGCCGAGGCTGTCTTCCTCGGACAGCAGCCAGTCGACGGCCTCCTCGTGGCCGAAGCCGTCGTCGCCGAGCAGGATGAGCGTCCCGCGCAGCTCGCGCAGCGGCTCCCCGTCGCGGAGGAAGACGGCGGGGACCTTCAGGACGCCGTCGATACGCTTGGCGCCGAGATGGTTGTCTTCGATGAGCCGGCGTACTCGGCTGACGCCGACCCCCAGCTGCTCGACGAGATCGGGGACGGTCAGCCACTCGATGGCCTGGGCTTGCTCGTTCACACCACAAGCGTGCCACGCGCGGACGCTTCGCACGAAGCGCGCCCGATGTTACGGTTATGTAAACGCGTTTCACATCTGTCACAGTGTTTGACTCCCTGCTCAGCTTGTGCCAGCGTTGAAGCCGCCATGCCACTCTTCTGGGGGTCACGATGTCGCCGACCGAGAACACAGCGAGCCACCTGCTCGGGCGCGTCTTGGGACGTGTGCCGATCGCGGTGGCGGGGTCCATCGCCGTCACGGTGGGACTGATCGCCCCCGCGCAGGCTCTGCCCGCGCCGCCGGCCGAGCGGTCACGCGACAAAGCGCCGCAGGAGGGTGAGGACGAACGCGACGGCACCGGCGCACACGACACGGTGACCTCTGTCGTCCCTGCGGCGGCAGCCCGCTCAGCAGCACCGGCCCAGACCGCCCTCGCCGCCGCGCCCTCGAGCTACCGTGTGCGAGAGGGCGACACGGTCTCCGGCATCGCCGCGCGCTTCGGCCTGTCGACGGCGAGTGTGCTCGCGCTCAACGGGCTCTCCTGGAAAAGCCTGATCTTCCCCGGCCAGCTGCTCGCGCTCAGCGGCGCCGCGGCGCCGACGACCGTGTCGACGCCGGACCGCTCACCGGAAGCGACGAAGTACGAAGTCGTGCGCGGAGACACCATCAGCGGCATCGCCGCACGGTTCGGGGTGAAGACCGCGACCGTGCTCAGCGCGAACGGACTCAGCTCCTCCAGCCTGATCTTCCCCGGCCAGCTGATCACCATCCCCGGTGGGTCCGCTGTTGCCGTCGCCGCACCGGCGCAGGCTCCGGCTGTGCCACCGGCGGTGAACCAGCCCAGCGCTCGGCCGAACGCCTCGGCGGAGACCGGCCCGGTCATCCCGCTCAGCGAGGAGATGCGCGCGAACGCACAGCTCATCGTGCGGGTCGGCCGCGCCGAGGGGGTCAGCGACCAGGGCATCGTGATCGCGCTGGCCGCGGCCGCGCAGGAGTCGGGTCTGCGCAATATCCGCCATGGCGACCGCGACTCGCTCGGGCTGTTCCAACAGCGCCCGAGCACCGGCTGGGGCACCCCGGCCCAGGTGCTCGACGCCGACCGCGCCACCCGCGCCTTCTTCGGCGGCGGCGGGAACCCCAACACAGGGAAGACGCGCGGCCTGCTCGACATCCCCGGATGGACCTCGATGAGCGTCGCCCAGGCCGCACAGGCCGTGCAGCTCTCCGCCCACCCCGACGCCTACGCCAAATGGGAGGCGTCCGCACGGGCCTGGGTCGCCCAGCTCGGCTGAGCGGAATGTCACAGCCGGATCACGGCCCTCGCTTCCTCCGGTGTTTTGCAGGGCTCATGCATGCGCCGTTCCTTAGACTCGATCCGTGACCACGAGCCAGACCGATCCCCTGATCGGCCGTCTGATCGACGGCCGCTATCAGGTGCGCTCGCGGATCGCGCGCGGCGGGATGGCCACGGTCTACCTCGCCACAGATCTGCGCCTCGAGCGCCGCGTGGCGATCAAGGTGATGCACGGCCACCTCGCCGACGACACCACCTTCAAGAACCGCTTCGTTCAGGAAGCCCGCTCGGCCGCGCGCCTCGCGCACCCGAACGTGGTCAATGTCTTCGACCAGGGCCAGGACTCCGACATGGCGTATCTGGTCATGGAGTACCTGCCCGGGATCACGCTCCGCGATCTGCTCAAGGACTACGGCAAACTCACGCCCGAGCAGACCATCGACATCATGGAGGCGGTGCTGAGCGGGCTCGCCGCCGCCCACAAGGCGGGCATCGTTCACCGCGACCTGAAACCCGAGAACGTGCTGCTCGCCGACGACGGACGCATCAAGATCGGCGACTTCGGCCTCGCCCGCGCCGCGAGCGCGAACACCGCCACCGGCCAGGCGCTCCTCGGCACGATCGCCTACCTCTCGCCCGAACTCGTCACCCGCGGCGTCGCGGACGCCCGCAGCGACATCTACGCGCTCGGCATCATGATGTACGAGATGCTGACCGGCGAGCAGCCCTTCCAGGGCGAACAGCCGATGCAGATCGCCTACCAGCACGCCAACGACGCGGTCCCGACGCCGAGCGGCAAGAACACGGCCGTGCCCGCCGAGCTCGACGATCTCGTGCAGTGGGCGACCGAGAAGGACCCGGACCGCCGCCCCAAGGACGCTCGCGAGCTGTTCGACCGGCTCGTCGAGGCCGAGAAGTCCCTTCGCGGCGAAGCCGGCCTCCAGCCGACTATGGTGCTGCCGCCGGCGTTCGAGGCGGCGGAGGGCAACACCCAGATCATCAACCCGGCCATCCGCCAGCAGGTCGCCGCCAACACGCCCAGCGCCACCGAACGGCTGAGCGCCGCCTCCGCGCGCCGCCGAGCGAAGGGCTGGTGGCTGTTCGCGTTCGTCATCCTGCTCGCGGGACTGGCCGGCGGCACCGGATGGTACTTCGGCGCCGGTCCCGGCTCGCTCGTCAGCGTCCCGAACGTGGTCAGCAAGACACCCGCCGCCGCCGCCGCGCAGCTCACGGAGCTCGGATTCCGGACCCGACAGACGCAGGAGTACAGCGTGACCGTGCCCGCCGGGCAGGTCTCGAGCACCGTTCCGGTGGCCGAGACATCGGCCGGGCGTGGCTCGACCGTGACGCTGCGCGTCTCCCAGGGCCCGAAGCCGGTCACCATCCCGCCGCTCGCCGGACACCCCCTCGACACAGCGAAGGCCGCGATCGCCGGCGTCGGGGCGAAGGTGGGGGCCGTCGCCGAGCAGTTCGACGGCAAGGTACACTCCGGAACCGTCATCTCCGCGACGAAGACCTCCGACGGGGGCGACATCTCCGGCGGCGGACCGTATTTCGAGGCGGCCTCCGTCGATCTCGTGGTGTCGGTCGGTCCCGTTCCGGATGTTGCGGGGAAGTCTGTGGAGAGCGCCACCGCGCTCCTGCGCAAGGCGGGCCTCGTAGTCACCGCCGGGCCGGAAAGCTACAGCGAGACCATCGCCAAGGGCGACGTGATCTCCGCACAACCGCAGTCCGCGGTGGTCCGTCCGGGCGACACCGTCGCCCTGACGACATCGAAAGGCCCCGAGCCGGTCCCTGTTCCGGACGTGGTCGGCCAAACCTGGGACAAGGCCAAGAAGACCCTCACCGAGGCGGGCTTCGCTCTCAAGTACTCCTCTGCCGCCGATCTCCTCCCGGCCGCGTTCGTCGTCTCCAAGATCAGCCCCGGAGCCGGAACCCAGGCCGATAAGGGCTCCACCGTCACCGTCAACTTCGCCGGCTTCTAACTCTGCTCCCTCGCCCCTCCTCCCACAACGAGGTACGTGGAAAGGGAGGAGATATCAGCCGAGAGAAGCCGAAAAGCGGGAAAAGGAGGAGATCCGGACCTGGAGGGGCCGGATCTCCTCCTTTTCGTGCGGGATAACGGGGGTGGGGACGGGCAGGGGTGCGGGAACAGGTCAGGGCTGGCTGAGCTCTTCCGCGACCAGGAAGGCCAGCTCGAGGGACTGCATGTGGTTGAGGCGGGGATCGCAGAGCGACTCGTAGCGGGTGGCCAGGGTCGCCTCGTCGATGTGCTCGGAGCCGCCCAGGCACTCCGTGACATCGTCTCCCGTGAGTTCGACGTGGATGCCGCCGGGGTTGGTCCCGGCCGCCCGGTGAGCCTCGAAGAAGCCTTTGACCTCATCCACGACGTCCTCGAAGCGGCGCGTCTTGTAGCCGGTCGGGGTGGTGAGGCCGTTGCCGTGCATCGGGTCGGTGACCCAGAGCGGGCGGGCTTCGGAGCGTTTGATGGCCTCGAGGAGTGGCGGAAACGCCTCCCGGACCTTGCCCGCTCCCATCCGTGTGATGAAGGTCAGGCGGCCGGGCTCGCGCTCCGGGTCGAGCTTGTCGATCAGGCGCAGCATATCGTCCGGCGACGTGGTCGGCCCGAGCTTGACGCCGATCGGGTTGCGGACGCGGGAGAGGAAGTCGACATGCGCGCCGTCCAGATCACGGGTGCGCTCACCGATCCACACGAAGTGCGCCGAGGTGTTGTACGGCGAACCGGTGCGGGAGTCGATGCGCGTCATCGGGCGCTCGTAGTCCATGAGGAGCGCCTCATGGCTGGAGTAGAACTCGACACGCTTGAGCTCGTCGAAATCCGCACCGGCGGCCTCCATGAACTTGATGGCGCGGTCGATCTCACGGGCCAGACCCTCGTAGCGCTGGTTGGCCGGGTTCGCCGCGAAACCTCTGTTCCAGCTGTGTACCTGACGCAAGTCGGCGAAACCCCCCTGCGTGAACGCGCGGATGAGGTTCAGCGTCGAGGCGGCCGTGTGGTAGCCCTGGACGAGCCGGCGTGGGTCGGCCTGGCGCGACTCCGGTGTGAAGTCGTACCCGTTGACGATGTCGCCACGGTAGGCGGGAAGCGTGACATCCCCGCGCGTCTCGGTGTCGCTGGAGCGCGGTTTGGCGAACTGCCCCGCCATGCGCCCCATCTTGATGACGGGCACAGACGCGCCGTAGGTGAGCACGACAGCCATCTGCAACACCGTTTTCACCCGGTTGCGGATCTGGTCGGCGGTCGCGTCCGCGAAGGTCTCAGCGCAATCGCCGCCCTGGAGCAGGAAGGCGTTGCCTTCGGCCGCGCGCGCGAGCCGGGTGCGCAGCTGGTCCACCTCACCGGCGAAGACGAGCGGCGGCAGGGTGGCTAGTTCGGCCGAAACCGCCGTCACCGCGTCTTTGTCCGGCCACTCCGGCTGCTGTTCGATCGGCAGCGTGCGCCAATAGTCCAGGCCCTCCATCACGGACTCGTCCGGGACGATGACGGGGTCTGTGGTCTGCAGCACTGTTTCTTCCGCTCAATAGACGTGGGATAGATTGACTACCGAGCCTATCGCGCCGAGGAGGGTGCGTGGTCCGCGTGACCGCGGAGGCCGCCACCCTCAGACGGAGGGAGCCGCGCGCCTCTCCTTCACGGTGCTGGCGTAGACATCCACGTACTCCTGGTCGCCGAGACCGTGCAACGCGTACATGATCTCGTCGGTGACCGAGCGCAGGATGAAGCGGTCGCCCTCCATCCCATCGAAGCGCGAGAAGTCGAGCGGCTCGCCGATGACGATGCCGATGCGGCCGAGCTTGGGCAGCCGCTTGCCGATGGGCATGATCTCGGCAGTGTCCACCATCGCGACCGGGACGACCGGCACACCGGCCTCCAGGATCATCCGGGCCACGCCGGTGCGGCCACGGTAGAGCTTGCCGTCCGGGCTTCGCGTGCCCTCCGGGTAGATGCCGAGGATCTCGCCGCGCGCGAGGACGGCGAGGCCGGTGTTGAGGGAGGCTTCCGAAGCCTTGCCGCCGGAGCGGTCGATGGGGAGCTGGCCGGTGGCGGTCATGAACGCCTTCGTCGCCCACCCCTTGAGACCGCGGCGCGTGAAGTAGTCGCTCTTGGCGAGGAACGAGACGTGCCGGTCGACGACGATCGGCAGGAAGATCGAATCGATGAACGACAGATGGTTGCTCGCGAGGATCACCGCGCCGTCCTTCGGGACGTTCTCGAGCCCGACGACCCAGGGGCGGAAGACGCCGCGCAAGAGCGGCCCCGCTATGACGTACTTCATCAACCAGTAGAACATCGATCGAAAGCCTAACCCGCGGAGCGCTCCCCCGCGACGTCGTCACAGCGAGGCGGCGTGCAGGCGGGCGAGGTCGGCGGCTCCGACCACACCGGCGTCGTTGACGAGCTCGGCGATGCGGAACTCGGGCTCCGGGTGGTAGCCGCGCGCGGGGAGATTCTCGAGGTAGGCCAGCCTGATCGGCTCGAGCAGCAGCTCCCCCGCCTGCGCGACGCCGCCGCCGAAGGCGAAGAGCTGCGGGTCCAGGATGGCGCCGAGGCTGGCGCAGGCCTGGCCGAGCCAGTCGCCCAGCTGGCGGAGGGCCGCGAGAGCGCCCGCGTCGCCGGCCCCGATCAGCTCGGAGATGTCCGCTCCGCCGAGCGAGCCCTTGCGCTGGCGGACATCGGCGAGCGCCTGGCCGATGCCGCCGGCGTCGGCCAGCTCGCCCGCGATCCGTTGCAGAGCCCGGCCGGAGCCGTACTGCTCGATGCAGCCGCGCGCGCCGCAGCCGCAGGGCCGGCCACCCGGGACGACGCGCATATGGCCGATCTCGGCGCCCGCGCCGAAGCCGCCGCGGAAGAGCCGGTCGTCGCTCACGATCGCACCGCCCACCCCGGTGCCGATGGTCAGAATCACCATATCGCTCACCAGGCGGCCGGCCCCGTACCGGAACTCGGCCCATCCCGCCGCGTTCGCATCGTTCTCGATGATAACGGGGAGGTCGAGACGCTTCTCGAGCTTCTCCCGGACGGGCTCGGAGCGCCAGTTGATGTTGGGCGCGTAGTAGACGATCGACTGGCCGGCGTCGATGAAGCCGGCGGCGGCGACGCCCGCGCCGACGATCCGCTCCGGTCCGTCTGACAGGCGCTGGACCATCGCGACGACGGCGTTCTCGATCTCCTCGGGCCGGGTGGCGTCGGTGGCCACTCTGTCCTCGCGGACGATCGCGCCGAGTTCGTCGACGACAGCGCCCGCGATCTTGGTCCCGCCGATATCGATGCCGATCGCGTGCATAAGCGAGCACTCCAATTACATTAGGGGAGGATGGGATGGGGCGGGCCAGTCACGAGAGACCAGCGCACCCTCTAGAGTAGAGACCAGCGCACCCTCTAGAGTGTCATTAACCGTCCGTGGCCGAAGCCATTCGGCCGGAAAGCCCACCCGGTATCGAGGGAGCTGCCGTGAACCTGTCAGAGACATCCGCTCTCGTCCCCGCCGACCCCGAGGCCAACGCGACCGATCTGCTCGTGCAGCGAGTGCGGGCCACCCCGGACGCCGCGCTCTTCAGCCTGCCCGACGGTGCGAGCTGGACGGACGTGACGGCCGCCGAGTTCCACCGTCAGGTGGTCGAGCTGGCCAAAGGCCTCGCCGCCGCAGGCGTGCAGCCGGGCGACAAGATCGGCCTCATGTGCAGAACGCGCTACGAGTGGTCGCTCATCGACTTCGCTGTCTGGTTCGCCGGTGCCGTGCTGGTGCCGATCTACGAGACCTCCTCCCCCGCGCAGATCCAGTGGAACATGGCGGACTCGGGCGCGAACACCATCATCCTGGAGAACGCGGAGATGTTCTCCCGTTTCGACGAAGTACACGCCGACCTCCCCTTCGTCCAGAACGTCTGGCAGCTGCACCTCGGCGACCTCGGCAAGCTCGCCGCCGCCGGCGCGGCCGTCCCGGACGAGGAGATCGAGCGCCGCCGGAACCTCGCCCACGGCGAGGACATCGGGACGCTGATCTACACCTCCGGCTCGACCGGCCGCCCGAAGGGGTGCGTGCTGACGCACTCGAACTTCGTGGAACTCGCGCGGAACTCGGCCGAGGCTCTGCAGGAGGTCGTGAAGCAGCCGGGCGCCTCCACTCTCCTCTTAATCACCACCGCTCACGTCTTCGCGCGGTTCATCTCCGTGCTCTGTGTGACCGCGGGGGTGAAGGTCGGGCACCAGGCGGACACGAAGCAGCTGCTGCCGGCGCTCGCGAGCTTCAGACCGACGTTCCTCCTGGCCGTGCCGCGCGTGTTCGAGAAGGTGTACAACTCGGCCGAGCAGAAAGCGGAGGCCGGCGGGCACGGCAAGATCTTCCGCGCCGCCGCTGAGGTCGCGGTCGAGCACTCCCGGGCGGTCGAGGCGGGGAGAGTGCCGTTCGGCCTCAAAGTCAGGTTCGCGCTGTACGACCGGCTCGTGTTCTCCAAACTGCGCGCTGCGATGGGCGGCCGCGTGGTCTACGCGGTGTCGGGATCGGCTCCGCTCGGCTCCCACCTCGGCCACTTCTTCCACAGTCTCGGCATCAAGATCCTGGAAGGCTACGGTCTCACCGAGACCACGGCCCCGGCCACCGTGAACCGGCCCGACACGTTCAAGATCGGCACGGTCGGCCCCGCCCTCCCCGGCGTCGATCTGCGGCTCGCGGACGACGGCGAGATCCAGGTGCGCGGTGTCAACGTCTTCAAGGAGTACTGGCAGAACCCGGAAGCAACGGCGGAAGCGTTCGAGGACGGCTGGTTCCGCACCGGCGATCTGGGCTCCTTCGACGCAGACGGTTTCCTGACGATCACCGGCCGCAAGAAAGAGATGATCGTCACTGCCGGCGGGAAGAATGTCTCCCCTGCCGCGCTCGAGGACCCGATCCGCGCATATCCCCTCGTCGGCCAGGTGGTCGTCGTCGGCGACCAGAAGCCGTTCATCTCAGCCCTGGTCACCCTCGACACCGAGATGCTCCCCGTCTGGCTGGCCAACAACGGCGAAGATAGGGACATGACCCTCGCCGAGGCGAGCGTCAATCCCGCCGTCAACGAGGAGATCCAGCGCGCCATCGACGCCGCCAACGCGCGCGTGTCCCGGGCGGAGAGCATCCGCAAGTTCGTCGTCCTCGCCACCGAGCTGACCGAGGCGAGCGGTCATCTGACGCCGAAGCTCAGCATCAAGCGCAGCGTGATCCTGGCGGACTTCGCAGATGTGATCGACAAGCTCTACAGCGACAACCCGAAGACCCAGGGGATTTCGCTGGCCCACTGAGCACCTGGCCCACTGAGCACGCGGGGCTGGGCGACCGACAGCAGCACGGTCCGCCGAGGAGGCCGCTGTGCGTTCCCGCTTCCCCGCCTCCGGCGACCGCGGGAGGCCCAGGCGGTCATCCCGACACCCCCGAGGGCGTCGAGTCTAGAACCAGTCGGACTCGCGGACCTGCTTCATGGCCTCGCGGCGCGAGTCCCTGTCCAGACGGTCGAGGTAGAGCTTCCCCTCGAGGTGATCGGTCTCGTGCTGGAGGGCCTGCGCCATGACCCCGGTGCCGGAGAGCTCGATCTCGGCGCCGTCCAGGTCGATGCCGCGCACACGAGCGAACGGATACCGTGCGGTCTTGAAACACAGGCCGGGCACCGAGAGACACCCCTCGTCCACCAGCTCGGGCTCCCCGGAGACCTCGACCAGCTCGGGGTTGAGGATGTAGCCGACCTCGCCGTCCACGTTGTAGCTGAAAGCACGCAGGCTCACGCCGATCTGCGGGGCGGCGACCCCGGCGCGCCCCGGCGGGAGAACCGTGTCCACGAGATCCTCGACCAGGCTGCGGACACTCTCATCGAATTCGCCGACCGGCTCCGACAGGGTCTTCAGCACAGGGTCGCCGAACAAGCGGATCTGGCGTTCGGTCACGGAGGTCTCCCTTGGAATGATGCTGTGGTGCGTGAGCGGCTGCGCGCCGCTCAGTCCCGCTCGGATGGCAGGCCCTCGACCACCAGCGCGGCGAGCGTGCGGGCCGAGAGCTTGGTGAGGGGTTTGAGGTCTTTCCACGACACGACCGAGCCGGCGGCCAGCTGCGAGTCGTACGGGATGCGAACGATCTCGCGGACGCGCGAACGGAAGTGCGATTCGATCTCCTCCAGCTTCACCAGGTTCGTTCCCTGGGTGGCCGTGTTCAAGGCGACGACGGCGTTGCGGACGAGGTCGCCGTAACCGTTCGCCTCCAGCCAGGTCAGCGTCTCGGAGGCGAGCCGCGCCTCGTCCACGCTGCCGCCGGAGACGATCACGAGCGAGTCTGCGCGCTGGAGAGTCGCCCGCATGACCGAGTGGACGATGCCGGTGCCGCAGTCGGTCAGCACGATCGAGTAGTACCGCGCCGCCAGATCGGCGACCACGTTGTAATCGTTCTCGTCGAACGCCTCGGACAGCATCGGGTCCGTGTCCGAGGCGAGCACGTCGAGCCGCGTCTCATCGCGCGAGACCAGAGCGGAGAAATCGGTGAAGCCGGAAATGCTCGCGGCCTTGTGTACCACATCGCGGACGGTCGCCCGCGTCTGCTTGGGAACACGCTCGGAGAGCGTGCCGCGGTCGGGGTTGGCGTCGAGCGCGATGATCCTGTCCTCGCGGGCGTCCGCCAGCGCCATCCCGAGCAGGGTGGTCACGGTCGTCTTGCCGACGCCCCCCTTGCGGGTCAGCACCGGGACGAACCGGGTGCCTCCCTCGAACTGCTTCTGGATGCGGTGGTCGAGCTCCTTGCGCGCCCGCACCCGGGCGGAGTCGCCGAGGTTCACGGCGCGGAAGGTCACCGCGTAGACGAAGCGCTGCCAGACGCCCTCGGGGCCCGGCCGGGTCTTGCGGTTGACTTCGAGCAGCCGGTCGGCGGTCAGCATGGTGGCGGGTTCCGGCTGCGGCGAGTGCTCGCCGCGCAGCCGGTCGCGCCGGGACTGCGCGAAGGCTCCCTGACGCAGCGCCTCGTGCGACGGGGTGTGCTCCCCCTCGCCCCCGGCGAGGTCGCCCTCAGCCGAGCGGGCCGCCAGACGCGATGCCAGGATCGCAACGGACGTCGTGGTGGGCTCGGTGGGCGACTGCACGAACCCGGGGTCGACGGGAACCTCGTCGATCGCGACAGCCGCTTCGTCCTCGGGGATCTCCCGAGGCGCGGTCGGCGGAAGGTCGAGGGCAATGCTCAGTGTGTCCGGGGTGCTGACGGTCAGCTCCTCGTCCTCCGCCGGCGCGAGGGCACCGCGCTCGGGTTCGTCCGGCTTGTCTGCCACGGGTGGTCTCCTTCTGCCGCCCACAGGAGGCGACTGCCACAGTTTACCGGGACAGGCCTCAGAGCGGAGTGACGACCACGAGCAGGTCGCCCGCACCCACTTGCTGGGTCTTCGGGATGGCGAGCCGCTCCACGACACCGGCGACCGGAGCGGTGATGGCCGCTTCCATCTTCATGGCCTCGATGGACGCGACCGCCTGCCCCGCCGCGACGGAGTCGCCGACGGCGACGTGCAGAGTCACCACGCCGGAGAAGGGCGCTGCGACCTGGCCCGGCTTGGCCGTGTCCGCCTTCTCCGCCGCCTTCGCCTCCACGACGATGCTGCGATCGCGCACGAAGACGGGGCGCAGCTGGCCGTTGAGCGTGGTCATGACCGTGCGCATGCCCTTCTCGTCGGCCTCGCCGATGGCTTCCAGGCCGATGTACAGGCGCACACCCTTGCTGAACTCGATGACATGCTCGGCGCCGGGACGCAGACCGTACAGGTAGTCGAGCGAGTCGACCACCGAGAGGTCGCCGAACAGCTCGCGCATCTGCTCTTGGATGCGCGTGGGAGCGGGGAAGAGCAGACGGTTGAGGGTCGCGCGACGCTCTTCGCTGGAGCCCTCCAGCGCCCGCACATCGGCGGCGGACAGGTCCTCGACACCGACCTTCACCGTCTTGCCCGCCAGCACCTTGGTGCGGAAGGGCTCCGGCCAGCCGCCGGGCAGCTCGCCCAGCTCCCCGGCCATGAAGCCGACGACCGAGTCCGGGATGTCGTACTTCTGCGGGTTCTCGGCGAAGTCCTCGGGGTCGGCGCGCACCGCCGCGAGGTGCAGCGCGAGGTCGCCGACCACCTTGGAGGACGGTGTCACCTTGGGGATGCGGCCGAGGATTCTGTTCGCTGCGGCGTACATGTCCTCCACCAGCTCGAAGTCCTCGGCGAGTCCGAGCGCCTTGGCCTGCTGACGCAGGTTGGAGAGCTGGCCGCCGGGGATCTCGTGCTTGTAGACCCGGCCCGTGGGGCCGGGGAGCCCGGACTCGAACGGCCGGTAGACGTGGCGCACGGCCTCCCAGTAGGGCTCGAGGTCCTGGACCGCCGTGAGGGAGATGCCGGTGTCCCGCTCGGTGTGGGCGAGTGCGGCGACCAGAGCCGAAGCGCTCGGCTGACTGGTCGTGCCCGCCATCGGCGCGCTCGCGACATCCACCGCGTCCGCCCCGGCCCGCGCAGCCGCCAGCAGCGTCCCGAGCTGGCCGCCCGGAGTGTCGTGCGTGTGGACATGCACCGGCAGATCGAAGCGCTCCCGGAAGGCGGCGACGAGCTTCTCGGCCGCCGCCGGACGCAGCAGACCCGCCATGTCTTTGATCGCCAGGATGTGAGCGCCCGATTCCACGATCCGCTCGGCGAGCCTCAGATAGTAGTCGAGCGTGTACAGGTCCTCGGCCGGGTCGAGCAGATCGCCGGTGTAGCAGACCGCGACCTCGGCGACCGAGGAACCGGTCGCGAGCACCGACTCGATCGCCGGGCGCATCTGCGACACATCGTTGAGGGCGTCGAAGATGCGGAAGATGTCCACACCGGTGGTGGCGGCCTCGCGCACGAACGCGTCGGCGACCCGGGTAGGATACGGCGTGTAGCCGACCGTGTTGCGGCCGCGCAGCAGCATCTGGATGTTGACGTTGGGCAACGCCTCCCGGAGGGCCGCGAGCCGCTCCCAGGGGTCCTCGCCGAGGAAGCGCAGCGCGACGTCGTAGGTCGCGCCTCCCCACGCCTCCACCGAGAGCAGCTCGGGCGTCATGCGCGCGACATACGGCGCGACGGCGAGCAGATCCTTGGTGCGCACCCGCGTCGCGAGCAGCGACTGCTGGGCATCGCGGAACGTGGTCTCGGTGACGGCCAGGGCCGTCTGCGCGCGGAGGGCCTCGGCGAAGCCGCGAGGCCCCATCTCCCGGAGCCGCTGGCGCGAGCCGGCGGGCGCCGGGACGCTCAGGTCGAGACGCGGCAGCTTGTCGGCCGGGTCCGCGGTCTCGGGGAGAGCGCCGTTCGGCTGGTTGACGGTGACGTCGGCGAGCCAGTTGAGCACCTTGGTGCCGCGGTCCTTGGAGGGGCGGCCCTTGAACAGTTCCGGCCGCTCCTCGATGAAAGAGGTAGAGACGTCGCCGGCGAGGAAGTCGGGATCGTCGAGCACGGCCTGCAGGAACGGGATGTTGGTGGCGACACCGCGGATGCGGAACTCGGCCAGCGCCCGGCGCGCCCGCTGGATCGCGGCGCGGTAGTCGCGTCCGCGGCAGGTGAGCTTGGCGAGCAATGAGTCGAAGTGCGGACTGGTCTGCGCGCCCGGGTTGATCGTGCCGCCGTCGAGGCGGATGCCGCCGCCGCCGGGCGAGCGGTAGGTGGTGATCTTGCCGGTGTCCGGACGGAACCCGGCGGTGGGGTCCTCCGTGGTGATACGGCACTGAAGCGCCGCGCCGCGGATGTACACCGTCTCCTGGCTGAGGCCCAGATCGGCGAGGGTCTCGCCCGCGGCGATGCGCATCTGCGACTGCACCAGGTCGACGTCGGTGATCTCCTCGGTGACCGTGTGCTCGACCTGGATGCGCGGGTTCATCTCGATGAAGACGTGCTCGCCCGCACGGTCGCCCGCGGTGTCGAGCAGGAACTCCACGGTCCCGGCGTTCTCGTAGCCGATCGAGCGGGCGAAGGCGACAGCGTCGCGGTAGAGGGACTGACGGATGTCCTCCGGCAGTTTCGGCGCCGGAGCGATCTCGATGACTTTCTGGTGGCGGCGCTGCACCGAGCAGTCGCGCTCGAAGAGGTGCATCGTCTCGCCAGCGCCGTCGGCCAGGATCTGAACCTCGATGTGACGGGGGCGCAGCACGGCCTGCTCAAGGAACATCGTCGGGTCGCCGAAGGCGCTGTCCGCCTCGCGCATGGCCTCGTCGAGAGCGGAGCGCAGCTCCTCCTCGGCGGCGACGCGGCGCATCCCGCGGCCGCCGCCGCCGGCGACGGCCTTGACGAAGAGGGGGAAGCCGATCTCGCCGGCCTGCGCGAGGAGGGCGTCGACGTCCTTCGACGGCGGGGTCGACTTCAGCACCGGGACGCCCGCGGCGATCGCGTGCTCCTTCGCGGTGACCTTGTTGCCGGCCATCTCCAGCACCTTCGCGGGCGGGCCGATGAAGGCGATGCCCGCCGCGCGGGCGGCCTCGGCCAGTTCAGGGTTCTCGGAGAGGAAACCGTAGCCCGGGTAGATCGCGTCCGCCCCCGACTCCCTGGCGACGCGGATGATCTCCTGCACATCCAGGTACGCGCGCACCGGATGACCCGGCTCGCCGATCTGGTACGCCTCGTCCGCCTTCAGACGGTGCATCGAGTCACGGTCCTCATACGGGAAGACGGCCACCGTCTGAGCGCCCAGCTCATAAGCGGCCCGGAAGGCCCGGATAGCGATTTCACCGCGATTGGCAACGAGGATCTTACGGAACATTGGGAACCTTTCGAGCAGGGGTTCGCACCACATAGCAAACGGTTAGGTAGTCCAAGACTAGTGAAGGTAACGTGGCTGTCGTGCATGTACTCAGCGTTAGCTCCCTCAAGGGCGGTGTCGGCAAGACCACGGTAACGCTCGGTCTGGTCTCGGCGGCGTTCGCGAAAGGTCTGCGGACGCTCGTCGTCGACCTCGATCCGCAGTCCGATGTCTCGACAGGGATGGACATCCAGATCGCCGGTCATCTGAACGTCGCCGACGTGCTCGCCTCCCCCAAGGAGAAGATCGTGCGCGCGGCGATCGCGCCGTCTGGCTGGGCCAAGGGTTGCGCGGCCACGATCGACCTCATGATCGGCAGCCCGTCCGCCATCAACTTCGACGGACCGCACCCCAGCATCCACGACATCTGGAAGCTGGAGGAGGCGCTCGCCAATGTCGAGCACGACTACGATCTCGTGCTCATCGACTGCGCCCCGTCCCTCAACGCTCTGACCCGCACCGCCTGGGCCGCGAGCGACCGGGTGGCCGTCGTCACCGAGCCTGGCCTGTTCTCGGTCGCCGCCGCTGACCGCGCGCTGCGCGCCATCGAGGAGATCCGCCGCGGGCTCTCGCCGCGCCTCCAGCCCCTCGGCATCATCGTGAACCGCACCCGGGTGCAATCGCTGGAGCACCAGTTCCGGATCAAGGAACTGCGCGACATGTTCGGCCCGCTGGTGCTCTCGCCTCAGCTCCCCGAGCGCACCTCGCTGCAACAGGCCCAGGGCGCGGCCAAACCCCTCCATGTCTGGCCCGGAGAGAGCGCTCAGGAGATGGCCCACAACTTCGACCTGCTCCTCGAGCGGGTCCTCCGCACCGCCCGCATCGGCGAGTACGCCACCGCTGGCGCCTGACCCAGCCCCTCCCCCTTCTTCGTCCCCCGCTGCCCGCCCCCGGCCGCTGGAAACGGAGGAGACTCACCCCCATCCCGCCCGAATCTCCTCCTTTTCCTGCGGCACGCCGAGGTACGCGGGCAGGTCTCCTCCCTTTTCGACGGCATCGAAGAGGGAGGAGACTTCGCGCGATCCCGGGAGAGATGTCCTCCGTTTACTGGGAACGTAAATGGTAGGGTGTTTTGTGGGGTGGGGGCGTGTTAGTTAATGGGTCTGAGATCCCCGGATTTATGCGGAAGTGATGGTCTTCGGGGGGTGCATCTGCAAACATAGTTTTTGCGGTTGTATGTGGGGACTTATGTGGGTACCTGGTGAGAATGGTGGGGAGTGATGCCGAAGAAGCGGTCGCCGGGTGAGGGCGGTCTGCACTATGACAGGGCAAAGGGCCTGTGGCGTGGGCGGTATGACGACGGCTTCCACCCTGATGGTCGCCGCCGGCAGCGTGAGGTGTCGGCGCGGACGCAAACTGTCGCGCGTGAGAGGTTGAAGCAGAAGCTTGCGGAGATCGCGGAGTACGGTACGACCTTGGATCGCACGGTGACTGTTGCGGCATGGGCTGAGCACTATGTCGAGACCGATTGTCGGATGAGGCTGAAGCCGAACTCACTCGCGACTACAGAGTCTCTGATGCGCAACTGGATCGTTCCTCTCCTTGGTCGTCGCCGGATCTCGGAGCTGAAACCGTCGGATGTTCGCCTGGTGCATAAGGCCGTCTTCGATGCTGGCCTCGCGACGAGCACCGCGCGTAAGGCGCATGAGATTCTCATGCGGCATGCTCAGCGCCGCGAAGGCCGACGGGCTTGTGACGCGCAACGTCGTGGACGACGTGAAGCCTCCGGAGGTCATCGCGAAGAACCCTCGCGGTAGCCTGACCACCGAGCAGGCGCTCGCCGTGCTCGCCGCATCCGCGAACGTGGAGGGCACCCGCTGGTGGGTGGCGGTGCTCGATGGCATCCGTCAGTCCGAACGACTCGGAGCCCTGATCGAGGGCCTGGATCTTGACGCGGGGACTCTGCGCGTGGACTGGCAGCTTGAGGAGCTGCGCTCCGAGCACGGTTGCGAGCCACTCGCGGACGGACGGTGGTCGTGTCTGACCAAGCGCGGCTCGTCATGCCCCCAACGCCGGTTCAAGGTGAAACCCTCCCTGGAGTACATCCACCTGTATGGGAGGCTGGCTCTGATCCGACCGAAGTCGGGAAAATCGCGCACGGTTCCTCTCATCCCGCCCGTGGTCGCGGTCCTACGTGAATACCTTGAGGCGACGAAAGACCGCCCGAACCCCTACGGCCTGCTATGGCGGCACGAAGACGGGCGCCCCTACCTCCCGCACGAGGATCAGCAGCTGTGGCGCGACTTGCTGTTCCGAGCTGGTGTCATCAGCCAGGAACAGACGAAACCACCGAAAGACCGAGCACCCGGGACACCCGGTATCCCAACCACACACTGGGCGCGACACACCACCGCGACCGCGCTAATGGAACTCGGCATCGACGCGAAAATCGTGGGAGAGATCGTCGGCCACGTCGACGAGAAAACCCACCCGCCGCTACCAACACGTCTCCTCCCCCGCCGCCCGCGACGCAATGGAACGCCTAGGCACCCACTTCAAAGACGCACTCCACCCGCCCACAAATTGACAGCCCGACCACGAAACAACACAAGCCAGCATGTCCAAGAAGCGGCTATGCGGTCGGGTGAGTAGTAGCCGAAAACCTCATCGTCGAGGTAGGTGCCGTGGACCTGCACCCCCATCCCTGCCGAGAGGAGCATGAGTTGCCGCATGGTCTTTCCTCACTCGGCGTAGGGCTGATCCGCCTTGCGTCTTCCACGCTTCGCCACGAGCGGCAGGCTCTTCGCCGACGGGTCCTCATATGAAACCTGAAAATCCCCATCCACGTGGCCTTTGAAATGTTCTGTATGCATATTCATGCGAGCGAGGGTGGACCTTCCCCACGCATCAAGCATGTCATTGGTCCAGGTGCGGGGCTTCGGTAGCTTGCGCTGCTCGTCGACATAGGAGATTGGCGAACTGTACTCGTCAGAAGTCATAAGGAATGAGTCGATCTCCATCATGAAGGCACCGAAATCCTGGCCCAGGGCTTCAAGAACCACGGCAACTTGGTCAATGCTCATTGGGCGCACGCCGCGGATCAATTTGGAGAACTGGCTCTGGGAGACATTGCAAATGAGCGCTAATTCTTCTTGGTTGATGTCGTACCGAGCAATCAGACCGCGCAACCGGGATGTGATCTCAATTGCATACTGAGTCGGGGAATAGTCAGCCATAGCTCCATGGTGTCAGATTTGAACCGAAATCTCGAAATCTATTGCTCCTACAGTTCTCTTGAACTAATTTAGACCGTATGAACTACGAAGCTTGGAGCAGCAAGGCCATTCGCGCCATTCGCGCCATTCGCGCCATTCTCGCCGAACGAAACGAGTCGATCGAGAGCCTGTCCGAGAACACGGGAATAGCTCTTTCGACCTTGAAGCGGAGGCTCAAGGGAACCACTCCTTTCACTGTCGACGAAATCGGCATGATCGCAGACTACTTCACCCTGCCGTTCACCGCGGTGCTCACGCCGATTACCGAACGCCCTCTGGCAAACCGGTACGCGGCCTAGCGGCGATCTCTTGTGAGGCAGAGAGAAGGAAGCATGACGGAGCTGGTCCGTGTCCCCTTTCGCGGCGGAGAAGTACTTGCTGTTGACATTGATGGTAAGCCATTCGTCGCGCTGCGGCCGGCGTTCGAAGTGATCGGGCTCGACCCCGACAAGCAGATCAAGAAGATACAAGCGCGTTCATGGGCCTGCACCTCCGTTACGGCCGTACAGCTCCCCGGAAGCAGCCAGCACCGGAACATAGTCGTAAGCGACGTGCGAACCTTCCTGATGGCACTGGCGGCAATCCCGGATTCTCGCGTGAAGCCTGAGGTGCGTGACCTCCTGATCGCCTATCAGGCGGAGGTAGCGGATGTTATCGAAGCGTACTGGACCAATGGTGGCGCTGTGAATCCGCGTGCTTCCCAGGAGCAGCTTTCAAGCCTGGTGTCGCTCGCGAAGGGCCAAATGGCTGTTCTGGAATTGGGGCGAAATATCCTCCCCCGTGAATGGCTGGAGGCAAAGGCGAAGATCGTTGCGGCGCGAGCCCTGGGTGAGACACCTCAGATCAGTTCTGACGACCTTCCGCTCTATGTTGAGGACTTCCTGCGTCAGCGTGGACTGGACGCTACACGAGTCAAGGCGATTCGATCCCCGTTCGGGCGGCGTCTCTCGACAAAGTACCGCGAGAAGCACGGTCGCCCGCCCGAGAAGACACCGGCGGAAGTTGGCGGCCGTCCGAGGCAGGTGAACGTGTATTACGGCCGGGATCGGCCGCTTTTCGAGGTGACGTGGGCCGAGCACTTTGCCCCAGTTTTCGAGGATGCGTCATGACGCTTCGTATCGAGTTCGCGCCCGCGTTGATGACGCGGGAGATCGCCGCGTACTACATCGACGGCACCCTTCGAGACATCGACGACCTACGAGCAAAAGGCGAACTGACCCCCGTCGGTGGCCAGAAACGGATCAAGTTCCGCAAGACCGACTTAGACCATTACATCGCAGCTCTTGAAGAACGCGACCTCATCAAAGAACGGTCGCACTAAGCCACACCCGACCCGCCTCACCCCCTCACATCAGCCCCCCGGCCTGTTGGGCCGATTAAGGAAGGAGCAGCAATGCATACAGCTGACAGGCAGCGGTCTCAGTGAAGGGGCTCCAGTAGTCAGTGGGGCTGATCTACTCGACGACTTGCCCTGTCCATGACTTCTTGAGGCTCTACGCCTAGAGCTTTCGAGATGTGATAGAGGGCCGGGATGGGGATTTCCCGCTGCCCGTTGAGGTATCGGAGCAGCGTTCCTTTGACCATTCCGGCGTTGTTGGCGAGTTGGTCCACGGTGAGACGTTTGGCCCCTCGTTCGGCGCGGAGTTCCGCCGCCACGGCGTCGTTGAACTCATTTCCAATGGTTACCATACGATCCAATCTAGTACACTATCGGTCTCTATTGGTAGCCAAATTGATTCTTTTCCACATTGACAATCTCCAAATGGAGACCTAGGGTAGGCACATGGTTACTATATCGATCACTGAAGAGGTCGCGTACAGAGTGGCCGCGATGATCACCAGACAGGGGATGAAGAAGAACTACATCGCCAAAGCGGTAGGGATCCCGCCGACCACCTTCAAACGAAAGATAGACGGCTTCACCGACTTCACCGTGTCTGAAATCGACCGCATAGCGCGTGTTCTGGGAATCGCGCCGGCAGAGTTGCTACCTCAGTCGATGAGGACGGCCGCGTGACTGGGAAGGAACGCGTTATGAATCACATCCTATTCGGTGTGTCAGTGGGCGGTGGTGCCAAGTCGCCTCTAGGGGCTGAGGCAGCTCGACGCATCAGTTCGAACGGGTTCATGTGGAGAACGTCCGCAAGTTGTCCGATGTCGTTTGTATTGAACGGCATCTCTCCGCGAAGACGTTTGTAGTAATAGTTCCGAGACATGCCTGCTGCACCGTAGATAGCGGATGCGGTCCGCGAATCCATCCCGATAGCACGATCGATCTCCTCTGCGACTCTCCTGCTGAAATCGTTAGCTTCGCCGACTGCCCTCTTGACCACGGGTACATAGTACCCATCTGAGGGAAGATTACAAAATTTGTATCCAACTAGGTTGCATTATTGGCCCCGACTAGGTACTCTCATCGCATGGAACCGGACATTACAGAGCAGATTACGCGGGCAGTCAAAGCCGAGTTAGCCCGTCGTGACCTCGATGGTGTGGATCTTGTCCCAGTGCTCGGGATGGGGAGGAACGCCGTGTACTCGAGGCTCCGACACGAGCGAGCTTTCGACATGGCTGAGCTTTCGAAGATCACGGTTTTCATGGGAATAACGATGAATGATCTGCTCGATTCCGCCCAGTACGGACTCCGGATCGCGGAGCGTGCGACGGGAGAGTACGTGCGGACGGAGATGGCCGCGTGATCCCGTTTGGTGTTTCAGCGAGCGGCGGCGTGTCTTGTTTCGGCCGCGAATCTCTCCTCGGCTCGTGCCACCACGACGTGAGGGTCGATTCCGAAGCTCTCGCAGACCCTATAGGCGATGGGGAGTTCCCTCGGATTAGTCAGGGTTGCCTGCGGGGACTTGTCCGATTGGTCCGGTTAGATTGGGGTGGTTATGCTCGGCGGCGCGAACGCGCCGCAGGATTTCCTCAGCGAGTTCGCGGTCACTCGCCTTCTCGATGCCTGCGAGGGTGGCCATGTTGGATGCCTCATCGGCGGTTATGAACCCCGCGGCAACGAACGCCTGAAGCAGACTGCCACCATAAGCGCGCGTGATCGACACTACGGCTTGGACCTTCAGCTCTCCTTTTAGCTGACGAGTAAGCGTACTTGGTTCGATTTGGGCGCGTTGAGCAATCGTGCGGTAGCTGGCGTTGTTGGTAAGTCGCTTCAGGTACTCGTCGAAGGTTTCATCCACGATTCCATTTTGATGCATGTTTGCATCATCTGTCAACCGGATCGCCCAGTGATCTGGAGGTGATGCTGTGCGGAATCGCATCATCTAGATTATTACCATTGCAATTTTGTACCAAACTGGTGCATACTCGCATCATTCAAGTTTGTGAAGAGGGGGTGCCAGGATGGCATCGAGAGTACGGATCAAGCCGGGACTGCTCAAGCGGCTTCGCGATATTAGGGAGATCCCAAGCGAGGATCACCAGGCCCGCTTGATGGGGTTCGACCGCACAACGCTTCGCCGTATCGACGCCGGTGGTGTCCCGTCCGCCGCATTCATGGCAGCCATGTGGGAAACCTTCGGCCTCGGTCTCGGCGAGGCATTCGAGTTCGTCGAGAACGAGTCGCTGTGCAAAACAGAGCGGGACGTTGAGACCGGGATGGTAGCTACTGAGCTGGGGATGACGGCATCCGAGATCGTGGCGCGGGCGGAGCGCGCGACGGGAGAGTACGTGCGGACGGAGATGGCCGCGTGATCCCATTCGGTGTGTCAGTGGGCGGTGGTGTTCCATTCATCGGAAGCGGCGAGAGCATGGTCGGCTCGCGCGTCTCGAACGAACTGATAGGGACTCACGTTGAAGACTTCCGCAGCGATCGCTATGTCATTGGTGTTCATCGCTACCTCGCCGGCGATGATCGATGCCCAGTAACCCTTACCGCGGTCTGTGCGTGCGGCGAGCCACCGTCCGGACGAATCGCCTCCGGCGCGCAGCACCAGGAGCTCGAGGTGTTCACTGAGTTCACGGGCGAAGGCGCCGGCGGGTCGGTTCACGCTTGCGGACACAGCATCAGAGTACACAAGTGTGGGCATGTTGTAAGAACCGACTTGACACTGACCACAACTATGGACATCATGGGGGTATGACCACAGTTATGGACACATATAGCTCCACTATTGCCGGAGCGGTTCGGGCCGTGCTTGGTCACTCGAAGAAGAGCATCTCCGGGCTGGCGATGTTCCTCGACTTGAGCCGAGAGACAGCATCGTCTCGCGTAAACGGGTCGTCGGTGTTCAACGTCAACGAACTGGAGATGACGGCGCGTTTTCTCGGAATCACCGTTGACGACCTGAATGAGCTCGCCGATCTGTTCCACCGCATTGAATGCCGCAATGAGAAGAGGGTGGCCGCGTGAGTGTCGTGGTGGGGTCAGTTGACGTCGATGTGGAGTTCGCGGGTGTGTGGGAGGCCGAGGCTGCTCTTGCAGCGGACGGTGACTTTCAGGCTGGTGTGGAAACCGCTGCCGAAATAGGTGAAGCCGGCGTTGCGGAGTTGCTCGCGGGCGGCGAGCTGCTCGGCGGCGTGCCTCGAACGTTGATCCGGGATCTGCGGAAGCGGGACGCTGATCTGCTCGCCGGGAGGGATGTCGTGGTGCCCGTCGACACGGTTGTGAAGATCGTTACCCGCAACAGTGACGGACGGTTCCAGAGCCGGGTGGCTGCCCGTGTTCTTGAGGGTGAGGACAGCTTTCTCTTCGTCCCATTGGGGATCCCAATCTACGAACCAGTCCTCTTCCTGCTGCGCCACACTGCGCCCGGTGATCGTGTTCGCCTGCTCGCTGAGCTGGTTCGCGTGTTCGGCGATGTCGTTCGCTTTGCGCGCCTCCCCGAGAGCGTCCACGGCAATGCGGTTCGCGGTCTCGGCTTTCTCGTCGGCCTCCTTCGCACGGCGGTTGCCCTTCACACCGAAAACCACACCCGTCACACCAGCCATGAGAGCGACGACGACACCGGCCCAGGCTGCGATGTCACCAAACCCGACCGTCATCCAGGCAGCCTATCTACTCGCCCCGCTCCCACCAGATAACCCCCACCAAGAAGAGACGCCCCGGTGGCACCCAGGGCGTCTCAGGAAGGAACGAAGTCCTATGAACAACACAGACATTAGCATCTTCCGTCGCGAGGGGGTAGATCTCCGCGTGATCGTGATCGATGACGAGCCCTGGTTCGTCGCGGCCCGACGTTGCCTGCCTGTTGGGCTATCGCGACGCCTACAATCTCACGCGCCGTCTGGAGCCTTCCGAGAAGGGTACTCACCAGATGAGGACCCCTGGCGGACTACAACCGGTCACTCTCATCTCGGAACCCGGGCTGTACCGCGCCGTCATGCGCAGCGACTCCGCGGCCGCGCTCGACTTCCAGATGTGGGTCCTGCACGATGTCCTCCCCTCGATCCGTCGGACGGGTTCGTATGGTGCCCCGGCCGACGATCTCGCTTTGCCGGGTAATTATGTGGAGGCGTTGGAGGCGCTCCTTGTCCGGGAGCGGGCGAATCAGGCGCTCACGGTGGAGAACGCCCGGTTGGTTCCGCGTGCGGGCGCGTGGGATGCGATCGCGTCGGCGGTGGGTGACTACAGCGTGGGGGATGCGGCGAAGATCCTGTCCCGGGCGGGGGTTCCGACCGGCCTGCAACGCTTGTTCGCCCAGTTGGAGGACATCCGGTGGGTGTATCGCGGCATGGATGGGAAGTGGCGCGCCTACGCGGAGCGTGTGGAGAAGGGGTTCCTGGCGGAGAAGGCCCAGTTCCACCACCATCCCGCAACCGGGGAACTGGTGTTGGACGCCCCGCAGGTGCGGGTCACCGTGAAAGGCGTGAACAAACTGCGGCAACGTCTCCATGTTGGGGCGCTCACGGCGGTGACCGCATGAACGGGCACAGGTTCCCGCTGGGTGTCGATGGTGACGCCCGTGTGGGGGAACCAGCAGGCCGGGGGCAAACCCCCTGCCCCCGGCCTGCCCATCGTGCGACACCGGTCAATGGTGACGGCATCGCCCGCGTTCGCAAAGGGATGCGCTCGTGAGGCGGCGGGACGGGTTCACCCCCGCGCACCCGCTGCCGGTGGTGGCGTGGCTGCGTGCGGTGCAGGCGATGCGGGCGATGGAGGTAATCGCCGCCGAGAACGACGAAGACGAGCTGGAGGCGTGCGCATGAGACGCCTATTGCTGTGCCTCATGGGTTGGTGGGATGAAGCGGTCGATGCGGCGCTGCGCTCGCTTCCGCGCCCGGGCCGCGGTCGCTCTTCGCGAGCCCTCCAAGAAATAGTCATGAACGACCACATCATCCCCATCGACCATTTGTGCGATGACCTCAACCGCCGCCCAGAGCGCGTCGAGTTCGGCGCGAATCATCAGGAAGTGAGTATCGCCACCCCGGCTGAGGATTGCGTGTTGATCCTCAAGGCGGGACTTGATCGCACGCACTATGTCGAGAGCTGTCATCGCCCCAATGTACCTGCCGGCATATCGGAAGGCATGGCGGGGGTGCTGGTCCTGGCTGTCGTTTTCGTCCTGGGGCTGGCGATGACCGCGCTGCTGTGCGGGTGGGTTTTCCTGCCGGTGGGGGTTCGGTCATGGGGATGATCAACCTGCGAGCCCCTGTAACGGTGCCGGAGTGTGACCCGGTGGTGATGGTGGCCTCGTGTCGGTGGTGCGGTTTCGATGGGGAGGTCACCGCGACCGTTCTGGGCGTGGAGCGGGGGTGGTCGGCTTGCACGGTCACCTATGGGTTCACCTGCCCGAACGGGTGTGTCAACGAGATCCGCGACGACGGGGGTGGACGGTGAACCGGTGGACCGTGTTCGTGACCGGTGTTTTCCTCACCGCCGTGGTCCTGGCTTTCACTGCCGCGGTGGCGGGCCTGACCCTGCTGCGCCTGCTGGGCACCGTGATCGCGATCGGCGTGTTCACTGCCGCGTGCTGGGCGTATGAGGCCCACACGGGAACACGAGAGAGGAGGGAAACCGATGAGTAGCCCAGATGACTATGACGGCAGATACAGCTTTTTCACGGGCGGGGACGCGGTACAGCGCTGGTTCTCTGATGTGGCTGTTGATCTGCGTTCCTTAGCGGATGTGATCGAGAGGATCAGCGGGTATGACGATGACGCCACCCGCACCCGCCGTTACGCCGATATCAGCGTTGATCTCGCGGCAGACACCTGTGGCACCCTCCCGCTCCTTGTCGATCACCTGTACCGACTCCGCGATGCCCTCTACCGGGACGCGCCGTTGAAGGAGTCCGAGGTCACCGCGGCCGGCGGGGTCTTCGACCTCGCCTTCGGCGGGCGGAATGAGCGTGTTCGCGCTGGACGCATAACACCCACACCCGTGAACTCAGAGAAGGAAAACCCATGATCACGAAATACCTGACCCGGAATAAGAGGATCAACACTCGTGACCACGACATCGTGGTCACGGTCAACTGTCGCACGGACTCCTTCGGGCACACATTCCACACCATCGACCTGGCCTTCGACGAGGAGCTGAGCGTCGGCTATGTCTCCCGGGTCCTGGCTGAACTCGCCGCCCGCCTGTTGGACACCACGGACACAATCCCGCCCGGCCACACGGCCTTCTGTCATGCGCCTGCCGCCCACACCCGTGAATCAGAGAAGGAGCCGGGATGATCGTGTTCGCGTGTGTGGTCGGGTGGGGTATCGCTGTGGTGTGGGGTGCCGCCGTGGTGTGGGACTGGTTCAGCGGTCGCGGGGTGGGCTGATGGACGATGTGATGCGGACGGTTGTGGGCATTGTCTATGGGCCACGGTTCACCGGCCGTGACCTTCCACCACGACCCGGCGGCCGTAACGACAGTGTGGCTGCTGCTGGTGGTGATCATCGCCGTGACCAGTGGGATGTCGACAACCTCGTCCGCGGGGACGGGATGCCGGAGGGCGCGGCGTGACTTACTTCGATCGTATCCTCGACGATGGCACGATGCGCGAGCGGTGGCAGGAGGCGCGCTGGCCGGTGGTTGGCGCGTCCGATGCCGCGAAGCTGTCGAAAGCGTCCTCGCTCCCGTCCTACCTGCGGGGCAAGCTTTCCCGGACGGGCTTCCATGGCAACGACTACACCGCCTCCGGCCACCGGTGGGAGCCGATGATGCTCGCCTGGGCCGGTATCCCGCAGAACGTCGCGCTCGTCCACGCACCCGACGAGCCCGGGTTCGCTGCGACGCCGGACGGGATCCTTGAGCTGCCAGGCGGGCGGCTACGGCTGGCGGAGTGTAAGGCGAAGCACGGGCGGATCGTGAACGGTCCGACGCTGCCCGAGTGGCGGCAGCTCGCGTGGCAGTTCCTCGTGTTTCCCGAGGCCGAGGAGATCGAGTTCGTCTGGGCCGAGATCGTGGGCGGTGAGCTGCGCACGGCCGAGCCGAAGCACCTGACGATCCCGCGGGACCACCCGAAGATCACGGACCTGACCGCCCATCTCCTCCCTATCGCGACCGAGCTGCTGGCGCAGCTGCGCATCGCGCTCGACTTCGAAAGGCAGCTCGCATGACCAGCACCGCTCTCAAGCCGTATGACTCGGCGTCGCTTCCCGAGCGGCAGCAGTACGCGCAGACCCTCGCAACGGGCGGTGACCTGATCCCGAGGGGTCTGTGGGCGCAGGTTCGCCAGCCCGACGGCTCGGTGACCCAGGCGCCGTCGCCGGGGAAGGTGCTCCTGGTGATGGAGACCGGCGCGATGCTCGGCCTCCACCCGGTGGCAGCACTGCAGGGCGTCCACATCATTGAGGGGAAGGCGACGCTCTCACCGGCGCTGATGAGCGCGGTCGTGCGCAAGGCCGGCCACCGCCTCCGGGTGCGGACGAGTGGGAGCATCGCGGGCGGAGACTTCGCCGCGACCGCATCGCTCACACGCTCCGACGACCCCGACTTCACCTACGAGGCCACCTGGACGACTGAGCGCGCGACCCGCGCCGGCCTGATGGGCAAGGACGTGTGGAAGAAGTACGCGGAGGCGATGTGCAAGGCCCGTGCGATCTCGGAGGTGTGCCGCGAGGGCGCGGAGGACGCACTCATGGGCGTGCATTACACCCCGGAGGAGCTCGACACCCCCGTGACCCAGAACGGTGAGGCCGACGTGATCGAGGGCGTACTGGAGCCGACCGAGGACTGGGCGGCGATGATCAAGGACGCGCAGACGAAGGAAGCCGTCGAGGAGATCGTCGCGAGGGCGAAAGCCGTGGGCGAGTTCACCGACCCGGTGCGGACCCTGGCGCTCGCCCGGTACGGCGCGATCGGCCGCGCCGAGGAGAAGACCGTCGAAGCTGAGCCCGTAGCGAACGAGGGCGAGGAGGTCTCTGAGGAAGAGTACCTGCGTCGCGAGGCAGCAGAGTACGAGGCGGCGGTTGCGCGCGGTGAGGTGCAGCCGTGACCGAGCTTGTGCATGCCACGACCGGCGAGCTGATCGACTACCAGCCGGTCTCGCCGATGGAGATCGAGTTCATCATCCGCGAGATCGGCGAACGGTTGGAGACGGCAGTACCGGTCCTCAAGCAGATGTGGCGCGACCGCTACGAAGCCGAACGGGAACTGATCAAAGCGCGCGCGACCGCGATGCTCAACTCCAAGGCCGACTCCGTGACAGAGAAGCGCGCCGAGGCTGACCTTGCCGCCCTGCCGCACCGGTTGGAGTTCGACCTCAAGAAAGAGGCTCTCCACGCGGCCGAGGAGTTGCAGAAGGCTCTCACGGCGAAGCTCTACGGCTACCTCAACCTCAACAAGGCGCTCGCGTCGTCGTACAACGCGACCGGCCGCTGAAAACCCACCCAGAGAAGGGAACACCGTGTCCGATTACCTTGGCACCCTGGACGGTGCGGTCGCCGATCAGGTCCAGACTGAGGATCTCCGCGAGCTGCCACAGCCGCGTCGCACCCACCGTTCGGCGAGGAAAGCCGGAACCGCGTTCGAGTCATCCGTCGCCGCGTATCTCGCCGCCGAGCTCGACGACGACCGGATCGAACGGCGCGCGAAGAACGGTGTCAAAGACCGCGGCGACATCACCGGGGTGAAGACGATCCGCGGCGGGCGGGTCGTGATCGAGTGCAAAAACGTGGCCACCCTCGCCCTGCCCGCCTGGCTGCGGGAGGCCGAGACCGAGGCCGGCAACGACGACGCTGTAATCGGGGTTGTCGTCCACAAACGCCGCGGCGTCGCCGACCCAGCCGAGCAGTTCGTGACCATGACCCTGAACACCCTCGCCCGTCTCCTGAACGGCGGGGCCGAACTATGAGCCCCGACACGATTCCCGTCCTCATCGACATCACGGGCAACGAGATCCACATCCTTGAGCTGATCAATACCCCCGTCGGCCTCGCACTCAACGACCGCGGCGTCTACTCGCTGCTCGGCACCGTCCGTGAGGCACAGATCGCCGGGGCGCGCGAGGGGTCGCTGATCAACAGCTGGCGGTGGGACTCCGAAGGCTACTCGGGTGAAGCGAAGACGAAAGCCGCCGCCATCGCCGCGATGCTCACCGACACCGGCTATGTCCAAGCGACCCTGACCGACACGATCCCCGACCTCCTCGACCACTGGGATGGTGCCGGATGATCCCCGCGACGGTGAAGAAGGCGGTCCTGACCCGCGACGGTGGTGTATGCGTTCTGGCGTCGTTCGGGTGTCTCGGTGAGGCGACGGCGTGCGATCACCGCATCGGGCGTGGGATGGGCGGTGGCCGCGGGTTGGATGTGCCGGTGAACCTGGTGGCCGCGTGTGTGCTGTGCAACGGCCTGAAAGAGGACGACACCCAGTTCCAACGGGAGTGCGCACGCCGGGGTTTGAAAATCCGCCGCACCCAGACCACCACCCAAGACCTGGAGAACGCCGCGCGTATCCCCGTGCAATACCCCGACGGCACCTGGTGGACCCTCACCGGCACCACCAAGCGCCCGCTGCGAGCGGACGAAGCGAACACCCTGATTACCCGGCACGGGCTCGATCAGAACAGAAGGAAGGCGAGCTGATGGCGTGGTTCAAGGTTGATGACGGTTTCTGGTCACACCCTAAAACCCTGAGGCTGTCGACGGCGGCGGTGGCTTTGTGGGTGCGGGCCGGGTCGTGGTCTTCTCAGCAGTTGACGGACGGCGTCATTGAGCATCATGTGCTCGGAATGTTCGGTGCGACGGCTAAAGTAGCGCGGGAGCTCGTGGATGTCGGGTACTGGGAGATCGATGCTCGCGGCTATGTTTTCCACGATTGGCAGGACTATCAAGAGGAATCCGAGAAGGTCAAGGCCCGCCGAGAGGCTGCGCGTGAACGTATGCGCACTGTTCGCGCGAACAGAACCCGAACAGAACCCGAACATGCCAACGAACGTTCCGACGAACATGCGGAGAAGTTCGCGGGAAGTTCGGAAGAAGTTCGCCTAACCCCGACCCGACCCGACCCGACCTACTTAACAACACCTGACGGTGTTGTTGCCCGCACTCGTGGGACCCGCATCCCGGAGCCGTTCGTCGTGACCGGGCAGATGCGGGCCTGGGCGGCCAGCGAGGTCCCGGCGGTCGATGTGGACGCGGCGACCCGGAAGTTCGTGGATCACTGGCGGGCGAAGTCCGGCCGTGACGGGACGAAGCGGGACTGGACGGCCGCGTGGCGCAACTGGCTGAGAACCGACGCCGAACGCAAACCGCAGGCCCGACCGGACAAGGACGAGCGTGCTTTGTCCGTTATCGAGATGGGTCAACGCATGGCGGCGGCGGACGCCGGAGCGCGCCGGGAGGTGACGGCGTGAACATTGATGAGACCGCGAAGGTGTTGGCGAAGATCCAGCTCGGCGACAACCGCCAGATCACTTCGTTGGTGATCCAGGAGTGGCACGACACCATCGGGGACCTGCCCTATACGGACGCCGTGGAGGCGGTCAGGATGCACCGCCGTGACACGATCGCGTATCTGATGCCTGCCCACATTCGAGCCAACGCTCGCGTCCTCCAGCATCGACGCGAACGGGCGCAGCGTATCGCCCGCCCGGGCCTGCCCCGACCGGAGATCACCCTCGACCGGGAAACATTCGAGGCCGAGACACGGAAGTGGATCGAGCACTACCGCAGGCAGCGAGCAAACGAACCCATCGAGACGGAGGAGGCCACAGCGTGACCCAGATTGTGAAGTTCCCAGACGCCGTGTGGGGGCGGTTGGCGTCCCTGGCGGAAACGCGGGAGGTGTCCATCGCGGACCTGATCGTGGAGGCGGCGGAGCACCTGCTCGCGCAGGCTGGTAGCCGGCGGCGCGGCCGCCGGGTGTTGGACGGGGAGGACCCGGCGATCGCGGCGCGGATCCGCGACCTGGTGGAAACCCACCACACCACCGCGGGCATCGCCCGCGAGCTGGGCGTATCCGTGGACTCCGTGCGCACCGTGCTACGCCACCTTGGCATGCCCACCGACAACCGTTACCACGCCGCCCGGACACGGACCCAGGAACGATAGGAGAACACCCCATGACCGACCCCACCACCCCGACCAACCGCGCCACCCCGACCACCGTTGAGGCTCTGGCGGCGGAGCGGGACACGTACGCGCAGGCGCTCTGGGACGTGTACGGCATCCTCGGCTTCGACCGCGACGGTGACCCGACACCGGCCGCGTGCCTGACCTCCGGTGCTGAGGATTTCGCGAACTCGATGGTCGCCGCCGCCTGGGAGGCCCGCGAAAACACTGAGGAGGCTGTGCGTGAGGAGCGCCGCGACGCCCTCGAAGAGGTCCGCGCCCACCGGATCAAACACGTCTTCCAAGAACGCCCGAACGAGTACAGCTACCGGTGTTCCTGCGGATTCCTCGTCAAACACATCCCATTCGGCGGCCCAGCGGAGTGCCCGGAACTGTCCAACCTGATCCGCGGAACAACCGACGAGGAAACCCCCGCATGACAGACACCGACCCGCTCCTGGCAGCCGTCGAGGCGCTGACGAGGGAGACCCGATGACGTTGCTCTGCGTCACGAACGACATGGATGACTGGAGATCCTGCACTATCCGGGACGCCCACACCGTCCGTTGCGGGAACCCCGGCACCTGCACCGGCTGCCTGCCACGCCTGGCGCAGGTCGGGCTGCTCTGCTACCCGTGCTGGGATCGCGTGGAACACGCCTTCGCCGACTGGACCGCCGAACGCGCCCACCTGATGGGGTCGATCGACCGGGCCGTGCAACGCGACACCGGTGGCCGCACCTGCGGCCCGGAGGGATACGTCCCCATCCCCGGCACCCGCCTCGCCGTCGACGAGGTCGAGTCCTACCTCCGCTCCTCGAACGGGTTCCAGGCAGCGGAGGCGTGGGTGTCCACGGTGGCGGGCGCGGCGGACGCGGTCCGGTTCGCCGCCGCCGCCCACCGGGCGCTGCGCACCCATGAGCTCGAAGAACGCGCCCGCCCGCTACGCCGAACCCGCTGCCCCGAATGCGGGCAGCTGTCCTTCGTCCGCAACCCACCCGCCACCGCCGGTGCCCCCGTCACCGTCGTCTGCCAGAACGAAACATGCCGCACCGTCATCCGCGAAGGCGACCGCACCCCGAAGAAATTCGGTGACGAGGAGAAACTCGCCATCATCGCCCGCATCGAGAAAACCCGACCAAAGGAACGTAGCGCATGACAGGAGGACGCATGATCACGTTCGAGGACAGCGCAGACCCCAAGTACATCGATGTGGACCTAGCCGCACAGCTCGTGAACCGGAAGCAGCGCACGATCTACGAATGGATCAAGTTCGAGTCCGTCCGCACCCTCAAGCGACCGAACATGGCAGTGCTCGTACATATGGACGACATTCGCAAGATCGACGGCGAAAGGGCACACGGCAGACGCAGAAAACCCCGCCCACCATGGGAACGACTCGCCGGAAGGGATGCTTGACACTAAGCCGCACTGCCCGCAATCTCGAAGAAGAGGATGGAGAACTCCACCCAAGAAGGCCCCGCAAGCGAATCCCCGCATCGCTCGCAGGGCCTTCGTGATTCTCTGGGTCCGACTCCTGGAGGTCTCTCATGGCTGTGTCGTTGGGTCTCGGGACCGATTTCGAAGCAGAAGTCGCCACGCTGGCCGGGGTCACCAGCTACGACCCCGGCAGTCTGGAGATCACGCTCCTCAACCCGACCGGCGACACAACAATCAGGTTCACCATCGCAGTAAACGTCGACACCCCCACCCTGAAGATCATCCTCGGGAAGCACATATCATGAGCGCCATCCAGTGGTGGAACGGCGGACACGACAGCCCCCTCAGCACCATCGGCTTCGTCCCGAATGAGCACCGCCGATGAGCATGCGGGTGTGCACCGTAAGCGGATGCCCCACCATCTTCGACGCAACCGAAGGCACGCGCTGCAGCGGGCACCGCAAGCAGACAGACCGAGCACGCGGCAGTCGCAAGCAACGAGGCTACGACGCCAACCACGACCGACTCCGCCGGCAATGGGCACCACGAGTAGCAGCAGGCACCATCCGCTGCGCACGCTGCGGCCTATACATCGGCACCGGCGAACCGTGGGCACTCGACCACACCGACACGCGTGACGGCTACCTCGGCCCATCACACTCGCGCTGCAACAACAGCGCAGGAGGCAAAGCCTCACACCGATTCGCGGATTGATCCCCCGCGACAGAGAAGCCCAGCGTCCTGAGCGCTGGGCTTCTCGCGTTCCTCAGGAGAATGACATGGCACAAGATAGCCCAACCAAGACGTGCGCCCAATGCGACCGGCCAGTCCGAGCGAGGGGCCTCTGCTCAACGCACTATAACCAGACGCAGAGCAACCGACACCGCAAGACGACGGTCGCCTGCGCAGTATGCGGCAACGCGGTCGCCAGGGCCACACACAGCGACCGCGCTCACGTCTGCTCAGCACCCTGCCGCGCCGCGCTCGCAGGACGTACCAGTGGCACAGGCAAGTACGACTGGGCGCGCGACGCAGCCAACCGAGCAAGGCAAGCCGGGGCCCACATCATCGAGGTCTTCACCGATATCGAGATCCACGAGCGTTACGGATGGATGTGCTACCTGTGCGGCACAGCAGTGGACCGCAGAGTTGATCCGCTCCACCCCGACGCGCCGAGCATCGACCACATGGTGCCACTGTCCAAGGGCGGACAGCACACCCGCAGCAACGTGGCCCGTGCTCACCTGCACTGCAACAGCAGCAAGCAGGACCGACCCGCACCCATGCCGCACGCCGTGTGACTCTCACGCAAGGCAAGGCGAACACAGATTCGAAGGTCGAGTTAGCCGAGTCGAACACAGACCCAGGGGGTAGGGGTCAAGCAGCCCCCACGCCGACCCGCCGGGGAGGTCGGCCGTTGGTGCGGAGGGTTCAAAAGTTTCGCTCCACCCCCTTTTTCGAACGTTGATTCGAATGTCCGTCGGTTCTGAGCGATTCGGAACTGCAGCGCGACGCTGAGGAGAAGCACATGCCTAGTGGTGGCGCTCGTAATAGGTCCGGTCCGCAGGCTGACCTGTCGTCTGGTCGGTCTGAGCAGCGTGGAATCAAGCTGGCTGCGCTCCCCGCGGGTGGTTTCACGGGCGAGATCCCAGAGTTTCCCCTGCCGATCGCGTCGGCGATCGTGTGGACGACCGATGAGGATGGGCGCCGTGCCAAGCGTGTCGATGAGGACGCCACTGAGGAGCAGCGTTCGCGCGAGCTTGAGGTGTGGTGTGAGGCATGGCGGACTCCGCAGGCGATCGCTTGGAAGCGTGAGTCGTGGCGGTGGCCGGTCATCGGCGAGTACTGCCGCCTTAAGACGATCGTGGAGCGGGACCCTGGTGCGAACGCGACTCTCGTTGGTCAGCTCCACCGTTTCCGTGACCAGATCGGCTTGACGCCGGCCGGGATGCGCGAGAACGGGTGGGCGATCGCGGTCGACGTGGTGGCGGAGAAGCGCGAGGAGCGATCGGAGACTCCGACCGCGGCGCCGGCGCGGCGGTTGAGGGCCGTCAATGGCGGACGGTGAGTTCGTCGTCGACTTCCCTACCCTCGGTGATCTTGGTGATGCGTGGATCACGCAGCACTGTCGCGTGCCTGATGGGTTCGCGCGTGGGAAGCCGCTGCAGATGTCGGACTGGCAGTTCTGGTGCCATGCGAACCGGTATCGGATTCGACCGGACGCGGTGTTCGTGCCGCCGGAGGAGGTCGGACCGGATAACCCGGCGACGCTGAACCAGGCGTTCGTTTACCGGCAGACGCTGATCGTTGGGCCGCAGAAGACGGGCAAGGGTCCGTGGAGTGCGGGTCAGACGGCGTTCGAGGCGTGTGGTCCGTCCGTGTTCGCGGGCTGGGCTGAGGCTGGCGATGTCTACAGGTGCGAGGACAACGGCTGCCCGTGTGGCTGGACGTACGAGTACTTGCCGGGTGAGCCGATGGGGATGCGGCATCCGTCGCCGCTGATTCAGATCACGGCGACGTCGGAGGATCAGGCGGACAACATCTACCGTCCGCTGCGGTCGATGATCAAGCTGGGGCCGTTGAAGGAGCTCCTCGCGGTCCGTGAGGGCTTCATCCGCATCCTCGGGTTGTCTGGTGATGATGACCTCGACCGGATCGACGTCGTGACGGCGTCCGCGAACTCGCGACTTGGTAACCCGATCTCGGACGCTGAGCAGGACGAGGTCGGCTTGTACACGAAGTCGAACAAGATGATCGCGGTGGCGGAGACTCAGCGTCGCGGTGCTGCCGGTATGGGCGGCCGGACTCATGCGACTACGAACGCGTGGGACCCGGCGATGAACTCGTACGCGCAGCAGGTGTTCGAGTCGGGGTCGGACGACATCTTCGTTTTCTACCGGGAACCGGACCTCGAGCTTCGCGGGAAGGACGGCAAGCCGCTGTCCTACCGGCGCAAGGATGACCGGCGCCGCATTCACGAGTACGTCTACCGGGGGTCCTGGTGGGTGAACCTCGATTCGATCGAGGCTGAAGCGGTCGAGTTGATGAAGACGGACGCTGCGCAGGCGGAACGGTTCTTCGGTAACCGGATCGTGTCTGGTTCGGGTTCATGGATCTCCGACATGGGCATGTGGGATGTGAAGTCGGCCCCGATCACCGTGGAGCCGCGCACGCAGCTCTGCGGCGGCTTCGATGGGTCGGACAACAACGACCACACCGGTATCCGGCTTGAAACCTTCGACCAGTACCAGTTCACGCCGTCGTACACGCTCGCGGATGTCGAGCGGAAGGCGTACTGGAAGCCGGCCGAGTGGGGTGGCCGCATCCCGCGGTCTGAGGTCATGGCCACGTTCGAGTGGATCGAGAACAACTTCACCGTGGTCCGGTTCTACCTCGACCCGATGTTCTGGGAGACCGAAGCGGATTCGCTGGCGTCCCGTTTCGGGGAGAAGAAGTACATCAAGTGGCCGACGAACCAGGTGGGCCGCATTCACGGCGCGCTCGAGCGGCTACGTGGCGACATCGGCAACGACGAAGCCGCGTTCCGGCACGACGGCGACAAGGACACCCGCCTGCACGTGCAGAACGCGATCGTGCGGGCCCGACCGGGTGAGAAGTACATCATCGGCAAGCCGTCCGAGCACCAGAAGATCGACCTCGCCATGTCGGGTGTCCTCGCTCACGAAGCGACCATGGACGCCATCGCGGCCGGTGAGTTCAAGACCCCGACAGATAACCGGATGTTTGTGTTCCGCTGACCTCATCGATTGGAGCAACCGCATGGCTGCAGCCGATGAGTTCCCGAAGCTTCAGGACATTCCCGAGTTCACACAGTTGCGGAATACGCTGCAGATCAGCCGGCAGCAGACGCGCCTGTACAACGACTACTACGAGGGCTGGCACAAGCTCGCCCAGCTCGGCCTGGCGATCCCGGAGGAACTGAAGCAGTTCACGGTGATGGTGAACTGGCCGCGCCTGGTGGTGGATTCGGTGGAGCAGCGGCTGGATGTGACCGGGTTCCGGATGCCCGGCACCGACTCCGCGGATTCGGCCCTGTGGGATGTGTGGCAGTACAACAACATGGACGAGCTCGCCGGGTTCGCTCACACGGACGCGCTCGCGATCGGCCGCTCTTACGTGTGCGTCGGCACGAACGATGACGACTCGGAGTTCCCGCTGCTGACGGTGGAGTCGCCGTACGAGATGGTCGCGATTCGTGACCCGCGCACCCACCGGGTGATCGCGGGTATGCGCATGTACGGGGAAGCGGACGTCAACGGGACGATCGTCGACAACCGGGTGACCCTGTACCTGCCGAACATGACCCGCTGGCTCGTCCTCCAGGACGGCGTCTGGGTGGATGAGGTCGACCCGGACGTGCATAACCTCGGCGTCCCGCCGATCGTGCCGTTCATCAACCGCAACCGGGCTTCCCGGGGTTTCGGTCTGACCCGGAACATCCTCGAGGGCGTGTCGGAAATGTTCGACATCATCCCGATCGCGGACTCCGCGGCACGGGCGTTGACGAACGCGCAGCTTGCGCAGGAGACCGTCGCGGTGCCGCAGAAGTTCGCCCTCGGCATGTCCAAAGGCGACTTCGTCGACGTCGACGGGAATCCGCTGCCGATATGGGCGTCATATTTCGGGTCGATTTGGGCGAACGCGAACAAGGACGCGAAGGTCGGCCAACTCCCGTCCGCCGACCTCAGCAACTTCGAGACGATGATCAACATGTACGCCCGGCTCGCGTCGGGTATCGCGTCCCTCCCGATCGAGTACTTCGGGTTGAACACGCAGAACCCGCCGTCCGCGGACGGTCAGCGTGCCGGTGAGACACGGCTGATCAAGAAGGCGGAGCGTCGGCAGACGACGTTCGGGCATTCGTGGGAGCAGGTCAACCAGCTTGTCCTCCGCTTCCGGGATGGTGAGTGGAACACGGACGCGACCCGCATGGAGACGCTGTGGCGTGACGCTGGCACCCCCACGATCGCGCAGGTGACGGACGCGGTGGTGAAGGAGTACACGTCCGGTCTGACCGATTGGGAGACCGCGCAGGAGACCCTGGGGCGGTCCCCGGAGACCATCAAGCGGATGAAGCAGCGTCGGCAGGCTGAGCAGGCCGCCGCGATCGGGTTCGGTGTGCAGCAGGCAGCCGACCTGCAGCAGCTCGGCGCGCACGTGCAGGTCACCGACCAGATCGGTAGCGACCAGGCGGCGAGCGGGGCATGACCGTCGCGTCGGTCGCCCTCGACCGGCAGCGGCGGATGATCCAGGTCACCGACCGCACCCGCAACAAGGCCATGCAGGCGTGGCGGGGAATGAACTTCCAGGACCTCGATGGGTCTTGGGCGACGATCGGGCCGGACATCACCCAGCAGGTCGCCGCGGCACAGTACACGCTCGCTGCTGGCGCTGACCGGTTCACGAACCAGGTGGCCGCGCAGACCGGGTTCAGCCAGGACCCGTCCGCGATCGTCCCGGAAGCGTTAGCCGGTGTCGATGGGATGGGCCGTGAGCTCTCCGACACCCTGTACGGGTCGGTGACGGCGACGAAGAAAGCGATCGGGTCCGGACGGTTCGGTGCGGGCGGTTCAATGATGATCGGCCAGTCCTACCTGGGCGCGATCGTGAAGACCCTCATCACCGACGCATCCCGCGACGCCGACAAAGTCTCGGGGACGGGCAAGGGGTACACGCACTACGTGCGCGTCTGCTCGGGGCAGGCCTGCTCGAGGTGCGCGGTCCTCTCCGGGATACACTCCGGCCCGGACGCATTCGCCCGGCACACGTGCTGCCAATGCACCGCCGCCCCCGTCCACGTCGACGGGAAAGTCGTGAAGGAGCTGTCCTCGTTGAAGGGCATCCCCACCACCCCGGAGGAGTACTTCGACTCCCTGTCGAAGTCGGAACAGGACCGTGTCTTCACGAAGGCCGGCGCGGAGGCGATCCGGAACGGCGCCAACGTCACCACGGTCGTGAACGCACGCCGTGGCGCTGACGGGATCGGGTACGCATCCCACGGTGGCGCGAAGACCGGCCCAGGCCCCCGCGGGGTCTTCACCAAGACCACGATCGGATACCGCCCCAACGGCACACCGGTTCAGGTGTACACCACGTCAGAGGGCACAACCCGCCGCGGCGGGTTCGGGCGTCAGCAGATCCGGATGGGCTCCACCGGCCGGGTCCGGCTGATGCCGGAGTCCATTCTGGAGATCGCCGGCAACGACAAAGAGTTGGCGCAGGCGTTCCTCCGTGACGCCGGCTACCTCGACTACGTGCCGCCGAACGGCTACACGACCGACTGGGTCATCAATGGCCTCCCGGCGCAGCAGCGCGCCGACCGTGTCCTCGTAGACCAGGCGACCCTCCGCTACGGAAACTTCACCCTCGGCTGACCACAGCCCTTCATGCCCCCGGCAGACGCGATGTCTGACGGTTCATTCCAAGCGATTTGGAGACAACCAGAATGCCCGACCCGACCGAACCCGTCGTCGAGAACAACGAGCCCGTCGTCGAGAACGACGGCGAGCTCGGAGACGCCGGCAAGCGAGCAATCGCAGCCGAGCGGAAACGCGCGGAGATCGCCGAGAAGTCCCTGAAGGCCCTTCAGGAGGAGATCACCAAGCGGGAGAACGCCGAACTCTCGGAACTTGAGCGATTCAAGAAAGAGAACGAGGAACTCCGCAACAACAACTCGACCTCGAGCCTCGAAGCGACTCGCTACAAGGTCGCACTCGAGAAGGGCATCCCAGTAGACCTGGCCGGACGGCTCCAGGGAAGCAACTACGAGGAGCTCGCCGCGGACGCGGATACTCTCGTCTCCCTGCTCCCGGCGGCCGGCGCCCCGGTCAAGCAAACCCCACGTCCAGACCCGTCCCAGGGCGCGAAACGGCAGCACGCTGCCGCGTCGCCTCGGGAAGCGTTCGGCGACGCTCTCAAATCCGCTCTCGGCCGCAGCTAGCGGCCTAACCTCTAGGAGTCCTCGTGGCTATCAACCCCACAGCGCTCGCGAACGTCAACGGCACCCTGCTGCCGCCGACGATCACCGGGCCCATCTTCAACAAGGCTGCCGAGCAGTCGGCCGTCATGTCCCTCGCGCGGCGTGTCCCGCTCTCCATCAACGCCCAGACGGCGATCCCCGTCCCCATGGACATCCCGGTCGCTGACTGGGTCGGAGAGGGTGGCGCCAAGACCGGCGGCCAGGCCGGCGTCGGCGTCAAGACCATGACCGGCAAGAAGATCGCCCTTCTGGTGCCGGTCTCCGACGAGGTCGCGTCCACGAACCCGGGCGGTCTGTACGACCAGCTCGAGCAGGACCTCCCGACCGCGATCTCCCGCGCGTTCGACTTCGCGGCGATCAACGGCAAGTCCCTGAAGACCGGCGGCGCGGGTCCCTTCAGCGACTACCTGGCGCTCACGAGCTCCACGGTCGCGCTCGGCACCGGCGCACAGTCGAACGGTGGTCTGTACAACGACATCGTGACCGGCGCGGGCAAGGTCGTCGACAAGAACTACGACTTCACCGGCATCGCCGCTGACCCGCGGTTCAAGATCGACGCCCAGCTCCAGACGGACACGCAGGGTCACCCGCTGTTCAACGACGAGGCCGGCACGCTCGCCGGGTTCCAGACGTTCTTCAACAAGGGCGTCTCGGGCAAGTACTGGCGCGCGGGTGACTCGGTGCAGACCATCACCATCGCCGGCACCCCGACCGGTGGCACGTTCATCGTGTCCTCGGGCGGCAATTCCTACACGGCCGCGTACAACGTCTCCGCGGCGACGCTGCAGTCCGCGATCCAGGCATGGGGCGGCGTGTACGCCACCGTCACCGTCACCGGCACCGCGGGCTCCTCGTACGTGATCACCTTCCCGGCGGTCTCGACGAACATCGCCAGTGCGGCCGCCCCGGTCACCGTCAACGGCAAGGCCCTCACCGGCGGCACCAACGTGACCGCCACCGTGGCCGCGTCCGGCGCCGGCGGCACCGACTCCCTCCTCCGCGGCATCGGCGGTGACTGGTCCCAGGCGGCGTACGGCGTCGGCATGGACATCACCATCAAGGTGTCCCAGGAGGCGTCGTACTACGACGGCTCGACCTGGCACTCCGCGTTCCAGGAGAACCTCACCCTGCTCCTCGTCGAGGCCTACTTCGGCTTCGTGATGGGCTCCCCGGACGCCTTCGTGGCGTACACGAAGGGCACCGCCGCCTTCTAAGCCGCCGCCCCTTCCGATAACCGAGCAACGACGAGAGAGGGTGCGCGATGGCTACCAACCCTGCAACCGTGACGGACCTGCAGAACAGGGCCCTCCGCACCCTCTCCACCGTCGAAACCACTGTCGCCCAGCAGTGGCTGAACGACGCGTTCAACAACCTCACCACCCGCCTCCCCTCCATCACCACCCGCCTCCCCTCCGACGGAACAGGCCCCGACGACACACCGTCGACCGGGTTCCAGGAGCTCGTCGTGCAGACGGTGTGCGCGATGGTCATGCGGGTGTTCAATAACCCCAACGGTCTCCTCGACGAGACCGTGGACGACTACACGTCCCGCCGAGACGCCACCCAGTCGACCGGTCTGCTGTACGCGACCGATGACGAGCTGGCGCTGCTCGCGGAGTCGGGGTCTTCGGCGAACTCGTTCACGATCAGCCCGCTAGGACGCAGCCCGGACGCGACGTGGACTCCTGACCGGGTGATGTCCTGGTGAGCGCATCTTCCACGCTCGCGCACGGCCGCGCGTTGGCGGAAGCGCTGATGGAGTCCACCTGCGTGATCACCCGCGCCGGCACCCCGACCGTGGATCACTCCACCGGGGCCACGACAAGCGCTGACGCGACGATCTACACGGGCCCGTGTCGTCTCCGGTTCCCGTTCGTGCGGCCGGAGCAGGCGGACGCTGCCGGGCAGGTGGTGGAGAAGACGCGCGGGATTCTGTCGTTGCCGATCTTGGACCCGTCCACGGCGAGTGTGCGGACGGGCGATGTGGTGACAATCACGGTGAACCCGTCCGACCCGGGCATTGTCGGCATCACACTCCGCGTGGAGGGGCCGTTCCCGGAGACACACCCGACCGCGCGCCGGCTGCCGGTGGAGGTGGTCTCGTGAGCGACGGTTTCGAAGTCGACTTCTCCGACGTGATGAAGCTCGCCGCCGACATGGGTCACGTGGATGAGACGCTGGCCCCGCTTGTGCGGAAGGCGATCGAGGTTACCGCGCGGAAGGTGAAGGACAGCGCGAAGGCGAAGGTGGCCGCGGGTTCGTCGTCATGGTCAGGTCTGCCGAACACGATCGACTACGACCTCCACGGCACCACCGGCGCGCGCCTGGGCGGGATTTCCGCCGAGGTTGGGTACAACAAGTCCCGCGGGGGCGGCAAGCTTGGCAACATCCGCGAATTCGGTGCGCCGGCCAAGAACCGCGGGCCGCACAACGACCTCGCGAACGCCCTGGAGGAGAACCAGGACGACTTTCAGCGTGGGCTGGAGATCGCAGCCTCGGATGCTGAGAAGGCGGCCGGCCTGTGAGGTGGGCTGATGTGGAGGCGGCGCGGGCGCTGGTTGAGCAGGTGCCGATCCTGACGGGTGCGACGTTCATCTCGAAGGCGCCAGAAGACCCGGCGAACCCGGATCGGATGCAGCCGTTGCCGTACGCGCTCATGCACCCCATCGGTGGAACCCCGACCGCCGAGCGTGAGACGGGCCCAGCGGTGACCGAACACCCATCGATCACCTTGCACCTGGTGGGTTCGTCGGCGGAGCAGGTGATCGCGCTGACGGATCTCCTCCGTCCGGTCTTGACGCCGGAAACGGTGCCTGTGGTCGCCGGCCGCCTTAATGGGCGTGTCTGGTGGCGTGAGCCGCTGCCTGTTCAGGAGGACACCGACGTGTCCCCGTCCCTGATCTACGCCGTGATCGAATTCGGTTGGCGTTCCGACCCCGCCTGAGGAGGCAAATCTCATGACCCCGTTCATTCGTGTGCGTTCAGCTGATGGGCCGAAGCACGAGTACGACGTCTCCCCCGAACTTGTGGTGGCGTTCCCCGACGACTACGTGATCATCGACGACAACCCCGTCGATTCGGCACGTGAGCCGAAGTACGTGACCGAGAAGGCCACGAAGCCGGCGAAACCCGCGGCCGAGGCCGCCCCCGAACCGTCCCTGGGCGAGACCAACGAGGAGGGTGCCTGATGGCAACCGAAGCAGTACCCGCAGGCACCGTAGCGGACGGTAACGGGCTCGTCCTGTTCGTCCCCACGATCGCCGACCCCTACGGCACCGGCCCGACCGTCGCCGAACTCACCGCCACCGGTGTGAAGAAGCTGACCTATTCCATCGACGCCGGCGGCTACACGCACACCATCACCGTCAACAAGGTCAAGGTGAACCGTCTCACGATGGCGCAGGAGCTCCAGTACGACGGCATCGTCACCGACGACATCTCGATCAAGTACGCGTACACGAACACCGTCAGCGACATCGCCCGGCTCGCGCTCCCCGCGGGTGCCGTCGGGTTCATCGTGGAGCGGTGGGCCGTCCCGAACGGGCAAGCGATCGCTGCCGGCGACATTATCGATGTCATCCCGATCAAAGCGTCGATCCCCGCGAAGGACGCCCCCGCCGCGAACGCGGAGCTGACCCGCACGCAGACCCTGAACGTCACCGGTCCTGTGTCCCGCGACATCCCCGTCCACGCGTAACAGGCCCCTGCCGGGCGTAAACCATGCCCAGGGAACGCCCGGCAGGCCTCCTCTTCATCTCTGGGCTGATCCCTGGGGAGCAGACTCTCTTGTCACTTGATGACGACCTCGACGCCGACCTGACCCGTGATGTCGACTACGCCGACCTGAACATCACCATCAACGGGAAACTGCGCACCCTGCGGTTCACCCAGATGGACGGCCTCGAATGGGCCGAACTCACCGACCGTTTCCCAGCCCGACCCGATGTCCTTCTCGATATGCGTTACGGGTACAACCTGCGCTCCCTGTCGAAAGCCGCAGCGCCCCTGTGCGGGAAACTCCTCGACGGCGACAAGCAGGTAGCCCTCACTGAGGAGCAGTGGGAGAAGCTGTTCAAATCGCAGCCCGGGTCCACGATCACGCGCATCGGTGACGTCATCTGGAACCTCAACGAGTACCTGCCCACAGCAACGGTGGAGGCCCTAAAAAAAGGATCAACGCCCGCGTCCAGCAAGAACTGATCCTCGCACGGGAGCTGGGCATCTCCCACCGCCGACTGATGGGCCGGGAACTCCGCGAGATCACCGAGGAGTTCGACGGTGACGGGAACCTCCTCAGTCGCACAGTCACACGACGGGAGCCGGAGTTCACATCTCGTGAGGTGAACTTGCTGCTCGCGTCGAAAGAACTACAGGACGACCTCAACCCCTACGGCATCCCGTACAGCGAAGCCACGAACCCGAAAAACCAGCACGCGTACGTCGCCGACCCCATGCCAACGATCGACCATGCCGCTAAAACGGTTCTCGACGCGCAGGACGCCTACTACAAACAATGGCCCAACACATCATCGAACGGGCATTTGTGGCAGGTGCGACGGAAGGATTAACGGCGCTTCCGCAAACCGCGAAGCAGCAGGACGGTTCCAACAACCGCACAGAACACAACTGCAAACAGCTTGTATCCAAATTCATCGGTGCCTACCGGACGCACGAGAATACCGAGGCCCCAGGCATACACCGCCGCCGCCGCGATGATCCAGCCGGTTCCGCGGCCTTTCTTGACGTCCTTCGACTCAGTCATGAGCCGCCTGAACCCTTGTTCCGCTGCACAGAAGTCAGTGCCATCACACCGCCGACGACCGCAGCCACAACCGCAGCCACGAGAAGCAACCCCGTATCCGCGGCGAATCCGTTGAAGACGCTGACGACGACCCAGGTGATGAAAATCACGCCAGCGACGATCAAAGCGTATACCCACGACGGTCGCGTGGACCGCGCCGTCCGATAAACGGACTCATCAAATCGGATCGGTTCCTTCGACACGCGCTGATCTTACAACCCGCGCTTCCCGCGCACCATGCCGTGAAGGGAGACCCCCTATGGCTGATAGGACGACGAAGGTCACGTTCACCGCGAACTTCAACAACTACCTCGCCGGGATGGACGCTGCGTCACGGAAGACGCAGGAGTTCGCGGCCGGGTCGGCGCAGAAGCTCGCCGCGCAGAAGCAGGCGTTCACCGATATCGGCCACACTGCCCTCCTCGCAGGCGGCGTCATCGCGGCGGGCCTCGTGGTCGCCGTTAACGCGTTCTCCGAGTTCGACGCGAAGATGTCGCAGGTTCACGCGCTGTCGCACGCCAGCGGCGATGACATGAAGCGGCTCTCCGACGCCGCCATGACTGCCGGCACCCAGATCGGGTTCTCGGCAGCACAGACAGCGGACGCGGAGATCGAGCTCATCAAGGCGGGCGTGTCCGTGTCGAACATCCTCGGCGGTGCGCTGAAGGGTTCCCTCGAACTCGCTGCCGCCGGTCAGATCGACGTGGCGGACGCGACCGAGATCGCGACGATCGCGCTCACCCAGTTCGGGTTGAAGGGTTCCGACATCCCCCACGTCGCGGACCTCCTCGCCGCCGGTGCGGACAAAGCCCTTGGTGGTGTCTCCGACCTCGGCGAGGCCCTGAAGTCGGGTGGTCTGGTCGCCGCCCAGTTCGGTGTCTCCCTTGATGAGACCGTGGGCACCCTGTCCGCGTTCGCGAACGCTGGCCTCCTCGGTGAGACGGCCGGCACTGATCTGCGGCAGATGCTCTTGAAGCTCGCGGACCCGTCCGCGGAGGCCCAGCATGACATGGAACGGCTCGGCATCAGCCTGTATGACCAGCAGGGCAAGTTCGTCGGCATCGCGAACCTGGCGGGACAGTTGCACGACAAGCTCGGCGCGCTCGACGAGGCCACCCGCAACCAGACCCTGGCGACGATTTTCGGCGCCCGTGCGATCGCCGGCGCGAACGTCCTCTACAAAGAGGGCGCGAAAGGCATCTCGGACTGGACCAACAACGTCAACGACACCGGTTTCGCGGCCGCGCAGGCGGCCGGGAAAATGGACAACCTCCAAGGCGACATCACCAAGCTCGGTGCGGCGTTCCAGAACGACCTCATCAAGGGCGGCTCCGGAGCAAACGACGTCCTCCGTGGGACCGTGCAAAACGTCACCGCCCTCGTGAAGACCATCAGCGGCGTCCCACAACCTGTGGTCGCGGTCGGGGTCGTGATCGCCGGTCTGACCGCGGGTGTGCTGCTCCTCGGCGGTGGGTTCCTCTCGATCGTGCCGAAAATCGCCGCCACGAAAGCGGCCATGGCCGAACTCAACCTCACCGGCAGGAGCCTCGGGAAGATGCTCGGCAAGGGTGGCCTCATTGCCGCCGGACTGATCGGACTAGAGGGCGCTCTCGCTGGTGCGTCGTCGTCGATCCAGTTGACCTCCGCCCAGGTATCCGACCTGAACTCGCGGCTGAACAACGCCGACTTCACGGGCATCAACAAGGAGTTCGTGGACGCGAACGGCAATATCACCAAGATGGGAGACGCCCTCGACGACCTGTTCTCGCCGAACTTCTTCAAGAACTACTACGGCGGCGTCGCCCAGCTCAACGGGGTTTTGAAGAACTGGACGGGAATCGATCTCGGCGCGTGGGCGGACACCAACAAGGCGAAGTTCGCGCAGCTCGGCACCCAGCTTGGTGAGACCGCGAAGAAGGACCTTCCCCAGGCCGCGCGGCAGTTCCAGCAATTCGTGAAGCTCGCTGGTGGTGGGTCGGAGAAGGCGCACGAACTCCTCAACGCTATGCCTGACTATAAGGCTGCCCTGATCGACCTCGCGTCCGGAATGGGGAAGACCCTGAGTGGCCAGGAGCTCCTCAACCTGGCCCAGGGGAAGGGGACGTTTGCGGCGAAGCTCGCGACCAAGTCCGCAGCTCGGCAGGCGGCGGCGCTGGCGAAGCTGTCGGGGACTGCCGTGGATGCGAAGGGGGATATTTCTGACCTGGCGAAGGAGATCACGAATTTCGGGAAGGCCGAGTTCGATGCGGAGGACACGGATCGGGCGTTGCATCAGGCGATCGATGATGTGACTTCGAAGCTGAAGGATCAGGTGGACGCGTATAAGCAGGCGCACGGGAATCTCAATGGGTTTACGAAATCGCTTGATATCAACACGCAGAACGGCCGCGACAACTCTGCCGCGCTCGAGCAGATCGCCAAGTCCGCTCTCGCGCACGCTGCCGCGGTCGCGACGCAGACCGGGAGCCAGGAGCAGGCGACGGCTGCGATCAATGATGGCCGTGCGGCGCTGATCAACGCTCTGGCTCAGTTCGGTGTTACTGGGCAGGCGGCGCAGGAGTATGCCGACAAGCTCGGTCTGATCCCGAGCAACGTGTCGACTCTGATCAAGTTGAACAAGTCGCAGGCGCAGATCGACGCGGAGAACCTCATCGACACCCTGAATCGGGTGCAGCGCAACATCGACATCGCGGTCACCCTCCACGGGGCGAACCATCTGGCCACTACGGGCGGGCTGAGGGTCGCGAACGCGAACGGTGGCATGTACTCGTACGCGGATGGTGGGTTCGGGGCGGGTATCTATTCCGGTGGGGCGCCGTTGTACAAGTTCGCCGAGCCGGAGACGCGGTGGGAGGCGTTCATCTCGGGCAAGCCTGGGCAGGAGGCCAGGAGTAGGCAGATCTGGGCGCAGGCGGGCCGCAAGCTCGGCATGGGCCCGAGTGGCGCTGCTAGCTCGACGACGGTCTCTCTCGCGGGGGCAACGATCCTCATGTCCGTTGACGGCCGTCAGATGACCGCGGTCATCCAGGACCAGATCGTGTCCGCGAGCCGTGCGCAGAAGACCGGCCTTCAGGGCGGCATGCAGGAGGTGGCTTACTGATGCCCTACGCCCCGACTCTGACGGCCTTCACCGACGCGAACCCGGGCGTGCGTGTCCTGGTCACGTTCTCGGCCCTCGCGTCCGGGACGCAGACGATCAACGTCTACCGGACAGCGGAGGGACGCCGGTTCAAGGTCCGCGGTGGTGTGAACCTGTACGCGGTCGGTGGTGTCGCCGTGATGGACTTCGAGGTTCCGCTCGGAGTCGCGGCGACGTACCAGGCGGAACAGTTCGACTCGTCGGGCCTGTCCCTCGGGTTCACGGACGCGACCTCTGTGACCGTGTCGACGTCGGGTGTGTTCACGGACACGTCGCAGGCGATCTTGCATCAACCGTTGTCGCCGTCGCTGTCGATCATCGCGAACCTGGATGCTTCTACCGCTGCGGATGTCGCGAACGTGGTGCCTGGGTCGTTGACGTACCCGGAGGGCGCGACGGTCGGCACCTGGATCGGTGGGCGCCGGCAGGGCATCAGCGGCCTCGCGTTGACGGTGAAGGCGCAGTCGTACGCGGACGCTGACGAGTTCCGCAACATGTTCGGCGGGTATACGACCGATTTCCCCGCCGTGCTCTGTGTTCGCACTGCCCCGCCGGTGAGGCTTCCGCGGGTGCTGTTCGCGTCCGTCGACATGGTGCATGAGTCGGTCGACTACATCAACTCTCTGGTGACGTTCGCGTTGACGGTGAACGAGGTTGCTCCGCCCGCACCAGGGCTCATCATCCCCACCCTCCGCCGTGAAGACCTGGACGTGGCCTATGCGACCCGTGGTGCGGGGGACGCCGCGTACGCGACCCGTTTGTCGAGGGACACCGACTACAGCAAGGCGGGGCTCGCGGGATGAGGTTCGGAACTCCACAGCTGAAGCAGGTTCTCACCGGGTCGTTCACCCACCGGTACGTCGTCGATGTCATCAAGGACGGCTCCCGGGCGCTGCGGGACGTCCCGGTGACGAATGTGCGCCTCACGGACAGTGGCGCCTCTCTGGTGCAGTCGACGGGTTCGTTGACGATCGTCTACCAGGGCGATTTCGCCGACTCGGTCGCCCCGTCGCGGATCGGTGACATTCTCGCGCCGTTTGGCACACGGCTGATCGTGTACGCCCTCATCACCGCCGGGCCGGGGTTCCAGGAGCGGGTCGCCCTGGGGCATTACCTCATCACGGGGGCGCCGAAGATCCGGACCACCCGGTTCCAGTACCAGGGCGCCGGGGCGGTGAAGGGCGACCTGATCGATCTCACCATTGGTGACCTGTTCGCGGGGGTGCAGTGGGACCGGTTCGACATCCCCGGCGTTGCCCCGGACCTCACGTCGGTGTGGAAGGAGTATCAGCGTCTGGTCGGCCTCCCCGTGACGAGGACGGTCGCTGACGCGGCGATCCCGACAGCGGTGGCGTACCAGGAGGACAAGCTCCAAGCCTGCTACGACCTCGCCACTGTCCTCGACGGGGTGGCGTACATGACCGCCGATGGCACAGCCTCGATGCGGCCGAACGTGTGGCCGGCCGCCGTGGACACCCTCCATAGCGGCGACGTGAACGGTGACGGCACTCCCGTGAAAGCTGGTGCTACCTCGGACGGGACCCTGGTCGATGTGGTGCCGTCGCTTGCGAACGACAATGTGTACAACGCGGTCGTCGTGCGGGGGAACTCGCAGGACGCCTCGACGATCGTGCTCGCGACGGCGGAGGTCACTGATGGGCCGTTGCGGGTGCGGAACCAGGACGGGTCGCTGTCCCCGTACCGGCGCAAGCCCTACTTCTACTCGTCCCAGTACGTGACCACGCAGGCGCAGGCGGACGCATACGCCCAGCAGATGCTTCCCCGGGTGTCCCGGCTGCGCTCGATCACCTACGACCTGGTGGAGACGTTCAACCCGCTCCGCGAGGTCGGCGACGTCCTCACCGTGCGCAGGCTCGGGCAGGCGTTCACCTGCCGCATCACCGACATCAGCCGGGACGCCGGCGCAACCCAGACCGTGACCGTGGCGGTGAACCCATGACCGACGACTACAGCGCCGCGCTGCTCCGCGCCCTCCAGGGACGTGCGCGGGTGAAGATCCTGCAGGGCACGTTCGTCGCCCAGTCAACGTTCGGGTGCAACGTCGATGTCGGGGTGGGCTCGTCATCGTCGCGGATTCCCGCGCACCTCGGCACGTCGTTCCTCCCGGAGGTCAACGAGCCGGTGTGGGTGTGGAACATTGACAAGCAGTGGTTCGTCACGGGGCCTGTCGCATCGAAACCCGACCGTGGCACCGTCGTCTCGGTGGCAAGCGGTCTGGTGACGTTGACGACCGCGCTGGGCACCACGGTGATCGCCCCGTACACGGGGCCCAGCCCGTCGGCCGGGCAGATCATGAAACTGCTGTGGCACGGTGGGCCGTTCGCGATGCTCATGTCCACCAGCCCGGTACCGAACACACCCCCACCGGCCCCCGGCGGCGGGACGACCACGCACCAGGACGTGTTCACGGCAATCGACGCAGGGTCCTATGGGTCGGGCCGGTGGTGGACGAACCAGGTTTACGCATCCGACAAAAACCTTGGGTGCTGGTTCTACGGCACGAAAACCGCCGACACCATCCCGGCGTCCGCGACGATTCAACGCGTCGAGCTGTACGTCTCGCCGGAGAGGATTAGCGGTTCGCCGCCGAACATCGCCGTCCATGGGTACTCGGCCAAGCCCGGAGACGCGCCCGCGCTGGCGACCGTCGCCGCCGTGGCGATCTCCGGCGGCTGGGTGACCCTCCCCGCCTCGATCGGGAACAACCTCAAGGCCGGCGGCGGCTATGTGGGTGTCGGCTTCAACCATGGCGGATACAGCATCCTCCGCTCCCTCGCCGAAGACGGGTTCTCCGGCGCGCTGCGCATCACCTCCACCTACTGAAAGCAGGCACAGCATGGCACGAGACAGTTCCGGGACGAAGAACCAGCCCCAATACTCCTCCTCCGGGGTGCCGGCCCAGGCCGCTGACCTGTCCGAGGTGTCGAACTACGCGGCCGGCGTCGGCAACCGCAAGACCGGCACCTCCACCACCCGCACGGGCCTGACCGGCGCGGACGTGTGGGACGGCCTCGAGTTCTACGAAACCGACACCGGCGCCACGTGGGAGCACGGCTCGTCCGGCTGGGCGCGCAAGCGCATCACCCGCCTCGGCCGGGCGCGCCTCACCTCGCCGCTGGTGTTGTCCGTCGCGTCGACGTGGACCGACGTGCTCTCCGTCACGGTCACATCGACGGGTGGTTTGACCCTTGCGGACTGGCGCGCATACGTGTCGAACCAGAACTCCGGCAGCCGGCAGATCGCCCAGTTCCGGGTCCTCTGCGATGGCACCCAAGTCGATGACACCCTCAACAACGACCTACCTTGGATCAGCGGCGCGACATCACAGTACGCGGCCGGATTCGAGCACGAACTCTCCACCGCGGCCGGATCACACGTCTGGAAACTGCAGGTCCAATGCTCTTCGGCGTCGGCGATCAGCGTGAACAACGCGGTCCTGATCCTGAGCGAGGTGTGACCATGACCCTGCTTGAGGGTGTTGACATCTCCTACACGCAGGGCGACTACACCCCTGCGGGTGAGGATTTCGTGATCATCAACGCCTCCCGCGCCAATGTTGGACTCACCGTCGGGTCCTGCTACCGGGCACAGGTCGCGCTCGCGCGGGCCGCGGGGAGGCATGTCGGGCATTACTTCTTCAACGGGAACCTCGACCCAGTGGTGTGCGCGGACTTCTTCGCCGACAACCTCGCCTACGTCGCCGGGGATTCGCTGTGGCTCGATATCGAGGACGAGGCATCCACAGGCACCCGGGCGTGGAGCCCCGCGCAGGCGCTCGCCTTCCTGAACCAGGTGAAGACCCGTCTCAGGGTGGTCCCGGGCGTGTATCTGAACAAGTCGCTCATGGACGCCGCCGACTGGTCCGCCGTCGTGGCGGCCGGCGCGCCCTTGTGGATCGCCTCCTACACCCCGTCCCCACCACCCATCCGGTGGTGGCCTGACTGGACGGTATGGCAGTACACGTCCACCCCCATCGACCGTAACAAAGCCCAAACGTCGCTGACCACAGCGTTCACAACCCCAACCCCTCTGGAGGAGGACATGAAAATCCAGCTGATCAAAACGGGCGACGCCTCCGGCGCGATCGGCACGTTGAACCCGGACGGGACCCTCGACTGGCTGACCGCGGACGAGTTCCAAGCCCTGACCCGCACCGGCCTCATCGAGCCCGTCCACGCGGAAGGCGACGGGACGGTATGGGGCATCCTCGCATCCCGCACCGCACGCCTCCGCGCACAACAGGGCGGCGACCCCGTGGCCCTCGCGAAGTCCGTGTCCGCCCTTCTCGTCCCGGCCGTGCTGGCCGGCATCCAGGCCAACAGTGGCCTCTCCCTCACCCCTGAACAAGTCCAGGCCGCGTGCGAGACCGCGATCAAGGACGTGTTCGCCCACGCATCCACCTAGAACCCTCTCCCGAACCCCATGAGAGGGGAACACCATGCCCGACATTCCCATGGGGTGGGCGACGTTGATCGCCGCGGCCGTGACCGCGGCCGGTGGTATGGCCGCGATCGTGATCTCGATCGTGCTGGGCGCCCGCACCCGCCGCGCCGTGAAAAACATCGCATCCGACACCCGCGAGGTCAAAGAACAAGTCACGAACAGCCACACCACCAACCTCCGCGACGAATCCGACCACCGCCACAACGAACTCATCAGCGAGATCACAGCGGTCATCAGCGAGATCACAGCCGTCCGCGCAACCCAGGACACCCACGGAGAGCGCCTCGATGAGGTGCAACGCACCCAACGGGGCATGCAACGCGATATCGGCCGTCTCGCCGACGCCGACCAAGAACAAACCCGCACCGATCACCGCCTCAGCGAACGCCTCACCGACATCGAGAAGAACAACCCCCGACCACACCTCCCCGAAGGAGAATCATGAGCAAGCACCTCACCACCGAGAACGTCCTCGACGTTCCGGAGATCGTCCATGCCGGCCAACGGGTCCTCCGCACCCTCGTCCAGGCCGGGATCCCCGCCTTCCTGACCTTCGCGGTGATCCTCCCGCAGGTCATCGACGCCCTCGGCCTGCCCCTCACCTCGAAGGCCTACCTGTGGCTGGTCGGCCTCGCCGGCATCGTCACCGGGATTGCCGCCGCCCTCACCCGCATCATGGCCATCCCCACCATCAACCAGTGGCTGACAACCATCGGCCTCGGCACCATGAAAAAGACCGACCCGCGGACCCCCGCCACAACACCCGCCGACCCGACACAGGACCCCGCAGCAGCACCACCCACAACCGGCTGACCACCAACACCACACATCGTTAATCGGACAGACCCCAGTAGCCCGAGGCTGCTTCGTTGTTCTCGTAGGATGTGGGACCCTACTTCTTGCCATTTTTGAGAATCCTTCGGCATACTCCTCGCAGGTCCCGCCACTATCGGAGTCATAAGTCAGATCAGGGGCGCTTAGCTAGAAAGGCCGCGTATGGCGTCGACGAAACAGCGCACCGTCTACTTCTTCGAGCCGATCGTGCTCGACCAGGCCGGCAACGTCCAACCGATCGAGGGGGGCTTTTGGTCCGACCTCCACGACCGGATCAGCAATCTCGACGACAACGCGCGCCGGGGCGAGTTCTTTGGCCGTCGCCATATCGGCTCAGCCCGTGAGGAGACCACGCCGCCCGAGAAGTACCTCTACGTCGGGAAACTCCGGCCGGGCGCTGATTGGCCGGACGTGAGCGACGGCGACGGCGCGATCGCTTCTCTCGCCTCGACCGGCTTCTCGGGCTCGCTGATCGAGCCCGCCTACCTCCTCGGCGTCAGTGGTACGAACTATGTTGCAATTCTGAGGTCGTCGGCCGGGCCATCTTTTACCGCTATCGCACGCTGGCTCAACATGGTGTGCGAGTTCAACACGGAGGCCGAGCGGCTCGAACTCCGATCTTACGTTCGACGGGATCAACTCGAACGCTTCAACCGAGCCAAGCAAGCCGCGAAAATCTACCTGAAGGTCGATCCGGGGGTGATGACGGATGCCGAACCGAAAGGCGAACTTGGTCAGGCGCTTAAAATCGCCCAGAGCGCCGGAGCGGGCGGGGCATCCGTCGAACTCACGATCAGTTTTGGTAACGTGCGGCCTACCGACAGAGCTGGAGAAGACCTCGTGACTAACCTCCGCGAGCTCCTCTTCACAACCCGAACTCCCTTCAAGAAGGCCAAGGCAACGGTTATCGCGGAGGACCAGGACGGCGCTCTTATACGTGACAAGATCGACTTCACACTCGATCGAATCACCGTTCAGCAGAAGATCGGAGCCTCCGAGGACGAGGAGCCGACGCCGACCATCGTCCTCCAAGCCATGCTCGAAGCGATCGGCCGTTTCCGCTCAGAACTACCCACTGACACATAGGAAATAACCATGAAGCACTTCCTTGGCTTCCTCCGTGACCAACCGTTCTGGGCCGACCTCGGGCTCTTCATGCTCGTCGCGACACACTTCGCCATGACCACGCTCGGCTACCTTCCGAATGTCTGGGCGGCCATCGCCGACCCCTCGAATCAACAGGCCGCGCAAACCCTCTATCTCGCCTGGCTCCAGCCCGCCGCGACCGTCGCCGGCTTTGCGGGCGTGGTTGTGGTCTTCGGCCTGACTGCAAGTTCGGATCGTTTCAAGACGTTCCGCGCGAACGCCGGCCGGAGTCTTCGGCGGACGTGGGTTTCCTCGAGCCTCTCGGGGTTCGAAGCGGTCGCCCTCGCCGTGGCCGCACCAATGGTGAGCATTGCCGGGCTCCTGAACGTCGCGCCGTTCCTTTTCGAACTCGCGCTCCTTCTGTTCCTCCATGGCGCGCTCCGACTGATCTGGATTCTCTCGGGTCTGATCGGCATCGTCGGTGCAGACGATATCAAGGCGACTGGCGAGAAGCAGCCCTACCCCCTCGACCGTCTCCCGTATAAGAACGGCGTCGACCGGAGGGCCGGCTAAAACCGAATTCGCCACACCCCTGACCGCCACCCCCACACCCCGACCCACCCCTCACACGAGGCGGTGGGCCGGGGGTCCTTTTGTTGTTCTCAAGGGACACACGGTCGAATCTTCCAATAGCTCTCGCGTTGTGAACCCGAGATTCAGCCTGCTAGGTTTGAGTTTCCGGGGGTGGCCGGCTTGATCGCTCCGAGTTTTGGGTAGCAATCTACCTGTTGGCTCCGTTGGTCTCGAGAAATGAAAGTTGCGATTCAACGCGGACGAAGTACTTGGGAGCAGCGGCAATTGCCGCATCGACGATCGTCACGCTCGGACTGCTCACCCCTGGCACCGCTGTGGCGGATACAGGAGCGCCCGATCCGCTTGAGGCGGTCGTCGCGTCAACGCCCAGCACTGCGAACAACGCGGCAGATGTCACGACGAAGTCCACCGGAAAGAACGCGATTAGCGCAACGGTATCCGGTGCGGACATCTCAGTCCCGGTCGACCCTGCCGCGAGAATCTCACTGGACACGAACGCGGGCAGGCTCTCTGTGGCCCTTCCGTTCGTCCAAAAGGCTCAAAACGCAACTGTCGAGAAGAACGGCATTGTCTCGTACAATAACAGCAACGGGTCGACCTCGGTTCCGGTCGTGACAAAGGACGGATCTCTCCAGATCAATACCGTGATCTCAACCGTTTCCGCGCCGAAGCAGTATAGCTATGAGTTCACTATCCCGGATGGTGGGCAGATTGTCCAGGCCGGTGACGGCTACTTCGTTCTCAATTCCACCAATGACCCCATCGCTTATATTGCAGCACCTTGGGCGAAAGATGCGAACAAAAATTCTGTACCGACACATTACGAACTCACTGGCACAACACTGACGCAGGTCATCGATCTGACGAACAAGACTGCGTTCCCGGTCGTGGCTGATCCTCAGTTCGTATGGTACGGAGTGCTCCCGTCCGTTCAATTCACCCGATCAGAGACCAAGACCGCAACGGCGCTGACCGGAATGGCGACCGCCTGCGGCTGGGTGACTCGCTTCACGAGTTACGTAGGTGGTGCGCTTTGCGGCCTCAATGCAGCTTCGATCATCATCAACACGCAGCGCATTTACTACAGGGAAAAGCGTTGCGCTCAGCTCCTGATCGGTCCAGGCGTGATCGGCACGATCGGCTACTCAGGGGGCTACTGCAAGTGAGGTTCCGCGATGCATTTCGTTCGGACGTGCGGCGGGCAATCAACGCCACTCCCGTCCGGCGGCTCGTTTCCTTTGGCTCCATGGGAATTTTAGTGATCCTTGCGATCGCCTTCGGCGCTGTAGCTCCGTGGTGGGTTTGGCCGCTGATGCTCCTTATCGAGGGAATCGTGTTCCTCGTCCTTGGCAACCACTGGGCCGACAAAGACGCACTTGAGAAAGCACAGAGAGAAGAATAAACCTCGAAGGGGTACGAGTTTCTGCTCGTACCCCTTGATCATGTCATCTCCGGAAGTTGCCGAGGATGCTGTCCGCGATTGCGACGAAGACCTCACTTATCCGCGCGATCCAAAGCTTTACCGCCCATTCATGGCCAGGTTCGCGAGACTCCATCATGCCCCTCCTCATCGTTGCATCAAGTGTAATGCAGGGCTGTCTTCGCGTTTCGGAATGCGGCAGACTAGTTCGGTCGTTTGCGTGTGAACTCGTGAATGCCCTGAACGAGGGAATGAATATCTTCGCGATCACGCTATCATGTAACGAGATCGGTGACATGGAAGTACGGTACGAGGATGCGAACTCGCCACCATCGATCGGCTCGGAAGGTGGCACCAGCTCCACTCCAACCTCGACGGACTCTGGGCTGGCAAGCTCAGCGCCAACTACCGACTCATCATTCGCCCCGACGGCGCCGAGGACCCGGCAAGCGCCGTCACCGTTATCGGCATCCACGACTATCACGAACAACCCCGCTGGAGACCAGCATGAGTACTCGCAACTATGCCGTCGCCCCCGGTGAGTTCATCCAGGAGTGGCTAGAAGAAGGGGGCGTCTCGCAGCAAGCTCTCGCTGACCGTATGGGATGCAGCCGCAAACAAGTCAACGAAATCATCAACGGCCGCGCACCCATCACGAACGACAGTGCGATTCGTCTTGAACGTGTCGTCGGTATTCCGGCCGACTCGTGGTTGCGATACGAAGCCGCATACCGTTCTGACCTTGCTCGGATCGCCGACCAGGAGAACCTTAGAGTTCAAGCAACTCCCTACCTCGAGAAAGGATCGGTGTGATGACGACTATCCAGCATTTCATTCTGGTGTTCGACCACTCCAAAGGTCACCTCACCGGCGAACCGCTCGAATACGGTCAGGACAGCGAGAGCGCCCTTGCCCGCTACTCCGAACTTGAGGAAGAGTTCCGCAACAACACGAACATGGACATCGTCCTCATCGGCTCGGACTCTCTCGACACCGTCAAGGTCACCCACGCCAACTACTTCGATGGGACCGCTGCGTTCGCGAAGTACCTGAACGACATTCAGGCACAACGAACCAACTAACCCCTCGCCCCACCCCAGCGGGAACACCACCCACAACCCCCTGACAACTAACAGCCCCGTGACACCCCGGCTCCGCCCCTCGATACGGGCGGAGCCGGGGCTTTTCGTCGTTCGCCGGGAAGATGAACACAGATCGTGCCAGGACGAGCGGCGCCCACAGAGGGTGCACTTCCTAAAAAAGAAGAATTGGAAAGAAAACTTTCAAACCAGATGGTACTAGCTGTTGCTTTTTACCGGACCACAGTTTCGTTAGGAGGGAGCCAAGTCATACCTGTTATTGGTTTCCGACATGAACTCCCCAGCGCTAACGTAGATCATGTATTCGATGTGGGTGACGGTATTTACGACATGCCTGGCCACCACACCACAAATGATGCCGGTTGGAAATGGGATGTAGACCGGTGATCCTGAATCGCCCTCTTGGACAGGAGTATCCGAGATGGCCCCATGCTCGCCTACTCCTCGAACCTGACCCTGAGGAACATCCATTCTGCTCCACTGACAGTTGACTTCCGTCGTAGCACCACTCGTACAGAACCTGTCTACGTCGCCCGGGACTCCGTCTCGGAACTCACTGATAGGAACGGGCGAGAATCCACGAGTTCGGAGTGATTCCGTCCAGACCTTGCCTACAGCGCGCGGTTCAGAGCGCTGAATAACGCTGCAATGCACATCATGGTACCGGCCTACGAAGCAATGACTTCTCCGAGCAACCGCCGGCAAAACCCGGATCATCATCAGGTCAGATATGTTTGACTTCCAAATAACCTTACCGATAGGGCCTCCAGCCGTGTCCACAACGTCGCCGACATTGCCGCAATGACCAGCAGTGACCACATAGCGGATCGCCCGACGGTAAGAGGTCAAATTCGACCAGAATCCATTCTTCTTCACCACAAAACCGGCCGTACAAGGATGAGGATAGGTACCTGGGAAGATCAGCTCCGTCCCCGCCATCACAGGAGTGGTCATACGCTCCGGCCGGACCGCGGAAGCGGGCGCTTCGGACACGAGCACCGCACCCGCCACTAAGACCACCGCCATTGCCGCTTTCAAAACCCGCCCACGAGCCCGCCGGAAACGCTGGGAGCCAACACGCTCCAAAGACTCCTGTCGGGATGTGGTTCTCGATTCGTTGAAAACCGATTTGAGAAAAACTTTTTTCTTCACGAAAATCCTCACAACGCTCTAGAAAAGTTGAATTTCAAGTATTGGGGTCGCCAATGGGCTGAGAATGATCCACGTCTTCCTGCACAGCCTCATCGAAACCTGCGACAACCGGGAAGACCGTGTCCGAGGTGACCCCCACCAAGGTCAATACGATCTCCTGACCGTTCACGCGGAAGAAGCTCCTCACCGTAGCCCCCCTCGCGTCGATCGCCCAGGGCGGCCGTAATGCGCCAACCACACTGGCTTCGCCATCGACAAAAGCAACCCCTCCGTCCCGGAAGCCCACCGCCTTAATACCCTCCGGCAACCCCAAACGGAATCGATACTCCCGCGGAGCACCCGCAGACGGCACCCTGATCACCGTCTGAGCACCCTCACCTGTCCCAAAAGTGGTCAGAACAGAACCGCCTACCTTACTTGAGATCAGCGCATCCCCCACACCATGGAAAAGACTCGCCGGGATACCCGTCGTATCGACCGCTTCGCCCGTTACCGTCCCAGGCGGATCAAAAGAAAACTCATCACTATCCTGCTGATCAGAACCCGACTGATCACCCGCAACAGAATGACGAACCGGGCTCGCCTGCGCACCCGACACCACCCCCGCAGACACACCGACAACCGCGACAACCACCGCCGCAGCCCCCAGAACAACCCACCCCCTACACAACCTACGCAACATGATCACACCCTTCCCAAAGGGCCAGAAGCCGAACCGCAACCCGGTCCGCCCCAGCCAACCCAACTCTGCGCCCTGAATATCCCACCTCATCACCCCCCACGGCAAGACCAAAACCCGAACCGGACACTGAATCGGCCTGATTTTCGTTCCGTTCTTCAAGTAAGGATGGAAACTCGATGAACAGGAAGTATTCGCCGGAGATGTGTGAGCGGGCGTTGCGGATGCTTGCGGAGACGCGGCCGTCGCACCCGACGATGATGAGCGCGGTCCGTCACGTGGCCGGGCTGCTGGGGATGAGCCCCGAGACGCTGAGGCTGTGGCAGCGCCGCTACGAGGTCGACGCTGGCGTGATGCCGGGGCTGACCACGGACGCTGCGGCCGAGATCAAGCGGCTGCAGAAGGAGAACGCCGAGCTTCGTAAGGCCAACGAGATCCTCAAGGCTGCGAGCGTGTTTTTCGCGAAGGAGCCAGGCCGGCCCTGACCGAGATGATCCGGTTCATCAATGAACATCGTGATCGTTTCGGGGTCGAGCTCATCTGCCGGGTGCTGCGCCCGGCAGTTCAAGGGTTCCTGACCTCCCGCGGGTATCGCGCCGCGGTCGGTCGCCGTGCCCGCGCGGAGGGTGTTGCACAAGCCATCCGGGTGCAAGCGCAGAAAGCGACTCACGGTCTCGGTTGTGCCCGGCTCGGCCCCTGCGAAACGGTCGATGGACTTCTTCGTGTGTACGGTACGCGCCGAGGAGGTCATCTCGTCCTCTATCCGTGGACGGGGCCGGGAGAAATCGGTCGGGTCCTTCTTCGAGCCGCGAAGACGCGCAGCGTACTCGTTCGTCTTGCCATAGGCCACGCCCGCAACGTTGTCGTCGTGCAAGAGGTCTTCGAACAGGTCAGCGTCGGGCAGGTCGCCCAGCGCGTCGCTTACGCTCGCGCCGAGCGGCAGTGCGGGGTTCTTGGGAACCGAGCCCCTAATCGTGCGCGGCGTGTGGGTCGGCTCGGGGTATTTGGGGAGCGCTACGTCCTTGCGGGCTCCGACGAGGATCGTGCGTCGGCGGGACTGCGGCGTACCGTAGTCGGCCGCCTGGAGGACCCTCACGGGTGTCACGACGTCATACTGGCCGCTCGTCTCGAACGACTCCACCACCTCGTCGAGAAGCTGGCGGTGTGGGCCCACCATGAGGCCCGCAACGTTCTCCATGAGAAAGTAGCGCGGCTTTAGTTCAAGCACGATGCGGACGAACTCCTTGAGGAGCGCGTTGCGCGGGTCGTCGACCAAGCGACGGCCGATCATCGAGATACCCTGACATGGCGGCCCACCGGCGACGAGGTGAATCTCGCGATCACCGATCTCGCTGCGCTTGCGGATCTCTGCACCCGAGATCTTCGACACGTCTGCGCAGAATGTCTTGCCCTGGGGAAAGTTAAACTCATGGACGGCCGCATGAACGGGATCGTACTCGACAGCGGCGGCGACTTCGTAGCCGGCCTGCTCGAGGCCGAGCGACAGCCCTCCGGCTCCAGCGAAGAGGTCTACTGCAAGGGGACGCGATGCGTCGATGGGCATGCCTCCAACCGCATCTTTTCGATCGATGTTCGACCAAACGACGCGCCGTGCGTGACCTAGTTTTGATCGATGCTCGCCCCAGCGGCCTTGTCGATGACCCGTTCCAGACTATCCTTCGCCGCGTCCCCCACCCAACTGCGCCCCCACCCACCCCTGCCCACACTCTGCCCACAAACACCCCCCTGCCCACACTCGACAAGGCTGCCACCTCGGGGAGAGCTTTACTGAGCTATGTGGGTAGTAATGTGGGGACCATACCCATCAATTCCTTGCCAATAAGGGGAACTGAACCGCTCACCGTTTCCGGGGAACGGGGACGGGCGAGATCCGGGTTAGGAGGCTTTGGACTTGGCAGCGCGACGGGCGGCGAGCTCGTCGAGCGAATCGGTTTGGGTGTCGAGCTCGACGAGAGAGGACTCGACCTCGCGGAGCACCTTGCCGACGGCGATGCCGAAGACGCCCTGGCCGCGGCTGACGAGGTCGATGACCTCGTCGCTGGAGGTGCAGAGGTAGACGCTGGCGCCATCGCTCATGAGCGTGGTCTGCGCCAGATCGCTGACGCCAGCCTCGCGGAGCTGATTCACGGCGGTGCGGATCTGCTGGAGCGAGATCCCCGTGTCGAGCAGGCGCTTGACGAGTTTCAAGACCAGGATGTCGCGGAAGCCGTAGAGACGCTGCGAGCCAGAGCCGGCGGCGCCGCGCACGGTCGGCTCGACCAGGCCGGTGCGGGCCCAGTAGTCGAGCTGGCGGTAGGAGATGCCGGCGGCGCGGGCGGCGACGGCGCCGCGGTAGCCGCCGGTGTCGTCGAGCTCGGGAAGACCATCGGTGAACAGCAGACCCAGGTCGTACCGGGCGGCGTCGCTGTCAGGATTCGCTTCACTCATGGTACACGCCTCTCCCGATGATGGTCGCGCCCGGTCACCGGGGCGCTTCATCCACGGTATCCATCCCCCGCTCCCCGGGCAACGACATCCGGTCATTCGCCGTCGGCGTGTCGAGCGACCCGGATCGTCAGGGGCGGAGGCGTTCCAGGGAGGCGCGGATGATGCTGGCTCGCACAGTGTCCAGGTGATCCGCGATCTCACGCGCGAGCTCGGCCGTCCTGGCCTTCGCGGTGACGTCCTTCCGGCGCGCGATCGGCACCAGAGCGGTCTCGATCAGACCGACCTCACGCTCTGCCGCCGCACGGAATCCGCGCAGGTGCCGCGGTCCGATCCCGGTGCTCGCGAGTTCGGCCAGAGCGCGCAGCACGACCAGGGCGTCCTCACCGTAGAGTTCGGCGGGCGCGATGAGCGAAGCGCTCACCGCCTCCTGCAGCAGCTCCGGCGTGGCCCCGGCCTCCCGGAGCAGCTCGTCGCGGTGGAAGCGCCGGCCGACGGGGAGGATGGAGGCACCGGAGGAAGCGCCCGGCATCGCTGGATTCTTGCCCGCGTCGAGGTCGGCGAGATACTGCTTGATGACCTTGAGCGGGAGATAGTGGTCGCGCTGCATCGCGAGCACTGTTCGCAGCCGTTCAAGATCCGCCGGGGAGAACTTGCGGTATCCGGAGGGAGTGCGAGCGGGCGCGACGAGGCCGCGCTCCTCCAGGAAACGCAGCTTGGAGGAGGAGAGCTCGGGGAACTCCGGCGTCAGCTGTGCGAGCACCTGGCCGATCGAGAGCAGGGCGGGCGCGGCGGCCGGGACCCGCGCTGCTGACCGGGCCATTAGCCGCTCGCCACGGCGGCGAGGTCGTGGCGGGAGGCGTAGAACGTGAGCCGGAACTTACCGATCTGAACCTCGGCGGAGTCGGCCAGAAAGGCGCTCTCGATGCGGACGCCGTCGTAGTATGTGCCGTTCAGCGAACCGAGGTCGCGGACCTCGAAGGTGGTTCCCCGGCGCGTGAACTCCGCGTGCCGTCGCGAGACGGTCACATCGTCGAGGAAGATCTCGGCGTTGGGGTGACGGCCGGCGGTCGTCACATCGGCGTCGAGGAGGAAGCGGGCCCCGGCGTTGGGGCCGCGGCGCACGATCAGCAGCGCGGAGCCCGAGGGCAGCGCGGCGATCGCCTCCTGCTCCTCCGGCGAGATCTCCCCGTCGAGCGGGTACATCTTCGACACGAAATCATCGCCGAAGCGAGCCGTGGTCTCTTCGTTCCCCGACGCGGAATCACGCAGGGGGTTGTTCGTGGCGTCGCGCTCCGGCGTGTTGTCCGAACCGTGGGGATAGCTCTCGTCAGGCACCGTCAGCCTCCTTCCCGTCCAGCGTATCGGATCGAACGCCGCTGTCATCGGCCGGAAGACGGATGACGCGGGCGGTTTCCCGAATGTAGGCGATGCCGGCCCACCAGTAGAGGAAGGCGCCCCAGAGCGCGAAAGCCCAGCCGAGCGGGAGGGAGAAGGGAGCGAGGGGCGCGAACGCCTCGCCGAGCATGAGCAGCGGGAGCGCCCAGAACAGACAGAAGGTGGCGACCTTGCCGAGGTGGCGTACCGGGAGCGGGCCATAGCCGTGGTTCGCGAGGATGACGCCGAGGACAGCGAGCATGACATCCCGGGCGACGATGACGGCGACGAGCCACCACGGGACGATGTCCCGCCAGGCCAGACCGATCAGAGCAGCGAAGATGTAGAGCCGGTCGGCGGCCGGATCGAGCAGCTGACCGAGCCGGGAGACCTGATCGAGTCGGCGGGCCAGCCAGCCGTCGAGGAAGTCCGTGATGCTCGACACGACGAGGACGAGGAGCGCGAGGGCGTCATGGCCCGCGATCACGAAGGCCAGGAAAACCGGAACGAGCGCGAGCCGGAAGAAACTGAGAGCGTTCGGGATCGTCCACACGCGCGCGCTGATCGCGCCGACTCCATCCACGAGTCCACTCTACTGAAGGGGGTGGGCATCCCCGGAGAGGTCACCGAGAGCGTCTCGCTGCCGGGCCGCCCGGAGGATCGCGGCACCAGCGCCAGGGCTCTCCGATCGTCCCCGGTTCCCGCGCCGCCGGGACGGTGAGGGCACCGTCGCAGCCGGCCGTGCTGGCTTCGGGAAGGCCGAGCGCATGTGGTCGGTGTCGAGGTAGTCGGCGACGCCGATCAGGATCAGGCTGAACACGATCTGCTCCGTCACCATCCAGAACGGGTACAGGCCGGGGATCGCGGCAATGACCAGCGTGACGATCGGGAAGATCTTGGAGAAGAGGCGCAGCCGCAAGTACGCCCAGTAGTACCCTTTCCGGGCGCGCCAGCCGAAGTAGAAGAGGGTGAGCGTCATCCCGAGGACGACGAGAGAGCGCATCCACACCGCGAACGGGACGGACACGCCGTTCAGGTCGAGTGCGACCGCGACCGCGACGGCGACGGCGCCGAGGAGGAGTTCGGCGGCGAGGAGCCAGCCGATGACGGCGAACGCGCGCCGGGTGCGCGGGTGCTCACGGCCGGCGGCCGGGACAGTGTAGCCCGCGTACCGGCCGCCCGCTATGCGGTCGAGACGCCTGAGGAAGGGTTCCATGCCTTCACGTTAACCCACCGGCGGCGGGGATGCCTCCTTCTTTCGATGGACAGAGCGTACGGTGGAGGCATGTCGTGCATCCGGTTCAACACCCCTGCCCAGCGCCAGGCGATGCGAGAGCACCGGCCGGCGATGCTGACAGCCGAGGAGGCAGCGGCGCTCCACCCGGCTCCCGAGGTGACCGAGAGCAAGATCCAGCGGCTGCGGCTGCTGGCGACGGACACGAACCCGAAGATCCGCGAGGCGGTGGCCTCCAGCTACAACGCGCCCGAGGATCTTCTCGCAACGCTCGCGAACGATCCCGACGAGGGCGTGCGCGGCTGTGTGGCGAAGAACGAGGTCACGCCGTGCGACATTCTGCGCCACCTCGCCGACGACAGCTCGGAGACAGTGCGTGGCTGGGTCGCCGTCAACTACTTCGTCCCGGCGGATGTGATGGCGACGCTCGCCGGGGATCGCAGCCGCACAGTCAGGAGCCTGGTGAAGTGGAAGAGCGACCTCGCTGCGGAAGCCGAAGCGGAGGCCACAGCCCGGGCGGCGGTCTGAAGTGGCCGATCCCGCGAGCGTGCGCGTCGACTCCTGGGCGTGGGCCGTGCGGCTGTTCAAGACCCGCTCATCGGCCTCGGACGCCTGCAAAGCCGGGCATCTGAGAGTCAATGGCGATCGGGCGAAGCCCGCGCAGCCGGTGAAGGTGGGCGACGAGGTCCGCGCCTTCGCGGGCGGGTCGGAGAAGCTCTACATCGCGAGGCGGCTGATCGTGAAGCGCGTCGGCGCAGCCGTGGCGGCGGAGTGCTACGAAGATCGGACGCCGCCGCCTCTCCCGAAAGCGGAGACCCCGACCGGGATCACCCGCGAGCGCGGTGCCGGACGCCCGACCAAACGGGAACGGCGGATGCTGGAACAGCTGCGGGGGCGCTGAGGGACGAGCCGGGCGGCGGGTCGATGTCTGCGCCGACGCCGATGTGAAGGCGCGGTCGCCGCAAGCCGCGGCGCGCTGCGGGAACGGCAGCTACTCGGCGAGCACGGACAGCACATTGCCGGCCGGGTCACGGAACCAGGCGATGTCCGGCCCGCGGTTCTGCGCCCTGCCGCGAGCGATGCCTTTCTCATCCGTCCGCAGGTCGTCGTCCTCGTAGATCTTGGTGACGACGCCCTTCGCGTTGAGGGCGTCGACCGCCGCGTCGATGTCGTCGACGACGAGGTTCAGGATGGTGAACGACGCGGGCGCGTGATCCGGCTTCGGGTAGACGAAGACATGGCCGCCTGCGGGCAGGGCGAGATCCAGGGAGCCCATCAGGCCGTCGGAGACGTCGAGGCTCAGGACGTCCCGGTAGAAAGCGCGGGCGGCGGCGATGTCGTCCACGCTGAAACCGCTGAAGATGTCGAGGATGCTGACCATACGCCCCACTCTCCTCCACGGGGAGCGGCGAGTCCAGGCTAGTGCGGCTCGGAAGGGTACGCCCGCGCCGCACGGCTCCTCCCCCGCTCGACGCTCGTCGAATGCGAGGCCATTATGATAACTTAAACTATACGAGTTGCGTGACGACACCCCGTCACTGACCGTGCAGCAGCCTCTTGTGTCTCGAAAGGCTTCGCCATGGCCACCGTCTCAGCGCATGTCGCGGTCGCCCTCACCCGTTGCCTCGATCGGGTGTTCAGGGTGATGGGCACCGGCAACGCGCACTTCCTCGACGCGATCGAACGCGGCACCGACGCCACCTTCGTCGCCGTCCGCCACGAGGCCGGCGGGGTCGTGGCGGCCGATGCCCACTACCGCGTCTGCGGACGGCTGGCGGCGGCGACCTCGACCTATGGCCCGGGCTTCACGAACACCCTCACACCGCTCGCCGAGGCGGCGCAGGCGCGCATCCCGCTGCTGCTGGTGGTCGGCGACGCGCCCGCCTCCGGGCCGCGACCGTGGGACGTCGACCAGATCGCCCTCGCCTCCGCGGTCGGCGTGCGGACGTACACCGTGGGCGTCCGGGACGCTGCCGCGACCGCGCTCACCGCGCTCGAGCATTCGCGGGCGCAGCGCAAGCCCGCGGTGGTCGCCATCCCTTACGATATGGCGTCGTGTGAGATCGGTCCGGTCCCCGATCTGCCCCTGCCCCCGCCGCCCGCTCCCGCCATCCCCACCGGCCCGGTCGCCGAAGCCGCACTGGATCGCATCGCTGAGGGGCTCGCCGGCGCACAGCGAGCGCTCCTGCTCGCCGGACGCGGCGCGTGGCTCGCGGACGCGGGTGCGGTGCTCGGCGAGCTGGCTGCGCAGACCGGTGCGGTCACCGCGTCGAGCGCGCTCGGCCGGGGAATCTTCCCCGAAGACCGGTACGACCTCGGCGTGACCGGCGGCCTCGGCGCGCACCCGGCGATGACGCTCGTGCGCGAGGCCGATGTCGCCGTCGTCTTCGGCACCTCGCTCAACCCGTTCCTCACCCGTTTCGGCGAGCTGTTCGCGCCGGGGACGCAGGTGTTCCAGGTCGATATCGCCCCCACCGCCACCCATCCTCAGGTGAACGGGTACGTGCGCGGCGACGCCGCCGAGGTCGCGCGGCTCGTGCTCGAACGCCTCCGCCGCGCAGGGGCTGCGGCCTCCGGGTGGCGCGAGAGCGTGGATGTCCGCGCCCTGCGCTCCTACGACAGGGGCGACGGCCTCGCGCCCGACGGCCGCCTGGATCCGCGCACTGCGGCTGCTCGCATCGGCGAACTGCTCCCCGACGACCGTGTCGTCGTGTCCGACAGCGGCCACTTCCTCGGCTGGGCGAATATGCACTGGCCGGTCGCGAGCCCCGATCGCATGGTCATGGTCGGCACGGCGTTCCAGTCGATCGGCCAGGGCTTCCCGAGCGTCGTCGGTGCGGCGGCCGCCCGCCCCGAGTCCACGATCGTGCTCACCACCGGCGAGGGCGGTGGGCTGATGGCGATCGCCGACCTCGAATCGGCGATACGCGCCGCGGGCGGGCGGGGGCTTGCGGTGGTGTGGAACGACGCCGCCTACGGCGCCGAGATCACCCTCTACGGGACCGCAGGGCCTCGCACGGGAGCCGATGCTCATTCCGGAGATCGACTTCGCCGCGGTCGCGCGGGCCTTCGACGCCGAAGGCGTCGTCGTCCGCACTGTCGCCGATTTGGACGCACTGGCCGAGTGGACCGCGCACGACGCTCGCGAGCGTCCGTTCCTGCTGCTGGATCTGCGCATCAGCGGCAGTGTCATCGCGCCCTACTATCAGGAGATCATCCGCATGAAATCCTCCGTGCACCAGCCGGTCCAGCACGCGCACCGCGGGCACAGCAGTCCCTAGACGAAACGCACAGCCTCCTGCAGCCGCGGGCGCAGCTCGAACGCGCGGTCGACGCTCTCACGGCCGGCGGCGTTCGCGCCGTCGCGGAGGATCGCGGGCAGGAGCGAGCGGCGGACGACGAGCGAACCGGCGAGACGGCCACGCGGGACCGCATCGAACGGAACGGCCAGGGCGTCATCCGGGACGACGACGAGATGACCGGTGAAGCGCACGCCCGCCTGACGGCCGAAGGACTTGGCGGCGCGAGCGAGGTCGTGGAATGGCTCCTCGTCGCGGGCAAGGCCGGGGCCGACGAGTTCGCCCTTCGCGATCCTGACCTCGCCGCCCCAATCGGCGGAGCGGACGGCGAAGAGGCCGGCGGGACCGAGGACGATGTGATCCAGCTTGGTGTCGGAGGCGGGATGGACAGCGACATCGCTCCAGAGGGTGAAGCCGATTCCGAGGCCCGACACAGCCCGGGCTGTGGCCTCCTGGGCGAGAGCGGCGGCCAGCAGCCGGCGGATCTCGCGCGGCGCCGAGCGCACCAGGCCCGGATCGTACGGGTCGGCGTCGCTGCCGCGGCCCATCCACTCCCGCATGAGGGCGAGGAAGCGCTCGCGGGCCTGTCCGCCGGGATGGCCGTAGCTGCGGGCGCGCACGGTTCCGCCGCGGGCGGCGGAACGGGTGGGGTGCATGGTGGCGCTGAACCCGCCGGCGGCCGACTCGCCGGAGACGGCGTCCACGGCGAGGCTCTCGCCGCGGTCGTAGCGAGCGCGGGAATCAGGATCGCCGACCAGCTCCCAGGCGGCCTGAACGGCCTGGAACCGGGCGGCGGTCCCGCCCGTGTCCGGATGGGTCTCGCGCGCAAGCCGCCGGTAGGCCCGGCGCAGGTCCTCCTGGCTCACGGCCGCGCTGACGCCGAGGGTCTCGTAGGGGCTCGGCGCGGCCGGACTGTCGCTCATGGCTTTCGACACTAGCGCGCGGTCCCGCGAATTCGCTTCACTTTCGATGAGGACAGGATGTGACCGACACGGCGAAGGCGCTCTGTGTCGGCACGCGGACCAGGGTCAGCGCGTCTCCGACCCACTCCGGTTCGTGCAGGTCGCCCCGCCCGGGCCGGCGTGCTCGATCGCGTTCGGCGAGGGGCTCACCGATACGGTCCCGGGAACGGTGACGGGACTCCCGATCGTGGCGCCGGACGCCGATGCCGCGCTCGCGCACCTCCGGGAGAACGGTGTGGACGCGCAGGGCGTCGCCGATTTCGGCTGGGGGCGCTTCGCGACGTTCGCCGATCCGGACGGCAACCGCTGGAGCCTGCAGGATCTGCCGCCGCGCCCCTCAGCGGGGAGGTGTCCGTCACTGCACGGAGACCTCGTTCAGGGCGACGTGTCCCCAGGTGAGGTTGGCTCCCCTGATCTGTATTTCGAATCGTGTCGCCGTCATCGGAGCGTGGAAGGTCACCGTGCGGCTCTCGACGGTTGAGGTGTTCTGCGACCAGCTCAGCGCCGTGATGGGGACGACCGTCTGCCAGGGACCGTCGTCTCCATTCAACGCCTGCACGAACACGGACGTCGGTCCTTGCCCTTGTCCGAAGGCGACCTGGAAGGTGATCGAGTCGGCGGTCACGGGCGGACTGTCGATTTCGATGTACCCGAGGGAGCCGCTCGACGAGGCCCAGGAGGTCGCGGTGTCGTCGTCGATGAGCGCCGCCGTGGTGTTCGTGGCGCTGAGTTCACCCATGGAGGTGGCGGCCACACCTTGATAGCTGGCTCCGACTTCGTAGAGGGCGATGTGCCCCCAGGTGGTGTTGCCCGCACGGACCAGCAGCCGCAGTTGCGTGGTGGACACAGCGGCGGGAAGCGGGACCTTGGCATATTCGACGTTCGTGCTGTTCTGGTGCCAGTTCAGGCTTGCGGAACGGACGGAGGTGACCCATGAGCTGCCGTTCCAGGTCTGAACGTCGACGCTCGTCGGCCCCTGGCCTTGTCCGAATGCGGCGGCGAGAGTGACGGCATCGAAGGTGCGGGCCTCGCCGAACTGCACAGTGACATTCCCGGGGAACGTGGGCGAGTCCGCGGACGCCCACGACGTCGAGCTCCTCCCGTCCACAACGTTCGCGATGTTCCCGATCGAAGTGCCCAGCGTTGTGGAAGCGGTCTCTGTCACAGCGTGCTGGATCGCTCCGGCGTCGACGGCGCCCATCGGGACAGCGGTGCCGAGCTCGTCCTTGGTCTGTCCCCACTCTGAGACGCCGATTCCACGAGCCGGCGAACCCGAGTCCGGGGTGTAGGCGGAGACGTAGGCGGTGAATTGAGCGGGAGTGATGAACCCGCTTGCGGGGAGGGCGGCAGCCGGGTTCGCGACGGCGGGGTCGCCCATCGCGGGCGCGGGGTCGTTGGCCGCCGGGGTGGTCGACGACGCGCCGCTCCAGTACAGGTTGTGGGAGTAGTGGTTCGCCTTCTGCCCGCTGACGTTGTACGGGACGTTCGCGGGGTTGTAGATGATGTTGTCTGCCAGGGTGTGCGTGGGCGAGACCGAGTTGCTGGAGGTGTCTGCGGCGATGATGCCCACCATCGGCTCCGGAGCCCCGGGAACGCCCGGAGCCGTCAACGTCGGCGCCGGGGTCGCCGTTGCCCAGATGGTGTTGTTGTAGGCACGCGTGTTCGCGCACCCGCTGAGGAAGCGGAAGGTCAGCCGCTTATCGTCGACGCTGAGGTTGTAGCGGACCTGGTTGTTGTACGACGAGATCAGGCACATGAAGAAGCCGCCGTTGTTGCTGTCGCTGATGTTGTCTTGGACCGTTGAGTGGGTGGTTCCCATGTCCGCGTCGAAAGCGAGCGCATCCGCGTTCGAGTAGATGCCCTCCGAGGCGGTGTGCCGGACCGTGTTGCGTTGGACCAGGATGCCATCGGTGCCTTGCCACCAGATGCCGACGTTGCCGCCTCCTGCGACGAGCTGATGGGACGCGGCGCGATCGACGGTGTTGTACTGCACGAGCACGTTGTCGGCGTACTGCGGAGTGATGCCCCCGCCGGTGACGTCGTGGACGTAGTTGCTGTCGATGCTCAGGCCCGTGTACGGAACCCGGGTCGAGGCGACTTCGGTGGCGGGAATGCCCGTCTCCGAAGAATAGATTTCGCATCCCGCGCACCAGGTGGTGAAGGTGGAGATGCCGTAGGCGTTGATGTCGGCGACCTCGTTTCCCGTGATGCGGAGGCCGGAATACCAGGTCGGCGTCGTGTTCCCTCGAACCCCGACGGCGATGCCGCCGTTGCCGATCCCACCGGAGGCGCCCACGCCGTCGACCGTGTGGACGTCGTTGTTCTCGATCAGGATTCCGGGAACCTCGCCCAGGTCCTTGGCCTCGACGTAGATCCCGCGGTAGATGTGACTGGTCGAGGCGGCGAAGTCGCTCGAGTTGGTGATTTCCAGTCCCGTGATCGTCACATCGTGCGCGTTCTGCACCTCGACCGTGTTCGTGGCCGTCGTCGCTCCGTTCAGCAGCGGACGCCCGGTGCCATAGGAACCGATCGTGATCGGAGCCGAGGACGTCCCGGAGGAGGTGATCAGCAGCGAGCCGGTCCATATGGAGCCGCCTTTGAACAGGACGCTATCGCCGGGTGCGAAACCGGTGGAGTTCACTTTCGCCAGTGAGTGCCACGGATCGCTCGGGGATGTCCCGGCGTTCGTGTCGCTGCCGGCTGCGGAGTCGACGTAGTAGGTGGTCCCCGCCGCGAGAGCGGGTTGCGCGCCGACGAGCGCGGCCGGTATCGCAACGATCGCCGCTGCCGCGATGGTGAGCCACCGCGGGCGGGCATGGGTGAATACATGCCTCATGTCTTCTTCATCCCTGCTGGGGAGTGAGAGAGCTCCCTCTTTCGAAGAAAGATTTCATAAAGCCCCTATTTAATTCAAGAGGGGAATCCCGGCAAACCGGAGGCGACGGAGAGATCGAGCAGCTCGTGCCGGACGAAACTCAGCGATCTGGCCACTGCGCCCCGTACGACAACGCGTTCCAGACTCGACACCTCGATCTCCGGTTCGAACAACACCAGTGGCCTCAGAGCCACCTCGAGCCGGTCCAGAAGAGCGGCGCCCGCCGCGGCGACACCGCCGCCCACGATCACCACCTCTGGGTCCACGGCAAGGCAGAGCACCGCAAGGCCCGTCGCCAGCTCTGCGACGAATGCGTCGACGGCCATGCTGGCGCGATGATCCCCCGAGTCGGCACGCGCGAACACGGCGGCGGGATCGTCTCCAGAGTCGTTCAGATGACGGCAGGCGAACCCCCACAGCGTCGAGGGAAGCGCACCGATCTCGCCGGCGGCGCCGTGAGATCCGCGCAGAAGGGAGCCCTGGGTGATCACGCTCGCGCCGAGACGGTGGCCGACCAGGAGGCAGACCGCGCTCCTGACTCCGCGCGCGTGCCCCCACTCCTGCTCCGCAAGGGCAGCGAGCTTCGCGTCGTTCTCGACGAAGACGCGAACCCCGGGCAGCAGGCGCCCCAGGCCGCGAATCAGGTCGGGCCCCATCCAGCCAGGGACCACGGTCGTGCGGACGACGTCACCGGAGTCCGAGACGACGCCGGGGATGCCGAACGTCGCGCAAATCACCGACTCCAGCGACACGCCCGCGTCCGCGACCGCGCGATGGACCGCATCCTGCGTCTCGCGAAAGGCCACGGAGGCCTGTGTGAGATCGATCTCGTCGGAGTGGACCACGGACAACGATTCACCGCGGAGGTCCGCGACCTCGACAGTCACACCGTGCGGGCCCAGATCCACACCGAGGACGATCCGGCGCGCAGCGTCGAAGGCATACCGTTTGGCGGGCCGCCCGGCACGATGCCGGGTCTGCGCGGGAGGCTGTTCGCGCACCCAGCCCTCGGTCACGAGCGAGGCCAGGCTCGCCTCGACCGTCGGCCGGCTCAGCTTCGTCGTCCGCGCCAACTCCGAGACAGTGCGCGAAGGCTGGCTCGGCTGCAACGCAGCCAGGAGCAGCCGACTGTTGAGCCGCCGCAAGGTGGCGACATCGCTTCCATCCAATGTGCTCATCAAGCCTCCACGAGCTGAAAGAATACACAGGGTCCGCTCGCAACAGAGCGGACCTCGCCAGCGCCCCGGGCACTACACCGAGTGGAGCGCGTACCCGATCAACAGCAGGGTGAGCAAGAAGCCGCACGCGTAGTTGATCCTGAGGAAACGCCGCCAGCCTCGGTTGGCGAAGCTCGCGCGATCGTCCGGAACGGACCAGAACGGCGCGGCGACCAGGATGTACGGGAGCGCCAGCACAGCGGCGAGCGGGCCGGGCCACGGGATCGCGAGCGCGACGAGCGCGGCGAGCGCCCAGGCCGCGATCGCGAGCCGGACGGTGCGGGCGGCGCCGAGGACGGTGGCGACCGAGGCGATGCCGGCCTCGCGATCCGGCACCACATCCTGGACCGCGCCGAACGCGTGGCTGCCGACGCCCCACAGAAAGAAGGCCAGGAGCACCAGCCACAGCCCCGGGGTGACGGTCGCGCCGGCGAGCGCCAGGCCGTACAGCGCGGGGCTGACGAAGTGGATGCTCGACGTCGCCGAGTCGAGGAAGGGCACCTCTTTGAAACGCAGACCCTTGACCGAGTAGGCCAGCGCGAAGAACAGACTGCCCGCGAGCACCGCCCCGGAGAGCGGCGGACCGGCGAGCACCAGGACGACGAGGAAGGGAAGGCTCGTGGCCGCCGCCGCGAAGAGCGTCCTGCGGTGCGTCCCCGGGTCGAGCAAAGCGCCTTCGACGCCGCCCTTGCGCGGATTGCGCAGATCGGAGGCGTAGTCGAAGACGTCGTTCGCCCCGTACATCGTGAGGTTGTACGGGATGAGGAAGAAGAGCGTGCCGACGATGAAGACAGCGTCCACCTCGCGCGCCGCGAGGAGGTAGGCGGCGGCGAAGGGGTAAGCGGTATTGATCCAGCTGAGCGGCCGGGAGGCGATGAACAGCTGGCGGAACGGCGGCGGTGCGGCGACGGTCACGCGCGGTCCCCCTTCGGGCGCAGGAGCAGCCACAGGGCGGGCAGCAGGAGCAGGCCGGCCAGCGGATAGGCGAAATCCTCGATCGGGACGGAGCCGACGCGGACACCAGACAGGGTGGCATTGGCGTAGGTCACCAGCCCGGCGGCGATCATCAGGTTGTCGAAGACCGCCGTGAGGACCAGCAGGGCGACACCGGCGACGGCGACCGGCGCGGCCCAGCGGCGCAGCAGGTCCCGGCGATCGGGAGCGGTCGCGAGAGCGAGGAAGAGCACGATCGCAGCCACGGCGAGGAAGGCCAGACTGAGCAGGACGTACATCATCCCGGGCTCCGGCGGTCGAGGAGGGCGCGCGTCCCCAACAGCAGAATGAGAGTTAGATAACAGAGGAAGGCGAGGAAGAACACTTCCTCGACCGGGAGTTCGGGGGCAAGCTCGGCACCGGTCATGAAGCGGGACTCGCCGCGGGCGAACACGCCGAGGACGATGCCCGCGGCGTCCCAGGCGAGGAAGAAGAGGACGCCGAGGACGAGGACGAGGACGGCTCGCCGGCCGGCCCGCCAGAACACCAGCCTGAACCGGACATCGAGCAGGACCATCGCGGCCAGCGCGACCAGCAGGCAGGCGAGGTAGACGACGCTCACCGCACCGGCTCCGCCCGCGCGGGCGCCAGCGGCTCGGCCAGCGGACCGGCGGAGGTGTCGCCACGGAGGCGCTTGACGGCGAGTTCGGCGCTGATGAGGCACATCGGCAGGCCGATGCCCGGAATCGTGGTCGCGCCGGCGAAGAACAGCCCGCGGACCCGGCGCGAGGCGTTGCCCGGGCGGAGGAAGGCGCTCTGCCGCAGCGTATGGGCGGGGCCGAGGGCGCCGCCGCTCCAGGCGTTGACGTCGGCGGCGAAGTCCCCGGGCCCGACCGTGCGGCGCATGACGACCCTGTCGGCGAGATCGGGGACGCCCGCCCAGGCGGCGACCTGCGCGATCGCCGCATCCGCGGTGCGCTCGACCAGCCGGTCCCCGCCGCCGTCGGTGCCGCCCGAGCCGATCGAGGTGTCCGCGGGCACCGGGACGAGCACGAAGAGGTTCTCGTGGCCGAGCGGCGCGACCCCCGGGTCGGTGGCGCTCGGCTTGCAGACGTAGAGCGAGGCCGGGTCCGGGATGCCGCGATCGGCGCCGAAGACACGCTCGAAGTTCGCTTCCCAGTCGGTGGTGAAGAAAAGGTTGTGGTGGGTCAGCTGCGGCAGCTCGCCGCGGACGCCGAGCATCGCCAGGACCGCGCCCGGTCCGGGGTCGCGACGCTTCCACTCGCTGTCCGGGCGGCGCAGCGCCGGTGGGAGGAGCTCTGTCTCGGTGTGGTGGCGATCGACGGCGGAGACCACGATGTCGGCGCGCGCGTGCTGGGACCGGCCCTCGGCATCCACCCAGTCCACACCGGCGACGCTCGTGCGCCGGCCACCCACACCGGTGCGGATGCCGGTGACCCGCGCGTCCGTCACGAGCTCGGCCCCAGCGGCCCGGGTGAGCGCGACGATGCGGTCGATGAGCGCGGCGAAGCCGCCGACGGGGTAGCGGACGCCGTCGTCCAGGTCGAGGTGGCTCATGAGATGGTACAGGCTCGGAGCGCGGTCCGGCGAAGTGCCGAGGAAGACGGCGGGGTAGCCGAGGATCTGGCGGAGCACAGTGTCGTGGACGGAGCGGGCCGCGTAGCGGTCGAGAGGTTCGAGCAGAAGCCGGGCGAGCCGGCCGGTGCGGGCCAGCACCTCACGGCTCAGCAGGGGCCGGACGGAGGCGAACGTGCTGTAGAGGAAGCGGTCGACGGCCAGCCCGTAGGTTTCGCGCGCCCCGGCGAGATAGCGGTCGAGCGCAGCCCCAGCGCCCGGCTCGACGCTCTCGAACAGGACTCGGTTGGCGGCTCCCGCGGCGCGGATGTCGAGCGGAGGCCGGCCGTCCTCGGCGAAGACGCGATAGCCCGGGTCCAGCGTCACGAGATCGAGCTGTTCCGCGGCCGACGTGCCGAGCAGACGGAAGAAGTGGTCGAAGACCTCCGGCATGAGATACCAGGACGGACCGGTGTCGAAGCGGAAGCCGGCCGTCTCCCACCGTCCGGCGCGACCCCCGAGCGTCCCGTGCTGCTCGAGCAGAGTGACCGGGCGCCCGTCGCGCGCGAGGAGCGCGGCGGTCGCGAGGCCCGCGATGCCGCCGCCGATGACGACCGCACGGGGAGCGGTCACCGGAGGGTCCCCGCTGACGCGCGGAGCAGAATGGCAAGCTTGGTGCGCATCGGCACGCTCACACGCCGCACGAGCAGATCGCGGGCCGGTGTCGCACGGATGCGGTCGCTCAGCTCGGAGAACAGCGCGTGCGCCGCAGCGATGGCGCGCCGGCAGTTGCCCGGCAGCTCCAGGATGGCGTCGGCCGCCGCCCCGAGGTCGCCGTCGATGTCCACGACCAGGGCGAGTTTCTGGCGCTCGGTGAGGCGGGCGGGGTCGATTCCCGGGAAGTAGCTGCGGCCGAGCCCGGCGTAGTCCGCGGCGAGATCGCGGAGGAAGTTGATCTTCTGGAAGGCCGCGCCCAGGCGGCGCGCGCCCGCCTCCAGCCCCCGCCGCCGGTCGTCGGGGACGGGCGAATCGGCGAGGAAGACGGCGAGGCACATCAGGCCGACCACCTCGGCCGAGCCGTACACATACTCGCGCAGCTCATCGGCGGTGAAATCGACAGGACTGAGGTCGCGGCGCATGGAGGCGAAGAACGGCCGGGTCAGCGCCACCCCGATTCCGCTCTCCCGGGCGGTGACCGCGAACGAGTGGACGACGAGGTTGGCGCTGTAGCCGGTGCGCATCGCGAGCTCGGTGTCGGCTTCGAGGGCGTCGAGCAGCGCGCGCTGGTCGGCGAGGTCGAGACCGGCCTCGGCGGCAGCGCCGTCCACGATCTCGTCGGCGATGCGGACCAGCGCGTACACGTCTTCGACCCGGGGGCGGACCGTTGGCGCGAGCAGGCGGGTCGCCATCCCGAAAGAGGTCGAGTACTGGCGGATGATCGTGGCCGCGGATTCGTGCGCAGCCCGCGTGTAGAGCGCCAGATCGGTCGGCGGCCCCGACGCAGCGGCGGTCTCGGTGCGGGTCATACGACCCTCCCGACGCAGCTGCGGGCGACAGCGGTGAGCTCCGAGGCGAGCGCGTCGGGGACGGCCGGGGAGCCGACCGCAGCGATGGCGGCTTCGACGTTCTCCGCGAGGAGCCGCTCGACGAAGCCACGGGCGCCGCACTCCTGGAGCAGGGAGGCGAGCCGGACGGCCGTCACGGCGTCCAGATCGCGGCGGCCGAGCGCGGCGCCCAGCTCGGGCCAGACCGCCGTTCCGCGCGCGAAGGCGATGAGGGAGGTCTCTTTCCCTTCGCGCAGGTCGCTGACGATGCTCTTGCCCGTGACAGCAGGCCGGCCGAACACACCGAGCAGGTCGTCGCCGAGCTGGAAGGCGACGCCGACCAGGCGACCGTAGTGGGTCAGGGCGTCGAGAAGCGCGCCGCTCGCCCCGGCGAGCAGCGCACCGGCGGCGAGGGGGCCCGAGACCGAGTAGGCGGCCGTCTTCTGCTCGGTCATGGCGAGCACGTCCGGGATGCCGCGGGCCGTCATCCCGGTGGCGAGCCCGACATCCGCGAGCTCTCCGGCGGCCGTGACGAACACCGCGCGATCCAGGGCGTCCAGAAGCCGGGAGCGGACACCGGCCGGTGCGTCGAGACGCGCGAGCTGGTCGCTCGCCGCGTGCAGCAGGAGATCGCCGGCGAGGAGAGCGGCCGATTCGCCCCAGGCCGCCGCAAGGGGCGCATCGGCTCCACGGAACAGGGCGTCGGCGCTGAACTCGCCAGCGACGTTCGGACGTCCACGGCGGACCGTGTCGCCGTCGATGAGGTCGTCGTGCAGCAGAAATGCGGTGTGCAGGAGTTCGAACGCCACCGCGGTGCGGATCGCGTCCTCACGCCGATCATCGGGAGCGCCGAGCCCGTGGAAGGCGCTCAGCAGGAACCGGGGACGCAACCGCTTGCCGCCCTCCGCCGCGTCGCGAGCACTCTCCCAGAGCCGGCGGTAGGAGTGGCCGAAGTCAGCGGCGGCGGCCGAGCGCTCGGCGAAGAAAGCGGCGAGCGCGGCATCAACGGCGACAAGGTCGGCGTCGATGCCCGATGCCTGCGGATCGGACGGCGGTGGGGGAGCCTGGGTCGTCGCGGAGTGCAGCTGCGTCATCGGCGCCTCCCTGTGCCTAGCCACGGTAGAAAACAACGTAGCATGCTTCTCATCGACGGGAATTAGGATGTGCGCATGCCCTCGAAGGACGACGCCAGGCGCCTCCCCGGCTCGATGATCGACCCCCTCGTCCTGAATCCGCGGCAGGAGTCGGCCCGGGATGACGGCCTCGCCGACGAGGAACTCTCCCAGATCCTGCGGCTGCTCGAGGCGATCCGCCAGTGGCACGAGGCCGAACAGCGGCTGAGCCGGGAATCCCGCAGCGCGCTCCGGCTCAACGAGAACGATATGAAAGCGCTCCGATACATCATCGCGTCGATGAACACGGAGGTGGCGGTCACCGCGGGAGCGCTGGCCGAACACCTCCGCATCTCCACCGCGTCCACCACCAAACTCCTCGACCGTCTGGAGCGGGCCGGCCACGTCGGGCGGAGGCCGCATCCGACCGATCGCCGAGCGGTGACGGTGGAGATCGCCCCCGAGACACACCGGGAGAGGTGCGCGAGATCGTCACACGCTTCCTCGGCGACCTCGCCGCCACCGTGGTCATCGCCGCCCCTCCGACGGAGTGACCGGGGCGGGGTGCTCCGCCTCCACAACGATGCGGTTCGCCATCCCGCTGAAGACGATGCCGTGGAAGGGAAGGATCGCCAGCCAGTAGAGCCGGCCGGCGAGTCCCCGCGGGAAGAAGACCGCGCGCTGACGGTAGCGCGAGCCGCCCTCCCGCGGCTCGACGCGCAGTTCCAGCCAGGCGCGGCCGGGAACGCGCATCTCCGCGCGCAGGCGCAGGTGCGAACCGCGCACCAGACGCTCGACGCGCCACCAGTCGAGCGCATCGCCGGTCTGGAGCCGGTCGGCGTCCCGGCGTCCGCGCCGCAAGCCCACTCCCCCGGCGAGTTTGTCCGTCCAGCCGCGCAGCGCCCAGGCCAGCGGGAAAGAGTACCAGCCGCGATCGCCGCCGATCCCCTCGATCACCCGCCAGACTCTCTCCGGAGAGGCCGCGCTGTCGCGCTCGCGCAGATCGGCGAAGACTGTGTGGCCCGCCCAGTCCGGGTCGCTCGGGAGCGGGTCGCTGGGGGCGCCGGCGACCGACTCGTCCTGCCAGCTGGTCTCGACAGTCCCGGCGCGCATCCGGGCGAGGGCGAGACGCACAGCGCGGCGGTAGCCGGTCAGACCGCCGGCGGGCGGGGGAATGAGCTCGTCGATGTCGCGCTCGCGGGCGACGCAGTCATACTGCAAAGACTCGATGATCGGAACGGCGAGGCTCCGTGGGATGGGCGTCACGAGGTTCACCCACTGCGAAGCGAGCCAGGGGGTGAACACCGGAAGCGCGGCGATCGGACGCTGGGGCAGCCCGGCCTCGACCGCGTAGCCGTTCATCATCTGGCCGTAGCGCAGGATATCGGGACCGCCGATGTCGAAAGCGCGCGAGACCTCCGGCGGCAGTTCGGCGGCGGCGGCCAGATAGTGCAGCACATCGCGCACCGCGATCGGCTGAATGCGGTTGCGCACCCAGCGTGGCGCAGGCATGTACGGCAGCACCTCGGTCAGGTGCCGGATCATCTCGAACGATGCCGAGCCCGAGCCGATCACGACACCGGCCTGCAGCACCGCCGTCGGCACGCCGGACCCGAGCAGGATGCGGCCCACCTCCACCCGCGAGCGCAGGTGGCGCGAGAGCGGACCCTCGGGGTGCAGGGCGCCGAGGTAGACGATCCGGCGGACGTCGGCGGCGCGCGCAGCGTCCGCGACCGTCCGGGCGACGGCGGACTCCTCGGCCTCGAAATCGCCACGGACGCGCATGGCATGCACGAGGTAGTGGACGACATCCACATCGCGCACCGCTGCGGCAACGGAAGCGGAGTCGCCGAGGTCGCCGGGGACGACCTCGACCCGGGGCGCCCAGGGTACATCGGTGAGCTTCTGCGGCGAGCGCACGAGGACCCGGACGGTACACCCCTGCTCAAGGAGACGGGGGACGAGCCGGCCGCCGATGTAGCCGGTGGCGCCGGTCACGAGCACGCGCTGCGGAGTCATGCGGCGACCATACGCCCGGAGAGCCCACCTGACGAGCCGCCGGGGCCTGTCCCGGACCGGATGGACCGAATGGACCGAATGCATGTATTCGATCGGGAGTCGGGTACCGTTTGCGCATGGGCAAGCTCATTTACGCGGGAACCCTGGAGATCGGCTTCGAGGACCGCGTCCTCGCGCACCTCCAGATCGTGATCGGCCTGAAGCTGCGCCGCAAGGAGGGCTTCTTCTTCTCCTGGCGGGACGAGCAGAGCGTCGGCGACAGCCGGAGCGCCATCTGGGTCGACCCGGCCATCCCGTTGCTCTTCCGGTACAGCGGAGGCCGGCAGCCCAGCATCAACAAAGCTTGGCTCGAGGCCCTCACCCTGTCGTCGAACAGCGCACAGGGCCTCCAGCTCACCGAGGAGATCGGGGCGCTGGGAGCCGATGAAGTGAGCGCGGACTCCCCTCCCGGACACTGACACCGGCGGCCTTGAACCGCCGCGCGAGTGAGCCTAGTGTTGGGCGAAATCATGGCAGGAAGCGAGGCACGCCATGACCAGAGGAGCAGAAGAGCCGGCCCCGGCCGCAGCGATGGCGGAGCCGGCCGCCTCCCCCGCTGACGCCGCACCGCACCGCTCACGCCGCGCCCGGCGCGGAACAGGCGGCGCCCGGGGAGCAGCCCGGCGGCGGCCCGGTCGACCAGGCCGCGGCCGAGCACGAGAATCCCGCCCTCGGCTGACCGCCGAGGAGAAGCGAGGCCGGACGCCGACACGGCATCCGGGGCCGCCGCTCCTCCGCGCGGGTCACCGCAGATATTCGAGCAGTTCCGGGGAGCGCAACCGCTTGAGGCTTCGGGTCTCCAACTGACGGACGCGCTCGCGGGTGATGCCGTAGACCGCGCCGACCTCGTCCAGGGTCATCGGCTTGCGCCCGTCGAGACCGAAGCGCATACGCACCACTTTGGCGTCGCGCAGCGGCAACTCGCGCAGGCGCTCCTCCAGGTCCCGGTGACGGAACTCGACCTCGACGCGCTCAGAGGGGCCGGGGGCGTCGCCGTCCTCGATGAGATCGCCGAGCTCGGCGCCCTCGTTCTCCCCGACCGGGACAGCGAGCGAGACGGTCTCCGAATCGCTCATCTGCAGCTTGTGGACCTCGGCCGGGGTCAGGCTGGCGGCATCCGCGATCTCTTCCAGAGTCGGCGTCCGGCCCAGCTCGCCGCCGAGGTCGCGGCGAATGCGGTCCAGCTTGTCGATCTTCTCCACGGTGTGAACCGGGATGCGGATCACACGAGCCGTGTCGGCGATACCACGCAGGATGGACTGGCGAATCCACCAGGTCGCATAGGTCGAGAACTTGTTCCCGGTGCGGTAGTCGAACTTCTCGACCGCGCGCACCAGGCCCAGGTTGCCCTCCTGGATGAGGTCCATCACGGCCAGCCCGCGTCCGGCGTAGCGTTTGGCGATGCTGACGACCAGGCGCAGATTGGCCCCGATGAACCGCTCGAAAGCGCGTTTGCCGTCGTCGGAGAGGGAGTACAGTTCGCGCTTCTCCCGCGGGGAGAGCCCCGGCCGTGTGGCAAGACGCTCCCCCGCGAGAACGCCGACTTCGATCCGCTTGGCGAGCGAGACCTCGTCTTCCGCGGTCAGCAGGCGTGTCCGTCCGATCGAATTGAGGTAGTCGCGGACCGGATCATTCGTCACTTCGAGCACTGTCATCGTGTCACCCCTCACGTCGTGCAGCGGTATTCTGCCCCGATTAGTTAAGCAACGGTAAGCAGATCGCCTCGTGTCCGGACAAGGGGTTGACAGGTGGCTGGAAGCTCGCTATCCGAGCAACTCCAAAGGCCGCGGCGAGGATGCGATCGCGCCCGAAACCCTCCGCCCGCAGATCCATCGTCACCCGGCGGCCGGCAGCGTCTCTGCGAGCTGCGCAGCCCGCTCGAATTTGAGTCTGTCCTGGTGCAGCCGCCACGACTCGTGGTAGAGGTACTGACGTCGGCCGGCTTGGTCCATGCCGACGGCCTGGATGTGGCCGCGCGCGTCCGGCGAGATCCACACGTCCACCCAGGCAGGCGGGATGACGAGGGAACGGATGCGCTCGAGTTCCCGCCCGTCCGCGATCGGGTTGCCGGCTGCGTCCGCGTAGACAGGACCCTTCGCGCCGGTGCGGCGACTGTATCCCGGGCCGGACGGATCGCTACGGCGCAACCGGGTCATGCGGGCTTCCTCGTCTTCTTCGCGGAGGCCGTGGCCGCGTTCTTCCCAGCGGCCGGCTTCTCGGCGGCCGGTTTCGCCGACGACGTCTTCCTCCGGCTGCGCTCGACGCTGCGCTGGAGCGCCTCCATCAGGTCGATGACCTCGCCGCCGCCCGCCTTCGCCGGCGAGGCTTCCCCGCCGAAGGTCTCCGCGGCACCCACGCTCTCGCCCCGCTCGATCTTCGCGGCGATGAGCTTCCGCAACTCCTCCTGGTACTCGTCCGTGAACGTCTCCGGCTGGAAGTCGCCCACGAAGCTCTCCATCAGCGCCGAGGAGAGGGCCAGCTCGCGCTCGGTGATCGGCGGAGCCGTCTCCAGCGACGGGAACGACGCCTCCCTGATCTCGTCGTGCCAGAGCAGCGTCTGCAAGCACGAGCAGATTCCCACGGACGCGGAGGGCGCCCAGGCGGGTCTTCTGCCGGAGTGCGACGGTCACGATCGCGGTGCGGTCCCCGTCCTCGAGCGTCTTCCGCAGCAGCGCGTAGGCTTTGACCGAGCGGGAGTCCGGCTCCAGGTAGTAGCTGCGGTCGAACAGAAGCGGGTCGAGCTGCTCGTCCGGCACGAACTCCACCACGTCGATCTCCCGGCTGCGCTCGGCGGGGAGCGATGCCAGGTCCTCCGGCGTGAGGACGATCATACGCTCGCCGTCGTCGTACGCCCTGGCGATGTTCTCGTACGGGATGGCCTTCCCGTCGATCTCGCACCGCCGCTGATACCGGATGCGCCCGCCGTCAGCGGCGTGTACCTGGTGGAGGGGGACATCGTGGTCCTCCGTCGCGCTGTAGACCTTCACCGGCACATTGACCAGCCCGAAGGTGATGGCGCCTGTCCAAATGGCCCTCATTGCGCACATGGTGTCCGCGAATCCGGCGATTATCAACGGGCAATCGGAGCGTACCGTGAGCGTATGGCTGCCGAGGACACCGAGACCGTCTCGATCGACGGTCGCCGGCTGACGCTCACCAACCTCGACAAAGTGCTGTATCCCGAGACCGGGACCACGAAAGCCGATGTCATCGGGTACTACAGCGCCATCGCCGAGGCGATGATCCCGCATGTGCGCGACCGCATCGCGACCCGCAAGCGCTGGGTGCATGGGACCGGGACGCCGGGACGTCCCGGCGAGGCGTTCTTCCAGAAGAACCTGGACGCGAAATCCACACCGTCCTGGGTGGCCCAGCGGACGATCGCGCACAAGACGAGCCAGAGCACATACCCGCTGGCGAACGACCGGGCCACCTTCGTCTGGCTCGCGCAGATCGCCGCACTCGAGCTGCATGTGCCGCAGTGGCGGGTGGGCCGCGGAGACCGGAGGCAGAACCCGGACCGTCTCGTCCTCGACCTCGACCCGGGCGAGGGCGTCACGCTCGCCGACTGCGCCGAGGTCGCGCGGCTGGCGCACGCCATCCTGGGCGATATGGGGCTCGACCCGTTCCCGGTCACCAGCGGGTCGAAGGGCATTCACCTGTGCACGCCGCTCGACGGATCGCAGACGAGCGAGCAGGTCTCGGCGGTGGCGCACGAGCTGGCGCGAGCGCTGGAGGCCGACCATCCCGACCTCGTCGTGAGCGGCATGAAGAGAGCGCTGCGGGCCGGCAAGGTGTTCGTGGACTGGAGCCAGAACAACGGCGCGAAGACGACGATCGCCCTATACTCGCTGCGCGGACGCTTCCGGCCCACGGTCGCGGCGCCGCGCACCTGGCGCGAGCTCGCGTCGAAAGGGCTGCGGCAGCTCGACTACACGGACGTGCTGGAACGCATGCGGCGGCACGGCGACCCGCTCGCACGCCTGTCGGACGGGGACACCATCGCGGCGGGCTCCGACCGCCTCCGCGCCTACCGGTCGATGCGGGACGCGGCCAAGACGCCCGAGCCGGTCCCCGAGGACCGTCCGGACGCGGCGGACGGCCGCTCGTTCGTCATCCAAGAGCACCACGCCGCCGGCTGCACTGGGACTTCCGCCTTGAGCACGACGGCGTGCTCGTCAGCTGGGCGCTGCCGAAGGGCCCGCCGACCGACCCGCGGCGGAACCGTCTCGCCGTGCAGGTCGAGGATCACCCGCTCGAGTACGGGACGTTCGCCGGCGACATCCCGAAGGGCGAGTACGGGGCCGGGCACGTCAGCGTCTGGGACCACGGCGAGTACACGCTCGAGAGGTGGCGCGACGACGAGGTGATCGCGACGCTCACCGGAGCGCCCGATGGCGGTCTCGGCGGCGAGCCGCGGACATTCGCCCTCATCCGGACCGGCCGGGACGGGGAGGGGAACGGGAAGAACTGGCTGATCAACCTGATGAAGCGAGAACAGCCGAAGCCGGTCTCTCCCATGCTCGCCACGCTCGGCTCCGCACGCGATGTGCGCGACGAGGCCGCGTGGGCGTTCGAGCTGAAGTGGGATGGCATCCGAGCCCTCGCCGCCGTCCGCGACGGCCGGCTCCGCCTCACCACCCGGAACGGCAACGACGTCACCGTCGCCTATGCGGACCTCGCCGGGCTCACGGCACTCGCGGACGGACACGACCTGATCGTCGACGGCGAGATCGTCGCGCTCACCGGGCAGGGCCGGCCCGACTTCAGGCTGATCCAGACCCAGATGGGCCTGACCCGCCCGCCCGAGGTGGAAGCCGCGGCCCAGCGCGCGCCTGCGCACTACTTCGCCTTCGATCTGCTGGAGTTCGACGGCGACGACCTGCGCCGTGAGGAGTACGACCTCCGCCGCGCCGCCCTCGACCGGGCGCTGCGCCCGCGGCCCGGCGACGCCATCCAAGTGCCGCGTGCCTTCGCCGGAGACCTGGAGCACGCCATCGCCTTCTCCCGCGAGCTCGGCCTCGAAGGCGTGGTGGCCAACCAGCGCGACTCTCCCTATGCTGCCGGCCGCCGCTCCGGCAGCTGGATCAAGATCAAGCACCACCGCACGCAGGAAGTCGTCATCGGGGGCTGGACGTCCGGGACCGGCCACCGCGCGAACACGCTCGGCGCGCTCCTCCTCGGCGTTCCGGACGGGGACAGACTGCGCTACGTGGGCAAAGTCGGCACCGGTTTCACCGACAGGACGCTGAACGACCTCGCCGCGCGCCTCGCGGCCCGCCCGCGCAAAACGTCGCCGCTGGAAGGCGTCCCGGTCGCGGACACGCGCGCAGCCCATTGGGTGCGTCCCGAACTCGTCGGCGAGGTCGAGTTCGCGGAGTGGACGGGCACGGGCCGGCTGCGGCAGCCGTCGTGGCGCGGACTGCGCGCGGACAAAAGCGCAGACGAGGTGGTACGGGAGGGGTGACGCCCCGCGCCCCCTCGCCCCTCGCCCCCCTCGCCGAAAACGGAGGACATCGTCATCGTCCCAGCCCCGAATCTCCTCCCTTCCTCGCCTCTTCACCGGTTTCCGCCACATCTTCCTCCCTTTCCGCACGGCGGGAGACCCGGGCCGCGAGCAGCGGTAGGATCATCCTCGTGAGCACGCACCTGACCGCACAGACCACGTCCGCCGCCGAACCGGCCGTCGCCGACGACGAGCACGGCAGCCTCGTCCGGAGCCTCAGCGCGAGCCTTCCGAAAGCGGTCGGGAACCTGCTGGCGGCCCTCGTGGTCCTGGTCACGCTGGCGTTCGGCGTCTGGAGCCTGATCGCCACCTGGAGCGGCCACCCGGACTCGGCTCTGCCGCTGTTCCAGACCTCCGTCGCGGGCACCGTCGTCGCGCTGAACGCGCTGTACGCACGCGGGACCTTCAGCTACGTGATCACGCTGATCGGCGCGATCCTCTGGCTTTGGGTCTCCATCATCCCGTTCGCCCCGTTCTGGCAGGTCGTGATGCAGGCGGCCACCATCACCGTCATGCTCGCGGGCGTCGTGTTCTCCACCGCAGCCGTGGCGCTCAGCACGAAGCCGCGCTTCTGAACCCGGAAACCCGACCGAGCACAGAGCCCGGAACCTCTCTCCCGGAGGAGCCCGGCGAGACGACGCTGGCGCACCGCGGCACTTCGCCGATCTCGCGCCGCTGAGGGAGCCGCCCGCGTTCGCCCGCCTCTGGCTGGGCGGCGCCATCGCCGGTGTCGGCGGCCAGATGACCGTCGTCGCGGTCGGCCTGCACATCTACGACCTCACGCACTCGACGCTCGCCGTCTCGCTGGTCGCTCTGTTCGCACTGCTGCCGATGATCGTGTTCGGGCTCTACGGCGGCGTGCTCGCGAACGCCTTCGACCGTCGCAAAGTCGCCCTCGTGACCGCGGTCGCGGCCTGGGCGTCCACCGCCGGGATCGCGATCTTCGCCTGGCTCGGCATCCAGGAGGTCTGGCCGCTCTACCTCCTCACCACGATCAACGCGGTCGCGACGGTGATGATCGGCAGCACCCGGCAGGCCATCACGCCGCGGCTGCTCCCGGCCCGACTGCTGCCCGCGGCGAGCGCGCTGAAAACGGCATCAGCATGGGCGTCATGGTCACCGTGGGGCCCGCCCTCGCCGGCCTCTTGGTCGCGAGCGTCGGCATCCCGTGGACCTACACGGTGGATGTTCTGCTCTTCACCGCGGCCTTCCTCGGCATCCTCACCCTCCCGGCGATCGTCCCGGAGGGCGAGAGACAGAGCGCCGGTCTCGCCTCGGTGCTCGAGGGTCTGCGGTTCCTCCGCACAGCGCCGAACCTCGGCATGACCTTCGTGCTCGATGTCATCGCCATGACCTTCGGCCAGCCACGCGCCCTCTTCCCCGCCGTCGGCGCGCTGCTCATCGGCGGCGGACCCGTGACAGTCGGGCTCCTGACCGCCGCCGGCGCGGTGGGGACGCTCGTCTCGAGCGTGTTCTCCGGCCGCCTCGGCCAGGTGCGCTGGCAGGGCCGGGCGGTCGAGCGGGCGATCGTCGCCTACGGCGCCGCCATCCTCGGGTTCGGCATCGTGCTGGCCGTCGTCGCGCTGACCGGCGCACAGGGCGAGGGGGCGTCGATCACGGAGGCCAACCTCCCCGCCCTGGTCCTCGCGGCCCTGCTGCTCGCGGCCTCGGGCGCCGCCGACAATGTGAGCGCGATCTTCCGGATGACGATCCTGCAAGCCTCCGCGCCGGATGCGATGCGCGGCCGGCTGCAGGGCGTTTTCACGGTCGTCGTGACCGGCGGGCCCCGGCTGGGCGATCTGTACATCGGCGTGCTCGCGCTGACCGGCGCGCTGTGGTTCCCGCCCCTGCTCGGCGGGCTGGTCGTCATCGTGCTGGTCGCGACCGTCGTGCGCGTGCAGCGCGGGTTCCGCAGCTACGATGCGCTGCGTCCGACGCCATGACGAGCGGGCCGGTCAGCGCACCGATGCGCCGCCGGCCTCGGCCAGCCCGGATCAGCGCCGCAGAGCCTTCCGCGCCAGCCCGTTCCCGAGGAACTGCGCCAGCTGCACCAGCACCACGATCGTCAGCACCGCGACCCAGGTGACCACCCAGTTGTAGCGCTGGTAGCCGTACTGGATGGCGAAGTCCCCGAGTCCGCCGCCGCCCAGACTGCCCGCCACAGCCGACAGGTCCACGATCGCGACGAAGACGAAGGTGTAGCCCAGGATGAGCGGCCCGAGCGCTTCGGGGATCAGCAGCGTCGCGATGATCCGCCACGGGCCGGACCCCATCGCCCGCGCCGCCTCGATCACACCGGGGTCGATGGTCACGAGGTTCTGCTCCACGATCCGGGAGATCCCGAACGTCGCCGCGATCGTCATCGGGAAGATCGCCGCGGGCGTCCCGAGGAAAGTCCCGAGCACCAGCTGCGTGAGCGGCGCGACGGCCGTCATGAAGATGATGAACGGGATCGGCCGGACGAAGTTGACCACGATATTGAGCGCGGTCGACAGCCCCCGGTTCGCCAGCAGCCCGCCGGGCCGGGTGGTGTACAGCAGGACGCCGAGCGCGAGGCCCAGGACACCGCCGAGCAGGAGCGTCGCCACGACCATCCACAGGGTCTGGACGATCGAGGTCCCGTAGACCGGCAGCAGCGTCGTCCAGTCGTCGTTCACGCCGCGACCTCCTCGACCTCGGTGACGCCGCGGAGGTCGGCGATCAGGGCGTCCACATCGGCGGGCTCGCCGATCAGCTCGAGCGTGAGGCTGCCGAACGAGCGGCCTTGCAGAGCGGAGATCCCACCGTAGACGATCTCGAACCGCACACCGTGCCGGCCCAGCGCATCGGAGAGCACCGAGCCGAGCCGGCCGTCGTCCTGGACGCGCGCCGACACGATCCGGCCGGAATGCTTGCCGCGCAGACGCTCCACGTCCGCCGCCCCGGGCTGGTTGCGGAGCACAGTGCCGACGAAACGCCGAGCGGTCGTCGTCTGCGGGTTCGAGAACACCTCGAACACTGTTCCGGTCTCGATGACGCGCCCCGCCTCGAGGACGGCCACGCGGTCCGCGATCGAGCGGACCACCTCCATCTCGTGCGTGATGACCACGATCGTGACGCCCAACTCCGCGTTCACCCGCTTCAGCAGGCCGAGCACATCCGCCGTCGTCTCCGGGTCGAGCGCACTGGTGGCCTCGTCGGCGAGCAGGATGCCGGGGTTCGTCGCCAGCGCGCGGGCGATCCCGACGCGCTGCTTCTGCCCACCCGAAAGCTGGTCGGGGTAGGCCCACGCCTTCTCTGTCAGCCCGACGAACGCGAGCAGCTCGGCGACGCGCTGCTTGCGCTTGTCCGCCGGCCAGCCCGCGACCTTCAGCGGATAGGCGATGTTGCCGAACACCGTGCGGGAGCGGAACAGATTGAACTGCTGGAAGATCATCCCGATACCCGCCCGCACACCGCGCAGCTCGCGCTCGCGCAGAGCGGTGAGGTCGCGTCCGTCCACGACCACAGAGCCGGAGGAGGGGTGTTCGAGGGCGTTGATGAGCCGCACCAGCGTGCTCTTCCCCGCCCCCGAGTACCCGATGATGCCGAAGATCTCGCCGCGGTCGATCGTCAGATCGACACCGTCCAGCGCGGCGGGCGTGTCACCGGAACCGAAGCTCTTGGTGACGCCACGGAACTCGATATGCGCCGCCACGGAACTACTTCGCCGCCTCGATGGACTTCTTGAGCCGGTCGAGGATCGCGATGAGCTGCGATTGCGGCTTCTGCACGATGACAGCGGTGTTCTTCGACTCGGCGAGCACTGCGTCCTGCACCGCCTTGGTGTGGTACAGCTCGGCGACCTTGAGGTAGGTCTTGTTGTCCTTGTCGGCGGCGCGGACGACGAACGCGTTGATGTACGGCTCGGCGGTCTCGCTCGCGGGGTCGTCCTGGAAGAGCACCTTCTTGGGGTCGAGACCCGCCGTGAGGGCGAAGTTGTTGTTAACGATCGCGGCAGCGGCCGAATCCAGCGCCGGGGCGGTCTGGGCGGCGTCCACCGGCGTCACCGTGACCGTGGAGGCGGCGGCGGCGATGTCCGCTGGCGTCGCGAGGGTGCTGCCACCGCCCTTCAGGGTGAGCAGGCCGGCCTTCTGCAACACAAGGAGCGCCCGCGCCTGGTTGGTCGGGTCGTTCGGGATGGCGACCTCGCTGCCGCGCGGAATGGCGTCCACCGAGGCGTACTTCTTCGAGTACAGCGGGAGCGGCACGACCAGCGTGGACGCAAGCGGGACGAGGTTCTGGGCGGACTGCACATCGTAGTTCGCGAGGAACTGCAGGTGCTGGAACAGGTTCAGATCGAGCTGGCCGTTCGCGAGCGCCGGGTTCGCCTGCGTGTAGTCGCGGAACCCGACCACCTGAAGGTCGATGCCGTTCTCCGCGGCCTTCTTCTTCAGGATGGGCCAGTAGGGAGCCGCCTGCTCCGTCGTCCCGATCCTCACTGTCACCGTCGAGCCCGCCGCGTTCGAGGAACCGGCCCCGTTGACGACGACGAGCACGACGGCCACGATCGCCGCGACGACGACGATGCCGGCTCCGACGAACCAGCCGGTCTTCGAGCCCTTCGGCTTCTCCGGAAGCGCGGGCGGCGTCGGAGTGGGCGGGGCGGCGTCAGACATGGCTATGCCTCTCTCGTGAAGGGGTGAGGGATGCCGGCGTGCGGTTTGGCGGCCCTTCGAGCTTCCCAAGACGGAGGGAGGTGGTCAAGACGGGTTCCGAAATGTGACGTGGAGGGGTCTGTCAGCCGGAGGGCCCTGCGGCCGTCCCGCCCTCAACCAGGCGGATGAACGCGCTCAGGTCACCGACCCCGGCCGGCGTCGTCGGCAGGAACTCGGTCAGCTCGGGCGAGTGGACGAGGTACGCGGCCCATTTCGCGCGCGAGACGGCGACGTTCAGCCGGTTCTTCATGAGCAGGAACGACATCCCCCGCGGCGCCTCCGCCGCCGAAGACGCCGCCAGCGACACGATCGCGACCGCCGCTTCCTGCCCCTGGAACTTGTCCACCGTCCCCACCCGGACTCCGGCGAATCCGGCCGCGTCCACAGCCGCTCTCACTTCCGCGAGTTGCGCGTTGTAGGGTGTCACGACGATCACATCCGCCTCGCCGAGCGGGTCATCGTGCCGCCCGGCCCCCGCGTCCGTCCACGACCGCCCGATGAGCCCCCTGATCAGATCCGCCACGACCGCCGCCTCCTCGGGCGACGCGGTCGCGTTCCCGGTGTGCCGGACCGCGACGGGATGCAGCCCCGGTTCGACCCCGTGGAGCTGCCGCTCCCGCGCAGCCGGGTGCGCCCGCAGCCGGCCCTCATACGACAGGACCGAGACCGCGCGCGCCAGCTCAGGCCGCATCCGCCGTGTCTCCGCCAGGAAGTAGCCGTATTCCGGCGGCAGCACTTCGTGCCCCGCGCTCACCCGCCCGAGAGCGGAGCCGTCGATCGGCTCGGGATGCCGTCCCTGGCTCACCTGCGGCAGCTGTTGCGGGTCCCCGAGCAGCAGCAGGCTCCGGGCCGCCATCCCCACCGCGATCGTCGAAGCGAGCGAGAACTGCCCCGCCTCGTCGATCACGAGCAGGTCGAGCGACCCCCGGGGCACCCGAGCCGCGTTCGCGAAGTCCCACGCGGTGCCGCCGAGCACGTACCCGCTCGCCGCGCGCTCCTCGGCGAAAGCGAGCTGTCCGTCGGCGGGGAGCACGGTGAAAGCCGGTGCGCGAGACGCCGCCCCGCGCGCCGACGCCGACGGGGTCTTCCCCACCAGCCCGGCGTCCAGTCCGGCCGCCACCACACGGTCCAGCAGGTTCTCGACCACGGCGTGCGACTGCGCCACCACCCCGATCCGCCAGCCACGCTCGGCGACCAGCCGCGCGATCACCCGCGCTCCGAGCGAGGACTTCCCCGTTCCCGGCGGGCCCTGCACCGCCAGATAGGACCGGTCCAGGTCGAGCAGGCTCGCCACAACGGCCTCGATGCGCCGATCGCCCTCTCCGCCGGCATCCCCGCCGGCTTCCGGCGCAAGCCCTCCGCTCCGGGTCCGCGGCGGGGTCCGCCGCAGCAGATCGACCGCCGCCTGCGCCGGCCAGGTTCGATGGTTCCGGGCGATGAGCAGCTGTGTCCCCCACTCGCGCACCGCCTCGGCCAGCCGGCGCGCGTCCGGCGGCGGAGCCGGTGCGAGCGCGCTCGGCAGCGCCGCATACGGCGGAACGTCCGCCGGCCGTGTCTCGCGCACGACGACCGATCCATCGTCGCGCGCCTCGATCACCGCGACCGTCCGCGCCGTCCGCGCGCCCGGCTGCGCCCGCGGCTGCCGGAACGGCCCCGGATACTCGTAGAGCAGCGTCGGCCCGGCACGCTCGGAGACCCGCACCGCGCTGCCCGCACCCCACTGCCCGCTGAGCAGCAGATCGCGGCGCTCCACACGCTGCCCCTCGTCCGCGTACCAGTCGCGCAGCACGCGCGCGGTCTCCACGACCAGCAGATCACGCGTGTCCGCCCACTCGTCGATCGGCTGGATGAGCCGGGCGAAGTGGGCCTGCCAGAAGCTCTTCCGCTCGCGTCGGTGGAAGTCGATGGCCGCGGCCGCGAGCGCCATCGCCTCACGGTCGCCCGACCGGTGGGGGTCGAGCGGGTCCCCCGCGAACGCCAGCAGCCCGGCCCGGAGCGGCGACTCGTCCGGCGCGGGCTCCGGCTCCTCCATCGGCGCTGCCCCGATCGGGACGCCGTTCTCACGGGCGCGCTCGATCAGCCAGTCCCGCAGCCGGAGCGTCGAGACGCAGTCGTAGCGGTTGTAGTCGGCGAGCGCGTCGAGGAGCGGCTGCGCCTCCTCCGTGCGGCCGAGCGCGAGTAGATCCCGGGCGTTCGCGTACTCCGCGATCGAGTCCGCTCCGGTGGTGACCTCGCTCTCGCGCAGTTCGCCGCCCATGTACAGCGGCTCGAGCTTCTTGATCGAGTACGACCGCGACCCGACCCGCACGGCTTTGCGCACGAGCGGGTAGAGGTCGACCAGCACACCCTCCCGCAGCAGGGCGTCGACCTCCTCCTCGCCCACACCGTGCCGCGCGGCGATCGACAGCAGGTGGGTCTGCTCGTAGGCCGCGTAGTGGTAGATGTGCAGTCCGGGATTCCGCTTCCGGCGCTCCCGCACATACGCGAGGAACTCTTCCAGCGCCACCCGCTCCGCCGCGAAGTCATGGGCCCAGAACGCGGTGAACCGGGCTTCGGCATCCACGGTGCCGAACAGATAGTCGAGCCCCCACCGCTCCCCCGTCCCTTCGGTGTACAACGGATCGCCCTCGAAATCGAAGAAGAGATCGCCCTCGTCGGGATGCGGCAGCACGGCGAGCACGGGCGCGTTGAAGACCCGGATGGGCGGTGGCGCCCCCGGCTCCGCCCTCAGTTGGAGCCGGGCCTGCTCGCGGAACCCGGACAGCGTGCCCTCCGGGATGCCGTCGACCGGCCCCTCCGCGACGGCGAGCGCGTCAATCGTGGGGAGTCCGGCCGCGATCAGGTGCTCGCGGTGCGCGATGCGCATCCCCGCGACGAGCAGCACATCCCGGGTCGCCTGGATCTCCGCGTCGCAGGCGCCGCAGCGCCCGCAGACCGCGAACCGGGGGTCTCCCCAGGCCACCGATCCCTCGTCGGCGGCGTGTTCCCGGACGATCGAGAGCAGCCGTGTACGCCGCTTGCGGTACACCGGCTCGATGTCGGAGAGCCGGTGCGTGCTCACCGAGCCGTCGCCCAGCAGCAGCTCGACGGTCTCATCGACCGCGACACCCGTCCGCCGCAGCTGCTCGGCGTAGGCGGCCAGCTGCAACAGGGCCGTGACCCGCGCGCTGCGGGCCAGCTTCGAGTCCTGCACGCGGTAGCGGCCATCGGGGAGCCGCGCCACGAAGTCGGCGAACCCGACGAAGCCCCCGTCGAAGAACGTCGCCTGGAACACGATCTCCGCCTCGCGCTCGAACGCCTCCGCCGTGTTCGCGACCGCCTCCGCCAGCGTCTCGGCGGTCAGCCGCTCCGGCCGTTCGATCTCGGCGACACCCGGGCCGAACCGTTCACGATAGCGCTCCAGGATGCGCCGCTCGTGCTCGTCGCCCAGCCGCGCCGACCGCACGTACATCGGGTCTTCGGCCTCCTCCGCCTTCTCCCGGCGCCCGAGCTTCACATCCAGCGAGCGCAGGAAGGCGAACTCACACCTCGACGCCTCGGTGAGGTCGCTCGCACTGGTGACGATGACGCCGTCGAGCAGGAACACGCGCCCCCCTTTCCGCACCGGCCCGGCGCTCCTGCGAGCGTACCGGCGACCACCGACAGCGGGCGAGGGCGGCGATCACCCCTTTTTCGCCGCCGCTTTCGCCGCCCGCTTGTGCTCCCGCACTTTCCTCAGCGACTCCGCATCCACGATGTCCGCCACCGACCGGTGCCCCGCGGCCCCGTAGTCGCCGGCGGCCTCCCGCAAGCCCGGGGCGGCGAGGCCCCTCTGCTTGCCGAGCAGGGCGAGGAAGATCTTCGCCTTCTGCTCGCCGAAGCCCGGCAGCGCCCGCAGCCGCCGCAGCACCTCAGCCCCATCGGGGTCGCCGCTCGTCCAGATGGCCGCAGTGTCCCCCTCCCAGTCGCTCACGATCGCCGCCGCGAGTGTCTGCACCCGGGCGCCCATCGACCCCGGGAAACGGTGGACGGCCGGTGGCTGCTTCATCGCGGCGAGCAGCTCGTCCGGGTCCAGAGCGGCGATTCCGGCAGGGTCGAGCGAACCGAGCCGGTCACGGAGCTTCGCGGGGCCGGAGAACGCGGTCTCCATCGGGACCTGCTGGTCGAGCAGCATTCCGAGAAGCAGCGCGAACGGGGATTGGTCGAGCAGGGCGTCCGCGTCCGCGTCGCCGGTGATGTTCAGGGCCATGCCCTCACGCTGCCACCGGCGCGGGCGTCATGCCAGCAGGAGCAGCGCACCCGCCGTCGCGGAGAGCAGAGCGAGCAGCAGCGCCACACCGAACAACACGGCATGCGCCACCAAGAACGGGGTCGAGCGCCCGGCCTCGTCCCGGGCGTCTTTCCGGACCCGCGTGAAGAAGCGCGGCCACACGACGGCGGCGAACCCGGCGTTGAGGAGGACGACGGCAGCGAACACGATCATGGCCCCGTCAACTGAGACGAGCGGGACGGGTGGGGGCCGGCTACAACTAGACGCCGGAGGCGAGCCGCACCCGCAGCGAGTCCACACGCGTCGCGATCGCCTCCGCCGCCCAGCGCTGCGCCAGCCGGGCGAGCAGAGCGTCCAGCTCCTTCTGCGTGAGCCCGCCGGTCAGCTCCAGCAAGACCAGGAGCTCCTCTGCGCGAAGCCGATGATCCGGGTCTCCGGCCGTGAGCCGCACATCGAGCACGCCCAGCTCAGAACCGATGGAGGAGCGGAACGCCTCGACCACGGCAGGGTCCCGATGGCTCGGCAGCCACGGACGCCCCTGCGCGAGCGCCCACACGGCCGGCCGCCGCAGCGCGAACTCCGTCTCCGAGGCCGGGTCGAGCACCACGACCTCCGTTCCCTCGGAAGCGGCCGCCAGCGCCGCCCGCGGACCCGCCGCCGGCACCGGACGCGCCGCGGGATTCCAGGTGTGCATCGCCGTCACCGACGAGAACACCGGGAGCACCGTCCGCCCGTCCGGACCGGCGACGGTCACGATGGACAGCTCCTGCGCCTTGTCGACGACCAGCCCGGCGCCGGATTCGCCCTCCTCGCCCCGCTCGGCGACCAGCGGGATGAGCACACGCGAGGCGCGCACCGCCTCCACCACCGCCTCCGCCCCGACCTCACCGGCCCGGAAAGCGGCGAGCGCCCCGAGCAAGGCCGCCGGGGCGGCGCCGTCGTCGCCGGCGTAGGGGTTGTCGCCGAACTCCCGGCCCTCCCACGGCTGACCCGCCGAGTCGGCGAGGGAGGCCGCGAAACCGGCCAGCCGATCAGCGCCCGCCGCGCTCGGCGCGGGGCGCTCCGTAGGCCTCGACACCGCCGGACGTTCCTCCGGCTCGTCAGTGTCCCGCGACATCCAGTGCCTCGGGCAGCGTGAACGCGCCCGAGTAGAGCGCCTTCCCCACGATCGCGCCCTCCACCCCGAGCGAGACCAGTTCGCGGAGCGCGGCGATGTCGTCCAGGCTCGCGATGCCGCCGGAGGCGACCACCGGGCGCTCAGTGCGCTCCACCACCTGACGGAGCAGCTCGAGGTTCGGGCCCTTCAGCGTGCCGTCCTTCGTGACGTCGGTGACGACGTAGCGGGCGCAGCCTGCCTCTTCCAGCCGCTCGAGGACCTGCCAGAGGTCGCCGCCCTCGCGGATCCAGCCGCGAGCGGCGAGCGTCGTCCCGCGCACGTCCAGGCCCACGGCGATCGCCTCGCCGTACTGACCGATCACGTGGGACGCCCACTCGGGGTTCTCCAGCGCGGCCGTGCCGAGGTTGACGCGGGTCGCGCCGATCTCCAGCGCGTGCTCCAGCGAATCGTCGTCGCGGATGCCGCCGGAGAGCTCGATCTTGACCCCTTTCGTCTGGCGGATGACCTGCTTGAGCAGGCCGCGGTTGTCGCCGCGGCCGAACGCGGCGTCCAGATCCACCAGGTGGATCCACTCCGCGCCCGCGTCCGCCCATTCGGCGGCCGCGTCCACCGGATCGCCGTAGCTGGTCTCACTGCCGGCGGCGCCCTGGGTCAGCCGGACGGCCTTTCCGTCGGCCACATCCACCGCCGGGAGCAGGACGAGCCGGGGCCTGTTGTTGAATTCGCTCACTGTCTTTCCTCGTTCGGGTCCGCACCGTGCGGACAGGGGTCGGCTGCTACAGCGACCCGATCCAGTTGGCCAGCAGCCGGAGACCGGCGCTGCCGGACTTCTCCGGATGGAACTGCGTCGCGCTCAGCGGCCCGTTCTCCACCGCGGCGATGAACCGCGAACCGTGCTCGGCCCAGCTGACGCGCGGCTTCGGGAACGGCCCGGTCGCCTCCAGCGTCCAGTACTGTGCGGCATAGGAGTGGACGAAGTAGAACCGCTCATTGCGGATACCGTCGAACAGCGCCGAGTCCGCCGGCGCCTCCACCGTGTTCCAGCCCATGTGGGGCACGACCCCGGCACGCAGGCGCTCGACGGCGCCCGGCCACTCGCCCAGCCCTTCGGTCTCCTGTCCGTGCTCCGTTCCGCGCTCGAACATCACCTGCATCCCGACGCAGATCCCGAGCACCGGACGCCCGCCGGCCAGCCGCCGGTCGATGATCTCGTCGCCGTGGGCGGCCCGAAGCCGATCGACCACCGCGGCGAAGGCGCCGACGCCCGGCACGACCAGACCATCGGCCTCTTGCGCGCGCCGCCGGTCGCCGGTGAGTTCGACATCCGCCCCGGCCGCTTCCAGCGCTTTGACCGCCGAGTGGACATTGCCCGAGCCGTACTCGAAGACGACGACGGCGGGACGGCTCACAGGGCGCCCTTCGTCGACGGGATGCCGGAGACCAGCGGGTCGTACGCCTTCGCCTGCCGGAACGCGCGCGCGAAAGCCTTGAACTCCGCCTCCGCGATATGGTGCGGATCGCGCCCGCCCACGACAGTGACGTGTGTGGTGATCGCCGCGTTGAACGAGATCGCCTCGAAGACGTGCCGCACCATCGAACCGGTGAAGTGCCCTCCGATCAGGTGGAACTCGAACCCGGCCGGCTCCCCCGCATGCACGAGGTAGGGGCGGCCTGACAGATCGACCGCCGCCTGGACGAGCGCCTCGTCCAGCGGAACCAGCGCGTCCCCGTAGCGTGAGAGACCGGCTTTGTCGCCGAGCGCTTGCCTGATCGCCTGCCCGAGCACGATCCCGACATCCTCGACCGTGTGGTGGACGTCGATCTCGGTGTCGCCGCTCGCCCGCACGCGCAGATCCGTCAGCGAATGCTTCGCGAACGCCGTGAGCAGATGGTCGTAGAACGGCACGGAGGTCTGGATCTCGGATGCGCCCGTCCCGTCCAGGTCGAGGCTCAGCTCGATGACCGACTCGCTGGTCTCGCGCCGCAGGGACGCCGTCCGATTCGTCATGGCTGCGAGCCTACCGGGACGGCGGCCAGCGGTTCCGGCCGGCCGAGCGCCGCGAGCGCCTCCAGGAAGGCGGTGGTCTCCGCCTCCGTGCCCGCGGTGACGCGCAGATGGTTCGGGATGCCGACATCCCGGATCAGGATGCCGCGCTCCAGCAGCGCCTCGAAGGTGGCCTTCGGGTCCGCGACGTTCCCGAACAGCACGAAGTTGCTGCCACTGCGGTGCGGCGCGTAGCCGAGACGCGCGAGCTCCGCGACCAGCCGATCGCGCTGTCGCCGGATCTCGCCGACCGTCGCCAGCATCTCGTCCGAGTGCGCGAGCGCGCCGAGCGCCGCCGCCTGGGTGATCGCGGACAGGTGGTAGGGCAGCCGGACGAGCCGCAGCGCGTCCGTCACAGCCGGGTCGGCGGCGAGGTAGCCGACGCGCGCGCCCGCGAAAGCGAACGCCTTGCTCATCGTCCGCGACACCAGCAGCCGCGGCCGCCCTTCCAGCAGCGTGAGCGCGGACGCCTCGCCGTCCGGCAGGAACTCCGTGTAGGCCTCGTCCACCACCACGATCCCGCGGGACGCTTCGTACGCCGCCGCGACGGTCTCGAGCGCGAGCGGTGTTCCCGTCGGGTTGTTCGGCGAGCACAGGACGACGATGTCCGGGTCCGCACGCCGGATCTGCGCCGCCGCCGTCTCCGGCGACAGCCCGAACCCGGCGTCGCGCACTCCCGCGACCCACTCGGTGCCTGTCCCCGCCGCCAGCAACGGGTACATCGAGTAGGTCGGCGCGAACCCGAGCAGGCTGCGTCCCGGACCGCCGAACGCTTGCAGGATGTGCTGCAGCACCTCGTTCGACCCGTTCGCCGCCCAGATGTTCCCGGCCGCGAGACCGTGCCCGAGGTAGCGCGCGAACGCCTCTCTCAGCTCGGTGAACTCCCGATCGGGGTACCGGTTCACCCCGCCGATGGCGGCAGAGACTCGGGCGACGATCTCCGCCGCGACGCCCTCCGGCACCCGATGCGTGTTCTCGTTCACGTTCAACGCGATCGGGACCGCCTTCTGCGGCGCCCCGTACGGAACCCGCCCTCGGAGGTCATCGCGGAGAGGGAGATCGGAAAGAGAGGTCACCCTCTCATGCTAGCCAGCGCCAGGACTGCGATCGTGCCGTGTGACGCTGCGCTGCCCCGGAGAAGGGCGCGCCCTCGTCAGAACGGTGGCGGTCACCCTCGTTCCGACCGGGTCAGCGGTCTTCGACGGGGACGACAGGGTCCCTCACCGCAGAGAAGCGGTCAGAGGCACCGTTGAACGCATTGTGGCTGTTGAGGCGAGTGGTGGCTGTCGAGGCGAAAGGGAATGCGACCGCCGGAGCGGACCCGGCGGGGTGCGAAGAGAGCTCGGAGCCTACTTCGCGTACTGCGCCGGGATCGCCAATTCCTGCCCCGGGGTCACCACCGCCGAGTCGAGCCCGTTGAGTGTGACCAGTTCTGCGATCACATCCCGCGGGTCTGCGCTCGGCGCGAGGCGCTCCGCGATAGACCACAGCGACTCGCCCGACTGAACCGTGACGTGCTGGAAAGCCACTGCGGCGTGCTCGCCCGACGCGACCGCGCCCCCGCCGTTCAACGCGAACACGAACGCTCCGACGACGATCGGCAGGGCGGCCAGGAACGTCAGCACCGCGCGTCCGCGACGGGTCAGCCGCAGGCGGACCCGTGCCCCACCCGGACCACCCGAAGAACCCGGAACGTCCGCTGCGCTTAGAGCGCCCGCACGGGACCTCACCGTGGCCGCAGACCCCCCGATCGCACGACCGATGTCTGCACGACCGATGACCGCTGTGCTGCTCATAGCGTCGACCTCCCTGTTTCGTTCCGAAACCGCCCGATGCGAATCTGTGTTCCGAACATATCTTCTAATTTGTTAAACCGCAAGACCGGATGTGCTGCGAGATCCGGAGCGGATTTCGCGACACACTCGAACACACGTTTGTTTGACCGCCGCCGGGCGGATACAGTTTCGATTGTCTGGAGACCACACAACCAGGCACCACCGACATTCGGGTCCGCCGAGTGCGGCGCCGGTCGCGAAGGGACGAGCGTGTCGAACGAGAATCAGGCTCCGCGGGGCACCCGCCGGCGCAAGAATCTGAGCGAGAAGCAGCTCGCGATCCTCGACGTCATCCAGCGCTCGGTCAGCCAGCGCGGCTATCCGCCGAGCATGCGCGAGATCGGCGACGCGGTCGGCCTCTCCTCGCTCTCCTCGGTGACGCACCAGCTCAACCAGCTGGAGCTCAGCGGCTATCTGCGCCGCGACCCGAACCGCCCGCGCGCGCTGGAGATCCTCATCGACCTGCCGAGCGCCGCCGCCCCGGATTTCGAGAGCCAGACCCCGGTCGCCGACGCTGCGATGGTCCCGCTCGTCGGCCGCATCGCCGCGGGCGTGCCGATCACGGCCGAACAGCAGGTGGAAGAGGTCTTCCCGCTCCCCCGTCAGCTGGTCGGCAATGGCGAGCTGTTCATGCTGAAGGTCGTCGGAGAGTCCATGATCGACGCGGCCATCTGCGACGGCGACTGGGTGGTCGTCCGCGCGCAGAACACCGCGGAGAACGGCGACATCGTCGCTGCGATGCTGGATGAGGAAGCGACGGTCAAGGTCTTCCGGCAGCGCGACGGGCACACCTGGCTGCTGCCGAGGAACTCGAACTTCGAGCCGATCCTGGGCGACTTCTCACAGATCCTGGGCAAGGTCGTCGCCGTTCTCCGGGCCGTCTGAGTCCAGGCCCCCGGGCAGCGGATGTCCGGGCAGCGGATGTCCACCCGACAGCCCCGAGCACTCCCAGAGCCCCGAAAGCCGCGACGCTGGTCCCACCGGCCGAGGCCGACAGAGGGCGGCTGCGTCCTCCTCCCCTCCTGTGCCGCCGCGTCCTGCGGCCGCAAGCCGAAGATCTCATCGGCGTCTCGAATCCGCCGGCATCCGTGCCGCAGCCCGGCTCTTCGAGCGGGGCCGCTGCGGTGACAACGGGCCCCGCTCTGCGGGAAGAGCGTCCGGCCGGCCGGAGCCGGGCGTGTCAGGCGCCGACACCGGCCCGCTCCCGGACCTTCCTCGTCGCCGCAAGCATGTTCCTCAGCGAAGCGATCGTCTCGTCATAGCCGCGCGTCTTGAGCCCGCAGTCCGGGTTGACCCACAGCTGACGGCCGGGGATCGCGCTCAGCGCGGTCTCGATCAGTTCGGTCACCTCGGCGACCGACGGCACGCGCGGCGAGTGGATGTCATACACGCCGGGCCCGATGCCGTGCTCGAACCCGGAGCTCTGGAGGTCGTGGACGACCTCCATGCGGCTGCGGGCAGCCTCGATGCTGGTCACATCCGCATCCAGCTTGCGGATCGCGTCGATGACCACGCCGAACTCCGAATAGCAGAGGTGTGTGTGGATCTGGGTCTCCGCCCGGACGCCCGCCGTCGCGAGCCGGAAGGAGCCGACCGACCACGACAGGTACTCGTCCTGGTCCGCGCGCTTCAGCGGCAGCAGCTCGCGCAGGGCGGGCTCGTCCACCTGGACGACGCGGATGCCCGCCGCCTCCAGGTCCGCGATCTCATCGCGCAGAGCGAGCGCCACCTGGCGGGCGGTCTCGCCGAGCGGCTGGTCGTCGCGCACGAACGACCAGGCGAGGATGGTGACAGGGCCGGTCAGCATCCCCTTGACCGGCTTCGAGGTCAGGCTCTGCGTGAACGCCGACCATTCCACCGTGATCGGCTTCGGCCGCGAGACATCGCCCCACAGGATGTACGGGCGCGTACAGCGCGATCCGTACGATTGCACCCAGCCGTTCTGGGTCACCGCGAAACCGTCGAGGTTCTCCGCGAAGTACTGCACCATGTCGTTGCGCTCCGGCTCGCCGTGAACGATGACGTCGATCCCGATCTCCTCCTGGAGGTCGACGACGCGTTCGATCTCGGCCCGCATGCGGCCCCGGTACTCCTCCTCGGTGAGAAGCCCCTTCGCCAGCTGGGCGCGGGAGCGGCGGATGTCGGCCGTCTGCGGGAAGGACCCGATCGTGGTGGTCGGCAGGAAGGGAAGCCGCAGGGCCGCATCCTGGGCTTCGAGCCGGGTCTCGTCGTCGCCGCGCGAGAAGTCGGCGCCGGTCAGCGCGGCCTCGCGATCGCGCACCTCCGGCACCCGCACACCCGGCGCACCCGCACGGTCGGCGAGCGCCGCCGTGGCCTCGGCCAGCTCCGCCCGGATCGCCTCACGGCCGTCGACGAGGCCGCGCGCGAGCACGGAGACCTGTGCGACTTTCTGGTCGGCGAAGGCCAGCCACGACGCCAGCCGGGCATCCAGCTCCGGCTCGTCCTCGACATCGTGCGGGACGTGCAGGAGCGAGGTCGAGGTCGCGACGGCGATCTGCGGGCTCAGCGTCCGCAGATCGGTCAGCTTCCCGAAAGCGCCCTCCAGATCGCCCCGCCAGATGTTGTGGCCGTCCACGACGCCGCCGACCACGGTCTTCGCGCTCAGCGTCTCCGCGGTCGCCGCGTCCAGACCCGAGAGGACGCCGCCGCGCACGAGGTCGAGCGACAGCGCCTCGATCGGCGAGGCCGCCAGCACGGGGAGAGCATCGTCCAGGCTGCCGTAGGGGGCAGCGACGAAGATCGCCGGGCGCTCCGCCGCACCCCCGAGGTCGTCGTACGCGCTGGCGAGAGCGGTGAGCACGTCGGCACGCGGCTCCTCGATGCTTTCGGAGACGAGCGCCGGTTCGTCCAGCTGCACCCACGGCGCTCCCACCGCCGCGAGCCTCGCGAGCAGTTCACGGTAGACCGGCAGCAGCTCGGCGAGCCGCGAGAGCGGGCGGAACCCCTGCGGAGCCTCGTCGCTCGGCTTGCTGAGCAGCAGGAAAGTCACCGGACCGACGATCACCGGACGGGTGAGGAAACCATCGGCACGCGCCTCTGCGAAGTGACGGACGATGCGGTCGGAGGCGAGCCGGAAGTCCGTCTCCGGCCCGATCTCTGGCACGAGATAGTGGTAGTTGGAGTCGAACCACTTCGTCATCTCCAGCGGCGGGTTCTCGGCCTCGCCACGCGCGATGGTGAAGTAGCCGGCCATATCCACCGCGCCGGAGGCGTCGGCGAGAGCCGCGAACCGGGACGGAAGAGCGCCGACGGTCACGGCAGCGTCCAGCACTTGATCGTAGTAGCTGAAGCTCTCCGGGATGGCCGCGTCGTCGCGTCCCAGGCCGAGCGCAGCGAGCCGTTCGCGGGTGGCGGCGCGCAGCGTAGCCGCGGTGGCCTCCAGTTCGTCCGCGGTCGTCTCGCCCGCCCAGAACGCCTCGACGGCCTTCTTGAGCTCGCGACGGCGACCGATGCGCGGGTAGCCGATGATGGTGCCGACCGGGAAGGTGGCGCGGGAGGTCGAGGGGGTCATGCTGGTTCGTTCTCCTTCGTGATGGTGGCGTGGTCAGGAAGCAGTCCGATCCTCTCGAGCACCGAGAGGACGGCCGCATGCTGGTTGAACGTGTAGAGGTGGAGGCCGGGGGCGCCCCCGGCGAGCAGACGCTCGGCGAGCCGCGCGGCCCAGCCGATGCCGATCTCCCGCTGCCCCTCCTCGGTGGGTTCGATCTCGAGCTGGATGGCGAGATCGCTCGGCAGATCCTCGCCGCTCAGCTCGAGCATGCGCTTCAGGCGGGAGGGGGAGGTGACGGGCATGATCCCGGGCAGGATCGGGAAGAGCACCCCGGCCTCCTTCGCCCGCTGGGCGAAGGAGAGATAGTCCTCGGCGTGGAAGAAGAGCTGCGTGATCCCGAGGTTCGCCCCCGCCGCCTGCTTGGCGAGAAGGGTGTCGATGTCCTGGGCGGCCGAGTGCGAGGCGGGGTACCCGTTCGGAAAGGCCGCGACCGCGATCTGGACCCGCTCGCGGTGCCGGAGCACAGCCTGCGCGCCCAGCTCCGGCACATCCAGTTCGCCGTACGGAACCCGCTCGGCCTGCACCCGGTGGATGAGCTGCACCAGCTCCGCAGAGCTCTTGATGTCGCCGAGACCGTCCTCGCCGGGCGCCAGGTCCGCCGGCAGGTCTCCCCGCACCGCCAGGAACCGCTGGATGCCGGCGTCCAGGAACTCGCGGATCAGCCGGTTCGCCTCCGCGTGCGACGACCCGACGCAGGTCAGGTGGGCCATCGGGCTGACGTCGGTGCGCTCCAGGATGGAGCGCAGCACCTCGAGCGACGAGGCGCGGGAGGAACCGCCCGCGCCGTAGGTGACCGAGATGAAATCGGGCCGTGTGGCGGCGAGCCGGTCGATCGTCGCGGGCAGTGCGGCGGCGGCGCGCTCGTTGCGCGGCGGGTACAGCTCGAACGAGTACCGAGCGTCGGTACGGCTCATGGCATCCTCGGAATGGTCGATCAGCGTCGCGGAGCCCGCTCACAGGCGCCCGCCGACGGCGGGACTCACGGAACGGGTGGGCGGGTGCCAGGCTCGGCTGTCGCACCGCGTCAGCGGTCGCCCACTGCGGTTGTTACGGCACGATAGCAACGCGGAAGGCCGGACGGAATCGGCCGCGTCATCTAGTGACACAGTGGGGCGCGGCGGCGGTTCGCCTGCTGTCGTGGCCGCCCCTCACTTCTCTCCGATGGTCGCGAAGATCGGCCGATGGTCGGAAGCACTGTCCCCGGTGAGGACCTGGAAGCTCTTCGTGTCCCATCCCGATCCGAGGAACACATGGTCGATGCGAGCCCCCAGAAAGGCCGGCAAGAGAGTGGGCCAGGTCCCTGCGCCGTCAGCGCCGACGCTCGTCGCAGCGTCGGCGCACGCGTTCAAACGCTGACGGGGCAGGTTCTCGACCGTGGCGTTGAAGTCGCCGACGGCGATGGTGCTCGCTGTGGAGCAGGCTTCCTCTGCCCACTGGAGATCCCGGCGCCAATCCGCGCCGTCGAAGAACGTCGCGCGTTGAAGGTGTGCGACAACGATCGTCGGGAGATGCCGATCCTCTGGCCTCGCGATGAACCCCGCCCAGGGCGGCACGCCCGAGGTGTCCACTCGGTACCTGCCGTTCGATTACTTGACCAGCAGGGACGCCGCCGAGGATTCCCACGAGTACAGGTCGTAGCGGCTGAGGAGATCCGACAGCCGCGCCTCGGCGATGGGGCCGAAGTACTCGGGCAGAACGACGATGTCCGCCGACTTCTGCCGGACAAGCCGGACGATCTCGGTGGCGGGCACAGCGTCCTGATTTGTATTCCACGACAGTATGCGCAGGGTCCCCCGCACCTGGGCGGCCGGGGCGGACCCCGTCGGTTCGCCCCGGCCGGCAGGAGCCCAGACCGTCACGGAGAGGAGCACCGCCCCCCCCCCGACGATGCCGACCGGGCCCCGTCGCAGGCGGATCGCAGCGGAGATCGCGATCGCGACGAGGAGGAGAGCGCAGCAGGCGAACACCAGTCTTCGCATCGCGACAAGCTGGCTGAGCGGAGGGTACGAGACGCTCTCATAGCCAGGGTAGGCGCACAGAGCCGCAGCCAGCAGCAGAAAGCCTGCGCTGACGGCGGCTCCGGTCAACGCGAGGCGACCATGCCGGCTTGGCTGCTCCATGAACGCTAGTACGTCATAGTCACCTTGGACGCGTCGAGGAACCAATTTCTGCCCGGGCCATTCTCTCTGTTGATCGCGCTGACCTGGAATCGCCAGGTGTCGTCGCCGCGCTGAGTGACCGCACGACCGAAGTCGAAGGTTCCGCACCCGGGCAGCCGAACACTCTTGAAATCGTGCCACAGGGGAGCTGGCTGATCGTCGCCGAGGCTCTGCAGGGTCAGGGTGATCGACTTCACCTTCGCCGCCACGGGCGTTCCGCCGCCCGAGTTAGCCTTGCAGCCGCCGAGGAAGACAACGGTGCTGTTCCTGGTGAGGCCTTTATCGATCCAGATGCGGCTGACGAATGTCGGCTGCACCTGGCTCAGCTTCGAGAACCAGCATCCTTCCTCTTTCGAGAACGAGCATCCTTCCTCTGCTGCCGACGCCGGGGCCGCCCCCATCACCGTGAGAGCGACCGCGAACGCTCCTGCCGCGAAAGGGACGAGAGCCTGAGGGAATGTCTTCTTCATTTTTTGCCTCCACTCTTCACGCCATGCGCGAAGGAGGCCCGAAACGGATGCGCCCGCTCGCGCATAAAACATAACGCTCGTCGAGCGTCTGACCAGACGATAGCGCCAAGCCCCCGGGTGGGTTCTAACAGTGGTCGCAACACCGGCTAGTTTCGGGAGTTGTTATGACACTTGTAAGGACGTCGCAGAAGATGACCGGGCCGGCACCGATGTCGGCCGAGCGTGCATGATATATCGAGTTGTGGCGGCAGGGAATGAACACCTCCGAGATCTGCCGGATGCTCGGGATTCGCCGCAAGCTGGGCAACAACTGGCGGAACGGGTGGAAACATCGCGACCTGGTCACGGGCAAAGTGCGTTACTATCCGCCGATCGATGAGGTTCCGGTGGTGACGACAGTCTCGGCCCGGTTCTTATCGGAGGACGAGCGGGTAACGCGACAGACGCAAAGCACCCCGCGTGATCGCCCGGCGCAGGATCCGATTCAACGCTGCGCTCACGATCCATGACCGTCCGTTCGCGCCCACGGACCGCAGCGTCCCCGGAGCCTGGGAAGGCGACCTCATCATGGGGCTCGGCAACCGTTCGGCGATTGCCACACTCGTCGAGCGAACGACCCGGTTCACTCTCCTGTTGCCTGTTGACGCTGTCAACAGATCCGAGAGCCTCCGCGATCAGCTCGTCCCTGCTCTCGCGGCGCTCCCGCCCGAACTACGCCGCTCAATCACCTGGGACCAGGGCTGGGAAATGGCGAGACATGAAGAGATCAGCCGCGCAACAGGAACGAGAATCTACTCCTGCGACCCGCACTCGCCCTGGCAGCGCGGCAGCAACGAGAACACGAATCGGCTCTTGCGGGACTACTTCCCCAAACGCACCGACCTCAGAACACACACCCCGAAAGAGCTCGCCCTCGTCGCCGCCGAACTCAACAACCGACCCCGCAAAATCCTCGGCTGGAAGACCCCGAACACCCTCTTCACTACGCTGCTAGAACAAACACACCATCCATGAGTGTTGCGACCACTGTTAGAACCCACCGGAGGAGATCTCGGGACAGCAGAGGCCAGGGGCAGGAAACGGAGGACATCCGGGCGAGTGGGGCCGGGATGTCCTCCGTTTCCGGCTGTGGTCCGGGATCAGGCGTCGAGGCGGTACATCCAGCCGTGCCGGTCGCGCGCGCGACCGTACTGGATGTCGGTCAGCTCCTTGCGCAGAGACAGAGTGAGCTCACCCGGCGCTGCGGTGATGTCGCCGACGGTGAACGTGTCCGACTTGAGTTCGCCGATCGGAGTGATGATCGCGGCTGTGCCGCAGGCGAACACCTCGACGATGTCGCCGGACTCCACACCGTCCCGCCATTCGTCGATGGTCACGCGCCGGCGCTCCACCCGGTGGCCGCGGTCGCGGGCGAGCTGAAGCACCGAGTCGAGGGTGATGCCTTCGAGGATGCTGTCGGAGTCGGGGGTCACGAGGGTGCCGTCTTTCTGGACGAGCACCACGTTCATCCCGCCGAGCTCCTCGATGTGCCTCCCCTCCGCCGAATCGAGGAAAAGAACCTGGGCGCAGCCGCGCTCGTGCGCTTCGGCTTGCGGCAGGAGACTCGATGCGTAGTTGCCGCCGGTCTTCGCCGCTCCGGTTCCGCCCTTCCCCGCACGGGACCAGTGATCGGAGAGCCAGATGGAGACCGGAGCGACACCGGACCGGAAGTAGGCCGCCGCCGGGCTCGCGATCAGGTAGTACGCCACCTTGTTCGCCGGGCGCACCCCCAGGAAGCCTTCTTTGGCGAACATGAACGGCCGCAGATACAGGCTCGTCTCCTCCGCATCCGGAACCCATTGGCCGTCGACCGCGATGAGCTGCTTGAGCGAGTCGAGGAAGTGGTCGACCGGCAGCTGGGGCAGCGCGAGCCGGTAGGCCGACCGCTGCATGCGGGCCGCATTGGCCTCCGGGCGGAAGCTCCAGATCGAACCGTCCTCGTGGCGGTACGCCTTCAGCCCCTCGAAAATCTCCTGAGCGTAGTGCAGCACAGCGGCCGACGGGTCGAGCGGGATGGGGCCGTAGGGCGAGACGCACGGCCGGTGCCAGCCGCCCTTCTCCGACCAGCACAGATCGACCATATGATCGGTGAAGTGATTGCCGAAGCCGGGGTCCGCGAGGATCTCCGCGCGCTCGGCTGCGGCGCGCGGCGCCTCGTTCCTGGCGACGTTCCAGAGCAGGCCGGAAGTCTCGGTGGGGCCGCTGGTGAGGGAGATGCTAGTGGAAGCGTTCATGGGAGTCCTTTGCTGGGAGAGGTCAATTCTGTGCCGCCAGAGCCGCGATCGCGGCGCCGATCTGGCTCGTCGTGCGCGTCTGGCTTGCGGTGGCGGTCTGGCCGCTGCGGGTGGCGAGGTCGGCGGTCACCGCCCGCTCGACGCGCTCCGCGAGGGGCCGCTCGCCGAGGTGGCGGAGCAGGAGCGCGACGGAGAGGATCGCGGCGGTGGGGTCGGCCTTCTGCTGGTCGGCGATGTCGGGAGCCGATCCGTGAACGGGCTCGAACATGCTCGGGAACTCACCCGCGGGGTTGATGTTTCCCGAGGCGGCCAGTCCGATGCCGCCGCTGATCGCGGCGGCGAGATCGGTGAGGATGTCGCCGAAGAGATTGTCTGTGACGATCACATCGAATCTAGCAGGATCGGTGACGAGGAAGATCGTCGCTGCGTCGACGTGGAGGTAGTCCACGGCCACCTCGGGATGCTCGGCGGCCACGGCGTCCACGATCCGCTTCCACAGGCTGCCCGCGAAGGTCAGCACATTCGTCTTGTGTACGAGCGTCAGCTTCTTCCGCCGCTGCCCGGCCTGCTCGAAGGCGTAGCGGACGACGCGCTCGACGCCGTAGGCGGTGTTCACGGACACCTCGTTGGCGATCTCGTGCGGCGTCCCCTGCCGGATGGCCCCGCCGTTGCCGACGTACGGCCCCTCTGTGCCTTCGCGCACGACGACGAAGTCGACCTCGCCGGGAGCGGCGAGCGGGCTGGCGATGCCGGGGAACAGTGTGGTCGGCCGCAGATTCACATAGTGATCGAGCGAGAACCGGAGCCTCAGGAGCAGCCCGCGCTCGATGTTCGCACCCGCAAGGCGTGGATCGCCCGGCTGACCGCCGACCGCCCCGAGCAGGATGGCGTCGTGTGCCCGGATGGCCGCGAGGTCGTCGTCGGTCAGCACATCGCCGGTGGCGAGGTAACGGTCGACGCCGAGCGAGAAGTGCGTCTTCTCGAACGCCAGCCCGCTTCCGGCCGCGACCGCGTCGAGCACCGTGACCGCCTCCGCGATCACCTCCGGTCCGATCCCGTCCCCGGGGATGACGGCGAGTTGGACGGTTCTGCTCATGACGCTCCTGCGCTGATCGGTGGGCGGACAGTACGGGTCAACACTAGCGCCGCACCGCCCCTCCCCGTCACGGATGAGGGTCGCCACGGTCAGCACCACGATAGCGAGGATCAAGCCTGCGCCGAGAGGCCGTTGTCGCGATCCCGTTGTCCGAACACGTGCCGCGGCGAGACGGGCAGCCCGGGCGACGGAGACGGCCCGGCCGAGCGTCTCCGGGGCCGTGGCAGCCTGGACGGTCCTGGCCGTCCAGGCTGAGAGAACCCCACCGGCAGCGGGCAGACTGCTCTCCCGGTCCGCTGCCCAGAGCTCACGACACGGCCGCAGGGCTCAAGACTCGGTGATGTCGATCTCCTGGAGCAGGTCGGCGTGGATCGCGACGCGCACCTTCTCGAGCAGCCCCTCGGGGACGGGCGAATCGACGGTCAGGACGCTGAGGGCCTTCCCGCCGGCCGAGGTCCTGGCGATCTGCATACCGGCGATGTTGATCTTCGCCTCGCCGAACTCCCGGCCGTACACCCCGACGATGCCGGGGCGGTCGTCGTAGACCATGACGATCAGATGCTCGGCGATCGGCACCTCCACGTCATAGCCGTTGATCCCCACGACTTTCTCGATCTGCTTGGTTCCGGTCAGCGTGCCGGAGACCGAGACCTGCGTGCCGTCGCTCAGCGCACCGCGGATCGTGATCAGGTTGCGGTACTCCTCGCTCACCGAGTCGGTGAGGAGGCGCACCTCGATGCCGCGCTGGTCGGCGAGGAGGGGTGCGTTCACATAGGAGACCGTCTCGGAGACGACGTTCGTGAAGATCCCCTTCAGGGCGGCGAGCTTCAGGACGCTGACATCGAACTCCACGATTTCGCCGCGGACCTCGACGTCGACACTCGTGACCGGGCTGTGCGCCAGCCCGGAGAAGACCTGGCCGAGCTTCTCCACAAGCGGAATGCCCGGACGCACGTACGGGTCGATGACGCCGCCGGCGACGTTGACCGCGTCGGGCACCAGCTCGCCCGAGAGCGCGAGGCGAACCGATCTGGCGACCGAGACGCCCGCCTTCTCCTGCGCCTCATCCGTCGACGCCCCGAGATGCGGTGTGACGATCACGTTCTCGAGGCCGAGCAGCGGCGAGTCCGACGGCGGCTCGCTCACGAACACATCGAGGCCAGCGCCCGCGATGGTCTGCGAGACGAGAGCACGGTACAGAGCGTCCTCGTCGATCAGGCCGCCGCGCGCGACATTGACGACGAACGCGGTCGGCTTCATCTGGGCGAGCTGATCGTCCGAGATCATGCCGGTCGTCTCCGGCGTCTTCGGCATGTGGATGGTGACGAAGTCCGACTCGGCGAGCACCTCGTCCAGGCTCACCAGCTGGACGCCGAGCTGCTGCGCTCGCGCGCTCGTCACATACGGGTCGAAGGCGATGACCTTGACGCCGAACGCCTGCAGTCGCGCGGCGATGAGCGCCCCGATCCGGCCGAGCCCGATGATGCCGACCGTCTTCTCGTACAGCTCAACGCCGGTGTACTTCGAGCGCTTCCACTGCCCCTGCGCCAGGGCGCTGTGCGCGGCCGGGATGTGCCGGGCGAGGCTCAGGATGTGCCCGACCGTCAGCTCCGCGGCCGAGATGATGTTCGAGGTCGGCGCGTTGACGACCATCACACCGGCGCTGGTCGCGGTCTTGATGTCGACGTTGTCGAGGCCGACCCCCGCGCGCGCGATGACCTTGAGCTTCGGCGCAGCGCCGATGACCTCCGCGTCCACCTTCGTCGCCGAGCGCACCAGGATCGCGTCGGCGTCGGCCACGGCGGAGAGCAGCGCGGAGCGGTCTGTCCCGTCGACGTCGCGGATCTCAAAATCCGGCCCGAGGGCGTCGACAGTAGCGGGCGAGAGTTCTTCGGCGATCAGCACGACCGGCTTTGTCACAGTGTTCCTTCAGAGGAGGGGCTGGCTGGGAGGAGAAGCGCAGCGGACGGTGGTGCGCGTTTCAACTCTAGCCGGACGCGGAAGGGGTCTTTCGCCCGGTTACGTGGGCCGTCAGCGACGACCCGAGTGGCGTGTCCGTGCCTGCCGTAAGGCATCCACCGCACCGCGCACGACGATCGGGTCGGTGATGTCATAGGCGTCCGCGCCGCCGCCGGGGCCGCTCGGCGCGCCCTGCACTGCACGGCGAGCGGAGAGATGCACCGCGTCCACGCCCGCAGCGACGAGGGCCGGGATGTCCTCGACGCGCACGCCTCCACCGGCCATCACCTGCAGCCGCCCGGAGACCCGCTGGGCCAGCGCCCGGAGGGAGTCGACGCCCTCGACGCTGGTCGAAGCGCCACCCGAGGTGAGGATGCGGGTCACCCCGAGCGCAACGAAGTCGTCCACGGTCGCCAGTGGGTCGGCGACCGTGTCGATCGCACGGTGGAACGTCACCTCGATGCCCTCGGCCGCCGCCACGAACCGGGCCACAGCGGCAGTGTCGACACGCCCCTCCCCGTCGAGCGCCCCGATGACGACGCCACCGGCGCCGGCCTCACGGGCGAAGCGGATGTCGGCCTCCGTCGTCTCCACCTCGGCGGCATCGTAGACGAAGCCGCTGCCACGCGGCCGGACGAGAACGTGGACGAAGCCCTCGCGGCCTCGCTCGATCGCCTCCGCCACCGCTATCCGGACGAGACCCGCCGAGGGCGAGGGCTGTACACAATTCGACCCGGTCAGCGCCCTCGACGAGGGCGCTGCGAACGCCCGCGGCATCCTGGACGGCGATCTCGACGGCGGCTGTGCTCATGACTTGATCTCTCCCGAACGGGGAAAGGCGCTGACCTGACAGGAACGCTGAAACGACAGGGCCGCTGACCTGACCGGAGGTGCCGCACCGATCGGTGCGGCACCTCCGCTCGATGAGACGCGTGCGCTCAGCGCGCGACCTCGCCGTCCACGTAGTCGTCGTCGTTCGAGGCGTTCCAGGCGAACAGCTTGCGCAGTTCGCGGCCGGTGGCCTCGATCGGGTGCTGCTCGCCCTTGGCGCGCAGGCCCAGGAACTCGGGAGCGCCCGCGTCCTGGTCGGCGATGAAGCGCTTTGCGAAAGTGCCGTCCTGGATGTCGGAGAGCACGGCCTTCATGTTGTCCTTGACATGCGGGTCGATCACGCGCGGTCCCGAGACATAGTCGCCGTATTCGGCGGTGTCGGAGACGCTCCAGCGCTGCTTGGCGATACCGCCCTCCCACATGAGATCGACGATGAGCTTGAGCTCGTGCAGCACCTCGAAGTAGGCGACCTGGGGCTGGTAGCCGGCCTCGGTCAGGGTCTCGAAACCATACTGCACCAGCTGCGAGACGCCGCCGCACAGCACGGCCTGCTCACCGAACAGGTCCGTCTCGGTCTCCTCGGTGAAGGTGGTCTTGATACCGCCGGCGCGCAGTCCGCCGATGCCCTTGGCGTAAGAGAGGACGAGCGGCCAGGCGGCACCGGTCGCGTCCTTCTCGACGGCGACGATGACGGGGACGCCGCGACCTGCCTCATACTCGCGGCGCACGGTGTGGCCCGGGCCTTTCGGAGCGACCATGATCACGTCGACGCCCTCGGGGGCCTCGATGTAGCCGAAGCGGATGTTGAAGCCGTGCCCGAAGACGAGCGCATTGCCCGCTTCGAGGTTCGCCCGGATGTCGTCCGCGTAGAGGGTGCGCTGCACCTGGTCCGGCGCGAGGATGACGACGACATCGGCCCACTTGGCGGCCTCGGCGGCGCTGAGGACGCGAAAGCCCGCCTCTTCGGCCTTCTGTGTGGACTTCGAGCCGTCTTTGAGGCCGATGACGACCTCGACGCCCGAGTCGCGGAGGTTCTGCGCGTGCGCGTGCCCCTGGGAGCCGTAGCCGATGACGGCGACCTTCTTGCCCTGAACGATCAAGAGGTCGGCGTCGTTGTCGTAGTAGATCTCAGCCACTTGTTGGGTTCTCCTTTGTGAGTGTGGTTCGACGTGTCAGTTCTTTCGCCGCCGGAGGGCGGGTCAGTTTTTGTGGACGCGCTCGGTGATGGACTTCCCGCCGCGGCCGATCGCGAGGAGGCCGGACTGCGCCATCTCCTTGATCCCGTACGGTTCGAGCACCTTGAGCAGCGCCTGGGTCTTGCCGCTGTCGCCGGTGACCTCGATCACGAGCGCGTCGGTGGCGACATCGACGACGCGGGCACGGAAGAGGTTGACCGCCTCCAGCACCTGAGAGCGGGTGGAGTTGTCGACGCGCACCTTGATGAGCAGGTGCTCGCGCTGCACCGATTGCGCCGGCTCCAGCTCCACGATCTTGATGACGTTGATCAGTTTGTTGAGCTGTTTGGTGACCTGTTCGAGCGGAAGCTCCTCCACGTCCACCACGACGGTGATGCGCGAGAGGCCGTCGACCTCGCTCGTGCCCACCGCGAGCGAGTGGATGTTGAAGCCGCGCCGAGCGAACAGTCCGGCGACGCGGGTCAGCAGACCCGGTTTGTCCTCCACGAGGAGGCTCAGAACGTGTGTGCTCATCGGTCACTCCTCTCCGAAGGCCGGGCTGTGGTCGCGGGCGTATTGGACATAGCTGTTGCTGACGCCCTGGGGGACCATCGGCCACACCATCGCGTCGGCGCTGACGACGAAGTCGATGACGACCGGGCGGTCGTTGGTCTCGAGGGCGAGCCTGATGGCGTCGTCGACCTCGTCCTCCTTCGTGACGCGGATGCCGAGGGCTCCGTACGCCTCGGCCAGGGCCACGAAGTCGGGGACCCGCACCGTGTCGTGCCCGGTGTTGAGGTCGGTGTTGGAGTAGCGGCCGTCGTAGAACAGCGTCTGCCACTGCCGCACCATCCCGAGCGACGAGTTGTTGATGATCGCCACTTTGATCGGGATGTCGTTGATCGTGCAGGTGGCGAGCTCCTGGTTGGTCATCTGGAAGCAGCCGTCGCCGTCGATCGCCCACACGACGCGGTCGGGCTGGGCGACTTTGGCGCCCATCGCCGCCGGGACCGAGTAGCCCATCGTGCCCGCGCCTCCCGAGTTCAGCCACGAGTTGGGACGTTCGTACTTGATGAACTGGGCGGCCCACATCTGGTGCTGGCCGACGCCGGCGGCGTAGATCGCCTCCGGCCCCGTCAGCTCGCCGATGCGCTGGATGATGTGCTGCGGGGCCAGGAGGCCGTCGCTGGTGGGCGTGAACCCGAGGGGGAACTCCGCACGGAGGCCGTTCAGGTAGGTCCACCACTCGGCGAGGTCGGGTTCGCCGTCCTTGGCGGCCTCCCGATAGGCCGCGGTCAGATCGACGATGACCTCTTTGGCGTCGCCGACGATGGGGACGTCGGCGACGCGGATCTTGGAGATCTCGGCGGGGTCGACGTCGACGTGGACGATCTTCGCGTGGGGAGCGAACAGGCTGGTTTTGCCAGTCACACGGTCATCGAACCGCGCGCCGAGCGACACGATGAGATCCGACTCCTGCAGGGCGAGGACGGCCGGGACCGTCCCGTGCATCCCCGGCATCCCCAGGTGCTGCGCATGGGTGTCGGGGAAGGCCCCGCGGGCCATGAGCGTGGTCGTGACCGGGAGGCCGGTGGTCTCGGCGAGGTCGAGCAGCTCCCGCGAGGCGCGGGAGCGGATGACGCCCCCGCCCACGTACAGGATGGGCTTCTTGGCCTCGGCGAGCAGCTGCGCCGCCGCGAGGATCTGCTTGCCGTGAGCCTTGGCGACCGGCCGGTAGCCCGGCAGGTCGATCTTGGGCGGCCACACGAACGGCACTCTGCTCTGCTGGGCGTCTTTGGTGATGTCGACCAGCACCGGGCCGGGACGGCCGGTGCCGGCGATGTGGTGCGCCGCCGCGATCGTCGCCGGGATCTCCTCGGCGCTCTTGACGAGGAAGGAGTGCTTGGTGATCGGCATGGTGATGCCGACGATGTCCGCCTCCTGGAAGGCGTCCGTGCCCATCAGCGTGGAGAAGACCTGGCCGGTGATGAACACCACTGGGACCGAGTCCATGTGGGCGTCCATGATCGCCGTGACGAGGTTCGTCGCACCGGGGCCCGAGGTCGCCATCGCGACGCCGACCTTGTTCGAGGCGGCAGCGTACCCTTCGGCCGCATGCCCGCCGCCCTGCTCGTGCCGGACCAGAATGTGACGGATCTTGTCCGAGTCCATGATCGCGTCGTAGATCGGCAGGATGGCGCCGCCGGGGAGTCCGAAGACATCGGTGACGCCGAGGAGTTCGAGGGTGCGGACGACCGACTGGGAGCCGGTCAGCTGTTCGGGCGACGCTGCGCCGGGCGACGCGGAGAGCGCCACCGTGCTGGGTGACGCGGTCGTGTGGGTTGCATCCGAGGACATGCCTTTATCGGTCCTTGCGTACGTGATGGTTGATACTGCTGGAGTGGGGCGAAGGACTACCCCGTGACCGCACCCTCCGCAGCGGAGTGAACGAGCTTGGAGTACTTCGCGAGAACGCCACGGGTATAGCGCGGAGGAAGAGGCGCCCAGCCTTCCCGGCGGGCGGTCAGCTCTGACTCGTCGACCAGTAGGTCGAGGGAGCGAGCCGCGATATCGACCCGTATCAGATCACCATCGCGCACGAATGCGATGGGACCAGCGTCCACCGCTTCGGGTGCTATGTGGCCGATGCACAGGCCGGTTGTGCCGCCTGAGAATCGCCCGTCCGTCAAGAGTAGTACATCCTTGCCGAGGCCCGCACCCTTGATGGCGGCGGTGATCGCGAGCATCTCGCGCATCCCGGGACCGCCCTTCGGCCCCTCATAGCGGATGACGACCACATCGCCGGCGTTGATCCGGCCCTCGGTGAGAGCGTCCATGGCGGCGCGCTCGCGCTCGAACACGCGCGCTGGACCCTCGAACACCTCGGCGTCGAAACCGGCCGTCTTGACAACAGCGCCCTCGGGAGCGAGCGTGCCCTTGAGGATCGTGAGCCCCCCTGTCGGGTGGATGGGGTTGTCCAGCGAGCGCAGGACGGTGCCGTCCGGCGCGGGCGGGTCGATCTCCGCCAGGTTCTCCGCGACGGTCTTGCCGGTCACGGTGAGGCAGTCCCCGTGCAGCAGGCCCGCGTCCAGGAGCGCCTTCATGACGACCGGGACACCCCCATGACGGTCGACGTCGTTCATGACGTACGTGCCGAACGGCTTGAGGTCGCCGATGTGCGGCACCGTTTCGCCGATGCGGTTGAAGTCGTCGATCGTGAGATCGACCTCGGCCTCGCGTGCGATGGCGAGCAGGTGGAGCACGACATTGGTCGAGCCGCCGAACGCCATCGCGACCGCGATCGCGTTCTCGAACGCCTTCTTGGTGAGGATGTCGCGGGCCGTGATCCCCTGCTTGAGCAGGGTGACGACGGCCTCGCCCGAGCGGTGGGCGAAGGAGTCGCGCCTGCGGTCGGCCGAGGGCGGCGCGGCCGACCCCGGCAGGCTCATCCCGAGCGCCTCAGCCACCGAGGCCATCGTGTTGGCCGTGTACATGCCGCCGCAAGCTCCCTCGCCCGGGGCGATGGCGCACTCGATGCGCTTGAGGTCCTCCTCGCTCATCTTGCCGGCCTTGCAGGCGCCGACAGCCTCGAACGAGTCGATGATCGTGACGTCTTTCTCGGTGCCGTCGCTGAGTTTGACCCACCCGGGCGCGATGGAGCCCGCGTAGAGGAAGACCGCGGAGAGGTCGAGACGGGCCGCAGCCATCAGCATGCCCGGCAGCGATTTGTCGCAGCCGGCGAGGAGGACCGTGCCGTCGAGCCGCTCGGCCATCATGACCGTCTCGACCGAGTCGGCGATGACCTCACGGGAGACGAGCGAGAAGTGCATGCCCTCGTGCCCCATCGAGATGCCGTCGGAGACCGAGACAGTGCCGAACTGCAGCGGATAGCCGCCGCCGGCGTGGACGCCCTCTTTGGCGCCCTGGGCCAGCCGGTCGAGCGAGAGATTGCACGGCGTGATCTCGTTCCAGGACGAGGCGATGCCGATCTGCGGCTTCTCCCAGTCGGCGTCCCCCATGCCGACCGCACGGAGCATCCCGCGGCTCGTGGTGGCTTCGATCCCGTCCGTGACAACGCGCGAACGCGGTTTCCAATCGATCTGAGGCATGGGACAACTCTAGGACTGTTTGGATGCTGCCTCGTCCATATGACTGGATCGGTGGAGAACAGGCGTCGCGCGCCCGTCTGTGGAGGAATCGCGGCGCCTCAGCGGGCGGCGCGCGCCTCCGCCAGCTGTGTCAGCAGGGCGGCGATCGCGCGCTCATCCGCCACACGGTACTGCGCCGCCGTCGCACCCGGGCCGACCTTGACGCCGACATCGCCCCGCCCGGGCAGAAGGACGCGGAAGCCGTCCTCATCCGTCACATCATCCCCGGCGAAGAGCACAGCCGTCGCCTTCGTGTACTCGCGCAACCGGTCGATGCCATCGCCTTTGTCGGCGCCCCGCACCGAGAACTCGATGATGTCCTTGCCGTCGCGGATGGTGAGATCGCCGCTGACGGCCGCGGCCGCCGCAGAGGCACGGGCCACGACGTCCTGGGCTCCCTCACCCTCCAGCCGGCGGTAATGCACACCGAAGCCGACGGGTTTCACCTCCAGCCGCGTGCCGGGGACGCTCTGCACCAGAGCGCCGAGGACCTCGCCCAGGCGATCGAGGGCCGCCTGCTCCTCGGGGGCGAGGTCGAGGGAGACGCCATCGCGGCCGAAACGGATCTCGACGCCGTGGGAGCCGATGAGGAGCGCGTCTCCGTCGGCCTCGGTGACCGTCTCGAGGCTCGACAGCGGCCGGCCGGAGACATAGGCGACCCGGGTGTCCGGCAGCCGTTCCAATCGATCGAGCGCCGCCTTCGCCTCGGGGAGGGCGCGGGCGGCCTTCGGAATGTCCACGAACGGCGCGAGCGTCCCGTCGAAGTCGAGCGCGACCAGCAGACGCTCGGCGCCCGCGAGCGCGCTCACAGCGGCGGCGAGGTCGGCGGATGTGGACGGCTGGGGGGATGCGGTGCTGGTCATGCTTCTTCCGGTGGGGCTCAGGGACTCAGGGCGAGGGACGCGGGTCAGCGCCGGTTGACCGGCGAGTTCTGCAGTGGGTGGTCGCCATGCGCACGGCGGATCAGCGCGTCGAGGAAGGACGCGGACCAGCGCGCGACATCGTTGGTGAGCACCTTCTTGCGGAGGGCGCGCATCCGGCGGGTGCGGTCGCGGTGCGGCATCTCCACGGCCTGCATGATGGCGTCCTTGAGCCCCTCGATGTCGTGCGGGTTGATGAGGAGCGCCTGGCGCAGCTCGTCGGACGCGCCGGCGAACTCGCTGAGGACGAGCACGCCGTCCTCGTCCACCCGGGTGGCGACGTATTCCTTGGCGACCAGGTTCATCCCGTCGCGCAGCGCCGTGACGAGCATGACATCGGCCGCGAGGTAGAGTGCCACCATCTCCTCGCGCGGATAGCCGTGATGGAGATAGGCGACGGCGGTGTGACCGAGGGTGGAGTAATCGCCGTTGATCCGGCCGACCGTGAGCTCGATCTCGTCGCGGAGCTGGCGGTAGGTCTCGACCCGTTCGCGGCTGGGACTGGCGACCTGCACGAGCGTCGCGTTCTTGACATCGAGCCGGCCGTCGCGGAGCAACTCGCCGAACGCCTTGAGACGGTGGCCGATCCCCTTCGTGTAGTCGAGGCGGTCGACACCCAGCATGATCATCTCGGGGTTGCCGAGCTCCTCGCGGATCGCGGCGGCCCTGGCCTGGATCTCTGGACGGCGGGCGAGTTCCTGGTACTGTTCGGCGTCGATCGAGATCGGGAAGGCGCGCGCGAGGACCGTCCGGGCGAGCCCCCCGTGCCGGTTGACCGTGACGTGACGGTGCGATCCGGCCTCGGGGTCGTCGCTCTCGATCGGCACATCGATGATCGGCCCGCGCGTCTCGTAGCCCTTAAGCCGGCGGACGGCACGCGAGAAATTGCTGGCGTCGGCGACGCGCTGGAAGCCGACGACATCCGCACCCAGCAGCCCGTCGATGATCTGACGACGCCAGGGCAGCTGCGAGTAGATGCCGTAGGGCGGGAACGGGATGTGGTTGAAGAATCCGATGACGAGATCCGGACGCGACTCCCGCAGCATCGAGGGGACGAGCTGAAGCTGGTAGTCATGAACCCACACGACCGCGCCTTTCGCGGCGACCGCGGCCGCGGCGGCCGCGAACCGCCGGTTGACCGCGACGTACGTCTCCCACCATTCGCGGTGGTAGCTCGGCGGTGCGATCACATCGTGGTAGAGCGGCCAGAGCGTGTCGTTGGAGAAGCCTTCGTAATACTCTTGCAAGTCCTGTTCGCTGAGCGGCACCGGCAGGATGGCGATGCCGTCCGCCTCGAACGGCTCGAACTCCTCTCCGGCGACACCGGCCCAGCCGATCCAGACGCCGTCCTCCGCCCTCATGACCGGCTGCAAGGCGGCGACCAGGCCGCCGGGCGAGGGGCGCCAGCTCGATTCGCCCGTTTCGTCCACCACGCGGTCGACGGGCAGCCGGTTCGAGACGATCACGAGGTCATAGCTGGCGGACGGTTTCTTGACCAGGGACAGGTTAATGGTCTGTCAACTCCCTTGGGACGCGACGGGTCAGCGGATATCCGCCACAGTACCAGCGCGTGCGGAAAGCGCACGGCTCGGTCGCCGTCCGGCCAGGAGAAGTTCACATCCGGTGGCGGGAGTGGGACCGTGATGCCCATCGGCCTGGGCACGATCTGGCGTCTATCCGCACGGCTCCCGGGTCTTCGACGAGCACCTCGTCCCCGCCGCGGCGCCCAGCCGCGCTTCGGCCGGCGTCTGAGAGACAAATCTGAGGCGGAGTCCAGGCCGCGTCTACGCGCGCCCGAGCAGGCGGACCAATTCGCGCGCGTACTCGCCGTACCCGTCGGCGGTCGGGTGGAAGGCGTCCGGCCCGCTCTGGCTGATCCACGGCGTCCTGGAGCCGATCCCGTGGCCGGTGAAGTCCACTCCGATGTAGGCCAGGGGGAGTCCGGCCGCGTCCTGTTTCTCCACGGCGTCGCTGATGGTCTGGTTGAGGCCGAGGGTGGCGGCGTTGATAGCCGTCGCCATCCCGAAGTCCGCAGCCTTCTCGTCCGAGTTGTCGTACAAGAGGGCGTAGCCCGTCACGACGATGCGCGCGTTGGGGGCGGCCTCGGCGACCGCGTTGTAGACGGTGGCGAGCCGCTCCGGCAGGACGTTCAGCAGCGAGAGCGCCGAGGAGAGTTCGTTGCGGCAGGCGACAGCCTTGCCCGCGGCACAGTCGACGGCGATCGCGGCGACCCCGAGGTCATTACCGCCGATGCTCAGCGTGACGAGTTCGGTGCGGTCGTCGAGGGCGATGAGCTGGTGCTTCAGCAGGTCCGCGGTCGTGGCGCCCGCGCAAGCGGCGTTGACGACGAGGTTGACGCCGGTGTCGCGCGTGAAGATGTCCGGGTAGCTCTTGGGGCTCCTCCGGCATTTGCCGTATTCGCCGCCACCACCCATCCCGGCCGCGAACGAGTCGCCGAGCGCGACATAGCGGGTGGCTGGCGTGAGCGGTCTCCGAGGAAAGGCGTCCGGCGACGGCGTGGGAGTCGCCATGCGCGCTGACGACACCGGCGCGGGGGCCGTGGACCCGGTCGTCGCGGAGCAGGCAGACACCAGGAGCAGCACCGTGGCCGCGAGGAGGGCGGCGAGGGCAGTGGAAAGAGCTCCGTTTCGCATCCCTCACACGCTACCGCGGGGGTCTCGGGAGTTCCCTCCCAGATCGTTCTGTGAGGGCTGACAGAAGCACGCCGAGTGCGGTCGCACTCATCGCGGTCGCCTGGCGGCAGCCGGTGTCCGCCACGCAGCCCGCCCACCGAGCGCCCCGGCCGGCCTCAGACGGTGGCAGCGAGAGCGAGCGTGGCGAACACGACGGTGACCGGCGCCACCATCGCACCGAGCAGCGCATAGCGCCGCCACGGAATCCCGGCGCCGAACGCTGTGAGCCGCTGGTGCCAGAGGAGGGTGGCGAGCGAGGCCCAGGGCGTGATGAGCGGACCCGCGTTCACACCGATGAGCAGCGCCGCCAGCCGCACGGGGGAACCGGCGACCGGCTCCAGCGCGAGGTAGGCGGGGAGGTTGTCGATCGCGTTCGCACCGACCATGCCGGTCAGCGAGAGCCGCAGCAGGGCCAGCGGGGAATCGCCGTCGCCGGAGACTCGCGCCAGCAGCGTTCCGAGCCCGTTCGCGTGCAGCGCCTCGATGAACAGGAACAGCCCCGCCGCGAGCAGGAGGAGCTGCCAGGGCACCAGCCCGAAGCGCAGCGCCGAGCGGTTGCGCACCAGGAAGACCACCGTCAACAGCGCCGCTGCGGCGCACGTCGGCAGCCAGACCGGCAGCCCGGAGACGAGCAGCGGGATGAGCGCAATGACGACGCCTGCGCTGATCCAGAACAGCGCAGGGTCCGCGATGGTCTCCGCCTCTCCAGTCTCATAGCGGACGAGCAGCGAGCGGCGGGAGAGGACGAAGACCACCGCCATCGGCACGGCCATCGCGACCAGCGCCGGCACGAGCAGAAGCGTGGCGAACTGGACAGGCGACGGGTTCCCCATCGCGTGCTGGGCGAGGAGGTTGGTCAGGTTGGAGACCGGGAGCAGCAGCGAACCGGCGTTCGCCATCCACACGGTCGTCAGCGCGAACGGCAGGGGGCTGAGCCCTGCGTGGCGTGCGAGGACGACCACGACGGGCGTCAGAAGCACAGCGGTGGTGTCGAGCGACAGGAAGACTGTGCTGAACGCCGCCACCAGCACCACCAGCAGCCAGAGCGCCCAGGCCCGTCCGCGTCCCCAGCTCGCGGTCCGCTGTGCGACGGCGGTGAAGACGCCCGCCTCCGCGGCGAGTTCGGTCACGATGGTGATCGCGACGACGAAGAGCAGGATGGGCCACACCCGGTCCCAGAGCGCCAGGGCGTCGGCCAGTGGCAGCAGTCCCGTCGCGACAGCGACGCCGCCCAGCAGGGCCAGCACGGCGCCCACGATCCCGGTTCGCATCCGGCCCCTCTCTTGCTCCTGAACGTCCTGCGGATTCCGCCGACACGGCCGCGCCCCAGGGAAGCATACGCTAACGACCAAGGGAAAGGACGCGCATGCGCAAGTTCATCTTCAACGGAGCCATCGTCAGCGCGGCGATCGGCCTGTTCACGACGATCCAGTCGACCAGGAGCGGCGTCCGCGACTGGCGCGTCCCGCTCATGTGGATCAGTTCTGCGATCACCCTCGTCATCGCCATCGGAACCGTCGTGAAGGACTCCCAGGAGGCCGAACTGCGCGACTAGCGCAGAAATCCGCACAATTCCGCTGATCGTACGGCGTGTCCGCACGCCCTGAGATCGTTCCGCCGCGAGACTTGTCCCGACGGAGAACAGGGAAGGTGTTGTGTGATGTTTGGTCGTAGGAGCCACGTCGCCGTTCGTCAGCCGGTGGCGCCAGTCCCCCAGCTGACGGACGCACAGATCCTCGCGCTCGTACACAGCAAGGTCGCCGAACTCATCGGCGAGAAGGGCGAGTGGACGGCCGTGCGCCGCGGCGCCGACGACACCGACACCGTCTTCCACTCGGTGCTCTCCCAGTCTGTGGCGGTCAGCATCACCGCGGCGATCGTCGAAGCCCGCGCCCAGCTGCAGGCGGGCGAGACGGCCGAGCCGCAGCACCGCGCGCCCACAGAGCCCGTCCCGGTGATCGTCGCCGAAGCGGGGCCCGCCGAGGAGGAACCCGCCGCGATGCGGTGGGAGCCCGCGCCGATCACGGTGTGGACCGATCTGCGCAAACCGGTCACCGGGGAGATCCCGGCTGTCCAGCAGCGCCCCGCAGCCTAGCCCGGTCCCCCGCCTAGCCCGGTCCCCCGCCTCAGCCGACCCGCGGCCAGGACCCCGGACCGCCCGAGCCTGCGCGGTAGGTCTGCAACGGCACTTCGTCTTTGCGCCACGCCGTGAGCACGGGAGCCACGATGCGCCAGCACTCCACCGCCGTGTGCGCTCCCACCGAGAGCGACGGGTCCCCGTCGAGGACGCCCTCGAGCACTTCCTCGTATGCCTGCAACTGGCCGGCACCGAAGTCAGCGGTCAGCGCGACCCACTCGACCTCGCGCGGGTCGCCCGGGCCGTTGACATTGAGCTCCAGGGACATCGCATCGGGCGCGAGCATAATGCGGAGCTTGGTCGGCTCCTTGGTGCCCGTCAGCCCGGCCGGGATGCGCCGCGCCGGTTTGAAGGTGACCACGATCTCCCGCCGGCGCGTGCCGAGCGCTTTGCCCGAACGGAGGGTGAACGGCACGCCGGCACAGCGCCAGGTGTCGATCTGGACCGTCACCTCGGCGAGTGTCTCGGTGCCGCGGCCGGGGTCGACGCCCGGCTCCCTGGCATAGGAGGGGAGCTCGCGGCCCTCGACCGCGTCGGCGGTGTAGCGCGCGGCGGCTCGACTCCTTCGGGCGGTCGCCCAACACCCGGGTTGCCTGGATGACAGCCGCCTTGGCCTCGCGGACGTCCACAGCGTCCAGGGTGGAGGATGGCTCCATCGCCAGCACGGCCATCACTTGAAGCAAGTGGCTCTGGATCATATCGACCAGGGCGCCGGCGTTGTCGTAGTAACGGGCGCGGTCCTCCAGTCCCAGCGTCTCGTCGTACACGATATCGACGCGCTCGATGTGGTCGCCGTTCCAGAGCGGCTCCAGGATGCTGTTGGCGAAGCGCGCAGCCCGATGAGATTGAGCACGGTGGAGCGGCCGAGGAAGTGGTCGATCCGGTGGATGCGCTCCTCCAGCGCCAGCGTCGCCAGCAACTTGTTGAGCGCGACAGCGCTGCGCCGGTCCGTTCCGAACGGCTTCTCCAGTGCGAGGGTCAGCCCCGCGGGCCGATCGAGCGCACCCAGGGCTGCGCACGCCCTGGCTGTGATCGCCGGGGGCAGCGCGAAGTACAGCGCGGGGGCGCCCTCGCAGGCGGCGAGGACGCGGCTCAGGTCGCCGGGGTCGGTGACATCGGCGGAGATGTACATCGTGCTCCGAGAGAAGGGCGTCCACCGCCGCGCCCTCCGCCTGAGAGGTCTTGAACGATGCGCGGACCACCGACCGCCAGTGCGCGGTGGTCCACTCCTCGACGCCCGCCCCGATCAGACGGAAACGGCGCTCGGGATGGTTGGTGAGCAGCTGGCCGATGGCGGGCAGGAGAAGCCTGGACGACAGATCGCCGCTGCCTCCGAGAATCACCAGAGTGCCCACGGACTGCGTCATGCCCCTCACAGTATGGCCATACTGGGGATATGTCGCTCCCCCTCGAGGATTACGCCCTGATCAGTGACTGCTTCACCGGAGCGCTCGTCGGCAGGGACGGCAGCATCGACTGGCTGTGCCTGCCCCGCTACGACTCGGGTTCGGCGTTCGGGGCGCTGCTCGGCACGGAGGACCACGGCCGGTGGCTGCTCGCGCCGTCCGATCCGGAGGCGACGAGCACGCGGCATTATGCGGGCGACACGATGACACTGGTCACCCGCTGGCGCACAGCGACCGGCGAGGTGGAGGTCATCGACGCCATGCCGATGGGCGACCGCCGGGCGGATGTGGTGCGACGGGTGCGCAGCATCCGGGGCACGGTGGAGATGCGGGAGGATCTGCGCATCCGGTTCGAGTACGCCACGGCGGTGCCGTGGGTGCGCCAGGACAAGACAGCGAAGCCGAACGCGCTGGTCGCGGTTGCCGGTCCCGACGGCCTGGTGTTCCGCGGCTCGGCGCTGCGGCCGAGCGACCATTCGCACGAGAGCCGGTTCACGGTCGCGGCGGGACAGACGGTCGATCTGTCGATGACTTGGTTCCCCTCCTACCGCGCGGCGCCGGACGCGCCGGACGTCGAGGAGGCGCTCGCGCACACCCAGTCGTGGTGGACCGAGTGGGCGTCCGGCTGCGATCACGACGGCCCCTATCGCGACGAGGTCGTGCGCTCGCTCATCCTGCTGCGCGCGCTGACCCATCTGGACACCGGCGGCATCGTGGCCGCGGCGACGACCTCGCTCCCGGAGAGCTTCGGCGGCGAGCGGAACTGGGACTATCGCTATGTGTGGCTGCGGGACGCCTCGCTGACGATCGAGGTTCTGCTCTCGCACGGATACCACGACTACGTGGGTCTCTGGCGGGACTGGCTGCTCCGGGCGGTCGCCGGCGACCCGGGCGACGTGCAGATCATGTACGGGCTCGGCGGCGAGCGCGACCTCGCCGAGCGGGAGATCGACAGCCTGCCGGGCTATCAGGGCGCGCATCCGGTGCGAGTCGGGAACGATGCCTCGACGCAGTTCCAGGCGGATGTGATCGGCGAAGTGATGATCGCACTGGATCGCGGCCGCGCGGCCGGGGTCGAAGAGACGCGGTTCTCCTGGGCATTGCAGCGCGCGCTGATGCGCTACCTCGAGGAGCACTGGCGGAGCCCCGACCACGGCATCTGGGAGATCCGCGGGGAGCCGCAGGTGTTCACTCACTCGCGAGCGCTCGTCTGGGCGGCGTTCGACTGCGCGGTCCGCGGCGTGGAGCAGTACGGACTGAACGGGCCGGTGGCTCGCTGGAAGCGCCTGCGCGACGAGATCCGTGCGGATCTGGAGGCGAACGGCTTCGACGAGGACCGTGGCACCTACGTGCAGTACTTCGGCAGCGACCAGGTGGATGCCTCGCTCCTCGTCCTCCCACAGGTCGGCTACTGCGACGTCGAGGACCCGCGGATGCTCGGCACCGTCCGCGCGATCGAGCAGGATCTGATGCACGAGGGGCTGCTGCTGCGCTACCGGACCGAAGGTGGCGTGGACGGGATGCCGCCAGGAGAGAACCCCTTCCTCGCGTGCTCGTTCTGGCTGGTCGAGCAGTACGCGCGCTCGCACCGGGCCGACGACGCGAAGGCGCTGATGGACCGGCTGCTGGGCCTCGCCAACGATGTCGGGATGCTGTCCGAGGAGTACGACACGACACGCCGTTCGCAGGCGGGCAACACACCGCAGGCGCTCACGCACCTCGCGCTCGTGCGGGCGGCGGACGCGATCGCGGAGCTGAGCGCCTGATGGCCGCGCTCGCCCGACCGGAGCAGGACACCGGGCTCGAGGCCCGGCTGAGGCTCGGCGAGCCGTGGGTGACGATCGTGTGGAACGACCCGGTCAACCTGATGTCGTATGTGACCTACGTCTTCGAAAGCTACTTCGTGTATCCGAAGCGGGAGGCGGAACGGCTGATGCTGCTCGTCCACACCGAGGGCAAAGCCGTCGTCGCGACCGGTACCCGCGAGGAGATGGAGCGGCATGTCGAGGCGATGCACGGCTTCGGGCTCTGGGCGACCCTGACGAAGGCTGACTCGTGAGGCCGTTCCGCCGGACGCGGGACGGAACGCTGCGCGCCCGGTTCGAGCCGGACGAAGCGGAGATCCTGGTCCGGCTCGCCGAGGAGACGGCTGAGCTCGCAGCGTCCGCGGCGAGCGGCGCGGGCGATCCGCGGGAGGACCCAGCGTTCATCCGCCTGCTGCCGGACGCTTATTCGGGCGATGCGGAGGCGTCCGCGGAGTTCCGGCGCTTCACGGCCGGTGGGCTCGCGGAAGGGAAGGCGCTCACTGCGCGAGTGGTGATGGAGACGCTGGGCGGCGGGTCCGGCGCGATCGAGGTCCGTCTCGACGCGCTGCAGGCCGCTGCCTGGCTGCGCACGCTGACGGACATCCGGCTCGTGCTCGCGGCACGGCTCGGGATCGTGCAGGACGGCGACGAGGGCGACATCCACGACGCGGACTCCACCTTCCGGCGGGCCGTCTACGACTGGCTCGCCGGAGTGCAGGAGTCGCTGGTGCTGGCGCTGCGCTCGACGCGCTGACGTTCCGGGGCCGGCAGCCGGGAGCTGAGGGAGGAGTTCTCGCCGGCATCCTCGCGAATCTCCTCCCTTCCTGGACATCCGCCCCCTCCCCTCCCGGATCTCCTCCCTTTCCGTCGTGGGTCGGAAACGCAAGGAGAATGCGGCCGGGTGCGGGACGAAGGCAGGAAAGGGAGGAGGAAACGGGCCCCGGCGGCCGCTTGTCCTCCGTTTTCGACGGGGTGGGGTGGGACGAGACGGGGTGGGGTGGGGTGGATGTAGAAGGATGGGGCGCCGGGGGTGGGGAAGACCGGTTGACAGATCTGGGCTTCGCGTCTAGGGTTTACTAAACCGGTTTAGATTACGCCGGTCGGACTGACGAAGGAACGCAATGAAGCGGATCATTCTGCTCGCGGCAACAGCGAGCTCGGCCCTCCTCCTCGGGACCGTCCTCGGCGGCGTACTGCCCGCCGCCGCGGGGCCCGCTGCCGCAGTCCCGGCTGCCGCGCCGGCGAAGCTCACCAACCTCGCCCACCTCGACGTCCTCCTCGACGACGTGCCCCTGCTCCCGGCCACGAGCCACAGCACCTACCGGCAGGAACAGGAGCCCACCGCCCGCGCGCCCTGGGTCTACGCCGACCGGCAGGACGACGGCAGCTTCCGGCGGGTCGGCGGCGGAGCCATCACCGACCCGGCCAAGGGCTGGTACGAACAGGGTGCCTTCGATGCCGACGACACAGCGCGCGCCGCTGTCGTCTATCTCCGCGACTGGACACAGAACGGCGCCGCGTCCAGCGCGCGGACCGCGTACGAGCTGTTGCGCTCGCTCACCTACCAGCAGACCGACTCCGGGCCGGACGGCGGGAATGTGATCCTCTGGCAGCAGTCCGACGGCACGCTGAACCCCTCCGCCATCCCGGTCGAACTGCCAGACCCGAGCGACTCGGCCGAGTCCTTCTGGCTGGCGCGCACGGTGTGGGCGCTCGGGGAAGGGTACGCCGCTTTCCGGGACGCCGACCCCGCGTTCGCCGCCTTCCTCGCCGATCGGATGTCGCTGTCCCTGGGCGCGCTCGAGCGCCAATCGCTCGCGAAATACCCCCGGACGGCACAGGCGAACTGCGTGAGCGTTCCGTCCTGGCTCATCGTCGGCAGCGCGAGCGCCACCGCCGAGGCCGTGCTCGGGCTCAGCGCCTTCGCGAAAGCGGCGCCGGGTGACGCGCGCGTGCGGACGGCGCTCACACGCTACGCCGACGGCATCGCGAAACTCGCCGCCGGCGGGACCGGGCAGTGGCCGTTCGGCGCGCTGCTGCCGGAAGCGAACTCTCCCACCTTCTGGCACGCCTGGGGCGCGATGCAGCCCGCGGCGCTGACCGCGGCCGCCACCGTCCTCGGGAACGCCTCCCTGCAGAGAGCCGCGAGCACCGACCTCGCTCAGTTCACCGCGCAGTTGCTCGCGAGCGGCGGCCCCGACAACGGATGGACGCCGACACCGGCCGACCGGACGCAGATCGCCTACGGCGTGGACTCGCGAGTCCAAGGGCTCGTCGCCGCGAGCGACGCGACCGGCGCCAGCGGGCTGGCCGCGCTCGCGGGCGCCCAGGCCACCTGGTACTTCGGGGCGAACCCCGCGGGCACGGCCGTCTACGACCCCGCGACCGGCGTCTGCGTCGACGGGATCGCCGCCGACGGCGCGGTGAACCGCAACTGCGGCGCCGAGTCGGCCATCCACACCCAGCTCAGCATGCTGGCCCTGGACGCGCATCCCGCGATCGCCAGCGCCGCCGTCTCGCTGACGAAGACGACCGCGACCGAGGGCATCCATGTCGTCAAAGCGGAGTCCGGCAGACTGACCGGCTCGGCCAACTGGTCGGGCGGGCAGTATGTCGCGGCGAAGGCAGGCGACACGGTGACCGTGACACTGCAGCCCGGGCATCCGGCCGCCCGCATCCTCCCGATCGCGGACCTCGGCCCCGGCGGGTCGGGCAGCACACTCTGGACCGCGCAGGTCGGCCGTCTCCCGCTGCCGCTCGGCACGACGCAGAACGTGCGCGCGAGCGCGCAACAGGGCATCGGGGCCAGTCCGGTGTTCCTCCTGCCGCAGGCACTCGCTGTGCCGGTCCCGGCCAGCGCGACGACCGTCACCACCCAGGTCGGCGGGGCGGCGAAACTGGACGCGCTGCTCATCCAGCCGGCCGTGTCGCATCTCGGTCTCAGCGGCGCTGCCAGCCTCGATGTCTACGTGAACGGCACAAAGCTGCCCCTGCCGCAGAAGCTCGCCACGGCCGGGCCGTCGACCGTCACCCGCTACGACAGCACCGGCCGCCCGGTGGGCTCTCCGCAAACGGTCGGAGCCCGGGGCCTGATCGCCGTGCCCGCGGGCGGGTTCGCCACGGTCGTGCCGAGATGACATCGACCGCCGTCACGATCAACGATGTCGCCCGCGCCGCGGGCGTCAGCAAAGGACTCGTGTCGCTGACCCTCAACGAGCGGCCGGGCGTGGCGACGGAGACACGCGAACGCATCCTCGCGGCGGCGCGAGAGCTCGGCTGGTCGCCCAACCCCAGCGCCCGCGGGCTCTCGACACGGCGGGCTTACGCGCTCGGGCTGATCGTCCGGCGCGAGGCCCGCACGATCGAGGTGGACCCCTTCTTCGCGGCGTTCATCGCCGGTGTCGAGACCGTGCTCGCCGAGCGCGGCCAGGTGCTCGTCCTGACGGTCGTGCCGGACAGCGCAGCCGAAGTGCGCGCCTATGAACGGCTCGCCGCCGAGAAGCGCGTCGACGGCTTCCTGCTCACCGACCTGCTCGCGGACGACGAACGTATCCCGCTCATCCATAGGCTCGGCTCGCTCGCGGTGTCGCTCGGAGAACCGATCGGGGACAGCCCGTTTCCGGTCGTCACGCGCGACTACGACAGCGGCATCGACGATCTGGTCCGCCACCTGGTCGATCTCGGCCATTGCCGCGTCGCCCACGTCTCCGGCGACGAGCGGATGCTGCACGGCCGCCGCCGCCGCGAGCGTTTCGAGCGCGCCGTCCGCGCGGCGGGACTCGAGCCGGTCATCCTCACCACCGATTTCTCACCCGAGCAGGGGGCCGCGACGACGAAAGCCCTCCTCGACGCCCCCGAGCCGCCGACGGCGATTGTCTACGGCAACGACCCGATGGCGATCGCCGGGATGGGCGTCGCCCACGAGCGCGGACTGCGCCTCCCTCGCGACCTGTCGATCACCGGTCTCGACGGCTCCCTGATCGGAACCTACGTCTATCCGCCGCTGACCACGCTCGACAACGATCCGGCCGGCTTCGGACTCGCCGCCGCCACCGCACTGCTGCGGCTGGTGGAGCACGGCGAGCCGGGCGATGTCGCCCTGCCCCCGGCCCGGCTGGTGGTGCGTGCCTCCACCGCAGCGCCGGGCGAACGCTGACCCCGCTATCCCCCACGAAAAGAGAAACACTATGCGAAACCGCAGAGTCGCCATCGCGATCCTCTCCGCCGGCCTTGTGGCCGGAACCCTCGCCGCTTGCGGCTCCACCGGCGGCACAGCCTCCGGGGCGCCATGACAGCCAGAGGGCCGATCACCATCTGGTACTCGAACAACGAGCAGGAGGTGCAGTGGGGCAAGGCGATGGTCGCCTCCTGGAACTCCGCGCACCCCGACGAGCAGATCAAAGCGCAGGAGGTGCCGGCGGGAAAGAGCACCGAAGAGGTCATCGGCGCCGCGATCACCGCGGGCACGACGCCATGCCTGGTGTTCAACAATCTCCCGGCGGCGACCGGCCAGTGGCAGAAACAGGGCGGCCTGGTCGACCTGTCGGCGTTCCCGGACGGCGCCCAGTACATCCAGGAGCGCAGCGGCAAGGCGGCCGACCAATTACAAGTCCGCCGACGCAGGCTTCTACCAGCTGCCGTGGAAGCAGAACCCGGTGATGATCTTCTACAACAAGGACCTCTTCGCCAAGGCCGGCCTCGACGCGGACAACCCGGACCTGTCGACCTACGAGACATTCCTCACAGCCGCGCAGAAGATCGTGTCCTCCGGCGCCGCCCCCTACGCCATCCATCCCGCGCCCACGAGCGAGTTCTTCCAGCCGAACTTCGACTACCTGCCGCTGCTGGCCGCCCAGACCGGCGGCAAGACGTTCATCGAGAACGGCAAGTCGACGCTCACCAGCCAGGATTCGCTGGATGTGGCGAACTTCTGGAAGACCCTCTACAGCGACGGTCTCGCCGGCAAGGAGCAGTACCAGGGCGACGCCTTCGCCGACGGCAAGGCCGCGATGGCGATCGTCGGCCCGTGGGCCATCGCCTACTACGGCGACAAGGTCCAGTGGGGCTCGGTGCCGGTCCCGACCAAGGACGGCAAGCCGGCCGACCAGGTCTACACCTTCCCGGACGCCAAGAACATCGGGATGTACAGCTCCTGCAAAAACCAGGCGACAGCCTGGGATGTGCTGAAGTTCGCCACCAGCAAGGAGCAGGACGGCAAGCTTTTGGACATGACCGGCCAGATGCCCATCCGCACGGACCTCTCCACCGACTACGCGGACTACTTCAGCTCGCACCCGGCCTATAAGGAGTTCGGCGACCAGAGCGCCCGCACGACCGAAGACCCGACCGGCGTCAACACGATCGCGCAGCTCCAGGCGCTGCGCGACGCGTACAGCAAAGCCGTGATCAACGGCAACGGCTCCGTCGAAGATGCCTTCCAGACCGCGTCCGGAACGATCGACAAACTGCAGGCGCAGAAGTAATGAGCGCGGTCACCGCTCCTCCGGCCGCGGGCGCAGAGCCCGCGGCCGGGCGGCCGCCGGGACGGCGCCGGCGCCCTCTGGTGCAGCGCGTCCTCGGCCGCAACCCGCTCGGGTGGCTGTTCGGCGCGCCCTACCTCGCGTTCGTGCTCGTCATCTCCGCCTACCCTCTCGGGTACGCGATCTACATCTCTTTCTTCGACTATTTCTTCGCGGCTCCCGGCGCGAACGTCACCCAGCCGTTCATCGGCGTCGGCAACTACGTGCAGGTCTTCACCGACTCGGCGGTCCTGCAATCGTTCCTCAACGTCGGGGTCTTCCTGATCATCAACGTGCCGCTGACGGTGCTGCTCTCTCTCGTCCTGGCGAGCGGGCTGAACAGCATCACGCGGTTCCGGACGTTCCTGCGCGTCAGCTACTACGTGCCCTATGTCACTGCGAGCGTCGCCATCATCGGTGTGTGGCTGTTCCTGTTCAGCGGCGGCGGGCTGGTCAACCAGATCCTCGGGCCGCTCGCACCGGACCCGTCCTGGTTCGTCAACCCGGTGCTCGCCATGCCGACCATCGCGATCTACGTGACGTGGAAGCAACTGGGCCTCTACATCCTGCTCTACCTGGCGGCGCTGCAGAACGTGCCGCGGGAGCTGTACGAGTCGGCCGCGACCGACGGCGGCGGCAGGGTGCGGCAGTTCTTCTCGGTCACGGTGCCGGGCGTCCGGCCGGCGACCGTGCTCGTGCTGCTGTCGACCATCACCGGCGCGAATCTGTTCACCGAGCCGTATCTGCTGACGGGCGGCGGCGGACCGGACGGCAAATCGACCACGCCGGTGCTGCTCATCTACCAGCAGGGCATCCAGCAGGGGCATCCGGGATACGCGGCGGCGATCGGCGTCGTGCTCGTGGTCCTGGTGCTCGTCATCGGCTGGCTGCAGAACCGTTTCGCAGGAGGACGAGACTGATGGCGACCACGACATCCCGACGGCGCAGAGACCTCTCCGCCGCACGCGGGCTCACCCGCGGTCAGGCCGTGCTGCAGGGGATCGTGCTGACGCTCGGCGCCATCGCTTTCCTGTTCCCCTTCTACTACATGCTGGTCGGCTCACTGCAGGCGTCGCCGGACACGACGGTCGCGGGCGCCTTCCCCGACCCGTCGAATCTCACGCTGCAGAACTACGCGGCGATCGACTCCCGGATCAACCTCTGGTCGGGGCTCGCCAACTCGGGCATCTTCACCGGAGGCGTGCTGCTCTGCACGGTCGTGTTCGGCGTCCTGGCCGGCTACGCCCTGTCCATCCTGCGCTGGCGCGGTCGCGGCGTCATGTTCGCGCTCGCGCTGCTGGTGCAGACGATCCCGTTCCAGCTGCTGATGATCCCGCTCTACGTGCTCATCGCGCGCAACTACGGGCTCGCCGACAACTACCTGGGCATGATCCTGCCGTTCGCGATCAACTCGGCGGCGGTGCTCATCTTCCGGCAGTACTTCCTCCAACTGCCCCGCGAGCTGTTCGACGCGGCACGGGTGGATGGCGCGGGCAAGTTCACCCTGCTCTGGCGGGTCGCGCTGCCGCTCGTCCGGCCTGCGCTCGTCACCGTCGTGCTGCTGACGTTCATCGGCCCGTGGAACGAGTTCCTGTGGCCGTTCCTGATCACCAAAGAAGCGAGCATGCAACCGCTGGCCGTGTCGCTCGCGAACTACATCAGCACGGTGGCCGCTTCCACCAGCAACCCGTACGGCGCCATCCTGGCCGGCGCGGTCGTCCTCGCGGCGCCTGTCGTCGTGCTGTTCATCGTTTTCCAGCGCTACTTCACCTCGACCGATATCGGCTCGTCCGTCAAGGGCTGAGCCACGCCCACACCCAAGGAGACACCCGTGGACCCCGTCGTCCCGCACGCGCTGCGCGAGAGCTATCTCGCCGCGCTCGACCACAGCAACGCCCTCACCGACCGCATCTCGACCGACCAGTTCTCGGCGAGCTACGAGAGCCGTCCGGACTGGGTCATCGGCCCGTTCGAGCGGGACGAGTCGCTCACTTTCCGCCTCGACGGCCAGTGGGAGGACCCCACCGGCGCCGGCTGGACGAGCGAGGCGATCTTCAACCCCACCGTCATCGAACGCGGCGACGAGCTGCACCTGTTCTACGGGCGTCCCCGCGCAAGGAGTCCACCGCGTCCCGGATCGGTCACGCCGTCCACCGTGACGGCCGGTGGCGGGACGACAGCGCCAATCCGGTGATCTTCCCCACATTCGCGAACGAGACGCTCGGCCGCGAGGACCCGAAAGTCTACGAGGCCGACGGACGCTACGTGCTCTTCTACAACGCGATCTGGCGCACCGAGACCGGGGCGATCGCATGCGACATCATGTGCGGCGTCTCCGACGACCTCGAGACCTGGGAGAAGCGCGGGCTTGTCGTGCCCCACAGGCGTGTCGCAGCTGTGGGCGAAGGGCGCTGTGGTGCCCCGGGACGCCGCCGGCCGCGCCGTCCGCATCGGTGGTGACTACCTGATGTTCCCCTCCGAGGGCTGCGGCGGCCGGCCGATGGTCGGTCGCTCCTCCGACCTCCTCAGCTGGCAGTTCTCCGAACAGCCCTACCTCGATCTCTCCGCTCTGTCCGGCTCGCTGTTCGAGGTAGCGTGCGCGGCCGTGGCCGGCGAGGAGCTCCTGCTCGATTTCTTCTGCGCTGACAAAGACGGCGACTTCGCGGCGGCCCAGGCGCGCTATTCGGTGGCCGCACCGTTCACGCAGCTCGACATCCACCGCGGCGGCTCGCTCGCCTGGGGCGGGCTGCAGACGCTCGGCGGTCGCTGGTCGTTCGCCCAGGGCTGGGACGCCCCGGCGGGCGAGCGCGAACTCTACTTCTACAAGGAGGTCGCCCGTGACGTTCCCCTACCGTCTGACCCGCGCTGGCGTTGTGATGACGCCCGCGCCCGGCGACCCGCTCGAGGCCGAAGGGGTGCTGAACCCCGCCTCCGGACGCGGACCGGACGGCGAGCTGTATCTGCTCCCCCGGCTGGTGGCGGCCGGCAATGTCTCGCGGGTGGGGCCCGCCCGTGTGAGCGTCGAAGACGGCGTTCCGACCGGGGTCACCCGCGACGGCGTCGTCCTCGAACCCGATCGCGAGTTCGAGCGGGGCCGCAGCAACGCGGGCGTCGAAGACCCGCGGGTGACCGCTCTCCCGGCGCTCGGGCTCCATGTGATGACGTATGTCACGTACGGTCCGCTCGGACCGCGCACGGCGGTCGCCGTCTCGACGGATCTGCGCACCTGGGAACGGCTCGGCCCGGTGTCGTATGACTACGACGATGCGCTCGGGGCCGACCTGAACCTGTTCACCAACAAAGACGCCGTGTTCTTCCCCGAACCGGTCGCCGCGCCGGACGGCACGCCGAGCGTCGCCGTTCTGCATCGGCCGGTGTGGGACCTCGGCGATATCCGAGCGGGCGAGGGCGCGCATCCGCCCGCAGCCCTGCCCGAGAAGCGGCCGAGCATCTGGATCGCGTTCATCCCGCTGGAAGCGGTGCTCGCCGACCGGCGCGAGCTCACCCGGTGGCGGCAGAACCGCTTCCTGACCGGCCCGGAGTTTCCGTTCGAGGATCTGAAGATCGGCGCGGGACCGGCCCCGATCCGCGTGCCGGAGGGCTGGCTGCTGCTCCACCACGGCGTGACCGGACGGCTCGAGACCGGTGTCGCCCAGCAGCAGAACGTCAACTACGCAGCCGGGGCGATGATCCTCGACGCCGACGAACCCTGGCGGGTCGTCGACCGGACGACCGAACCGCTGCTGGCGGCCGAGACCGAGGACGAACGCAGCGGTATCGTCCCGAACGTGGTTTTCCCCACCGCGATCGAGCGTGTGGACGGCCGGGACTGGGTGTTCTACGGAATGGCCGACTACAAGATCGGCGTCGCCCTGCTGTCCCGCGTCGCCGGGTCGCCGACATGACACAGACGGTGAAGCCGCACCGTCCGCGGAGACGGTGCGAGAGAGCGCGGCGTCTCAGCCGGTCACCGCGATGACCTCGCCGGTCGCCGCCGAGAGCCGGGCGGCCGCCGCCACCTGGAGGGTGCGCACACCGACCGCGCCGTCCGGCCGGGCGGCGCGTCCACTGCGCACAGCGTCCAGGAACTCCGCGAGCATCGCCGCGTCCAGGTCGTCGCCGGTGGGCTCCCACACCGCCCCGGCCTCCGTCTGCCCGCCGACATGCTGCGCGAACGGGGCGATGGTCACAGAGCCGCGCGTCCCGGTCACTTGCAGCGTCAGGCCGCCCCAGACCGCGGCCGAGTCAGGGACGCTCCACGAGCAGTCCACCGATGCGATCACACCGCCCGGATAGGTGGCCGTCACCAGTCCGCCGGTCTCGACCGCGGCCTCGGGGTGCAGGATGCGGTTCGAGACCGCATGCACACTCTCCGGCAGCGCGCCGAGCAGTTCGTCCAGAAGGTCGACGCAGTGTACGACATGGTCGATCAGCGCGCCGCCTCCGGCCAGCGCCGGGTCGGTGAACCACGCCCGGTCGGCCGGCAGCTTCCCGTTGTTGGTCCCTGTGACCGCCTGGACGCTCCCCAGCTGCCCCGAACGCACCCGGGCCAGCAGATCGGTGAACGCCGGCGCGAACCGAAACGGGTACGCGGTCATGAGCGTCACCTCCGCCGCGGCCGCCGCCGCGACCATGGCGCGCGCGTCGTCCACCGTCGTCGCGAGCGGCTTCTCGCACAGGATGTGCGCGCCGGTGGCGGCGGCGAGCTCCACGAGCTCGCGGTGCCGTGCGTTCTCCGCGGTCACGATCACGGCGTCCGGGGCCCAAGCGAGCGCTTCCTCGTAGGTCTCGACATAAGGGACCCCGAGCGCCCCGGCCAGCTCGGCCCCGCGCGGGGCCGCGTCCGGCGCGGAAGCGCCGTCGGGGTCCGCCGCGATGAGCTCGATGTCGGGCCGAGCGCTCAGGATGCGGCAATAGCCGATCGCGTGCGTGTGCGCGAACGACAGCACCGCGACTTTCAGGGACCGTTTCCCGATCATGCTCTCTCCCTCGTCCATCAGCGCACCGCCTCCGCGACCGCGAACTCCGCCGCGTCCACGGGAGCGCCCGTCCGCAGCGACTGCATCGCCGCTTCCGCGATCGCCAGCGCCCGCACTCCGTCCTCGGGCGTCACCCGCGCTTGGCCGCCGGAGGCGATCGCGGCGAGGTAGCCGCGCAGTTGGGCGGTGTACGGGCTCTCTGCGTGCGCCGGCGGCGGCAGGTAGCCGTCCGCATCGCGGGCGTAGGGGATGTCGACCCGGCTGGGCGCGTCGGCCTGCGAGTCGATCGCGAGCGTCCCGGTCGAACCGGCCACATCCGCACTCGTGCGGAACGCCTGCCCGCTCGCCCCCCAGGTGCCCTGCACATGGCTGATCGCGCCGTTCGCGTGTGTCAGCACCACCTGGGCCGTGACCGCGTGCGGTTCCGTCCCATCCCGGCTCGCCGCGCTCCGCACCGCGTAGACGCGCGTGATATCGCCCGCGAGCCACAGCGCCTGGTCGAAGTCGTGGATCATCTGGTCGAGCACGATCCCGCCGCCCGCGGCCTCGTCGTGGAACCACGATCCGGCCCGGGGCGCCTCGCCGCTGCGGACGAAGCGCAGGACGGCCGGCTCCCCGATCCGCCCGGCTCGCACTTGCCGGTGCAGTTCCGCGTACTCCGGGAAGTACCGCACGACGTGCGCCGGGAAGAGCCGGACGCCGGCCTCCCGGGCCGCCGCCACAACCATGAGCGCCTCCGCGGCCGTCCCGGCGAGCGGCTTCTCGCAGATGACGTGCTTGCCCGCGGCGATCGCCGCGAGGGCCAGCGGTCCATGGCTGCTGGTCGGAGTGACGATATCGACGATGTCGCAGGCGGCGAGCAGCGCGTCCCTGCTCTCGGCCACGGCGAAACCGTACGCTTCGGCGAGCGCCTCCGCGCCGTCGAGAGAGTGGACTGTCACGCTGGCTCCGAGCGCGCGCCAGCCATTGGCGTGTACGCGCGAGATGCCGCCGGCCCCGAGGAGGCCGACTCGAAGGGGGTTCACGTCAAAAAGCCTTTCGTAGGTTGTCACTTCATGCCGGAGAACGCGATGCCGTCGATGACACGCCGCTGCATGAAGAGGAAGAGGAGGAGCACGGGAGCCATCGCGAGCAGACTCGCCGCGAGGAGCAGCGGGTAGTCGGGGATGGAGCGCTGGCTGGTCAGGGTGGCGATCCCGGGCGCGAGCGGCATCTGCGTGGAGTCGGTGGCGACGATGAGCGGCCACAGCAGGTCGTTCCACGAGGCGAGCACCGTGATGATCGCGAGAGCGGAGAGGCCCGGCTTCGCGAGCGGGAGCATGACTTTCCAGAACACCTGGAAGTGGTTCGCCCCGTCCAGCCGCGCCGCCTCGGACAGCTCGTCCGGCAGGCCCAGGAAGAACTGCCGCATCAGGAAAGTGCCGAACGCGCTGAAGATGCCGGGAGCTGCGATGCCGGCGATGGTGTTCAGCCAGCCGAGGCCCTGCACGATCTGGTACTGGGGCAGCAGGTAGACCTGCGGCGGCACCATCAGGATGGCTAGCACCAGCGCGAAGATGGTCCGTTTGAGGGGGAAGTCCATCCGCGCGAAGGCGTAGCCCGCCATTGAGCACAGGAGGAGCTGCCCGACCGTGCGGATCACCGTCACTGCGGTGGAGACCCACAGCTGGTCGAGGAAAGGGAGCTGGCCGAACACCTTCGCGAAGTTCTCCACGTGCAGCGTGCCCGGCCAGAAGGTCGGCGGCACGCTCGTCACCTGGGCGTTGGTCGCCAGCGACATGACGATCTGCCACACGAACGGGAAGACCATCAGCAGCGAGGCGACGATCAGCACGAGGTGCGTCACCCGGTTGACCAGGCGCGAGATTCTATACATAGTTCACCCACCTCTTCTGCATCCGGAACTGAAGGATCGTGAACGCGGCGACCGCGGCGATGAGCTCGCGATGGCCGGAGACGATCAGCGGCGAGCCGAACCGCTCCGCGGCCCGCTCGCGGGCGGTCTCGCTCGGGTCGGCGACGGCGACGATCGCGCCGTCTCCCAATTCGACCGCGTGCAGCGCGATCCCCGACCGGGCTCCCGCGCCGATCACCGCAAGGCGCAGTGGTCGTCTCCGTGTCATGACGCCATCCCTTCGTGCGTGCTGTGGCGGCCCGTTCCGGAACCGTCGTGCGCCTCTCCCGCGACCGGGCGGCTCAGCCGGGTCGCGAGCAGGGGCGAGCCCGCCACATCGATCTCCGGCTCCGGCAGCCCGCGGGTCGGGAAGAGCCGTTGCATCGTCTCGGCGGCCGCCAGCACAAGGGCCCCCAGCACGACCGACTCGGCGCCCAGCTCCGATTGGACGATCGACGGACGGATGGGCAGGCTGATCTCCCGCATCACCGCCGCTCTCAACGGCCCGAGCAGCGTCTCACCGGCGCGCGACAGACCGCCGCCGACCACGACCACATCCGGATCGACCGCCATCGTGACCGTCGCGACACCGGCGGCGAGGCCGCCGACGAAGCGCTCGATCTCCTCCCGCGCCCGCTGGTCCCCGCCGGCCGCGAGCCGGAAGACCTCTTCGGCTGTCGCCGCCGTCTCCCAGCGGAGCTGGCCGGACTCGTCCACCTGCATCGAGAAGACGATCTCGCCGATCTCGCCCGCCGCGCTGTGCCGGCCGCGGCGCAGCTTGCCGTCGATGATGAGCCCCATCGAAATCCGGTGCCCGGCGAAGAAATAGGCGACATCGTCCACGAGCCGCGCCGCGCCCATCCGGTGCTCGGCCAGGGCCGCGAGCCGCATGTCGTTCTCGATAGCGACAGAGCAGCCGAACTCGTCGCGCAGGTGCCCGGCGATGTCCACGCCCTCCCAATCGGGAAAGTTCCGGGAGACGACGAGCCGGCCGTCCGTACCGACCATCCCGGAGACCGCCACCGCCATCCCGGAGCGCTGCTGCAGTCGTCGGAGGTCGAGTCCCGCGGCGGCGAAGCAGTCCCGCACGGCGTCTTTCACCCCGGCGAGCCGGTCCGCTCCCCCGAACGTGCCGTCCACGTCGCGCTCGTGCCAGCCGACCACCCGGCCGTCGAGCTCCGCCACGACGACGCGGACGCGGTGGATTCCGACATCGACACCGACCAGATAGCCCGCGTCGGCCACGAACTCGAAGATCCGGGCCGGCCGGCCCGCACCGCGTCCGCCCGGGGTGTGCTCATCGACCATCCCGATCAGCCCCTCCTCCCGGAGGAACGGCAGCACCGTCTCCACCGTGGGGCGGGAGAGCCCGGTGCGCTCGGCCAGCCGGGCGACCGTGGCCCGCCCTCCGTCCCGCAGGGCGACCGCGACGCGCGCCACACTGGCGTTCATCTGTCGCGCCTCGCTCGCACCGGACACCATCGGGACCTCATTCTGTCCTTTACAAAGAAAAAGACTTCTCTAATGGGCTGGGCACAGTAGAGCACGGAAGGAAGACAACGGTCAAGTATGTGTGCATTACAAGCAAGACCACTTGCGTAGTAGACGAGAGAGAGTCCGGCCCGGCCGTCGCGGCGCGTGTCGCCCTTGTCCCCGCCCTACGCTCGGCGCAAGAGGTGCGCCAAGGCGGACCGACGAGAAAGGTGCGCTCCATGCGATTCATCCGGCCCCCGGCCCGCCCGGCGCCGAGCACCCCCGCGCCCGCCGATGCGGTCTCCCGCGACGACGCGCCACTCATCAAGCGCAGTCCGCTCCTGTTCGGCTACTTGCTCACCCTCGGCGTACTCGGCGCCGTGGTCACCGGCGCGATGCTCTACGGCCTGCGCTCGATCATCTTCTCCGTGTTCCTCGCGATGTTCGCGACCGTCGGCCTCGATCCGCTGGTCCGATGGTTCCAGCGGCGAGGGATGAAGCGGGCGTGGGCGATCGTGACGGTCATCCTGCTGATCGTCGCCGTCCTGGTCGCGATCGTCTGGGTGGTCGTCCCACTCATCGTCGAGCAAATCGGCTTCCTCAGCACGGTCGTCCCGCACGAGATCGCGAGGCTGCGCTCAGAAGCGCTGGTTCGACAGTGCGAACGCCACGAGCAACGGTGTCCTCGGCCAGACGCTCAGCTGGATCGCAGACCAGGCGAAGAACCCGCAGACTTGGGCCAGCGTCGGCAGCGGTCTCCTCGGGCTGGGACTTTCGGTGCTGAACGCCTTCGCCACCGGCTTCTTCATCACCATCCTGACGATCTACTTCATCGCCTCCTACGACACGACCAAGCAGTCGCTGTACCGTCTGATCAGCCACTCCCACCGGGAACAGTTCGAGAGCTACGCCGAGCGCATCCTGAAGAACTTCGACAAGTACCTGAGCGGGATGGTCGCCCTCGCCTTCTTCAACGCCGTCTACAGCCTCCTCCTGCTTCTCGCCACGGGCGTCCCCGGCGCTTTCCTCATCGCCCTGGCCGCCTTCTTCATCACTCTCATCCCGCTCATCGGAACAGTACTGACCACCATCGCCATGTCGGCGCTGGCCTTCATCCACTCCCCGGTCAGCGGCATCGTCGTTCTGGTGCTGATGCTGATCTACATGCAGCTTGAGGCATACATCATGACGCCCCGGTGATGGGCAAGGCCGTGCAGGTCCCGGGTTCCATCGTGCTCATCTCGGCCCTCGCCGGCTCGACGCTGTTCGGCCTGCCCGGAGCGCTCGTCGCCATCCCGACCTCGGCGGGCGTCATCCTCATCATCAAAGAGGTCGTCATGCCGAGGAAAGAACGGACCTAGAAACGGCGGACGAAGTCCCGAGCGGCTGTCAGGACGTCGCGAGGCCGGGAAAAGCCGCGACGCCGCCCAAGCAGACATTCCTCGTTCGCTCGACGGAGCGCATCTCCATCCGCCGGTTGATGTGAGCTGTCTTCGATCGCTCTACGCTCGTCGGTATGAACTCGCACATCGCTCGCTCGCAGCGTTGGCCATCGGCGGCGGCGCCATCGTCCTCCTCTCCGGCTGCGGATCGCCCGATCTCAACGACTCCCTGAAGGAGCGGGGGAACGGCCACACTCTTCAGCGATCATTCAGCACCGGGGAAGCCGGCGCGAAAGCCGCAGCCGAGACCGGCAAAGGGACTCCGAGCTGGGTTCCAGCCGGGGCCAAAGACATCTTCCTGGCGATGCGGACCACCGGCGACGAGCGGATCATGACGATGGCGGCCACCGCCGCGATGCTCCCGGCAGGCTCCTGCCAGGACTGGCATGCGACGCAGAGGCCCGCCCGCCCGGAGGCCACCGTCCAGAGCAGCGACGAAAACAGCGACGAGCAGAAGCTGACCTGGCGGAACGCACCGACCATCAAGGCCGACTGGTGGCCCACCACCGAGCCCGCTTTCACGAAGCTCTGCGATTCCGTGTGGTGGGTGGGAGAACAGGATGGGAAGCTGTTCGCGTTCTCGCCCGAACTCACGAAGGTCACCATCGAAACACAGCCCGAGACGTACACACGCGACCACAGGGACGACTCTCGGCCCACGGATGAGGCACACGCCGAATGAGCGAACGCGCCGCCACACGAAGGCGTCGCATCCGCGATTCGACCGGGTCGCCCCTCTGGTCACGCCTCGGGCCGGTGTGTATGGTGCGGTTCCATGGTGAAAAGGCACTGGCGCGGGGCACTCTTACGCACAGAACTGCATCCTTCCACCGAACGAGTGCCTGCGCGCGAGAAACTGCTGGACGCGGCGGGTGTCCACTCGGGGTTCTTCGAAGCGGCCCTGGTGCCGAGGCGTCTGGAGAACGGCATGTTCGTCGTGACCGTCTACATTGACGGTTGGGAGGTCGGGGCCGTGCTTCCGACGAGCACGACCGACGCGGAGGTCGTTCGTGCGGCCACGTCCTCCCGTGTGAACATCGGCCGGGTCTTCCTCAAACGAGATTGGTCCTCCGACGCGCGCGCAGTGCTCAGACTCGGACGGCCCGGGCGATGATCCGTCCCCTTCGTCGCCGTTGGTCACCGGAACGACGGCGTTGAACTGCAGCCTCGTCAGAATCAATCGGCCAAGGCCCTCGATGCTACAGCAGCGCTCGAAGAGTCATTCGGGAAACCGCGAGCAAGAGCGGATTTTCTCCGAAAAGTCACCAGGCAAACAAGAAGGCCTGGTCAGATTTAAATATGACCAGGCTTTTTGCTGGTGTTCCCCAGGGGCTCGAAGCCTTCAGCCGACAGATGCGCGAACAGCTGGGAAATCTTCTTCTGGGTGATCTTCTCATCGGCGAGATATGGGCGGGGTAAAGCTCCTTCCCGAAGCTGTCAGGCTCAGCGTCGAACGTCGATGGTGACATTGTGGTTACAAGGGTCGGTTCTCTTCTTCCTGCTCATGGGTTTCCCTTTCTGTAGGACCGCAAGATCACGCAGATCTAGCCCCGAATCGCAGTTGCCGGGTCTTTCCGAGATGCAGATAGTGCAGGAATCAACGCGCTCAAGAACCCTGCGGCGACACCGCTTATCATTGCGGCTGGCACCAAATAAGGCGGGAGTATTTGTGGCCATCCTTGCACCACGGAAACAGTTATCACTGCGGCGGTTCCCAGAAAACCTCCAAGCGCCCCGCCGATCACGCCAATAATCATTCCCTCAGCAAGGAAAAGCCTTCCAACTGCCGCCCGGCTTGTCCCTATAGCTCTTCTTAATGCGATTTCAGCTGTCCGAGACTGAACCGAGAGATACATCGTCGCACTTGCGCTAATGGACACAAGAACCAGCACAACAATCGCTAGCATCCCGACAAAAGCCCCGAGATCATTGCTCACACCGTGTCTCAGATCCCTGAGATCGGCAACAGTTTCAATCGAAAACTGGCCAGGGTTTGATGGATCCATCGCAAGAGGAAGCGCCTCCGCCACGGCAGAAGGAAAGCCCTCCTGAGTTCTGACAATCAGCATAACTTGCAGTTCGCTGGATGCGGCAACTACGTCAGGTGAGACAATCACAGTTCGGTTGAGGTGTGGCGCTCGTTCGAGGGAGTGTAAGCTACCGGTCACTTCAACGCGTTGCTGGCCTATCCATAGAGAAGAACCCGGCCCTGGCTGAGGCACACCCAGCTTGTTTGAAACCTCTTCTACAACCCAGGCGACGTTTCTGACGGCAGAATCGTTGATTGAGCTGAAGCTTTTTGAAATGAGCCTGTCAGTTGAGCCGACAACATCAAGGTAGTTTGACGATGTAGCCATAAGGAACAGTTCGGAGGTATTCTCCTGGCTGCGGTCGTCGTAAAATCTTGAGATCCCGACTGACTTTGCTGGCGCACGCGCTTCATATGCGACCGAGTCAACATAAGCCACTGATGAAGCACGCTCAACCCAGCCTTCAAGCTTTTCGTAACCGTCACCGAGCAGATCGCCATCTGCTGGCAGAAAAACACGTACCTCATCAAGTGCAGCTTCAGAAAGACGAGCCGACACTTGAGCCGCTGCGCTTTCGCTCACACCGATTGCACTAACCACTCCCGCGATGCCAAGAGTAAAAGCGGGCACGAGGAGAGAAGCGCGTCCAATTTTCTGGGTAAGCGCAGAAAACGCATCCGCCAAATCATCAAGCAGACGCTCTTTGCTCACAACGAATTTTCGAGATGTGGCACGTGATTCAGCATAGGTATCTCGATCCAGAGAGCAAGCATTTGCTTGCAGATCAGTCTCATCTGACTCGATGCGTCCATCAACGATTCTGATCCGCCTGGGAATTGTGGCTGCAATCTCAGCATCATGCGTCACGAGGATCACCGTGACCCCTTGAGCGTTCAACTCACGCAGGTGCTCCATGACAAGAGAAGCATTTTTCGAATCCAAGTTGCCGGCCGGCTCGTCCGCTAGAATTACCGAAGGTACCGTTGCGATCGCTCTAGCAATTGCAAGTCGCTGACGCTCCCCACCTGACAACAACCTCGACAGAGTTTCAGTCTTCTGACCAAGTCCAAGCTTACGAACAGCTATCTCGGCCAAGCGACCGCGTTCACGAATCGGCATCCCCTGTATGCGAAGACCCAATGCCGCGTTTTCAAGGGTCGGAGCATCTCCAAGGACGAACGAGGATTGAAAAACAAACCCAAGCTCACGAGAACGCAACATATTGCGTTGGCTCTCTGACAAGGAATTGACCTTGACACCCTTGAGAAATACTCGCCGCCATCAATTCGATCGAGCATTCCAAGCATGTTAAGCAGTGTGCTCTTCCCCGCGCCTGATGGACCGGTGACGGCGATGAACTCACCCTGCTGCACGACGAAAGACACCTTCTTCACACCAACGGAGCCGTCATCGGCAAAGGAGCGCGTTACGTCACGAAACTCAATGAGAGCAGTGGTCTCTCTGCTTCCGACGAGATCACTACGGCCTCGCTCCTTCGTTCGTTTCGTCATGGGGATACTCGAACATTGTCTCCGACAGCAATCTTGCCTTCTTCAAGAAGGCTCCAGCCTCCGCCGCTGCTGAGCACCTTGACCGGTACCCGATCAGAATCAGGTTTCTGGTCACCTGTCAGTTTTCGGCACACATATGTTCCCGTGTTATCTTCAAGGATTGCAACCGTAGGAACAGCAAGCCCTTTTTCTCCGAACCGGGACCGAAAACCCTGATCTTCTCACCAATGTTTAGCGGAGTATTCGTGTCGACCGGAGCTAGATAAATTGACTTGCCTGGCTTTTTTCTTCTCCCGATTCTTTTTTGTCCGAACTGGACGTATTGGCTACATTCGTTACTGCTACGGCAGTCAGTTCGCCGTTCACTTGAGCACGGAGTTCAGTTCCAACTGTCAATTCTCGAATCAACGTTGAGTTGGCGTTCAGGGCGAGGAAAGGGGCGCCGGAACTTACCGTTAACAGCGGATTGTCCTTTCCAAGCAAGGAGCCAACTTTTGGAACACTCAGAACAGCTGCTGGCATAGCCTCTACGCTCACAAATTGAGCAGTCGAGATGAGGCTCCAGGAGTGCCCTTCGACGCCATTTGCCTTATACATCGCGGCAACAGCGTTGAACAGCATTCGTCCGACGACGCCATCTTCTCCGGCCTGGTAGCCAGACATATTCAGCGCGTTTTGCAACATTTTAACGTCATCACCTTTGTCGCCTGCTGCTAAATCGCGATACGGTGCTAACGATCCGGGAAGAGCAAAATAGGGAAATCCTCCGATGACACCAATAAGTGCGCCGGGTTGCAACGCGTCACCAGGCGATACTGCCATTCGGACAACCATCTTTTCATTGACTGCCTGTGGTGTCATCGTTACGCTGATTGGTTCTTGAACCTCGGCGACATAGACAATTCGAGAATCTGCGCGTACGCGGACTCCGGCACGGCGAACATAGACGTCTATTTTTTGTTGCGCTTGCTCGATCACCACTCGGTCTGGCGGGGTTGTGAATCGACCCGCGACAAAGGAGGCGCCAATCAGTGCCAATACGCTGAAGCCAACAGCAAAGAGTGTTCCTCTTCGGCGCACTCTTTGCAGAGAGCTCCCACTCTTTGGACTGGTTTCGCCACCATCTGCTGTCATAGATGAATCATCCGTGCGTCGCACTATACTCTCTGGCGGCGGCGAGCCTGCTCTGTTTGAGTTCCTTGAACTCATTGATTGCCGCCTGGTTCTGCCTAATGAGCGGCAACTGGTACTGAGCAACAAGATCCGCAAGCTTTTGAGTTAGGCGAGTTTCGTCATTGCACTTTGCCTCAATGACTGCGAGTCGAACAACCTCATCGCTCTGCAAGTCTTCTTGATCAAGAAAGCTCTTGGACTCAACCGAGACCCAGTCATTTTCCCCCGGAGACGGAGCCAGGCCCTTTGTCTTCAGACAGGCTCCCCATGTTTCTTTTGCTTTCTGCCAGGCTTCGTCTTCCTGCGCGGCGAGCAGTGCCTCGGTGCGAATCCTGGGCACAAGGGAGTCTGTCAGTTCATCTTGTGGAGGCTGAAACGCCTGAACCGCTGGCTTGGCTTTTGACAAGTCCGCACACGCAATTTCAGCCTCATCCCAGTTCGCCCCGCCTTCCTCTCTATCAAAGTCAAAAGCCTCTTGGACTTTGCTCGGCTCATTATCGAAACCGAACTTTTCGGCGTTGTCCTCGAACCACAATCCAAAATCTCTGTCATCCGGAAGCCTGTTTTCCTTCATTGTTCCGGAGTACGGGAGCCCTTTCTCGTTCATGCATTGAGCAATGTCCAGATAGAGAGCGCGATTGACTGTTGCCATGTCCTCGGGCGTATCGAAGAGATCGTACTCGGACAAAGGGGTAATGATCTGTCCGGTGCTGCGATCGAGGCTGGCGGTCGCGCTAGGGTCCTTGGTGATCTTCCCTAGGTGTGCTGCTCAGGGACGTTGGTTGAGGTGTGACGCGATAGATGGGTGAGGACCTCCCGGTCGAGAGTGGGGCTGTCTAGTTTCCCTGCACTCGATGACTTAGGAGGTCCTCGTGACCCACGCTAATGCTGCTTTGACTCCTCGCGAATGCCTCCGCCTGGCCCGCCAAGTCGTCGACGACGGCTGGTCCGTTGCTGCGGCGGCGACCTACTTCCGAGTGTCCTGACGCACCGCGGACCGATGGGCTCGTCGTTACGTGGAGATGGGCGAGGCGGGAATGCTGGACCGTTCGTCACGGCCGCATCACAGCCCGAACAAGACCCCGCGAAGACTGGTCCGCAAGGTCGTGCATCTGCGGTGGAAGAAGCGGCTGGGACCAGTCGGTATCGGCGCCCAGCTCGGCATGCCCGCCTCGACCGTTCACACGGTCCTCTCCCGGTGCCGGATCAATCGGCCCAGCCACGTCGACGTCCGCACCGGCGAACCCGCCCGCCGCTACGAGCACGAGCATCCCGGATCGATGATCCACGTCGACATCAAGAAACTCGGCAACATCCCCGACGGTGGCGGCTGGCGCTACGTCGGACGTCTCCAGGGAGAGCGGAACAAGGCCATCACCGCGAAGCGGACCGGGAAACACGGGATCACCGGCGACATGATCACCGGCACAGCGTTCGTTCATACCGTCATCGACGATCACTCCCGTGTCGCTTACGCCGAGATCCACGACGACGAAACCGCCGCCACTGCAATCGCTGTTCTGCGTCGAGCGGTCGGCTGGTTCGCCAGCCGTGGCGTCACCGTCGAACAGGTGCTCTCCGACAACGGCTCCGCATACCGCTCATACGCCTGGCGCGACGCTTGCGCCGAGCTCAGCATCCAACCGAAACGCACCCGGCCCTACCATCCGCAGACGAACGGCAAGATCGAACGCTTCCACCGCACCCTCGCCGACGGCTGGGCATACGCCCGGCACTACAACTCCGAATCAGCCCGCCGCAACGCACTCCCGGCCTGGCTGCACTCCTACAATCACCACAGGCCCCACACCGCCATCGGCAGCCAGCCACCCATCAGCAGATTGACCAACGTCCCTGAGAAACACACCTAGAGCCCGGGGCCCGAGCGGCCGGCCCCGGTCGCCGGCCGGGCTCGACGGCCCGCCGGCGGAGGTCTCCCATCGTGCGACGAAGCGGAGCGGGAGAAGCCGCTGTCAGTCGGTCAGCGACCGCACATAGTCCGCGTGCTCGGACATCCACTTCTCCACGATCCGGTCGTAGCCCCGAGCGTCGGCGCCGCTGTTGAACAACGCATTCTCGAGAGAGGAGAGCAGTGCGGCGGAGACGAGGACGAGCGCGAGGGTGTCCATCGCGTTCGCCCACTGGTCGACGCTGGCGATGAGGAGCAGCCCGGCCACCGTCCCCGCACCGAAGACCCAGCCGCGCAGCCACACGCCGAGGATCGCGAAGAGGAGGATGACGCCCCAGAGCGGCGGGGTCTGCAGAGGCCAGTCCACCCCGGCGTAGAGGCCGGCGAAGACAGCGCGGACGGCATCGAACAGGCCGCCGAGGGCGACGGTCACGACATCGACGGCGCGGGAAGCCACATCGCCGAGCGGGAGACGGAGGCTCATGCGCTCGCCCTCACAGTCCCGGCGGACTCTCTCAGGGCCAGGGTCATCGCATCCGCGGAGACGGTCGCGGGCGGCTCGACCACGACCGGGATCTCGGTGGTGTCGCTCGTCACGTTGCCGAGGGCCGCGAGCAGGGTGACACGCGGGATGACGCCGAGCAGGCGATGGCGCTCGTCCACCACCGCCAGCGGCAGAGCGCTGCCGACGGACGGCTCGACCAGCTCGCTGAGCGCCTCGTCGCGGGAGACGGAGGCGATGTCGCTGTCGATCGCCTCCGTGAGGTCCCCGCGCCCTTCGCGGACCTGGCGCATCACGTCGTGGTCGCGGACGGCCCCGAGCAGGGTCCAGCCCTGCCCGACGACGAACGCGGCCGAAGTCTGCAGGTCGCGCATGGTGCGCATGGCCACGCGGGGTCCGCCTGCGACGGTCACGAGAGAGCGTGCGGGCTCCATGACGCTCGCGGCGGTGAGCACACGGGCACGGTCGACGTCCTGGACGAAGCTGGCGACGTAATCGTTCGCCGGGTCGGTCAGGATCTCCTCCGGCGTCCCGGTCTGGACGATGCGGCCCGCGCGCATGACGGCGATGCGATCGCCGAGGAGCATCGCCTCGTTGAGGTCGTGGGTGATGAAGACGATCGTCTTGCCGAGCTTGGCCTGGAGTTCGAGCAACTGCTCCTGCATCTCGCGCCGGATGAGCGGGTCGAGCGCCGAGAACGCCTCGTCCATCAGCAGGACGTCGGTGTCGGCGGCGAGCGCACGGCCGAGGCCGACACGCTGCTGCATCCCACCGGAGAGCTCGCCGAGGAGCTTGCCGCCACAGCCGCCGAGACCGACGAGCTCGAGGACCTCTTCGGCCTTCTCGCGACGGGCCGCGACGTGTACGCCTTTGACCTCGAGGCCGAAGGCGATGTTGTCGAGGACAGTGCGGTGCGGCATCAGGGCGAAGTGCTGGAAGACCATCGAGATATGGCGCTGCCGCACCTCCCGGAGTCGCTTGCCGGCCAGGCCGGTGATCGTGGTGCCCATGACGGCCACCTCTCCCGCTGTCGGCTCCAGCAGACCGTTCAGCAGGCGGATGAGGGTGGACTTGCCCGAACCGGACAGGCCCATGACGACGAAGATCTCCCCGCGCCGGACGGCCAGCGACGCGTCGATGACGGCGGCCGTTCCGAGCGCCGTCACCTCCGCGCGCTTCGCGCCCTCGCGCAGGCGCCGGACGGCCTCGGTGGGCTTGCGTCCGAACACCTTGAACACCTTCGTCGCCTCGACGGCGATGGATTCGCTCACTTGTTCTCCGCGGCGCGCGCGGGACGGCACGCGCTCAGTGGTTGCGCCCGGGTCGACGGCGTGCGGCGGAGAGAACAGGACTCCAGCACGGGCTCTCCGCGCGAATCCCTACGCAGGCACGACCATCGGGGTGCGCCCACGCCGGCAGACCGTACGTTCCGGGCCGGGCCACGGATGCGGCCGCACGGCCCGGCTCGCGGGCTGGGTTCGGGGCCCCGGACGCTGCCTGGCGGCATCCCGGGACGCCTTCGACGCTATCAGCCCTCAGGCAACGATCGCGAATCGAGGGGCGGGCACCGGGAGGGGCTCAGTCAGGGCGAGCACACGACCGGCGAGCACACGACCGAGGGCACCAGCGTCGAGGGAGTGTCAGGCGCCGGCCTTCGTAAGGACGTCCTCCAGCGCGACCCACGGCAGCATCGCGCACTTCACGCGCGTCACGTACTCCGAGACGCCGGCAAGCGCCACAGCGTCCCCGAGCACCTCCTCATCGCCGTCCAGCGTGCCCTTCGACTGCATCAGCTCGCGGAACGCGGCGACCGCCCTGCGCAGCTCGGCCGGGTCGGCATCCTGGACGAGGTCGCTCAGCAGCGACGCCGACGCGGTGGAGATGGAACAGCCGTGACCTTCCCAGCTGATCGCGTGGATGCGTCCGCCAGTCCCCCGATGCACGGCGAGCGTGACCTCGTCGCCGCAGGTCGGGTTGTACTGGTGCGACCGCGCGGCGTCGCCCTCGCGGAGACCGAACCCGTGCTTCTCGCGGGCGTGGTCGAGGATGACCTGCTGGTAGAGGCTCTGCAGATCGCTCATGACTCGATCACTCCGAAGAAAGCACGGGCGTCGGCGACAGCAGCGACCGCCGCGTCCACCTCGTCCGCCGTGTTGTAAAGGTAGGTGCTGATGCGGGTGGAGGCCGTGACGGCGAACCGGCGATGCAGCGGCTGCGCGCAGTGGTGGCCGACGCGCACCGCGATGCCCCGGTCGTCGAGGAAGTGCCCGACATCGTGCGCGTGGATGCCATCCACTACGAAACTCACGAGCCCGACGCGGGAGGTCCCCGGGCCGGGGCCGAGGACGCGCACGCCGTCGAGCTCCCCGAGCCCGGCGAGCAGGCGCGCGCCGAGCGCTTCCTCGTGGGAAGCGATGGCCGCCATCCCGACCGCGTCGAGGTAGTCGACGGCGCTCGCGAGGGCGACCGCCTGGGAGACAGGCTGCGTGCCCGCCTCGAAGCGCTGCGGCGCGGGAAGGTATTCGGCCCCGTCCAGTGTCACGGTCGTGATCATGGATCCCCCGGTGCGGAACGGCGGGAGGGCGTCGAGGAGCTCCTGGCGGCCGTAGAGCGCGCCGACCCCGGTGGGACCGAGCATCTTGTGGCCGGAGAAGACGGCGAAGTCGACCTCCAGAGCCGGGAAGGCGACGGGGAGGTGCGGAACGGACTGACAGGCGTCCAGGACGACGAGCGCTCCGTGCTCGTGGGCGAGAGCGACCAGCTCGGCCACCGGCGCGACCGTGCCGAGGACGTTCGAGACGTGGGCGAAAGCGACGACGCGGGTACGCGGACCGATCAGCTCGGCGGCCTGGTCGAGGCGGAGGCTGCCGTCGTCGGTGAGGCCGATGACCCGGAGGGTCGCGCCCGTGCGGGCAGCGAGCTCCTGCCAAGGGATGAGGTTGGCGTGGTGCTCGGCCTCGGTCACGACCAGCTCGTCGCCCGGACCGAGACGGAAGCGCCCGGAGGCCAGTCCGCCCCGTCCGAGAGAAGCGTTCGACATCCCGTACGCCAGGAGGTTGATGCCCTCGGTGGCGTTGGACGTCCAGACGAGTTCGTCCGGCCGCGCCCCGACGAAGCCGGCGACGCGCGCGCGGGCCTTCTCGAACAACTCGGTCGCCTCGCCCGCGACGGTGTGGGCGCCGCGATGCACGGCCGAGGTGTGCCTTTCGGCGAAGGCTCGTTCGGCCTCCAGCACCTGCCGCGGCTTCTGCGCCGTGGCGCCGGAGTCGAGGTAGACGAAGGGATGCCCGTTCACCTCGCGGTCGAAGACGGGGAAGTCCGCGCGGAGCCGGAACGGGTCGAGAGTGTCGGTGCGCATACGACTTCTAACACTACTCGGGCCTCCTGCAATACCGCCGTGCGCTGAAGTCACCGCAAGTGGTGCGCGATCCGCAAGCGTGACAGGGGCGAACTCGGCGTGCCGTCCGCCGAGCGGGGAAAGCCCGCATCCGAGCGCAGCCGATTAGGCTCGGAGCATGGTCGAACGGACGAACGGCTCCCCCTGGTTCTTCGTAGGCGGCGTCCTGCTCGTTGTGGCGGGGTTCGCCGGGCCGTTGCTGGTCGATGCGCTGACCGGGGATATGCAGTGGGCGGTCCGCGGCCTGGGGGTGCTCGCAGCGATCGGCGGCGGCGTTCTCCTCGGCTTCGGGCTGAGACGACGGCGCGGTCGCTGACCCGCCTACATGCATGCTGTACTATTCTTCATTTCAGGCGTAGCTTCCAGATGTGAGTTTCCGTCTGTTTCTCATGGTGACAGCCGTTGTCACCGCGGCCGCTGTGGGTCTCGCCGTCGCGGTGCCGAGCGGTTCCGCCGACGCGGCCACGACCGGTCTCTGGGCGGGCTGGGGAACCACGGGACCGAAGAGTTTCACGGTTCAGGTCGCGAGCACTCCGCCGATGGCCGCAACGGTCACGACCGACTCCCGTCAGGGGCAGATCGGGGTGATCTCCGGGACGTCCGTCTGGCTCGCCGCGGGTACGCCGCCGGGCGCGAAATACGGTTCCAGCCAGGGGCACCCCTACCTGAACCTCCGCCCCAAGGCCGACACCCCGACCGCGCCCTCCACCACCACCTATTCGTTCGCCGCGCCGACGCCGACATCCGGCTGGGCTTTCGTGCTGGGCGACATCGACGCAGACCAGGTGACCGTGCGCGCCGTCGGCCCGAACGGCGTTCCTCTGACGACGGCGCAACTCGGCTACCGCGGCGGCTTCAACTACTGCGCGCCGGGCATACCCGCTAAGCCGTCATGCACCGGCGACCCGGACGACATCCCCACCTGGAACCCGGCCACCCAGACGCTCGTCGGCAATGCCGAGGGCATCGACACCAGCGGAAGCGCCGGCTGGTTCGAGCCGAGCGCGCCCATCACGTCTCTCACCTTCCATCTACGCCCAGCGCAAAGGCTTCCCCGTTTACCAGACCTGGTTCGCCTCCCTCGCCCGCAGCCTGACAGGGACGGTCACGGCGTCCTCCGGCTCCCCCGCAGGCTCGATCGTCATTCTCCATGATGCGAACGGCGCCGTCGTGGCGCAGGCGACCGTCGGGGCGGACGGCGCCTACTCTTTCCCGGCCGTGCAGGCCAGCGCAGGCTACACCGTCTCGGTCACACCGGCATCCGGGATGATCGCGGCCGGCCCGGCCACCAAGCCCGCCGACCTCTCGGCATCGGATGCCGTGGTCGATTTCTCCATCCGCCCGATCGTCCCCGTCGCCATCGGCGGCACCGTCCGGGACACGAACGGCGTTCCCGTCGCGGGGGCGACCGTCGAGCTCGATGCCGGCGCCACGCTGACCACCGGCCCCGACGGAACCTACCTGTTCGACGAGGCCGCCGTCGGCCCGCACACGGTGACCGTGACCGCTCCCCCCGGGCTATGAAGCGGTCACCGGCGCGCAGACGGTCACCGTTCCAGCCGGCACCGAAGTGCCGATCACCGGCGTGGATTTCGTCGTGCGCGCCGACCCGGGCATCAGCGGCACCGTAACGAATGCGGACGGCGGGGTCGCGGGCGTGGTCATCACCGCGACCGGGCCCAGCGGCAGCGGCAGCGCGGTGACGGGCGCGGACGGCAGCTACAGCATCCCGAAGCTCCCGCCCGGCGGCTACTCCGTCGAGGTCTCGCCCCCACCCGGAACGGAACCACTTGGGTTCTAACGGTCGTTGCAACACCTGGACTTTCTGGGAGTTGTAACGACCGTGGCCCGTTTAAGGAGCTATTCGAGGGATCGACGCTGTTTCACGCAGGCTGATAAGGACGCGTTCTTCGCGTTGTTCGAGGCGTGTGGGAGCATCACGATCGCGGCGCGTGAGTTGGGGTTCAACCCGGCGACCTGCGGGACGTGGGTATGGAAGGCCGGCCTGCGCAGCCAGGGGAAAACCGGGACTGGTCCGCATCCAGGAAAGGAACGCTACTTCCAGTTGCGACGCGATGGCATCTCGCGTCGCGAAGCAGCGGCTGCCGTCGGGGTGAACATCCGCACGGCACGGGATTGGGATAACGGTGTCCGGAAGACCGCTCATCGCCGCTATTACCCAGATGGTCGGGTCGTCGATTACAAAACAGGTATGACGACGTTTCTTGACGGCACCGAGACAATCTCGCCGGCGGCGATCTTTCAGCTGGAGAGGAAGCTCGATCCGCGGTTCCTTTCGCTGGAGGAACGTGAGCAGATCCGGGATCTCCTCCGCGATGGGTTGTCACTGCGGAGCATCGCCGCCCAGCTGCGGCGGTCGCCATCCACGATCAGTCGGGAAATCTCCCGGAACCGGTCCTCGACCGGGATCTATCACCCCTTCGCAGCACATCGCTACTCGGCGAAGCGTCGCCCACGGCCAAAGCCGCGAAGACTGGTGACAGAGCTGCGGTTGCGTGCTTTCGTTGAGTCGAAGCTGGCGTTGCGGTGGTCTCCCGAGCAGATCACTCGAGCCCTGATCCGTCAGTTCCCGGACGACGTTGGGATGCGAGTGGCGACCGAGACGATCTACCAGACGCTCTATCTCCAAGGACGCGGCCAGCTGCGCCGTGATCTCGCGACAGCGCTGCGTACCGGGCGCGCACGTCGCCGACCGAACCGGGGAACCAACGCACGTCGTTCGCGGTTCGTCGACCCGATGCTCATGATCTCCGAGCGCCCCGCTGAGGTCGCTGATCGTGCTGTTCCAGGGCATTGGGAAGGCGATCTCATCATCGGCGCTGACCACGCCAGCGCGATCGGCACCCTCGTCGAGCGAACCACCAGGTTCGTGATGCTCGTCCACCTCCCGACCGACCACGCTGCCGAGACCGTCCGCGATGGCCTCATTCGGACGATGAGCGGCCTGCCGGCCGAACTGAAGAAGTCGCTGACCTGGGACCAGGGTGCGGAGATGGCCGCCCACAAGACGTTCACGATCGCCACCGACATGGACGTCTACTTCTGCGACCCAGCCTCGCCCTGGCAGCGCGGTTCTAACGAGAACACGAACGGGTTGCTGAGGCAGTACTTCCCGAAGGGCACCGACCTCTCACAGCACTCGCCCGCGGACCTTGCCCGAGTCGCACACGAACTCAACACCCGCCCACGCAAAACGCTCGGCTGGGAAACCCCAGCCCAGCGCCTCGCTAAACTACCTACCAGCTAATCGTCGTGTTGCAACGACCACTAGAATCCGCCCCACCGTGTCGGGCCCGTCCTCACGCACGGTGACCCTGTCGACCGACGATGTCGGCGGCGTCGATTTCGCACTGGCCAAAACGGGTGCGATCGGCGGCGAGGTCAGCACGAGCAGCGGGCCGGTCTCCGGTGCGACCATCACCATCGCCGGTCCGAACGGCACGACCACCCTGACCACCGGAACGAACGGCGGCTACTCGCTCGGAGAGCTCATCGCCGGCAGCTACACCGTCACCGTGGCCCCGCCGTCCGGGTTCGAGGCCATCGGCGCGACGACCCGCACGGTCACGATCACAGACGAGGGGAGGCCGTCACCGGCCAGGACTTCACGCTCGCCGCCGTGCCCGACCCACCGGCGCCGCAGCCCCCGCCGACGCGGGCGGCGGAGACGGAACGCCCAGCACGGCAGCGACCGGCTCCGGAGGGCAACTCGCCGACACGGGTTCGGACAGCCCCGGCAGCGTCCCCGGTGCTGTGCTGGCAGGGATTCTCGTGGCGAGCGGCGGTACGGTCCTCGTCGCCTCCCGTTCCCTCCGGCGCGGTCAGCGTCCGGCGGTCAGCGGGACATCGCGACGCCACGCCTGATCGCCGTGGAGACCGGTCGCGCTCTCCTCTTCGATCGCCCGCCGCCTCGTGCAGGATCGTGGCCAGCGCGACACCGAGGATTGAGCCCGGCCACGCAAAAGGAGAGGGTGGGAACAGGTGACCGCCTGTTCCCACCCTCCCCTCCGCGGGTCCGCTGTCTACTCCGTGACTTTGGCGACCTCACGGCCGTGCAGCCCTTGCACCGGCCGGTTGTTGTCCGGGTACACCGCGGTGAACGCCGCCAGCTGCGCGGCCGACACCGTCGCCGGGGTGAGGAAGACGTTCCAGCGCACGCCCTCGGTGCAGGGCGGAGTGGTGAGCGAGCCGTCGTACTGCGCGCTGGCCGAGCCGGCCGGGAGCACAGCGTTCAGGTCGATCGGAGCTGTCAACTCCCGTTCCTCGTCGGGCTCGGCCGGGATCTCGGAGAACAGCTGGCTCAGGGCATCGTTCGCCGCGCCCTCCTGCAGCAGCACACGGCGACCTCGCCGGATGCGGACTTGTGAACCAGGTGGAGTTCAGCCGCCGCGTGCTTGCCGTCGATGGTGTGCTCGCTGTCCGCATGGAAGTGGAACTGCTGCAGCGAGTACGTCGTGCCGTCCCGTTCGATCGTGTTCGCGGAGGTGTCGTCTGCGACCGCCTCGATCGTGTGGCCGTTGTTCTCCAGGTGGAAGGCCGCGGGTGCGTAGTGCGTCTTCACCGGGGTCGCGGCCGCATCCGTCACGAGTGTGGACGTCTTGATGTCGATCGGCGACTCGTGCGCCTCCGCAGTTTTCTTGCATGCCTTCGCGACCGCATCCCAGTGGGCGGGTCCGTCTTCGCCGCTGTACGACCAGCTGGACGATGTCGGGGTGGGTGTGGAGGTGCTCGAAGCGCTGACGCACCCGGCGAGACCGATCGCAACGGTGGCGGCGGCGGCAAAGGCAGCGAGACGGCAGACAGGACGAGTATGCATGTATTTTGCTCCCGTTAGTTCATTGATGTTTGAGTTGCAAACTCAAAATACATTATATTTCTGGAGCGTTTTACACGGTTGACGAATTGCGGCGAAGGGATGGAGGAGGCGAGCGCGATCCGCACCGCCCGAGGACCCTGCAACAGGGAAAGCCGCGCGCCCGGCCGACCTCGGCGAGAGCCGAGAGCGCATCGACAGCGACGCGTGCGCAAGCACGATCGGAAAGGGCGCTTCACCAGCCGCTGGCCGCGCCTCCCCTCAGCAGTCCCCGCTGCGCCCCTTCGGCGAGTGGACCGCTCACAGAGAGCCGACGGCGCAGCACTCCCTTGACCTTCGTTAACTTTCAGTTCCCCTGTTTCGTCGTTACCGCTATTCTTTCGATCTAGCGCGAGCCGGAAACGACCCGGCGACGCGATGGAAATTGAACGCGAGTACGCGTGGTCCCCTAGGAAGACGATGGTTGAGGAAAGCCTCGGCCCGTCCACACCACGACTCGAATCCCCCTTATACCTGCACCGCCTATGTGAAGGAGAAGTCGCGGCATGAGCCTGTACCGCATCCTGATCCACGGGAGCTTGGCCCTCTCCGTGCTCGGGGCCACCGTAGCGAGCGGAAACGTCGCCGCCAACGCCGCCGCCGCACCTTACAGCGTGACCTCCGCCGGCGTGACTCTCACAGACGGGAGCACCTTCCCGGCGAACGGGCACGTGAACTACCGCACGACGCTCCGCAGCGTCGGCGTCCACTTCGATCCGAACAACAATCAGCCGGGCGGCGCCTTCATCGGCAAGACATTCCTGCCCATCGACCTGGCCCCCGGCGAGTGCATCGTGTGGGTGCAGTACGGCAGCACAAACTACCACTACGGCGAGGGCGGTGAGCCCCCGGTGTGCAAGCCCACCACCGACGGCTCCAGCACGCCCACGCCGAGCACGCCTCCGAAGTCGGACGACACCTCGAAGTCGGACAGCAACCCGAAGTCGCGGGGCGTCCCGATATCGAACAGCACCCCGAACCCGGTCACCGCACCCGTGGCGAACGGCACCCCGGAGCCGGACAACGTCCCCCTCGTGAGCGGGACGCCGAGATCGAACAACGCCCCCCTCGTGAGAAGCGCGCCGACGCGGAAGAGCGTCCCGATGGCCAAGAGAGCCCCATCGGCGGTGAGCGCACCGACCGACCAGAGCAACAACGGCACCGCCTTCTCCCCGCAATCGCCCACGATGAAAGGGCTGAACGTGGCCGTCTCGTCCGCAGACCGCGCCATAGCCCCCGGTATCGACCTGCCTTTCACAGGACTCGGCGTTATGCTCCCCGTCGTGGTGCTGGCGGCCGCGCTGCTGGCGTTCGGTGTGGTGTTCATGAAGGTGAACGGCGCCGGCCGACCCGGCCGCCGTGTCGCTCGTCACCTCCCCGGTCCCCCTCATGATCCCGGACTGCGACACCGCGTGGGATCGCGTCCTGGGCCGGTGCCGAGTCTGGCCGGGAGCGCCCTGAAAGGCGCGCAGTTCCCCGCCAAGCGCAGAAGCCTCGCCGCCACCGGCCGTAACCGCGTAGCGATCGGTTCCGTGAGCGTCAGGGCTCCTGAACTGCTCGGGTTCACATCGAAGGGCGATACGCCAGAATCGGCCGGGGAGGCGATGCGTTCCCTCCCGAAGGCGCGAAACCGTTCTCGGCGAGGGTAACCTATCTCAACCGAGGCCATGCGCATGACCGCCGACTCGATCGTCCCGCCGCTGTCGTGCGCGGAGCCGACGCCATCGTCGGCGCGGGCGCTTCAGAGACCCGCGATCCGCACCGCGATGAGCGATGCGGATCGCCGAGCCGGGGAGCGCCACAGCCCCGGAGCCGGCCAGGAGCTCTGCGGCGGGACGATAGTGACACGGCGGTCCTCGCCGGTGACGGGACGGGCGGTGTGCCAGTGTCCGGTCATCGGCGGCCAAAAGACCGCGCGAGCCCGGCCGATCATCGCCGTATAGGCCATCTCACCCGAGGGGAGGCCGTCGCCGCCGTCACCGACAGCGGCGAGCACCGCGGCCACCCAGGCCCGCTCCTCCGGCGAGGGGGCGACGACCTCCGCGATCACGGGCAGGTGGCTTGGCAGAATGACAAGCGTGGCGGCTGGAAGCATCCCGACAAGTGCAAAATCCGCTGTTGCATGAAAGACACCCGCCTCTGACCGCCTGTAGTCGAGAAACTCACTTTGAATGCGGAGGTGAACTCTCGGCAAGCGCATTGGCAGCCGACGATCCAGTCACTCGAATTGGCTGCGTGATCCTCAGATCGGCACCGAACTTCCGGTCAACGAAGTCCTGAGAACTGCCTCATCAGGTCCTCGGCATTCTCAATCGCGCGCTGCGTCACACGGACGATCTTCCTGCGGCCTCGCCCGATTCCAGGATGCTTCTTGAGGTCTTCCTTGCGAGGCTTGAGCACCTTGCCGTTCGACCTGACCACGACCTGCTCGAACGAGAGCACCGTCGTCTCGTAGAGCGGCCTGCCGACATCAGCAGGTTCTTGCGTCCCCAGAGCTCTTCGGCACCAGCAGCTCTACTACGACAGTGATTCGTCGATGACCACGCCGTCATCCCGCCGTCAGCCGCGCTGGAGGCGATGCGCGGAGCACCTATGAGAGATTCGCACTTTCTGTTGCCCAGCGCTGATACATAGATTCACAGCCGGAGAAAGCCGGGAAGCAGGGCACTGCTAAGAGGGGTTTGGTTGGCGGTGCGCGAGTCTTGAGGCAGTGGACCAGGGATGGTGATGAAGCCGCGAGCTAGCGACCCCGCCTTCGGGGCTCAGCCTAGCGAACATCGCGACCACGACTCCGAACGCCCCAGCCCGCAGAAGAATTTCTGGTGAGTCGCCCTGGGCCGGATCGATCTGGATTGTCCCAGCCGATGTGAGGATCCGACATCGACGTGTCCACGCGCGCCACGTTCGCGCCTTCTCATCCACGATGCGCCATCCCGTATCTCAATCCCAGAGCTGAGAAGTCGTTCCCTCTGGAAGCGCGAGATAGGGCACAAGTTCGCGTTCGGCCGGTTCCGGCGAGCCAGCTTGTGCGGTGATCGTCAACGAGCGAAAACATGACGATGGATGAACACTCCATCCATTCGTTTCAGCGCCGTAGGTCAGGCGAGGATCGGGCGCTGCCCAGACGGCGCCGAGATTGGAATCACTCCGATCGGTCTGAACCGCGAACCAGACCGCTGCACGGATTCCTTCCAACGGGCCGACGCGCCCACTCGAAGTAGGCGGCCTGAGAATCTCGGCATGCTCGTTCCGCCATTCGAGCACACCTGTCTGTGTCACTGTTAGCGGGCTCCGGGTTGTCGGAGTTGTCTGGCCCCGGCGGCGACTTGCCGGGCTGGTTGTGTCGAAGCTAAGAGATGGTTTCAGTAGTCGTTTTTGGTGAGTTTGCGGGCGCTGGTGATCGCGATTGCTAGAGCGACGAGCGCCGTGATCGTTGAGGCGGTGCGGTCGTAGCGAGTGGCGAGTTTCCGGAAGGCGAGGATCCAGGCCATGGTGCGTTCGACTACCCAACAGTGTTTACCCAGTCACTGTTTGGAGTCGACTCCGATTCGTGCGATGCGTGCCTTGATCCCACGACAACGCAGGTAACAGCGGACGCGGCGGTTGTCGTAAGCCTTATCCCTTCCGCCTACGGCGGTGACCAGCGGTGCTGCCATCGTCATCATCGAAGTCGTCCAGCTTCACCGCTCGACAGCCGCAGCTTCGCCAACATCTCCAGGAAACACCCGAGCAGGCTGTCCGAGTCGTAGAGCATGCGGAACTGCCCAAGTTGGTCATCCCAGCACCCATTGAACATGCCGTCGTCGGTTGCGTAGCACCACAGCGTCCACGCCCACATGTCCGAGATGGAAGCCGAAACGCCACACACCCGTACTGGTTCGCCCGAAACGCTCAGATCGACAAGAATCATCCAATGTAGGCGAACGACTTCGCCACAGCGGGAACCTCGCGGGCAACCCTCCAGCGGCTCATAGCAGTTTTTCTATGAGGTCACCGGAAGATGGTTGGATTCGCTGATCGCTTGTCCTGTCTTCGGGTCAAAGGACTTGACTGCTGCTTCACCGTTGATAAGACGATAAGTGACCAGTGTGAAAGATCCGTCCGCATTCGCGTAGACGTTCCCACCTTCCGGGTCGAACCATCCGACGTTCGGATCATTCGTGGTCTTCAGACGAGAGCCAGGCTGCGCCCATCCTGTGAGCGTGATCCCGTTGGGCCCTCGGGTAGCCGAATCGAGGTAGGTCCGAACCAGAAGATGGTTGGAATGGGCAGGAGCCGCGTCGGCGAAAGCCGCAGGCGCGCCACCATATGCGGTGACGGCAAGCATTGCCAGAAGGGCAGCTCCCCACCTCGCCCGGCGCACAACCAGAGACTTAGCCCGGGACGGAGACTCAACAGCGGAGGAAATGACATTCATGGGACTTGTATTAGCACACTGTTGGCAAAATAGCAACCACACAGTCGGGTCTGCTGCATGGGTAGGCGTCATTTTGACCTGCCCCACGAAAAGGGTTCCAGTTTCGGTGGCTAACTGGTGGCCTGATCCGGAAGGCTCATCCTCATGCCACGTCCCTACCCGCCGGAGTTTCGTGCTCGCGCTGTCGCGCTCGTGCGTGCCGGTAAGCAGGCTAAGCAGACGGCCGTTGAACTCGGCATCCATCCCGTCACGCTCTCGAATTGGATCCGCCAGGACGAGGCCGAACTCCGCGCCAAGCGAAAGCGGCTGAAGGCGTTCGCCACCGCGCTCGAGGACGCCCGTCGCGCGAACGACGTCGTCCACCTGGCGGCCGCCGAACTGATCGACGCCGGCGACATGAGCCGCGCTGATCTCGTCCGAGTGTTCGAGCTCACGACCTCGGAGCGGGGCCTTGTCGCCGCCCGCAAGATCACGCCGACTGCCGGCGCGGCAACCGTCGCCGACGAGGGTGAGGCGACACAGTCCGAAGACGCGTATGCGGCTGCGTAGCGGTCACACAGCTGCGCTCGTCGCCCTCTAAGGGGGCGTGCTGTCAGGCGCGGACGCGGAAGTAGAGCGCGCGGATCCCACGGACGATCGAGACCAAGCACCAGAACAGCACTCGGAGGAGTGCGCATGCGGTCCACACTGCTCCGAATGCGCCGAGCCCCAGGCGAAGCACGAGGCCGACGACGGCGATCACGATCGCGACAAGGAGCGGGATCACGACGGCGAACATGCACACGTCCCCTCACGGTGAACGAGCTGTTCGATCAAGGTGATTTGCTGGCCCGTCATCGTGCCGGTCCGGTCCGCGGCGGACGCCGCTCCTCCGCTCCACCGCCGGCGGCCGCGTCGCCCTCGATCCTGCGATCGATTCGCGCCGCCACGTCGTGACGGGACCGCTCGCGACGCTCATCCGTCGATGCACCCATCGACAGCCGGCCCAGCTCCTGCGCCGACCATCCAGGCTGCGTGGTGCGCCCCACGGGGATGGGTTTTGCGATGCTCTCGAACATTACCCATAGCGGGCCGAAGTCGCGTTCCTCGGCCGCGGCACGGCAGGCCGCGTCGTTCGTTCGTCCCTGGACGGTCCGCCAGTCCAACTGCCAGCCAGCGTCGCGGGCGACACGGTTCCAGAACACCCGCTGCGTGCGACCGTTGCCCTCACGGAACGGGTGGATGTAGTTGAAGCTGTCGTAGTGATACGCCAGCCGCTGGATAAACTACGGACGCTCCAACTGGCGGAGCAAACCATCCGCGCGCAACTCGCCCACGGCGAAGTCGGCGGCACGCTCGATCATCGACACCGGCAGGAACGGTTCACCCTCCGGCTTGCGAATATCCACCGTGCGCAGTTGGCCGGCCCACGCATACACATCGCCGAACAAACGGCGATGGATCTCGCGGAGCTCCGCCAGGTCATTCGTCGCAGCCGGTGGCTTGTCCATCAGCTGCATCGCCCGGACAACGGTCAATGCACCCTCGGCGGCGTTCAGGGCTTCTCGTGTGGTCGCGCCGACGAGGTTTCGGAGGATGCCGGTCTGCGGGTCAAGGTAGGGGTCTACGAAATCAGCGGAGTCCATACCGAGCCCGTGCGCGCTCGACGAGCTCGTCCGAGTCGATCCGACCCGCGATGTAGTCCTCCGTGTCGGCACGAGTGTCGACGTCGACGCTGACACCCTCCATCTCGCCGGAGTGAATCGCCTCGTCAACGCGGCGACGCCGCTCGACTTCCTCCGACACAGTCAGTCGTGAGAATGCCATCCGAACGCTCCTCTCCACTCCGAACTGCAACGACGAATCCATCGCGATTTCTCCTCTCCATTCTACCAAACAGGCCCTCAGCGACCATCGAAACCGAGGCGGCCGCCGGCTACAGACCAACCTGATCTGTAGCCGGCCTGACCTCTTGTCAGGCGGCCTCTGCACCGCCAATGTCAGCCGGCGCAATGGCTTCGGCGATGGTGTGTGCGGCGGCGAGCACACGCGCGGCGGTCTCGCGCACCAGGTCGGGGTTGCCGTCGGCCCAGCCGGCGATGTAGCCGACGCTGTAGCTGCTGGTGTCGAAGCCGAGCATCCCGGCGACCACATAGGCAACGGACTCGGCTTCGGTCTCCATCCGGCCACGGTGCTGCGCGTATTCGGTGAGCTCGTCAGTGTGTCCGAGCTGGATGTGGGCGGCTTCGTGGATGAGGGTCTTCGCGGCCTGCTCCGGGGCGAGCCGGTCGTCCAGGACGACTGCGCGGCGTTCGGGGTCGGCATATCCGTTCGGACCGTGCAGGTGTTCGGTGGTGACGGTCCATCCGGCCGCGTGCAGGTGGGCGGTCAGTGGGTTGGTCACGCCGTTGTCGTCGGTGCCTGTCACCATGCATGCGTGAGCACACGACTGCCTGCGTCCCTCAACGCGCTTCTCGCCGGACTCATCCTGATGGGATCCATGGCGCCCACCGCATCTCCCCCTGCGAGCCCAGTCTTGGCAGCGACCCCGACGACCTCTGCGGTCGCCGCGGGCGACCGTCGAGACGTGACGGAACCGAGCGCCCCCGACGTCGTCGCCGTGCGTCTGAGCCCAACGCCGGATGCGGCGGCTTTCCTGAGTGGGCCACTGACCGTGCGCGAGGGGGAGGTGCTGCTGGTGGACGCGGGAGTTGTCCTCTATGCATCGCGCAATCCCGCCGACTACCAGGTCGACGACCACCCGGCCTGCGGCACCATCTCCAAGAAAGGCGTTGGACAACACGGTGTCCGTGATTGACGTGGCATCACAGAAGGTCACCGACACCCTCCAGGTCGGCAAGTCCCCCGCCGGGGTAGCAGTCGCCCCGAACGGAGAAACCGTGTACGTCGCTAACCAGGATGACAACACGGTATCGGTTATCCCAGGATCTGCGAGCTGACTCCACCTATTTGCCAGACCTGTTAGCGTCATCGTTCTTCTTCGCTGATCGCTATGACAAGACCCTGATTGAGGATCGCACTCCAGCTCGCGTCCCAGCAAATGGCTTGCACACCCCTCAGGGGTGTGCAAGCCATTTGGGTTTTGCTTCCGCCATGGGAACCCACTCTCCGGTTGGGACGATGTCGGTGATCACCCGTTTCACACCACTCGTTCCTGGCGGGCCTCCGCGACCGGCAGCGGCATCAGGCCTGCCGTCAGCGGGACGACGAGCTCGGCCGGCATGACCAAGACCGTCGCCCTCGCGGCGTGACTACCCACTGTCACCTATCCGTGCAGCAGACCCGACCCAAGCTTTCTCGCGGCCGCCTGACCCCCATAGGAATTGAGACGATCATGAACGCAGCAATCGGGTTGGGCGATCAGGTGCCTACTCGTACTGAAGTCTTCTGATCGGAGTATGCAATGAAGGTCTCGTGTGTATCGAAAGTTGTCGCGGGGGTGACGATGGTCGTGGGGATGGTATTTTAGTGCCGGTGTCGCCGCCAACGCCTCAACGCCTGACGTTAACGCCGCACAGGCTAGTACGTCCACGTATCAGGACACGGCGTGCGTTAACGCGATCACCGTGGCGCGCGCCATCGGCAAGACGACCCAGCCGATCAGCGTTTGCAATACGACGGTGACTTTGACCTCGTCGGCCGCGAAGGCTATTACAGCCTTCGGTCTTGCTGCGGCGAAGCAGTCTCTGAGCGCGTCCGCTTATCAGTCGCTGGCCGTCGCTGCGGCCGCTGGAACGGTCAGGGGAAGAAGTTACAGTCAAGCCTTCAACAACATCACCGATCAAGAAACTCAGGCCGGCTATTTTTACTATGACGGCAGTCACGCCTGGGTCACCCAGAGCTACCGTGGGACACCGGGAAACCACCAGTGCAACGTGTCCTGGGCTGTCGGCTACTACGTCACGAATACGGGATGCTCTGACACCGGCAGCACCAGCAAGCGAAACCTGACCATGTCGTGGCTTATCCAGGTCGGCATCAAAGGAAGCCCGATCTCCTGGAGCGAGTCGCACACGATGTATGTGAACAGCACCGGATCGATCTGGCAGTAGCCCGTTATCTGAGACAAGGAAAACACTATGCTCACCAACACAGCTTCGCCGTTACACCTGATCGTTCTGCTGGTCGTCCTCGCTCAACTAGTCGGAGCAATCTGGGCGATCGTGGTTACCTGGATGAACAAAACAGTCCGCGCCGCTGACAAAGCAAGCTGGACGGTCCTGCTTGTTCTCGCCCCCCTCGTGGGAATCGCGGTCTGGCTCGCCATCTTCTTCCCACGTCGCCATCGTCTCAACTCAAATCCGGAAGGATCCGTGAAGTAGGAAGCAGGCGGTCCAGCTCCCGCAGCAAAGCCCCCTCAACGAAGGCCTGCATAGCGGCTACGAGCGACCGCGACAACGTCCTCGCGGATGGAGTGCTGCCCTTCGGGAGGGGCAGGAGCTAAAGGCATCGGCGTCATGGATGGAGACGGCTGACCCGACTATGATTCTGCCGTCTGGATGGAGCGCCGGAGACGGCAGTCTCGATCCGGCCACGGCGGCCGCGCTCATCGACCGAGTCGGGCCGCTCCGTCTGCTTGCGGCGCGATGGATGGGGTACGCTGATTTCCGAGAGCCCGAGAATGGATATCGCGACGGTGACTATGTCATCGCGCCTTTCGAGATGAGCGAACTCTTGGCCGGGGAGAGGATGCCGGAGTTTTGCTGGGATGAGCAGCACTCGTTCGCCTGGGGCAGTCGCCTCTACCCCGACTCTCTCATCATCGCGGCCGCGCAGCCAATCTACCGTGCTCTTGCGATGGATACCCGCCTTGATACCGTCGGCGTTGTCGGCGAGCGGGACACCCTTCCCATCAGTAGCGCGGACTGAGGGGTATCGGACCGCTCTCGGCTGCACCCCGTTAACGGTCGTTTTCGGCAACCTTCCTCGTGAGGAGGGCTACCAACATAAGCACTCCACGAAGAACGGTCCCGCGTTGGCCGGCTACGGCGCCATCACGATGAAGAACGCGCTGGCGAACACGATGTCGACCCTCCCGACGCAACTGGCCCGGTCGCTGACCTGGGATCGCGGGAAGGAACTCTCGGCCCACGTCGCGTTCAAGATCGAGACCGGGATTCCCGTGTTCTTCGCCGACCCGCACGCACCGTGGCAGCGGGGCACAAACGAGAACACCAACGGCCTGCTGCGTCAGTACTTCCCCAAGGGCACCGACCTGACTCGATGGAGCAGCGACGACCTTCAAGCCGTTGCCACCGCCATCAACAATCACCCGCGGAAAGTGCTCGGCTGGAAGACGCCCGCAGAGGCCTTCGAAAAGCAGCTACGGTTACTCGAAACAGCCGGTGGTGCGACGATCGATTGAATCTGGTCAATTTCGCATGCTAGAGCGACGAGCGCCGTGATCGTTGAGGCGGTGCGGTCGTAGCGAGTGGCGAGTTTCCGGAAGGCGAGGATCCAGGCCATGGTGCGTTCGACTACCCAGTTGGACACGCTCATGGGCTTGCCCGTCTTCGTTGGGAACAGCAGCGCTTCCGGCCCCTTCTCCGCGAGCGCGAGACGTCGCCGCACCGCCTCGGCAGCGAGAGCGGGGAGAGCGACACGGCGGCGTTGGCGGGTGCGTTTGGGGGCGTCCTTACGCCGGATGCCCTGCTCCTTGTTCTGGATGACCGTGCCATCGATCAGAATCGTCGGCGGCGCGGTCGTCATCTCCACGTCGCAGCGGCGCAGGCCGATGCACTCCCCCACCCGGGCGGAGGTGCCGAGCATGATGTCCATGCCGTCCACAAGCGCGCGCCAGTTCGGGCGCGGCCCCATCCCCGAATCCTCTCGCCAGCGGGTCATAAGTTCGCGGATCGCGGGGACCTGCTCCGGAGTGAGCATGGCGGTCTTCTTCTCCGGCGTCGGCAACCGGGTCACGTCCCGCACGGGATTGGTCAGCATCGCGTCGTCCCGCACGGCGAACCCGCAAATCAGCGACAGCACCGACCGCGCCTTCCGCGCCGCAGAGACGCCCCGGTCGGTGAGGAGATTCTGGATGATCCGGTCACAGCGGCCGACCGTGAGGGCGTACAGGCGGACCCCACCACAGACGGGGACGAGGGTGAGGCGGACGGTGGTTTCGTAGTTCTCGTACGTCGACCAAGACAGAGTTCCGTTCTGGGCCCGCACCCGGATCGTGGGCAGCCACGCTTCCGCCACCTCCGCGATGGTCGAGGCGCCGGTGACGATAGCCTTCGTGTGCGTCGTCAGCGCCTTCGCACGCGCCAGCAGCTCCTCACGGGCGGCTGCCTCGGTCGCGCCTTCAGCGCGGAGCTGTACCAACTCCCCCGCGTCGTTTCGCATCCGTGCGCGCGCACGCCACTTCCCGTTCGCGAGCGGTGTCGCCTGAACCTGTCCAATCTCGCCCGCGGCGATCTTCGGCCTAGCCACGACGCTGCTCCCGCGCCCAAGCAAGCACGTCCACACGGTCGTACTTGACGTGCCGCCCGAACTTCAACCAGGGCGGCCCGGACTTCGTCAGCCGCCACCCTTCCAGGGTGCGCTCCGGGACACCCAAGAGCACGGCAACCTCAGCCTGGGTCAGAAACGCGGGAGTGACCTCGACATGCGCAAGAGCTTCCATGCCGGATAGGTGCGTAACCCGAACCAGCGCGAACCTGCCGGGGCGAGTGCGTACCTCACCGGCAGAAACGACCGCGAAACGTGCTCTACGCGAGTTTCTGGTCACCAAACTGGTCACCAGCGGCCTAAATGGGCCACTCTGCGGAGCGAGAAGGGAGCCGGACTTCCTAGAGAACTCTAGCGATTCACTGCTGGGGTACCTGGACTCGAACCAAGAACAACTGAACCAGAATCAGCCGTGTTGCCAATTACACCATACCCCACCGGCTTCGGGCTCTCACCCGGGCACAAGAGTCAACTTTAGCCTATCGGCGCGCCCTTCCCAAAACGGCCGGACAGTCCGCGCGCGTCACGTTGTGCCTACAGAATGCGCGCGTCATCGACCGCGATCCCGATGAGGTCGCGGTTCACCGCGGCGGCGACCACAGCCCCCGATCCGGCCGCGATCACGAGCTGCTGGGGGCCGGGCGCGGTTGTCTCGCCCGCCGCGTAGATCCCGGGGAGCGAGGTACGCCCCTGGGCGTCCGTCAGCAGGCAACCATCGGGGCCGCGGTCCAGTTCGAGACCGTCGAGGAAGGCCAGCGACGGTGTCCACACCGGGCGCACGAATCCGGCGGAGCGGTCGATGAACGATCCATCCATCAGACGCAGACCGGTCATGACGCCCCTCTCCCCCCTGACTTCCGCGATGGGGCGGCGCTCGATGGCGATGCCAAGCCGGGCGAGGGCGCGCTCCTCGTCCTCACCGATCCGGGCGACACCATTGGTGAGCACAAGGAGATCGTCGGTCCACTGGCTGAGGAGCAGCGCCCGCTCGACCAGATCGGGTGTCTCTCCGATCAGCACCAGCGGCTCACCCGCCTTCTCGAACGCGTCGCACTCGACGCAGCTGTGCAGTTGGGTTCCGTAGAAGGCTCGCAGGTTCACGATGCCGGGCAGAGCCTCCACGAGCCCGGTCGCGAGCACGACGGCCTCGGCCCGGGCATCGACATCGGGAGCGCCGCGCACACCGCGTCCGCGCACACGGTAGCCACCGCCCTCCACCTCGATCGCATCCACCTGGGCGAAGGCGATGACGGCGTTCGCATAACTGTCGACCTCCTCGCGGCCGAGCCGGCGCAACTCGGAGGGCGGGACACCGTCGCGAGTCAGAAAGCCGTGCGCCTGCAGGGTGGCCGCGTGACGGGGACGGTTGCCGTCCACGACCAGAACGCGACGGCGTGCCCGGGCGAGGTTCAGCGCGGCGCTCAGGCCAGCTGGACCGCCGCCCACGACGATGACTTCAGGGCTGGCTGTCGTCACAGCGTCATCCGAGTGCCGCCGAGAGCCGGACGAGACGCGCGAGGGTCTCGTCCTTGCCGAGGATCGCCATGGACTCGAAGAGGGGCGGCGAGACACGACGCCCGGAGAGGGCGACACGCAACGGGCCGAAGGCGACACGCGGTTTGAGGCCCAGTGCCTCCACAAGCGCGCCCCGCAGCGCGGCCTCGATGGCCCCGTGCGTCCACTCCGCCTCGGGAACCGGCTCCAGGGCACCGATTGAGGCGGCGAGCACTTCGCCCGCGTTGGCGGGCAGCGAGGCGCGGGCGTCGTCCTCAATCGTCACGGAGGCGGCATCGGCGAACAAGAAGCCGAGCATCCCGGGGGTCTCGCCGAGCAGTTGCACGCGCTCCTGGACGAGCGGTGCGGCCTCGGCGAGCACCGCGCGCTGGGTTTCGGCGATCGGCTCGGTCAGCACGCCCGCGGCGACAAGGTATGGGATGGTCCGCTCCGCGAAGTCGCCGGCCTCCAGCAAGCGGAGGTGATCGCCGTTGATCGACTCCGCTTTCTTCTGGTCGAAGCGTGCCGGGTTCGGGTTGACATCCTCGACATCGAAAGCCGCGACCATCTCGTCGATCGAGAACACGTCGCGGTCATGGCTGAGCGACCAGCCGAGCAGCGCCAGGTAGTTGACGAGCCCCTCCGGGACGAACCCGCGGTCGCGGTGGTGGAAGAGGTTCGACTCCGGATCGCGTTTGGAGAGCTTCTTGTTCCCCTCGCCCGTGACATACGGCAGATGCCCGAAGCGCGGGACGAAGGTGGTCACGCCCGCCTCGATGAGCGCGTGGTAGAGCGCGATCTGCCGCGGGGTCGAAGAGAGCAGATCCTCTCCGCGGAGCACATGGGTGACGCCCATGAGCGCGTCGTCCACCGGATTCACGAAGGTGTAGAGGGGCTGCCCGTTCGGCCGCACAACGACGAAGTCGCTGAACGAACCGGCGGGGAAGGTGATCTCCCCGCGCACGAGGTCCTCGAAGCCGAGGTCCCCGTCCGGCACGCGCAAGCGCAGCGCCGGCTCGCGCCCCTCAGCGCGGTGAGCGGCCTTCTGGGCGGCAGTGAGATCGCGCTCGAAGTTATCGTAGCCGAGCTTCGGGTCGCGGCCGAGCGCGACATTGCGCGCCTCGATCTCCTCGCCCGTCGCGAAGCTCTCGTAGATGTGGCCGCTCGCCGTCAGTTTCTCGATCAGCTCGCGGTAGATGCTGGAGCGCTGCGACTGCCGGTAGGGCGCGTGCGGGCCGCCGACCTCGATCCCCTCATCCCAGTCGAGTCGCAGCCAGCGCAGCGCCTCGATGATCTGGCCGTAGCTCTCCTCGCTGTCGCGCGCCGCATCCGTGTCCTCGATGCGGAAGAGGAACTTGCCGCCGGTGTGCCGGGCGTACGCCCAGTTGAACAGGGCGGTGCGGATCAGGCCGACGTGGGGCGTGCCGGTGGGCGACGGGCAGAACCGGACGCGGACATCCGCTCCGGTCGCGGTGGAGGAGGGGTGCAGAGTGTCAGACATACCTCGCCAATCCTATCGGCGCGGCGGATTACTTGGCCGCCCGCACCGGGTTCACGAGCGAGCCGACGCCGGACACCTCGACCTCGACGGTGTCGCCCGCGTGCAGCTGCCCGACCCCGGACGGTGTGCCGGTGAGGATGACATCCCCCGGCAGCAGCGTGAACACGCTCGAAGCGTAGGCGACGATCGACGGGATGCCATGCACCATCTCCGAGATGCGAGCCTCCTGCCTCAGTTCACCGTTGACGCGCGTACGCAGGGACGCCTCCGGATCGAGCTCGGTCTCGATGACCGGCCCGAGCGGACAGAAGGTGTCGAAGCCCTTGGCACGCGTCCACTGGCCGTCTCTCTGCTGCAGGTCGCGAGCCGTCACGTCGTTCGCGACGGTGTAGCCGAAGATATGGCTGGCGGCGTCCTCCTCGGCGACATTCCGGGCGATCTTGCCGATCACGACCGCCAGCTCGCCCTCGTAGTCGACGCGCTCGGACTGCGGCGGAAGGAAGATAGCGTCGCCCAACCCGATCACAGCCGTGTTCGGCTTGAGGAACAGCAGCGGCTCGCTCGGCGCCTCGGCTCCCATCTCGGCCGCGTGCTCGCGGTAGTTCTTGCCCACCGCGACCACTTTGGAGCGCGGGATGACCGGCGCCAGCAGTGAACCGACCTTCCCGAGCGGCACGCGTTCGCCGGTCGTGTCGAAACCCGCGAACATCGGGTCGCCGGCGAGGACGACGATCGCGTCCTCGTCCACGATGCCGTAGTCGATGGATGCGGTGGTCTGGTCGGTGCGGGTGTGGCTGAACCGTGCGATCTTCACGCGTTCGAGCCTAGCGTCGCGACGATCCGGGCGAGGGCCGGGGTCGGAAAGCCGTGCCGCGCCCCGGCTCGGAGCAGTGCCCCACCGATGGCGTCGAGTTCGCTGGGCCGGGCGGCCGCAAGGTCCTCCTGCAGCGAAGTCCGCATACCGCCGGGCACGCTGTGCAGCGCACCCACGAGGTCGTGCGCGGAGGCCGGGACGCCCTCGGCTGCCGAGCAGGCCACGATCTCCGCGATCACCGCCTCCGTCAGCTCCTGGTCCTCGGTCAGGGCTGGACCGGCGGGCTGGCGCCAGAAGGAGGTGAGCAGCGCGAGCGCGGCGAGCAGACGGAATTTCCGCCACAGCACCTCGGCCTCGGTGCCGCCGGCACGCACTTTCGGGCCGGCGGCGGCGAGCGCCATCACCGCTGCGAAACCTCCGGCCTCCTCCGCGACCTCGACGGTCGCGAAAGGGCTGCGGTGGTCGATGACGGTCCGCGACACTCGCAGCGCCGACACCGCGATCGAGGCGGCGGTGACACGCACCCCCGGCAGCGCCTCCCGGATCAGCTCCCGGTGCTCGACCCCGTTGAGGAACGACACCACCTCCGCCGGACGGGCGGCCGCGATCACGGGCAGCACGTCCGCGAGCCCGTAAGCCTTGGTCGCGAGGATCACGCTCGCTCCCTCCGGCACCTCGGTCGCCGCCGCGACCCGTTCGACGCCGCTGCCGAAGGTCGCGCTGCGCAGCGCGATCCCCTCGTCGCGGATGGCCGCGACCATCTCGGGCCTCCCCACCGCCACCACCTCGTGACCGGCCCGGCTCAGCCGCCAGGCGAACAGCCCGCCGACGGCGCCGGGGCCGACGACAGCGAACACGTTCTCGCTCATGCCCCGATGGTAGTTAGTTCCCGCTCGTCGCGGTCGAGGCCGCCCATCCAGGATCGGAGGCGGAAAAGGAGGTGGGTTCTAACAGTGGTCGCAACACCGGCTAGTTTCGGGAGTTGTTATGACACTTGTAAGGACGTCGCAGAAGATGACCGGGCCGGCACCGATGTCGGCCGAGCGTGCATGATATATCGAGTTGTGGCGGCAGGGAATGAACACCTCCGAGATCTGCCGGATGCTCGGGATTCGCCGCAAGCTGGGCAACAACTGGCGGAACGGGTGGAAACATCGCGACCTGGTCACGGGCAAAGTGCGTTACTATCCGCCGATCGATGAGGTTCCGGTGGTGACGACAGTCTCGGCCCGGTTCTTATCGGAGGACGAGCGGGTAACGCGACAGACGCAAAGCACCCCGCGTGATCGCCCGGCGCAGGATCCGATTCAACGCTGCGCTCACGATCCATGACCGTCCGTTCGCGCCCACGGACCGCAGCGTCCCCGGAGCCTGGGAAGGCGACCTCATCATGGGGCTCGGCAACCGTTCGGCGATTGCCACACTCGTCGAGCGAACGACCCGGTTCACTCTCCTGTTGCCTGTTGACGCTGTCAACAGATCCGAGAGCCTCCGCGATCAGCTCGTCCCTGCTCTCGCGGCGCTCCCGCCCGAACTACGCCGCTCAATCACCTGGGACCAGGGCTGGGAAATGGCGAGACATGAAGAGATCAGCCGCGCAACAGGAACGAGAATCTACTCCTGCGACCCGCACTCGCCCTGGCAGCGCGGCAGCAACGAGAACACGAATCGGCTCTTGCGGGACTACTTCCCCAAACGCACCGACCTCAGAACACACACCCCGAAAGAGCTCGCCCTCGTCGCCGCCGAACTCAACAACCGACCCCGCAAAATCCTCGGCTGGAAGACCCCGAACACCCTCTTCAAGTGTTGCGACCACTGTTAGAACCCACCCGCGCTATGCACCCTGAGAGTTGGTTCAGGTTCGCCGTCTCCGCGGAACGTCTCGCGCTCTTCGCTCGGGAGCTGATCGCAGGCTGCCACCAGCTCCCACACGACGCACGAACAGAGCCGTCAGACCGGGGAAAGGCCCGACATCTTTCCCGTCTGGCCTTCCGGTCAAACCGGGGCGGATGCCTCTACCCATCCGCGCAGCCGACTCCCATGCTGACGACCGCGAACCCCTGGCCGGGATCGAAGAGCGCAAGTCTCCACCAGGATCGGGACGCTTCAGCGAGAGAGATTCATCGGCTCGTGCCGGCACTCCGGCACCGACAGGAGTCTTCGCAGAAAAGGAAAAAAATTCTCAATTTAAGGGTGTGTGTTCTATGGTTCTCAGACTGGGCAAGCTGCCTTCGAAGGAAATCTCTTTTAAATTCAGAGACTATGCGGCTGCTCTCCCGGCTCCTCCGACGAGAGCAGGCCATCAGGAGTTGTCCGATTCGAACATGTTCGCAAACGACAGATTGTCGGACTGTGTTTGTGCGGGCGCCGCCCACGAGACGCTGTTATGGAATCGTGAAGGCGGAAGAAGGGTTGAGGTCACTGATGAACAGGTGATCAGCATGTACTCAGACATAACCGGCTACAACCCAAAAGACCCGAGCACGGATCAAGGAACCGTAATGGCCGATGCTGCCTCTTGGCGAAGAAAAAAGGGTTTGGAAGATGGTACGGGGAAGCGGCATAAAATTGCCGCCTACACCTCGATATCGCCTTCAAATCAAATGGAGCATATGCAGTCTATTTGGCTTTTTTCTGCTATTGGGATCGGCTTCGAGATTCCACGTTCAGCGATGGTTCAGTTCGAAAAGGAAGAGCCATGGGAAGTCGTTCAAGGAGCCTCGTCGGAGACCCTCGGCGGACACTACTTTACCGCCGTTGGCTATGACGCTAGATATCTTTACGTGATAACCTGGGGACGCATTCAGAAGATGTCCTGGAGTTTTCTTCAAAAATATAATGACGAGTCCTTCGCTTACCTGTCAAAAGAGTTTCTTGACAAGAAAGAAAAGAGCCCTGAAGGTTTTGATCTCGATTCCCTCAAACTGGATCTTTCGCGTTTGAAGAATTAGCCAACGTCCCCTGCACCCCGCTGGCGACGACACCAGCACCCGCTTCGTGAGCCCGTTCGACACCCCGTCCGGGCCCACGAAATCGAGACCCTGTTCCTTCGCTTGCTTCAGCAGTCGCTCCGCGAGCCGCTCTCAGACACTCTCTCCACGCTGTCAGTGCGCTCAGGAGGCGAACGGCTCGAACACCGCCCGGTACTCCGGCATGATCCGCGCCCGCACGCGCGTTCCCTCTTCCGCGTACTCGGTCGAGAGCACCCGCCCCCGCTCGTGCAGCGCCGAGATGAGGTCGCCGCGGTCGTAGGGAACGATCAGCTCCACCTCGACCGACGGGTCTGGCAGCACCCGGGCGATCGCCGCGAGCACCTCGTCCACGCCCTCACCTGTGCGCGCCGAGGCGAAGATCGCTCCGGGCTCCAGGCCGCGCAGCACCAGCCGCTCGTCCTCCGGGACGAGGTCCGCCTTGTTGAAGACGACGATCTCGGGGATGTCCCGGGCGCCGACCTCGCCGATCACATCCCGCACGGTCGCGATCTGCGAGGCGGGGTCGGGATGCGACCCGTCCACCACATGCACGATCACGTCCGAGTCGGCGACTTCCTCCAGCGTCGAACGGAACGCCTCGACCAGCTGGTGAGGCAGGTTCCGGACGAAACCGACGGTGTCGGCGAGTGTGTACAGCCGGCCGTCGGCGGTGACCGAGCGCCGGACCGTCGCGTCCAGCGTCGCGAACAGCGCGTTCTCGACCAGCACGCCGGCCTTCGTCACGCGGTTCAGCAGGCTGGATTTGCCGGCGTTCGTGTAACCGGCGATGGCGACGGACGGCACCGCGTTGCGGTTGCGGTTGGCGCGCTTCGCCTCACGGGCCGGTTTGAAACCCGCGATCTGCTTGCGCAGCTTGGCCATCCGCGAGTGGATGCGACGCCGGTCCAGCTCGATCTTCGTCTCGCCCGGACCGCGCGAGCCCATGCCCGCCCCGGCCCCGCCGACCTGCCCACCGGCCTGCCGGGACATCGACTCGCCCCAGCCTCGCAGCCGCGGGAGCAGGTACTCGAGCTGGGCGAGCTCGACCTGCGCCTTGCCCTCGCGGCTCTTCGCGTGCTGGCTGAAGATGTCCAGGATGACGGCCGTCCGGTCGATGACCTTGACCTTCACCACGTCCTCCAGCGCACGCCGCTGGCTCGGGGCCAGTTCGGTGTCCGCGATCACGGTGTCCGCGCCGAGCGCCGAGACGACACCCGCCAGCTCCTCAGCCTTGCCCCTCCCGAGATAGGTGCTCGGGTCGGGATGCGGTCGCCGCTGGAGAAGACCGTCCAGCACCGCGGCGCCGGCCGTCTCGGCGAGCGCGGCGAGCTCGCGCAGCGAGTTCTCCGCGTCCTGCTGGGACCCCTGGGAGTACACGCCGATCAGCACCACGTTCTCCAGCCGGAGCTGGCGGTACTCGACCTCCGTCACGTCCTCGAGCTCGGTGGAGAGGCCGGACACACGGCGCAGAGCCGCGCGCTCCTCCCGGTCGAGCTGCTCGCCGTCGTCGAGGTGACCATCGGCGCCGGTGGTCTGCAGAGCCTGCGCCCCCGCTCCGAAGAGCGTCATCGACGCCCGGTTCTCCTGGGTAGCGAGAACCCGCGCGACCACGTCGTCGGCGCTCTGTTCTTCGATGTTCGTTCGTTCCGTCATATGCTTTTCTCTCTTCCGAGCAGCTCCAGTTTGCCAGGAGCCTGTCGTCCTGTACGGTCCTCTTATGGCTTCCGGAGATCACTACTTTTCCCCGGCGCCCGGGAGCGAAACGAATCTGCGGCCGTTCACGGCGCGCCTGGCGGGCCAGACGTACGAATTGGTGACGGCCAGCGGGATCTTCAGCCCCGAGCGCATCGACACGGGTACCCGAGTGCTCCTCGACCACGTCCCCCCTGCCCCGCCCAGCGGTCAGTTCCTCGACCTCGGCTGGGGCCCCTCGCTCTCACACTGGCTCTCGAATCCCCTCATGCGACCGTCTGGGCGGTCGACGTCAACACCCGAGCCCTGGATGTGGTGCGCCGGAATGCAGAGAAGCTCGGTCTAAAGAATGTTAACCCCGTAACCCCCGATGGTGTTCCCGACGGCCTCGAATTCACGACGATCTGGTCGAATCCGCCCATCCGGGTGGGCAAGAACGAACTCCACACCATCCTGAAGCGGTGGCTCCCCTGCCTCGAACCCGGATCGAACGCCTGGCTGGTCGTGCAGCGCAACCTCGGCAGCGACTCCCTGCATCGCTGGATCGAGGGGGCACTGCCCGAACTCACCACCTCCCGCGCGGCCATCTCCAAGGGGTACGGGTGCTCCGCGCCCGTCGCCCGTCCTGACCCCGCACCGCGCCGTCCCGGGAGGGTCAGGCGAGCTCGAGAGTGCCGGTGTAGACGAGTTCGGCGGGACCGGAGAGGGCGACGTGCTCGCCGTCCTCGGTCGGGAACATGCGCACGCCGACGGTGCCGCCGGGCACATCGACCCGCCACTGATCGGGGGCGTTCGCGCCGGCCCAATAGCGCACCGCGAGGGCTGCGGCCGCGGCTCCCGTGCCGCAGGAGAGCGTCTCACCGCTGCCGCGCTCGTGGACTCGCATCCGGATGCGGCCGACACCGTCTCTCACCAGCGGCTCGTGAGGCACCACGAACTCGACGTTCGCGCCGTCCTGCGGCGCCGGCTCCAGGTGCGGGATGTACGTGAGGTCGGCCGACTCCAGTTCGGACTCATCGGCCAGGGCGACGACGACGTGCGGGTTCCCCAGGTCGATCCCGAGACCCGGACGCGCGACCGGGAGCTCTTTGGCCCGCACCAGCGGCTCGCCGCCGGCCAGCCGCCACCGGCCGAGGTCCACCTGGAAGCCGCTGAGGGTGCGCTGCACATCGCGCACGCCGCTGCGGGTCCCGATCGGGAGCGTGTCGCCGTCCGCGAGCTGCGCCAGCCTCGACTCGATCAGGTAGCGGACGTACACCCGGATACCGTTCCCACACATCTCGGCCGCCGAACCGTCGGCGTTGTAGTAGTCCATGAACCACTCGGCCGCCTCGTCGTCCGCCAGCGCCTCCGCCCCCTCGGGCAGGCGCTTGGAGCGGACGGCGCGGATCACACCGTCGGCGCCGACGCCGAAATGCCGATCGCAGATCTCCGCGATCTGCGCGGCCGAGAGCGGCAAGGTGCCGTCCGGGTCCGAGTACAGCACGAAGTCGTTCCCGGTCCCCTGACCCTTGGTGAAATGGAGCGTCGCCATCCTCACAGCCTAGCGAGCGCCGCGACGACCAGCTGCGGGTCGTCGTGATCCAGCCAGTGGATGCCCGGGTAGCGCTTGAACCAGCTGAGCTGCCGCCGGGCGTAGCGGCGCGTCAGCCGCTGCGTCTGCGCCTGGGCCTCGGAGCGCGTCAGCTCGCCCGACAGCTCGGCCAGCGCCTGAGCGTAGCCGATCGCCCGCCGCGCGGTGACGCCGCGCTCGATGCCGAGCGGGATCAATCCCTCGACCTCGGCGAGCAGGCCGTCCGCCCACATCCGCTCGACGCGGGCGTCCAGACGCTGCACGAGCTGCTCCCGCGGTGCGGCGAGCCCCAGGACGCGCACCGGGACCCAGGGCTTCGGCTCCTCCGGCAGGGCGCCGCTCACGGCGGCTCCCGTGAGCTCGGCGACTTCCAGGGCGCGCACGATCCGCCGCCCGTTGCTCGAGCCGATGCGCTTCGCCGTTTCCGGGGCGCGGACCAGGAGACGCTGGAACAGCGTCCCCGGGCCGTTCGCCGCCAATTCGGCCTCCAGCCGCGCCCGCAGCGCCGTGTCGGTGCCCGGGAAGCGGAAATCGAACACCACGCTCGAGACGTACAGCCCCGAACCGCCGACCAGGATCGGCGTCGATCCGCGCTCTCGGATCTCCTGCACGATCCGTCGCGCTTCCGGCTGGTAGCGCGCGACCGCCGCCTCGTCGGTGACGTCGAGCACATCGAACAGGTGGTGCGGGAGGCCGCGCCACTCCCACGGCGGCAGCTTGGCCGTGCCGATGTCCATCCCGCGATACAACTGCATCGCATCGGCATTGACGATCTCGGCGGCACGGCCCCGGGCGCGGAGGGCCTCGGCGAGGTTCAGCGACAGCTCCGTCTTTCCGGTACCCGTGGGGCCGACGATCGCGACGAGCGGCGGAAGGCCGTCTTCGGCGCTCAGCGCTGCCCGTCCGTGGGGTCGTAGAGCGGCATCGTCCCGACTCCGGGCGAGGTGAGCGGTTCCCGCGTGCGCAGCGTGGGCAGCCCGAGCGAGACCCGGCCTACCGCGTCCGCGCCGACGCTGGGGCTCGGGACCGCGCAGGACTCGGCCTCGGCCCGATCCCACGCGTCACCGGCTCGCGTGCGACGGACCCGCAACGGTCCGCCCGCCGCATCGGCGATGAGGTAGTGCGGCGCAGCCTGCGTGACGCGGACCAGCGCCACATCCCCCGGCCGCGGGACCTCGGAGCCAGCGGGAAGCTCGAAGTGGACGAGCCGGCTGTCACGGGCGCGCCCGGAGAGACGCCTCGTGTCGGCGTCCTTGCGCCCCTCGCCAGTGGCGACGAGCAGTTCGACATCGCGCCCGACGAGTTTCTCGTTCTCTTCCAGGGAGATGCGCTCCTGCAGGGCGATCAGGCGATCGTAGCGCTCCTGAACGACCTCTTTGGGCACCTGCCCGGCCATCGTGGCCGCGGGCGTGCCCGGACGGATCGAGTACTGGAACGTGAACGCAGACGCGAACCGGGCCGCCTCCACGACGCGCAGCGTCTGAAGAAAGTCTTCCTCGGTCTCGCCGGGGAAGCCCACGATGATGTCAGTGCTGATCGCGGCGCCGGGCAGCTTCGCGCGCACGCGGTCCAGGATGCCGAGAAATTTCTCCGACCGGTACGAGCGCCGCATGGAACGGAGGATGCGGTCCGACCCGGACTGCAACGGCATGTGCAGCTGGGGCATCACATTCGGCGTCTCCGCCATCGCGTCGATCACATCCTCCGTGAATGCCGCCGGATGCGGACTCGTGAACCGGATCCGTTCCAGCCTCTCGATCTGCCCGGCGGCCCGGAGCAGCTTGCTGAACGCCTGCCGGTCGCCGAATTCCACTCCGTAGGAGTTGACGTTCTGCCCGAGCAGTGTGACCTCGATCGCCCCGTCGTCCACAAGAGCCTGGACCTCCGCCAGGATGTCACCCGGGCGCCGGTCTTTCTCCTTGCCGCGCAGCGCGGGCACAATGCAGAACGTGCAGGTGTTGTTGCAGCCGACGGAGATGGACACCCAGCCCGAGAAGGACGAGTCCCGTTTCGTGGGAAGCGTGGAGGGGAAAGTCTCCAGCGCTTCCAGGATCTCGATCTCGGCGGCGTCGTTGTGCCGGGCGCGTTCGAGCAGACGGGGCAGCGCGCCCATGTTGTGCGTGCCGAACACCACATCAACCCAGGGAGCCTTCTCCAGGATGACGTTCTTGTCCTTCTGGGCGAGGCAGCCGCCGACCGCGATCTGCATACCCGCGTGCCGCCGCTTCACACTGGCGAGGTGCCCCAGGTTCCCGTACAGCTTGTTGTCCGCATTCTCGCGCACGGCACAGGTGTTGATGACGACGATGTCGGCTTCTTCTCCGTTCGCGGGGACATAGCCCGCCGCCTCCAGCGACCCGCTGAGCCGCTCGGAATCGTGAATGTTCATCTGGCAGCCGAACGTGCGCACCTCGTAGGTGCGCGCCCGGCTGTCTTCCCCGACCGCGGCCTCAGACCGCGGGATGACGCTGTGGTGATCGATGATGCTCATGATGCGCACAAGTCTACGTTCGCCACCGACACCGCCGCACCCGCGCTCACGGCCGCACCCGGAAGCCGCGCCCGGCTACTGGAATCGCACCCCGCGATGCGTGCGGCTCGCGAATGCCGCATCCATCGCCTGCCGTGCCGTCCCGGAGTCATACCCTTTCCGCGCGAGGAACCCGTGCAAGCGCCGTCGCACCGTCTCGTCGTCGTAGGAGGACAGCTGCCCGATGCGCTTCACCGCGAGTTCGGTGGCGCGCTCTAGGTGTGTTTCTCAGGGACGTTGGTCAATCTGCTGATGGGTGGCTGGCTGCCGATGGCGGTGTGGGGCCTGTGGTGATTGTAGGAGTGCAGCCAGGCCGGGAGTGCGTTGCGGCGGGCTGATTCGGAGTTGTAGTGCCGGGCGTATGCCCAGCCGTCGGCGAGGGTGCGGTGGAAGCGTTCGATCTTGCCGTTCGTCTGCGGATGGTAGGGCCGGGTGCGTTTCGGTTGGATGCTGAGCTCGGCGCAAGCGTCGCGCCAGGCGTATGAGCGGTATGCGGAGCCGTTGTCGGAGAGCACCTGTTCGACGGTGACGCCACGGCTGGCGAACCAGCCGACCGCTCGACGCAGAACAGCGATTGCAGTGGCGGCGGTTTCGTCGTCGTGGATCTCGGCGTAAGCGACACGGGAGTGATCGTCGATGACGGTATGAACGAACGCTGTGCCGGTGATCATGTCGCCGGTGATCCCGTGTTTCCCGGTCCGCTTCGCGGTGATGGCCTTGTTCCGCTCTCCCTGGAGACGTCCGACGTAGCGCCAGCCGCCACCGTCGGGGATGTTGCCGAGTTTCTTGATGTCGACGTGGATCATCGATCCGGGATGCTCGTGCTCGTAGCGGCGGGCGGGTTCGCCGGTGCGGACGTCGACGTGGCTGGGCCGATTGATCCGGCACCGGGAGAGGACCGTGTGAACGGTCGAGGCGGGCATGCCGAGCTGGGCGCCGATACCGACTGGTCCCAGCCGCTTCTTCCACCGCAGATGCACGACCTTGCGGACCAGTCTTCGCGGGGTCTTGTTCGGGCTGTGATGCGGCCGTGACGAACGGTCCAGCATTCCCGCCTCGCCCATCTCCACGTAACGACGAGCCCATCGGTCCGCGGTGCGTCAGGACACTCGGAAGTAGGTCGCCGCCGCAGCAACGGACCAGCCGTCGTCGACGACTTGGCGGGCCAGGCGGAGGCATTCGCGAGGAGTCAAAGCAGCATTAGCGTGGGTCACGAGGACCTCCTAAGTCATCGAGTGCAGGGAAACTAGACAGCCCCACTCTCGACCGGGAGGTCCTCACCCATCTATCGCGTCACACCTCAACCAACGTCCCTGAGCAGCACATCAACTCGTCCTCATCGGCGATGTCGCCGAGGGCCAGCTCGATCAGCTCCGGGTCGATATGCCGCCGCTTGAGGTCCTGCTCGATAGCCGACTTCCCGCGACCTTTCCGGCTGTGCTGAGCGAAGGCGAGCGTCGCTGCGAGCGATGCGTCGTCGATCACCCCCATCGCCTCGAGCCGGTCCAGCTCCGGGCCGTAGACCTCGGACGCGATCTCGCGCGTGGTGAGCAGCTGTTCCAGTTCCCATCGCGACATCCCCCGCCGGGCCAGCTGCCGGATCGTGAGTCCCGTCACCGCGCGGCCGAGCCGTTCGTCCTGTTCGCCGGAGACGTCCTCGCGAGCCGGAGCCGCCACGGGTGGCTCCTCCGCCCCGGTGTCGTTCCGCAGCGCGCCGCCCTGCGCCGGAACAGCCTGCGTCGAAACGCCCTGCGCCCGAGGCAACTCGGCCACCGGGCGAACGGTTCGCGGCACAGCGACGTTCCCGCCCTGCCCGACAGATCGCGTCACTTCAGGCTCATCGGGGGCGAGGCTCGACGGTTCCGACGCCCGCGAGGATGGCCTGTTCCGCGGCGACCCCGGCCTCCTGCGCAAAGGGGTCACTGCGGGGAGGCGTTCAACGCCCGGCTCCGGCTCGCCCTGGTCGGACTGCGATGGAAACCTCACGACCATGATGACCTCCTCGTATCGGTCGCCCGAGGGCTCAGGCTCCCTTGCGGGCCGGCAGCTTCTCTTCCAGAGAGCCGGCCGCAGCGGTCGGTTCGGTGGCGGCGTTCGGATCGGCCACGATACCGAGCTTGATCTTGATCTTGTTCTCGATCTCCGCGGCGATGTCCGGGTTGGCGATGAGGAAGTTGCGCGAGTTCTCCTTGCCCTGGCCCAGCTGGTCGCCCTCGTAGGTGTACCAGGCGCCGGACTTCTTGACGAGCCCGTGGTCCACGCCGAAATCGAGGAGGCTGCCCTCGCGGGAGATGCCGACACCGTAGAGGATGTCGAATTCCGCCTGTTTGAAGGGCGGTGCCATCTTGTTCTTGACGACCTTGACGCGGGTGCGGTTGCCGACCGCGTCGGTGCCGTCTTTGAGAGTCTCGATGCGGCGGATGTCGAGCCGGACCGAGGCGTAGAACTTGAGCGCCTTTCCACCGGCTGTGGTCTCCGGGCTGCCGAAGAACACTCCCACTTTCTCGCGGAGCTGGTTGATGAAGATCATCGTGGTGTTCGTCTGGCTGAGCGCACCGGTGAGCTTACGGAGCGCCTGCGACATGAGACGGGCCTGCAGACCGACATGCGCGTCGCCCATCTCGCCCTCGATCTCGGCACGGGGGACGAGCGCGGCGACGGAGTCGATGACGATCAGGTCGATCGAGCCGGAACGCACCAGCATGTCCGCGATCTCCAGCGCTTGCTCACCGGCGTCTGGCTGGGAGACCAGCAGCGCGTCGATGTCGACGCCAAGCTTGCGGGCGTAGTCCGGGTCGAGCGCATGCTCCGCGTCGATGAAGGCCGCGATGCCACCCGCGCGTTGCGCGTTGGCGATCGCGTGCAGGGTCAGGGTGGTCTTACCCGACGACTCCGGGCCATAGATCTCGACGATGCGGCCGCGCGGAAGACCGCCGATGCCGAGCGCCACGTCCAGAGCGATCGACCCGGTCGGGACGACCTCGACGGGAGCGCGCTCGTCGCTGCCCAGTCGCATGACCGAGCCTTTTCCGAACTGACGGTCGATCTGCGCGAGCGCGGTCTCGAGCGCCTTCTCGCGGTCTGCGGGTGATGGCATGTGCGGTTCTCCTTCTGGACTTCGCTGACGAGTTCGACTGTACGGGGGACGTCCGACACGCGGAGCGCGGACCTCATTCTGTGGACAACTCGTTTTCGATAGCCGCCTGTGAGGAATTCTAATCAGTTCCGAACATACCTTCGAGAGATCTCCTCCGGCGTGTCGCGTTCAGCGCTTCGGCGCCGGCTTCCCCGCGCCGTGCCAGCGCGACGGAGGGACGCCCGTTTCGCGGCACAGGGCCATCCACACATCGCGCGGCGCGACGCCCGCCGCGATCGCCTCGCCGGCCGTGCGTCCGCCCACTTCGCCGAGCACGAGATCGGTCAGCAGGGCCTCACCGTAGGTCGAGCCGAACTCGTCCGCCACGGCGCGCTGGAACTCGCTGAGCTTCATGCGTCCATTCTCCCGCCAACACAGAAGAACGCCCCGCACGCGGCGGGGCGTTCAGCTCTGCTCTCGCGATCAGCGTACGACGAGGTTCGCGTCCAGAGCGGAGACGAACTCGTCCGGGACCGTGTCGGGGATGACCGGTTCGAGGCCCTCGAGGACCGCGATGCGATCTCCGACCTCGCGCATGATGACCGACACCGGAGTCTCCAGCGCGTCGGCGACAGAAGCGAGGATCTCGCTCGAAGCTTCTTTCTGGCCGCGCTCGACCTCGCTGAGGTAGCCGAGGGCGACACTCGCCCTGCTGGCGACCTGGCGAAGGGTGCGGCCTTTCTGCAGGCGGAAGTCCCTGAGCACGTCGCCGATTTCCTGACGTACAAGAATCATTCGGAGCCTCCTTCTTCATACCCTGCCGGCGAATCGATGGATGCTCACGATACCGCATCCGCGACACTCACGATATCGGCGACGACTGGGCTTTTGTTGTGAATGCACAGGGGTGTAACGAGACCGAAACAGTGGGTATTCCCCCGTCAGACAGGGGCGCCGCCGGGCTGAATGCCGAGTTCCGCAGCGAGTTCCTCGATGACACGGGAGACCGTCTGTGCGCGGACCCCGGCGCGATCTGCGTCGAGCATCAGCTCCACCGCGCGCGTGCCCCGGACGGTCGAGACGCCCACGAACACCGTTCCCACCGCTCGGCCTCCCTGAGGGTCCGGACCGGCCACTCCGGTCGTCGCGACGCCGAGGTCGGCGGGCCGGCCGTCGACGGCGAGACGCTCGCGAACCCCGGCCGCAAGCTGCCGGGCCACGTCGGGATGCACCGGCCCTTCGGCCGCAAGGAGATCAGCGTCGACGCCGAGGAGCGTGTGCTTCAGCGCGGTCGCGTACACGACGACGCCTCCGATCACAGCCGCGGACGCGCCGGGCACCCGGGTGAGCTCGAACGTCACTCCCCCACCGGTCAGCGACTCCGCCACCGCGACCGTCAGCCCGCGTTCCAGGAGGGTGCGGACCACCGCCGTCGTCCGCTCGGGAACGCCGTCAGGCTGCGGCACGCTTCTCCACCCGCCCGCGATAGGCCTGCCAGAGATAGTCGAATCCCGTGACGACGGTCAGGATGACCGCAGCGGTCATCAGCATGCCGTTGACCCAGAACATCCCGTCCCCGAACACGGTCCAGAGCGGGAAGAGGGCGGACGAGATGGCGACGGACTGCACGATGGTCTTAATCTTGCCGCCGCGCGAGGCCGCGATCACACCCTGCCGGATCACGACGAACCGGTAGACCGTGATGCCGATCTCCCGGAGGAGGATCACGATGGTGACCCACCATGGCAGCTCCCCCAGGACGGACAGCGCGATGAGTGCGCCGCCGGTGAGCACTTTGTCCGCGATCGGGTCGAGCAGTTTTCCGAGATCGGTGACCAGGTTGTTGCGGCGCGCGATCGCTCCGTCGACTCCGTCCGTCGCGATCGCGATCACGAACAGAACGGCAGCGGCCCAGCGGAGCGGGCCATCGCGGCCGGCGTCCGCGAGCAACATCCACACGAAAAGAGGCGCGAGCAGGATGCGGACGATCGTGAGGACATTGGGCAGGTTCCAATTGCTCACCCGTCTCGTGTCTCCCGCTGCGGCCGATGGCGTGTCCGGAACCGACATCACGGTCTCACTCTCTGCCGGTCAGCTGCCAGGCGTCCTCGCCCGAACCGCCGTCCACTTCCGGGTAGCCTTCGGTCATGGCCGCGACCGGATCGGCATCGTAGCGATCCTCGCCCTCGTTCGCTAGCGCGGGGGCGGACGTTCCGCTTCCACCACCCGGACCCAGCGGCTCCCCGCCGCGCAATCGCGCGAGGACCTGCGGCAGCTGTTCGGGGGTGACGAGCACATCGCGCGCCTTCGACCCCTCGGACGGGCCGACGATCTCGCGGGACTCCAGGAGATCCATGAGACGGCCGGCTTTGGCGAAGCCGACGCGCAACTTCCGCTGGAGCATGGAGGTCGAGCCGAACTGCGACGACACCACCAGCTCCGCCGCCGCGAGCAGCAGTTCGAGATCGTCGCCGATGTCCGCGTCGATCTGCTTCTTCTCGGCCCCGGCGGTCACATCCTGGCGGTACTCCGGGCGAGCCTGACGGGTGACATGGGTGACCACCTTCTGGATCTCGTCCTCGTTGACCCAGGCGCCCTGCACCCGGAGCGCTTTGGATGCCCCCATCGGCAGGAACAGCCCATCGCCCTGGCCGATCAGCTTGTCGGCACCGGGCTGATCCAGGATGACGCGCGAGTCGGTGACGCTCGTCACGGCGAAAGCGAGCCGGGAGGGGACATTGGCTTTGATCAGGCCGGTCACGACATCCACGGAGGGCCGCTGCGTCGCGAGCACCAGATGGATGCCGGACGCCCGCGCCAGCTGGGTGATGCGCACGATCGAGTCCTCGACATCGCGGGGAGCGACCATCATCAGGTCCGCCAGTTCGTCCACGACCACGAGCAGGTAGGGGTAGGGCTTGAGCTTCCGCTCGCTCCCCTCGGGCAGCACGATCTCGTTGTTCACGACCGCTTTGTTGAAGTCGTCGATGTGGCGGAAACCGAAACTGGCCAGGTCGTCGTAGCGCATGTCCATCTCTTTGACGACCCATTGCAGCGCTTCGGCCGCTTTCTTGGGGTTCGTGATGATGGGTGTGATGAGATGGGGCACGCCGCCGTAGATCGTCAGCTCGACGCGCTTCGGGTCGATCAGCACCATGCGGACATCGGAGGGCTTCGCACGCATCAGCAGACTCGTGATCATCGAGTTCACGAAACTGGACTTGCCGGAGCCGGTCGAGCCGGCCACGAGCAGGTGTGGCATCTTGGCCAGGTTCGCGACGACGAAACCGCCGCCGACATCCTTGCCGACCCCGATCGTCATGGGGTGCGTACTCTTCGTCGCCGCGGGCGAGCGGAGCACGTCGCCGAGGGACACGATCTCCCGGTCGCTGTTCGGGATCTCGACACCGATGGCGCTTTTGCCCGGGATGGGCGAGAGGATGCGGACCTCGTTGCTCGCGACGGCGTAAGAAAGGTTCTTGCTGAGCGCGGTGACCCGCTCGACCTTCACCCCCGGACCGAGCTCGATCTCATACTGCGTGACGGTCGGACCGCGCGAGTAGCCGGTCACCTTCGCGTCCACTCCGAACTGCGTGAGCACCTCGGTGATCGCCGCGACGATCTCCTCGTTCGCGGTGGAACGGACTTTGGCGGGCGTCCCCGCGGAGAGCATGGACGCCGCCGGCAGGCTGTAGGGCGCGGCCGGTCCCGTGTCCGCGGCGAGAGCGGCCGACTCATCGTAGCCGTCGGCGCCGGCCTGGAATCCCGGAAGCACCGCCGGCGCGCTGCCGGCCCCCATGCCTTCGGCACCGGCCGCTGCGGTCGGCGGCTCCTCGCCGGTGAAGCGCGCGATCGCGTCCTCCGCGTTCGTCAGCTCGCTCAGCACCTCAGTGTTGTAATGGTCGCTCGCAGGGTCGGGCTCGAGCGCTGTGGCGAACTCGCCCTTGCCGCGCACCGGCTCGCCGAACACCTCGGCCAGATCGGCCGGCCGCTCGTAGTCGGGGTCTTCTTCGCGCTGGGACTTGTTGCGCCGCCACCAGGGGAGGTTGGTCTCCGGAGAGGTGTCTTCGTCGCCGTCCATGCCGTCGAGTTCGATCTGCCGGGTCTTCTGCTCTTTGGCTTCCTGGCGCTCCTCCTCGGTCGCCAGTTGCGCACCGAAAAGGTACGAGTAGAGCTCGCGGACACGTGCGGGCAGCTTGTTCGGCGGCGTCTTCGTGATGATGAAGAGGCTGAGAACAAGGAGCAGGACGATCACCGCTGCCGCACCATACGGCGTGAGCAGCAGGTACAGCGGTGCGGCGATGAGCCACCCCAGAACACCGCCGGCCTGCGCGAGCGCCGGCATCCCCTGGCTCGGGGACGGATGGGGGCTGAACAGGTGGCACAGCCCGGACACCATCAGCAGCAGCAGGCCGAGACCGATCCCGATGCGGGTGTTGTCGTGGACAGACGCGGGATGCCGAAACAACCAGAACGCGAAGAGCACCATGACGACGGGGAGCGCGAACGCGACCCGGCCGACGAGACCGCCGAACGTCCACGCGTCGAGCGCGCGCGCGACCTGATCGTTGATGAGGAACCACTCGACGACGGCGCCGGCCACCGCCAGCAGCACGAGGAAGAAGGGGAAGCCGTCACGGCGCTCTTCCTTGGCCAGCTTCTCGGGGCCGAGGGCGCGGAACGCGGCGCCGGTGAGGTGCGCCATCCCCATCCAGGCGCGGGCCAGGGGGCTCGACGCGTCCGCTGCGGCCGGGTAGGCGACCGTCTTCTGAGCAGCGGCCTTCGCGGCCGGCTTGCGCGCGCTCGAGCCATCGCGCCGGGAGTTCCGGGATCGCGATGTCGATTTGGTGCTCGTAGCCATGCTGCAACGCTACTCGCACCCCCGTCTTCGCGGAGTTCCCGCGCCTGGATCGGGGAAAATCCACGACAGGCGATGTGCTATGGAGGAAGAGCGGACAGGGTGGAGGATCGTGGCGGCCGCGGCATCGTGCGCGTCTTCGGCGGCAGCCGATATCGCCGAGCCGCATCCCCTCTGCGATGGGGCCCGGGCCAGCGGTCCTCGGGGATGCTGGCGGGTCCGCGGGAGTGCGGAGACCTCGCCCGCAACGGCCCGTTCACCGCCTCGACCGTCCCTGGCGTGAGCCGGCGATGCCTGGAGCACACTGCATTGCGCTACAGGCGTGTTCTCACGCCTCGATCACGAGGGGCACGATCATCGGCCGGCGGCGGTAGCTGGTGTTGACCCAGCGGCCGACGGTGCGCCGGACGATCTGCGACAGGGCGCGGGAGTCACGGACTCCGTTCTGCGCCGCTTCGGCGAGTGCCGCCGCGATCTTCGGCTTGACGACGTCGAAGACGATGTCGTCCTCCGCGAAGCCCCGGGCGTGGATCTCAGGGCCGGTGACGATCCTTCCGCTGCCGGCCTCCACGACCACGATGATCGAGATGAACCCCTCCTCGCCGAGGATGCGGCGGTCCTTGAGGTCGGCGTCGGTGATCTCGCCGACGCTCGAGCCGTCCACGTAGACGAAGCCGAGGTCGAGCTGGCCCACCACGCGGGCGACGCCGTCGCGCAGATCGACCACCGAACCGTCCTCCGCGAGGATGGTATTCTCCTCCGGGACGCCGGTGTCCGTCGCGAGCCGGGCGTTCGCGACCAGGTGGCGATACTCGCCGTGTACGGGCATGACGTTCTTGGGCTTCAGGATATTGAAGCAGTAGAGCAGCTCGCCCGCAGCCGCGTGGCCGGAAACATGCACTTTCGCGTTGCCTTTGTGAACGACAGTGGCGCCGAGCTTCGTGAGCCCGTCGATGACGCGGTAAACGGCGTTCTCGTTGCCGGGGATGAGGCTGGAAGCGAGGACGACCGTGTCGCCCTGACCCACCTCGATCTGGTGGTCGAGGTTGGCCATCCGGGCGAGAACGGCCATCGGTTCGCCCTGGGAACCGGTGGACATGTAGACGATCTTGTCGTCCGGCAGGTCTGCGGCCTTCTTGTAGTCGATCAGCACGCCCTCCGGCACCTGGAGGTAGCCGAGTTCGGAGGCGATGGTCATGTTGCGGACCATCGAGCGGCCCAGCAGGGCAACGCGGCGACCGTTCGCAGCAGCGGCGTACAGGACCTGCTGCACCCGGTGGACATGGCTTGAGAAGCTCGCGACGATCACCCGGCGCGGAGCGCGCGCGATGACGGCGTCGAGCACCGGGCCGATCGAGCGCTCCAGCGGAGTGAACCCCGGGACATCGGCATTGGTCGAGTCGACCAGGAAGAGGTCGACGCCGCGCTCGCCCAGGCGCGCGAAAGCGCGCAGGTCGGTGATACGGTCGTCCAGCGGCAGCTGATCCATCTTGAAGTCGCCCGTGTGCAGCACGGTACCGGCCGGGGTGGTGATGGCCACGGCGAGCGCGTCCGGGATGGAGTGGTTGACCGCGACGAACTCGAGGTCGAACGGCCCCAGCTGCTCGTGCTGGCCCTCGGCCACGGTGAGCGTGTAGGGCTTGATGCGGTGTTCCTTGAGCTTCGCCTCCACCAGCGCGAGGGTCAGGCCGGAGCCGATGAGCGGGATGTCCGCCCGGAGCTTCAGCAGATAGGGCACGGCTCCGATGTGGTCTTCGTGGCCGTGCGTCAGCACGACGCCGAGCACGTCGTCCAGCCGATCGCGGACCGGCGCGAAGTCCGGCAGGATGAGGTCGACGCCGGGCTGATCCGGCTCGGGGAACAGAACGCCGCAGTCGACGATGAGGAGTTTGCCCTCATACTCGAAGACGGTCATGTTCCGGCCGATCTCACCGAGGCCGCCCGTGGGGACGATCCGAAGCGTTCCCGGTTCCAGAGCGGGAGGTTCGGTCACGAAAGTGGGCATCTGCCCCTCCAATACGAAAGTTGTCCGGGCGTGTACCCGGGATTGCTGTGCCGCTCCGAGCGGCTTTACTACCGTGTGGTCCCGGCGACCTTCGGCAGCGCTCCGCCCGCGGCTGCGTTGCGGTCGGGCCGGAAGTTCGAGAAGTCGACGCCGGGGATGTCTTTCAGGAGGTCGAGCTCGTCTTCGATCTGCGCGGCCTCCCACTCCTCCGGGCCCACCAGCGGCAGGCGTACGCGGGGGCTGGAGATGCGGCCGAGGCCGTGCAGGATGTACTTGGCCGCGACGGTGCCGGGGACGTGGGTCATCACGGCGCGGACCAGGGGCTCGAGCTTCTGGTGCGCAGCCGTGGCAGTGGCGAGGTCGCCCGCGTTGATCGCGTCCACGATCTGGCGGTACGGCGTCGTGGCGATGTTCGCTGTGACGCCGATGAGACCGGTCGCGCCGATCGCGAGCTGCGGGAGCACGTTGGCATCGTCGCCGGAGAAGTACATCAGGTCGGTCTGGTTGAGCACGTGGCTGACCTCGCTGAAGTCGCCCTTCGCGTCTTTGATGGCGAGCACATTGGGGTGCTTGGCGATGCGCAGGATGGTCTCGTACGTGATGGGGATGCCGGTGCGCCCCGGGATATCGTACAGGATGACCGGAAGGTCCGTCGAGTCCGCGATCATGCGGAAGTGGGTCAGGATGCCGGCTTGAGTCGGCTTGTTGTAATACGGCGTGACGACCATGACGCCGTCGGCTCCGGCCTTCTCGCTCTGGCGGTAGAGCTGGATCGCGTGCGCGGTCTCGTTGGAGCCGCCGCCGGTGATGATCTTGGCTCGGCCGGAGGAGACGGACTTGCCGACCTCGACGAGACGCAGTTTCTCCGGGTCGGTCAGCGTCGAGGTCTCACCCGTCGTCCCCGTCACCACGATGCCGTCCGCCCCGGCGGTGATCACGTCGTCGATGTGCTTCTCCACGCCGGCCCAGTCGACCTCGCCGTCGGCGGTGAAGGGCGTGACCAGGGCGACGAGGACCTGCCCGAAGGGATTCGCGGAGGGAGGAGCCATGCGGTCCAGGCTATCGGGTCCGGCGAGCACGCCGCTGCCTCGCCGGTGGATCGGCGGAGAACCCGCGTGTCCCGCCGGCCGGTGGAGGGGCGCGATTCCGCCTCCCGATCGCCCAAACCGAGAATCCCCCGAACGCGGGACGGACCCGACGGACGCCGCCAGTAGTCTGGTCGCGGACCGTGCGCGAACGACACGGTCAGGACAGGAGGCCACATGCCCGTCACCAGCACATCCACCACTGTCTGGAGCGGCGATCTCATGAAGGGATCGGGCACCGTCACGCTCGACTCCTCGAACGCCGCCTCCCTCTCGGTCAACTGGAAGGCCCGCTCCCAGGGCGGCGCCGAAACGACGACGCCGGAGGAACTGCTGGGCGCCGCCCACGCGGCGTGCTTCTCGATGGCGCTCTCGCACGCGCTCGCCGGATTCGGCACGGCGGCCGAGAGCGTGAAGACCACCGCTGCGGTCACGTTCGACCCCGCGGAGGGGATCACCGGCAGCCGCCTCACGGTCGTCGCGACGGTGCCCGGCATCTCCGGGGAGGACTTCCACCGCATCGCGGAGGAGGCCAAGAGCAGCTGCCCGGTCTCCCGGGCTCTCGTCGGCATCCCCATCACGCTCGACGCCAGCCTGGCCTGAGCGGCGGGTCCGAAGAAGGGATGGCCGGAATGCGGGTGCTCGTCGCCGGAGGGTCCGGACTGATCGGCAGTGAACTGCGACGGCAGCTCGTCGACGCGGGGCACGAGGTGCTGCGCCTCGTCCGGCACGAGCCGGAAGAGGCGGACGACTTCCACTGGTCGCCGGAGACGCGGATGATCGACGTGGCGTTGATGGACCGCGCCGACGCCGTGGTCAACCTCTCCGGCGCCTCCCTGAACCGGCTGCCCTGGACAGCGGCGCACAAACGCCGCATCCGGAGCTCCCGGCTGGACGCGACCACGACCCTGACCGACGCGATGCGCCAAGCGGCGAACCCACCGGCGGTGTTCGTCAGCGCCTCAGCGGTGGGTTTCTACGGCGACCAGCCGGGAAAGACGCTGACCGAAGAGTCGGCCAAGGGCACAGGGTTCCTCTCCGATGTCGTCGAAGCCTGGGAGGCGGCGGCACACCTGGCTCCCGAACGCACGCGGGTGGTCACCGCCCGGACCGGCGTCGTGATCGGCCCGGGCGGCGCGATGGCCCCGCTGCTGCCGATGGCGAGACTCGGCCTCCTCGGACCTATCGCGGGCGGCGGCCAGAACTGGCCGTGGGTGAGCCTGCGCGACGAGGCGGCCGCTCTGGTCCACCTGCTCACCTCCGAGCTGACAGGTCCGGTCAATCTGGTCGGCCCGACCCCGGCGACCGCAGGCACCGTGCTCCGTGCGCTCGCCGCCGCCGTCCACCGCCCGTACCGGCTTCCGCTGCCGGAGTTCGCCGTGAAGGCCGCGCTGGGCGAAGCGGGACGCGAGTTGCTGCTCGCCAGTCAGCGCGTCGTCCCCAAGCGGCTGCTGGCGGACGGCTTCGCGTTCCGGGACGAGACCGTGGCCGAGGCCATGACAGAACTCGTCGCGGCGAGATGACGGAGACCGCCCCTCAGATCCGCGCGGCCTTCTGCTCGGCCCGCCAGAGTCCGATCGCCTCCCGCAGCGCCGCCCGGGCCCGGCGACGGTCGCCGCTCGCATCGTAAGCGAGCCCGAGACGGAACCAGGCTCGCCAGCTCTCCGGCTGCGCCTCGACCTCCGCCTTGTACTGCGGGAACTCCGCATCGGCGGCGTCCCGCACCGGCCAGCCGCTCGCGCGGTGCGGCAGGTCGTCGACGGGCAGGGTCCCCTCGGCGGCCATAAGTTTGACGAGCTGTTCGGCGCGCGCGCCGAACAGCAGCTCCCGGCCGATCGCCCACGCTGCGATGACCGGCAGCACCAGCAGGGCGACGCCCATCGCGACGCCGATGCTCTTCCCGCTGACGAGCAGCAGGATGGCGCGCTGGAACACGAGCACGAGGTACACCAGCAGGAGAAGCGCCATAACGAGCGCAGCGATGCGGTTGCGCACAGCGGAGTCCTAGTCTTCTCGGACGGTCGGGCGCGGCAGCTCTCCGTCCGGACCCGCGATGCCCAGATCGATCAGCTTGTCGAGGCCGACGGTCACACCGGTCGCCGTCGCGGCCGCGCGGACGGCGAGCAGGATTCCGGCCTCGTAGACGTCGGGGCTCACGGTGTCGTGGCGGAGGGTTAGAGTCTCGCCGGGACCGCCGAAGATCACCTGCTGCTCGGCGACCACACCGCACATCCGGAGGCTGTGAATGGGGACGCTCGCGACCTGCTGGCCGCGGGCGCGCTGGTCGGTGTGCGGCGCGTCCACCGGTCCGCGCTGGGCGCGAGCGGCGCCGATGAGCTCCGCGGTGCGCACGGCGGTGCCGGAAGGCGAGTCCACCTTGCCCGCTCCGTGTACCTCGACGATCTCGATGGAGTCGAAGAAGCGGGCAGCGACGGTTGCGAACAGAGTGCCGAGCGCGGAGCCGAGGGAGAAGTTGGGGATGACGACGGCTCCCGCGCCCGGGCGCTGGGCCATCCGGCGCTCAAGGTCCAGAATGCGGTCCGCCGACCAGCCGGAGGTGCCGACGAGGACGTTCATGCCGTTGTCGATCGCGAACGCGACGATTCCGGGACTCACCCGGGGAAGGGTCATGTCCACCAGGACATCCGCCCCGAGCATGTCCTCGAGGGGGGAGCGCGAATCGAGCGCCGCCACGAGCTCCAGATCGTGCGCCCGCTCGATCAGCCGCACGGCCACACTGCCCAGTTTTCCGGTCGCACCGGCGACGGCCACGCGAATAGTCACCCGTTCATCCTACCCGCCGCCCGCCGCCCGCGGCCCGCTACGCTGGGCCGATGGTCTCCTTTGCCGCGGCCTCCGTCACCGACGCGTCCGCTCGCCGAATGCTGAGCGGCTACTTCGCCGAGCGCGCCGCCACTTTCCCGCAGGAGCAGGGCGCCTACCGGACCACATTCCCGGACCCCGGGCAGTTCGTGGCGCCGAAGGGGGTGTTCCTGCTAGCCTCCGACGAAGCCGAGGAGGCCGGCTGCGGCGGCGTCCGTGTCCTCTCCGTCCCGCTCGCGGACGGGGAGGAGGGCCGGGCTGTCGTCCGCTACGAAGTGAAGCACCTCTGGGTGAAGCCGGCGCACCGCGGGCGTGGGCTCGGGCGCGCTCTCCTCGCCGAGCTGGAGCGCCGGGCACGCGGTTTCGGCGCGACCGAGGTCGTGCTCGACACGAACGCGTCGCTAGAGGCGGCCGGCGGCCTCTACCGGCGACACGGCTACCAGAGCGTCCGGCCCTACAACGACAACCCCAACGCCACCGACTGGCTCCGCAAACCCCTCCCCTGACCCCCGCTCTCTTCTCCCTCTCCATCGGTTCCTCAGTTATTCAGGCGACACGCCGGAACGGAGCGGAAAAACTGAGGAACCGATGGAGGGGGTCAGACGGATCGGAGGTCGGGGAGGCCGGTACGGAGTTCGACGGGGAGATGACCGAGGTCGTTGTGGACGACGAGGACCGGGGGCTTCGCCGAGCGGACGCGGATGATGGTGAGGCCGCAATTGGCCTGGTTGAGGCCGAGCCAGCGCCAGGACGGGGCATCGAAGACATGGCGGACGAACCAGCCGATGACGAAGTTGTGGGTCACCAGCAGATCGTGCCTGTCCCCCAGCGCCGGTGTGAGGAACTCGTGGACCGCGTCCTCCATCTGGGCGCTGCCGGCCTCGATCTCAGCTTCGGTCACCGGACCGAAGAACGATTCGAACGCCTTCGGCATGTCCGGGGTCGGTCCCGAGGGGATGCAGTCGAACAGCAGACTGGAGGGCTCGGGTGCGAGGGCCGGCATCCGCTCGCCGATGATCGCAGCGGTCTCTGCGGCACGCGCGAGCGGCGAGTGGTACATGCCCGTGAAGGGCACACCGCTCAGCCGGTCCGCGATGAGCTGCGCCTGACGCTTTCCGCGTGGAGAGAGCGGGCCGTCGGGCAGGCCGTGTTCGGCGTCCTGCTGCTCGCCGTGACGCACGAGGTAGAGGTAATGGAGCACCGGTGGAACCTTTCGAAGCAGATGTTCAAAGCAGATGCGAACGGCAGTCAGACGACGAGTCCGGCGAAGGTGTCGTCGGTCACATTCCCGACAGCCGAGACGGAGAACTCCCGGCCAGCGAGATCGCGGGCGAGATCGCGCACATCGTCGGCGGTGACCAGACGCAGCCTGCGGAGGCTCTCGTCCAGGTCGGCGAACTCTCCCAGGCTGATCTCGGCGCGTCCGAGACGCGACATGCGGGTGTCGGAGTCTTCCAGGGCGAGGGCGGTGCCGCCGGAGAGCTGGCCGACGGCGCGGCTCAGTTCCTCGGACGTGACGCCGCCGTCGGCGAGACGGCGCAACTCGTCGAGAACAAGCTCGGCGACTTGCCGGGCCTTGGCGGGCGCACAGCCCGCGTAGAGCCCGAAAACCCCGGCGTCGGAGTAGGAGCCGGAGAAAGAGAAGACCGCGTAGGCGAGGCCGCGCTTCTCGCGGACCTCCTGAAAGAGGCGGCTCGACATCCCGCCGCCGAGGATGGAGTTGAGGACGCTCATAGTGGTGCGCCGGTTGTCTGAGACCACGATGCCGGGGACGCCGACGAGCAGGTTGACCTGCTCGGTGGGGCGCTCGACCGTGACCACAGCGGCAGCGCGGCGGATGGCGGCCGGCGCGGCGGTGCGGCGTACGACCGGGCTCGCCGCCGCGGCGGGGTCCCAGCCGGCGACGTCGAGCGCGCGCTGGACGTCCGCGACGAGCAGATCGTGATCGACCGCTCCCGCGGCGGTGACGACGAGGTCCTGCGGGCGATAGTTAGCGCGGTAGTGGTTCCAGACGGCGTCGCGGGACGCCGCCCGGATGGTCTCCGGGCGCCCGCCGATCGGCCTGCCGAGCGGGTGCTCGCCGAGCACCGCGGAGAACAGCCGTTCTTTGGCGACGTCGGACGGGTCGTCCTCAGCCATCGACAGCTCCTCGAGGATCACCGCACGCTCGTTCTCGAACTCGGCCGGATCAAGCACCGAGGAGGTGAGCATGTCGCCGATGACCTCGACAGCCATATCGAGGTCTCTGTCCTGCACTTTGGCGTAATAGCAGGTGTACTCCTTGGCGGTCATCGCGTTGTGCTCTCCGCCGACGGAGTCGAAGGCGACGGCGATGTCGAGCGCCGAGCGCGATCCGGTCCCTTTGAACAGGAGGTGCTCGAGGAAGTGCGTGGAGCCGAGACTGCCGGGGACACCTTCTTGTTCGTCGCGCGAGCCGACCGAGACCCAATAGCCGAGCGTCGTGCTCCTGGCTCCGGGGACCCGCTCACTGAGGATGCGGACACCACTCGGCAGAATCGTCCGTCGGACCAGCGCGTCGCCGGAAGCAGCAAAGGTGAGATCGGCCGAACCGAGCGAAAGGTCAACTGCGCTATTCATCCTCTCAACCCTACGCCAGAGGCCCCAAAACACTGAGTGAACAAATTGAGGACAAACAGAATATTCTGTCTATCTATATACTGGTTTCCAATCACCCGGACCGACGATCCCCCGAAAGCCGGTCCAGGCGGTTCTCAGAACACACGGAGGTCACAGCCTCCCCGACAGAAGGAGTCGTGCCGGATGGTCGTAAGCGCCCGAGCGACCATCCGGCCGCCCGCACCGTCGAAGATCAAAATCCTCGCCACAGCGGATGAACTTTTCTATCAGGAAGGCATCCACACGGTCGGAGTCGACCGCATCATCGCCGGCGCGAAAGTGACGAAGGCGACGTTCTACAAGCACTTTCGGTCGAAGGATCTCCTCATCATCGCGTACGTCGAGGGGCGCGATCGCCAGGGGCGCGAGTGGTTCGCCCGACAGGAGCAGGAGCGGTCCAACCCGCGCGACATCGCCCGGGCCCTCGTCGACTCGATCACCGCGGAGGCGGTCCGCCCGGAGTTCCGCGGCGACCCCTTCATCAACGCGGCCGCGCAGTTCGCCGAGGAGAGCCATCCGGTGCGCATCGCCGTGACCGCCCACCGGGACTGGTACGCGAAGCGGATCGAAGAGCTGTTCCGCGAGATCGGGCACGCGCACCCCGGAGATGCCACCGACGATCTGATCCTGGCCTGTGACGGGGCAATGGCGGGAGGCTACGTCGGTGACCCGATCGCCGCGGGCGCCGCGCTGCACCGGTCGCTGGAGCGGATTCTCTCGGAGGCCTGAGATCTACTCCGAGACGCGGTCCAGCTCCCGCATCTGAGTGCGCGCGAGGCGGACACCGGCGGCGGCGAGCAGGGCGTCGACCTGCTCCGGACGGCTGGCGCTCGCGACCGGGGCGACGATCGTGCGCTTGGCGAGCAGCCAGGCGATGGCGATGCTCGCCGGGGCGACGCCCTGCTCGGCGGCGATGCGGTCGAGCACAGCAAGGACGCGCATCCCCCGGCGGTTGACGTAGGCCGACGCGCGGACGCTCCGGGCGCCGGCGGTCAGATCGCTCTTCGAGCGATACTTACCCGTCAGGAAACCGTTGGCGAGCGCGTAGCAGGGCATGACCGCGAGGCCCTGCGCCGCCGCGACGATGCGCAGCGCACTCTCGAACTCGGCACGGTGCATGAGGTTGTACGGGGTCTGGATCGCCACGAACTTCGGGAGGCCGGAGGAGGCCAGGATGCGCGCCTCGATCAGCCGGTCGGCGCTGAAGTTCGAGGCGGCGAGATAACGGACCTTCCCGGTCTCGATCAGCCACTCGGCCGTTGCGAGGCTGTCCGCCAGGGGGATGTCGGGGTCGTCGTCGTGGAAGTAGAGCAGGTCGATGCGATCGGTCTGTAGACGCTCCAGCGAGGACTCGACGGCGCGGACGATACTGACCGGGCCGAGGCCGGGGTTCTCGTGGTGGCGGCCGACTTTGGTGGCGACGACGAGATCGTCGCGGTTTCCGCGCTTGCGCATCCACTGACCGATCAGCACTTCGCTGCGACCGCCGACGTAGCTGTCGGCCGTGTCGATGAAATCGCCGCCGAGCGCAGCGAACCGATCGAGGATGGCGAGGGAAGTCTCGCTGTTGGCCGTCCAACCGAAGACACTGGCGCCGAGGGAGAGCGGGTGGACCGCGAGGTCGGACTCGCCGATGGGCCGGGGCGCGATGATCGAGAGCGGGCCAGTGGAGTCCAAACGGGGGTTGATGTCGGGCGGACCGCCGATATCGGTGAAGGGCTCGCCTGCGGACGAAGGGGAGACGGCGGAAGGCTCGTCAACGGCGGACGAGGGAGCGGCCGAGGCGGCGAGGGATGCGGGAGCGGCGGGCCGTGGGGTCGTCACGGCGCGTTCTGTCGCCGCGTCGCTCCCGGCGGCCGGATTCTCCGCCTCGGCTGCCACGGCCTGTGCCGAGGGCAGACGGATTCCGACGGTCTCGAGCAGACGCAGGGGAAGCAGCTGTGGCATGCCCTCCCCCCTTCTCCGGCCGACCCGGCGCCGTCGCGAGCCGATTCGAAAGCGCCTGCTCTGAAACGGTACTTGCAGCGTATGTCAAGGGTCCGACACGCCGGGGCCGAAATCGAGGGTCGAAACGGGAGTCTTCGGTCACGATTTCATCACGGCCGCTGCGGAGACAGCCGAGGACAGGGCGGAGGCGTGAGCGGCGCCACCGCTCGGGGATCGCTACCCGCTGACACGCGAATCCTTCTCCACAGACGCTGAAACATAACGCGTTGTCCACCGATTCCGGCTTCGACCGCGAGCGCGTCGCCGCTATGCGTTACAGTCCGAGGAACGCGACCAGCACCAAGCGTGAGGACCTACCGTGGGCGACGACACTCCCCGACTGAGAAAGCGCCACCGGGCGCTCCGGACCGTGGGGGTCGCGCTCGCCGTGCTCCTCGTGATCGTCGCGATCGCGGGCGGGATCGGGGTGTGGACGGTCACCCGGTCCTTCCCGCAGACCTCCGGCACGCTGACGCTCTCCGGTCTGACGAAACCCGTGACCGTGACCAGGGTACTCGGCGGGGGTGCCGCAGATCACCGCGCAGACCGCCGACGACCTGTTCCGGGCGCAGGGGTACGTGCATGCCCAGGACCGCTTCTGGGAGATGGACTTCCGGCGGCATGTCACCGCGGGCCGTCTCTCGGAGCTCTTCGGCGCCAGCCAGGTGCCCACCGACACGTTCATCCGCACACTGGGCTGGCGAAACATCGCGGAGCAGGAGGTGGAGCTGCTCGACGAGACGAGCCTGCGCTACTACCAGGACTACGCCGACGGGGTGAACGCCTACCTCGCGGGGCACAGGGGGGGGCGGAGATCTCCCTGGAGTACGCGGTGCTCGGTCTGCAGAACCCCGGATACTCCCCCGCGGAGTGGACGCCGGCCGACTCGGTCGCCTGGCTGAAAGCGATGGCGTGGGACCTCCGCTCCAACCTCGAAGACGAGATCGACCGGGCTCTGCTCTCGACGACGCTGACGCCCCAGCAGGTCGCCGAACTGCACCCCGGGTACGACTATGCCGCGCATCCCACGATCACGGAGCCGGGCGGCGGTGCAGCGGCGCCCGCGGCCGGAGGCGGTCCGGGCACGGGCGAGGCAGAGGGGAACGGAGCCGACGGGAGCGGGGCCGACGGGAGCACCCGGTCGGCGACGGACGGACCGGCGGGGCGGGCGACGGTGCCCGTCGCGGACTACCGCGACGGGCTGCAGCAGGTGGCGACGAGCCTTGCGGCGGCTGCCGAAGCCGATGGGACCCGCGGGCACGGACATCGGCTCGAACTCGTGGGTGGTGTCCGGGGACCACACGGCGACCGGCAAACCACTGCTCGCGAACGACCCGCACCTCGGCGCCTCGATGCCGTCGGTCTGGTACCAGATCGGACTGCGGTGCGCGACGGTCACGGCGGAGTGCCCGTTCGCTGTCTCCGGGTTCGGGTTCTCCGGCTTCCCGGGCGTCGTCATCGGGCACAACGAGCGGATCGCGTGGGGGTTCACGAACCTCGGGCCGGATGTCGCCGATCTGTACGTGGAGAGAGTCGACAGCGATACGAACACCTAAGAATACGACGGCGCCCAGGTTCCGCTCACGATCCGCTCGGAGACGATCAGGGTCGCCGGCGGCGAGGACGTGGACCTCACCGTCCGCTCGACCCGACACGGGCCGATCGTCACCGATCTCAACAGCGCCTACAGGACGATCGCCGAGCACGAAGCCGCGGCGCTGGGCAGGCCCGCACCGGAGCACCAGCTGTCGCTACAGTGGACGGCGCTGACGCCGGGGCCGACTCCGAGCGCCATCTTCGCCTTCAACGTCGCCCGCGACTGGCCGAGCTTCCGGGCCGCAGCGGCCTCGTTCCAGGTGCCGTCGCAGAACCTGCTCTACGCCGATGTGGACGGCAACATCGGCTATCAGGCTCCCGGCGCCGTGCCCATCCGCGCGAGCGAAGAGGGCACGATGCCGGTTCCCGGCTGGACGAGCCGGTACGGGTGGGTGGGCAGTATCCCGTACGACGAACTGCCGAGCGTGCTCAATCCGCCGCGCGGGTACATTGTCACCGCGAACAATGCGGCGGTGGGCCCCGAGTTCCCGCAGCTGATCACGCGAGACTGGGACGCCGGTTACCGCGCCAAGCAGATCGACGTGCGCCTGCAGAGGCTGCTCTCCGCAGAGAAGAAGGTGACGGCGGCGGAGATGAGGGCGATCCAGGCGGACACCTACGATGCGAACGCCGCGACCCTGGCCCCGCTCATCATCGCGATCGGGAACAGAGCGGACCCGGCCTCGGGGATGGCCAAGGCTGCCCGGCTGCTGACCGGGTGGGACTACGGCGACGACGCCGACAGCGCGGCAGCCGCCTATTTCGCCGTCTTCTGGAAGAACCTGCTCGCGGACGCCTTCGGCAGGAAGCTTCCCGCCTCCGCGCCACCGGACGGCGGGGACCGCTGGTTCCGGGTGGTGCAGACTCTGGTCTCAGAGCCCGGCTCGGAATGGTGGACGGACAGCACGCTCGGCGTCGCCGGTCGCGACGACATGATCGAACACGCGGGGAACGCCGCCTGGAAGGAGGCGGTCCAGCGGCTCGGCGGCGATCCGTCCTCGTGGCGCTGGGGCAGCCTCCACACCCTGGAACTCACGAACGCGAGCTTCGGGACGTCCGGGATCGCCCCGGTCGAGTGGCTGTTCAATCGCGGACCGTACCGTGTCGGCGGCGGCTCCAGCATCGTGAACGCGACCGGCTGGGATGCGTCCGCCGGCTACGAAGTGGGCCACGTCCCGTCCATGCGGATGGTGATCGACCTCGCGGACTTCGACCGGAGCACCTGGGTCAATCTCACCGGAGCGTCCGGCCACGCTTTCGACCCGCACTACGCCGATCAGACCGCCCTGTGGGTTCGCGGCCAGACCCGGCCCTGGCCGTTCACTCCGGCCGCGTCCCGCGAGGCAGCCACGCAGACCCTCCGCCTCACACCCTGACCTGCCCCGCGTCCTCCCCCTCACGCGAGGACTCTCTCCTCCTCACTGGAGGGGATGGCGACGGGGAGCGCGTCAGCGGGAGGACGGCCAGCTGCGTTCGGGGGAGCCCACGTAAAGCTGCTGGGGGCGGCCGATCTTCGTGCCCGGGTCGAGCATCATCTCGCGCCAGTGGGCGATCCAGCCGGGGAGGCGTCCGATGGCGAAGAGCACGGTGAACATCCGGGTCGGGAAGCCCATCGCCTTGTAGATCACACCGGTGTAGAAGTCCACATTCGGGTAGAGCTTGCGGTCGATGAAGTACTGGTCGGCGAGAGCGACTTCCTCAAGCTCCTTGGCGATGTCGAGAAGCGGGTCATGGACGCCCAGAGCGTCGAGAACCTCGTCCGCGGACTGCTTGACGAGCCTGGCCCGGGGATCGAAGTTCTTGTAGACGCGGTGGCCGAAGCCCATGAGCTTGACGCCGGACTCCTTGTTCTTGACACGCTCGACGAACTTCTGAACGCCCTCGCCCGAGTCGCGGATGCCGGCGAGCATCTGCAGCACCGCCTCATTGGCGCCACCGTGAAGCGGACCGTAGAGGGCATTGATGCCGGCGGAGACGGAAGCGAACAGGTTGGCCTGGGTCGACCCGACGAGGCGGACCGTCGACGTGGAGGCGTTCTGCTCGTGGTCCTCGTGCAGGATGAGCAGACGTTCCAGCGCACGGGAGAGCACCGGGTTCACCTCGTACGGCTCGGCCAGCGTACCGAAGTTGAGGCGGAGGAAGTTGTCCACGAAACTCAGCGAGTTGTCCGGGTAGAGGAACGCCTGACCGACGCTCTTCTTGTGAGCGTAGGCCGCGATGACCGGCAGTTTCGCGAGGAGGCGGATGGTGGAGAGCTCCACCTGCTCCGGGTCGTGGACGCTCAGCGAGTCCTGGTAAAAGGTCGACAGCGCGGAGACCGCGCTGGAGAGCACCGACATCGGGTGCGCGTCGTGCGGGAGCGCGCTGAAGAAGCGGCGCAGATCCTCGTGGAGGAGCGTGTGACGACGGATGCGCGCGTCGAAGTCCGCGAGCTCCGAGGCGTTCGGCAGCTCACCGTGGATGAGCAACCAGGCCACCTCGAGGAAGGTGGAGTTGGCGGCCAGCTGCTCGATCGGGTAACCGCGGTAGCGCAGAATCCCGGCGTCGCCGTCGATGTAGGTGATCGAGGAGCGGGTGGCGGCGGTGTTGACAAAGCCGTAGTCCAGACTGGTCAGCCCGGTCTGGCGGGTGAGGCTGGAGAGGTCGATGCTGCCGGGTCCCTGGCTGCTCGGCAGCATCGGGAACTCGGCCACACCGCCCGGGTAGGTCAGGGACGCGGTCGGCGTCCCCTCGCGGCCGGGGCCGCTCTGCTCCGCCTGGGCTTTCTCGGTGCCGAGTCCGCTCACAACGCCTCCTGTGAAAGTTGCTGGATTTCGTGCGCCGATGGGGGCAGCGCTGCACAATGATCGTGCTGGTACAGCCTAGCCAACCCGGGAGACAACTGTTGCCTCGCGCAAAAGGGCAGCCGTGCTTTTAGAGGGAGTATCCAAAAGCCCGCAGCCGCGCGGCTCCGGCCGCGATCCGCTCGTCGGTCGCGGTGAGCGAGAGACGCACATGCTGGGGGTAGTGGTCGCCGTAGAAGTGCCCCGGTCCGCCCAGGATGCCGAGTCCGGCGAGCCGGCCGATGGTCTCCCAGGCGTCGCGGCCCTCGGTGGCCCAGAGGTACAGGCCGGCCTCGCTGCGATCGACGCGGAAACCGGCCGCCTCCAGCGCGGGCTTCAGCTGCGCGCGGCGGGCGGCGTAGCGGGCACGCTGTGCGGCCACATGCTCGTCGTCGCCCAGAGCGTCCACCATCGCGGCTTGCAGCGGAGCGGGCAGCATGAGGCCGGCGTGCTTCCGCACGGTGGTGAGGCGAGCGACGAGGGTGGGACAGCCCGCCACGAACGCGGCTCGGTAGCCGGCGAGGTTCGACTGCTTGCTGAGCGAGTAGACGGCCAGGACGCCGCGGCGTTCCTCGCCGAGCACCCGCGGGTCCAGGACGCTCGGGACGCGCTGCGCATCCCACGGTGGCTCCCACCCCAGCTCGGCGTAGCACTCATCGCTCGCCAGGTACGCGCCGAGCTCCCGGGCGCGCGCGACGGCAGCACGCAGCTGATCCACGGACAGGACGCGCCCGTCCGGGTTGCCGGGGCTGTTGAGCCAGACGAGCCGGGTGCCCTCCGGCCACTCGGCCGGGTCATCGCTCGCCACAGCGGTGGCTCCGGCGATCGCGGCGCCGATGGCGTAGGTGGGGTAGGCCGCGCGCGGATGCACCACGGCATCCCCTTCGCCGAGCCCGAGGAAGAACGGCAGCAAGGCGACGAGCTCCTTCGAGCCGATGGTCGGCAGGACGTTCTCGGCGCTGAGCCCGGGGACGCCGCGGCGGCGCTCGAACCAGGCGACGATGGCCTCGCGGAGGGCCGGTGTGCCGGCCGTCTGCGGATAGGCGTGCGCATCGGTCGCCGCGGCGAGCGCATCGCGGATCAGCGCGGGTGTGGCGTCCACCGGGGAGCCGACGGAGAGGTCGACGAGACCGTCGGCGTGTTCGCGCGCGCGGGCGGCGTACGGCGCCATGAGGTCCCAGGGATAGTCCGGGAGCTCCTGCCGTGCCACGTCAGTGCGCCTGGGGCGGGAGCGCGGCGATGATCGGGTGGTCCTTCGCGATGACGCCCACCTTGGCCGCGCCACCGGGCGAGCCGATATCGTCGAAGAACTCGACATTGGCCCTGTAGTAGTCGGCCCACTCTTCGGGGAGGTCGTCTTCGTAGTAGATGGCCTCGACCGGGCAGACCGGCTCGCAGGCGCCGCAGTCGACGCACTCGTCGGGGTGGATGTACAGCGACCGTTCACCCTCGTAGATGCAGTCGACAGGGCACTCGTCGATACAGGCCCGGTCTTTCACATCGACGCACGGGAGGGCGATGACATAGGTCACGGTGGTTCTGATCCCTTCGCAGAAACGCTTCGAAGCTACCTGTCTAGCTTATGCCGTCCCGGCCGTTTCGGCGGGGCCCGCACGGTTCAGAGGGCTGGCTCCGCTCTACGTCGCGAGAGGTCGGGCCAGGCGAGGGCGACGGCGACGATCAGGAAGGGCGCGACGAGCCAGCTCTGCCCGAGCGCATCGTCCGGGACGAGCACCGAGCCGCCGGGGCTCTGCTGCGCGAAGAGCAGGATCGTGCCGAGCGTTCCGGCCGCCGCCAGAGCGGCGGGCACACGGCTGTGACCGAGGAATCGCAGCCCGGCGAGCAGCGCAGCGACGGCGAGCAAGGACCCGATCAGGCCGAGCGGGATCGACACACCCCATTCGAGGGCGATCGGGTGGACGACCGTCCCGACACCGCCGACGATCGCGCCGAGGAGCAGGAGCAGAACCGCGCTGACGATCCGGCTGAGCATGATCGCATCATACTCTGGACACGATCCGGAACCGTGCTCTAAAATCAGTCAGGCAGATAAGGTTAGCCTTACCTGACCAGCCCGAAACCCTCCCTCCGAAACCTCCACCGGCAAGGTTCCCCTGTGATCGCGAACTACCTGATCGGCCTCCGCGAAGGTCTCGAAATGGCGCTCATCGTCACCATCCTCGTCGCGTACGCGGCGAAGACCGGCCGCACCGACATCCTCCCGAAGCTGTGGCTCGGGGTCGGCGTCGCCCTGATCGTCCCGCTCGGGATCGGCGCGCTGCTCACCTGGGGCCCGTACGGACTGAGCTTCGAGGCGCAGGAGGCCGTCGGCGGCGCCCTGTCGCTCGTCGCGGTGGGCTTCGTCACCTGGATGATCTTCTGGATGGGCAAGACGGCCCGCTCGCTGACCTCCACCCTCGAGAACCGCCTGGACGCGGCGCTCGTCGGCGCGGGCTGGGGCGTGGTCGTGCTCGCCATGCTGAGCGTCGGGCGCGAGGGCGTCGAAACGGCCCTGTTCGTGTGGGCCACCGTCGCCAGCGTCGGCGGCGGCTGGGAGCCGGTCGTCGGCGCGACACTCGGGCTGATCACCGCCGCGGTCGTCGGATTCCTGCTCTACCGCGGGATGGTGCGGATCAACCTGGGGTCGTTCTTCGCCTGGACGGGCGCCTTCCTGGTGCTCGTCGCCGGCGGCGTTCTCGCCTACGGCCTCGGCGACCTACAGGAGGCGGGCATCCTCCCGGGAACCAACGTCCACGCCTACGACATCAGCGGAATCGCCTCCGCGTCCAGCTGGTACGGCACCGCCCTCGCCGGCATCGTGAACTTCACCCCGTCCCCCACCTGGCTGCAGGTCGCCGCGTGGGCCGGATACATCGTCGTGGTGTCGTTCTTCCTCTTCCGGCAGCGCCGCGCCTCACGCCGCGCTGTCCCCGCGAAACCGCAAGAAACGGCGGTCGCACAGCACGAACCCGTCTCCTCCTGACACCCCGCAGCGATCCCCCGCCTCCGAGCAGAAAGCACAGCATCCCTATGCCCCGTCTCCGCCCGCGCGGCACGATCGCCGCCGCCCTCGCCGGAACCGCCGCCCTCGCGCTCGCCCTCACCGGCTGTGTGCCGAACAACCCCGGCGGAGGCAGTGCCGGAACGACCGGCGAGGCCATCCTGGTCACCCTCCGCGATGAGAAATGCACGGTCGGCACGGCGAGCGCCCCCTCCGGACCCGTCACGTTCCAGGTGACGAACAAGGGCACCGACGTGAACGAGTTCGAGGTGCTCGCTTCGGACAAGCTGCACATCGCGGGGGAGAAGGAGAACATCGGCCCCGGCACGACAGTGCAGTACGTCGTCCAACTCGCCGAGGGCCGCTACTTCACCGCGTGCAAGAAGGGGATGGTCGGCAGCCCGACTTCTCTCGCCGCGTTCTCCGTCACGAAGGGCTCCGACGACACCAAGACCGCCAGCGAGACGAAACAGATCCAGCAGGCGGTCACGAACTACACGGGCTACGTGAAGGACCAAGCCGGCCAGCTGCTGAGCGCCACGCAGACCTTCGCTGCTGCTTACGAGGCGGGCGACGCCGCCGCCGCCCGCGCCCAGTACCCGGCGGCGCGTCGGCACTACGAACGCATCGAGCCGACCGCCGAGCAGTTCGGGGACATCGACCCCGCGCTCGACCTCCGCGAGGCCGACCTGGAGCAGGGCCAGAGCTGGACCGGCTGGCACCGCATCGAGAAGGATCTGTGGGCTCCCGCCGGGCACACCCCGTCCAGCGCCGCCGATCTCAAACAGCTCGGCGACCGACTCGTCTCGGACACCAAGCGGCTCTACGACCTCGTCTACGCGAAGGGCTTCTCCCTCACCCTCAACCAGATCTCCAACGGGGCCTCCAGCCTGATGGAAGAGGTCGCGGGGAGCAAGATCAGCGGTGAGGAGGAGACCTTCTCTCACACCGACCTCTGGGACTTCGCAGCGAACGTCGACGGTGCGCAGGTCTCCTACGAGACGGTTCGCAGCGTCCTGGTGGGGAGAGGCGACGCTGGCAAAGCGATGGCGAAGAAGCTCGACGCCGAGTTCGCCGCCATCGGCAAGCTGCTGAGCCAGTACGCCTCCGGCGAGAGCTATGTGAGCTACACGCAGCTGAGCACCGCGCAGGTGAAGGAGCTGTCTAACAAAGTGAACGCGCTCAGCGAGCCGCTCAGCCAGCTCACCTCGATCCTGGTCAAGGAACGGCGGTAGAAGGCGCGTGAGCGAGAAAACCGCCGGGGAAGCCCCGGCCTCCCCCGGCTTCTCCCGGCGCGAGATGCTGGGGCTGGCCGGGGCGGCAGTGGGGGCGGGCGTCGTCGGGTTCGGAGCCGGCGCGGCGGCCGAGCACGCGATCGCCGGCCCGGACACCGCGGGCGCTACGACCACCTACCCGTTCTACGGCGACCATCAGGCGGGCATCACGACGCCCGTCCAAGACCGGCTCCACTTCGCCGCATTCGATGTCGCCGCCGATCTCACCCGCGCGGGGCTGATCGGGCTGCTCCAGGACTGGACGACCGCCGCCGCCCGGATGACGCAGGGGAAGCCGGCGGGCAGGGGCGGGCCCGCCTCCGGGCCGCTCGACACGCCCCCGGACGACACCGGCGAGGCGCTGGGCCTGCCCGCGGGCGGCCTGACCATCACGTTCGGGTTCGGCCCCACCCTCTTCACCTCCGCCGCGGGCGACGACCGGTTCGGCATCGCCAGCCGGCGGCCCGCGGCGCTCGTCGACCTGCCGCACTTCCCCGGCGATGCGCTGCTCGACCAGTACACCGGCGGTGACCTGTGCGTGCAAGCCTGCGGCGAAGACCCGCAGGTGGCCGTCCACGCCATCCGGAACCTCTCCCGCATGGCCTTCGGCCGCGCTGCCATCCGCTGGTCGCAGCTCGGGTTCGGCCGCACCTCGTCCACCTCGCGCAGCCAGACGACCCCGCGCAACCTGTTCGGCTTCAAGGACGGCACGGCCAACATCACCTCCGAGGACACCTCCGCCGTCACCAGGCAGGTCTGGGCGGCGCGAGCGGACGGGAGCGAGTGGATGGCGGGCGGCTCCTACCTCGTCGCCCGCAAGATCCGCATGACGATCGAGACCTGGGACCGCCAGCAGCTCGGCGAACAGGAGCGTGTCATCGGCCGGGACAAGGGCGAGGGCGCCCCGCTCTCGGGCGGCACCGAGTTCACGGAGCCGAACTTCCTGGCCCTCGCCGCCGCCGGGGGCACCAAGATCGACCCGGACTCGCACGTCCGCCTCGCACACCCGAGCACGAACAACGGCGCCCAGCTCCTCCGCCGCGGCTACAACTTCGTCGACGGCAACGACGAACTCGGCCGCCTGAACGCCGGCCTGTTCTTCATCGCGTTCCAGCGGGACCCGCGCAAGCAGTTCATCCCGATCCAGTCACAGCTCGCCCGCAACGACGCCATGAACGAGTACGTGAAGCATGTGGGCTCCGCGCTCTTCGCCGTGCCTCCCGGCGCTCGCGAAGGCTCGTACATTGGGGCGAGCCTGTTCGCCTGAGCCGGCGGCTCGGCTGCCGCCCGTCGCCGGTGCGGTCAGGCGTCCTGCCGCTTCAGGCGCGCCGCCGCGCGGCCGCGGGCGGTGGCGTCGAGCTCGACCTTGCGAATGCGAACGGCCTCGGGGGTGACCTCCACGCACTCGTCCTCACGGGCGAACTCGAGCGACTCCTCCAGGGTGAGCTGACGCGACGGCGTCATCGACTCGAACGTGTCGGCCGTGGAGGAGCGCATATTGGTGAGCTTCTTCTCCTTGGTGATGTTCACGTCCATGTCGTCGGCGCGGGAGTTCTCGCCGATGACCATGCCCTCGTAGACCTCCTCCGTGGGGTTCACGAAGAAGGTCATACGCTCCTGCAGCTGGATGATCGCGTACGGTGTGACGACGCCCTGGCGGTCGGCGACGATGGAGCCGTTGCTGCGGGTCAGGATGGCGCCCGCCCACTGGTCGTAGCCGTGCGAGATGGCGTTGGCGATGCCGGTGCCGCGGGTGGTGGTCATGAACTCGGTGCGGAAGCCGATGAGGCCGCGCGAGGGGACGATGAAATCCATGCGCACCCAGCCAGTGCCGTGGTTCGTCATGTTCTCCATGCGGCCCTTGCGCGCGGCGAGCAGCTGCGTGATCGCGCCGAGGTGCTCCTCGGGGATGTCGATCGTCAGGTGCTCATACGGCTCGTGCGTCTTGCCGTCGACGGTGCGGGTGACCACCTGCGGCTTGCCGACGGTCAGCTCGAAGCCCTCGCGGCGCATCTGCTCGACCAGGATGGCCAGGGCCAGCTCGCCGCGGCCCTGCACCTCCCAGACGTCCGGGCGGCCGATATCGAGCACGCGCAGCGAGACGTTGCCGATGAGCTCGCGGTCGAGGCGATCCTTGACCATGCGGGCAGTGAGTTTATGGCCCTTCACTTTGCCGACCAGCGGGGAGGTATTGGTGCCGATCGTCATGGAGATGGCCGGGTCGTCCACATGGATCGCGGGCAGCGGCCGCACATCGTCGGGGTCGGCCAGCGTGTCGCCGATCATAATGTCGGCGAAACCGGCGACGGCGACGATGTCGCCGGGGCCGCCCGACTCGGCCGGGTAGCGCTCCAACGCCTTGGTCATCAGCAGCTCGGTGACGCGGACGTTGTGGATGTCGCCGTCGTGGCGCACCCAGGCGACCGTCTGGCCCTTCTTCAGGGTGCCGTTGAAGATGCGCAGCAGCGCGAGACGGCCGAGGAACGGCGAGGCGTCGAGGTTGGTGACGTGCGCCTGCAGGGGCGCGCCGGGATCGTAGCTGGGGGCCGGGATGTGCTCCAGGATCGCCTCGAACAGCGGTTCCAGGTCGTCGTTGTCCGGCAGCTCGCCGTTCGCGGGCTGGTTGCGGCTGGCGGCGCCGGCACGGCCGGACGCATAGACGACGGGCACGTCGAGCACGGCGTCGAGGTCGAGGTCGAGCACATCGTCGGCGAGGTCGCTCGCGAGCCCGAGCAGCAGATCCTGAGCCTCCCCCACGACTTCTTCGATGCGGGCGTCGCCGCGGTCGGTCTTGTTCACCGCCAGGATGACCGGCAGCTTCGCCTCCAGCGCCTTGCGCAGCACGAAGCGCGTCTGCGGCAGCGGCCCCTCGGAGGAGTCCACGAGCAGCACAACGCCGTCCACCATCGACAACCCGCGCTCCACCTCCCCGCCGAAGTCGGCGTGGCCGGGGGTGTCGATCACGTTGATGGTGATCGGGCCGTTCGCGGCGTGCTTGCCCTTGTAGGAGATCGCGGTGTTCTTCGCGAGGATTGTGATCCCCTTCTCACGCTCGAGCTCATTCGAGTCCATGGCGCGCTCTTCGACGTGCTCGTGGTCGCCGAAGGAGTTCGTCTGCCGGAGCATGGCGTCGACCAGCGTGGTCTTGCCGTGGTCGACGTGGGCGACGATAGCGACGTTGCGCAGATCGTCGCGGTGGGCGACGGCGTTCTCAGACATGCGTGAGGGCTCGACTCTCGTCAGAAGGATTTCGGGTAACGGTCTATCTTATCCCAGGGGGATGGCCGCTCCGAGGATGACCTCCAAGAGAGTTCGTGTGTAGTCCTCGCGCGGGGCCGCGAAGACCTCGTCCGTCGTCCCCTCCTCGACCACGCGACCGGCGCGCATGACGCTCACCCGGTCGGCGATCGTGCGCACCACGGCGAGGTCGTGCGTGATGAACAGGTAGGTCAGACCGAGTTCCTCCTGCAGTCCCACGAGGAGTTCGAGCACCTGGGCCTGCACCAGCACGTCCAGCGCGGAGACCGCCTCGTCGAGCACGACGATCTCGGGGTTGAGGGCGAGGGCGCGGGCGATCGCGACGCGCTGGCGCTGGCCACCGGAGAGCTCGTTCGGGTAGCGCGAAGCGAACGACGCTGGCAGCGTGACCTGGTCGAGCAGTTCCCCCACCCGCCGGCGCCGCTCGGCGGCCGTGCCGATGCCATGGATCGCGAGCGGTTCGGCGATGGTGCTGTGGATGCTGCGCAGCGGGTCGAGCGACCCGTACGGGTCTTGGAAGACCGGCTGCATCCGACGCCGCAGGGCGAACAGGCCGCGGCGGTCGAGCGTGCCGATGTCCTGGCCGTCGACGTCGATCCGGCCCTCGGTGGGCTTCTCGAGGCCGAGCACCATTTTCGCCATAGTCGATTTGCCGGAGCCGGACTCCCCCACGAGCGCCGTCGTCGTGCCGCGCGCCACCGTCAGGCTCACACCGTCCACCGCGGCGAACGGCTCGGAGCGCAGTCCTGCCGTCCGCAGCCGGTACACCTTGCGGACGTCGAACGCCTCGACAGCCGAAGCCTCGGTGGTGGTGGGCGCGGCGGCGGGGCGCTCGGTCACGCGCAGGCGCTGGGAGGCGAGGCTCGGCGCCGCGGCGACCAGACGTCTCGTGTACGGGTGCCGCGGGTTCTGGAGCAGCTCGCGCGACGGGCCCGCCTCCACCACGCGCCCGCGGTACATCACGACGACGCGGTCGGCGCGCTCCGCCGCGAGGCCGAGATCGTGCGTGATCAGCAGGACGCTCGTTCCGAGCTCCCCGGTCAGCGTGGCGAGGTGGTCGAGGATGACGCGCTGCACGGTCACGTCGAGCGCCGAGGTCGGCTCGTCGGCGATCAGCAGCTGGGGGCGGGCAGCGAGGCCGATCCCGATCAGGGCGCGCTGGCGCATCCCGCCGCTGAACTGGTGCGGGTACTGTTTCAGGCGCTTCGCCGGGTCTGGGAGTCCGGCCTCGCCCAGCACCTCGATCGTGCGCTCGCGGACAGCGCGGCGGCCCTTGGCGACGCCGTTCGCACGGACGGCCTCGCCGACCTGGTAGCCGATGCTCCACACGGGGTTGAGATTCGACATGGGGTCCTGCGGAACGAAGCCGATCTCGCGGCCGCGCAGCGCCTCCAGACGGCGCGCGTCGGCATGGGTGATGTCTTCGCCGGCGAACAGGATGCGCCCGCCGGTGACGGTCCCGCCCTCGGGCAGGAGGCCGATCACGGCGTGCGCGGTGGTCGATTTGCCCGAGCCGGACTCCCCCACGATGGCGACGGTCTCGCCGGGGAAGATCTCGAGGTCGGCGCCGGTGACGGCGGGGACCCGCCGGCCCAGGGGGCCGAAAGCCACTTCCAGTCCGGTGATCGACAGGAGCGGGCTCGTGGCCGCGGTCTCGCCACTCATCGGCGGGCCCTCGCCTTCGGGTCGAGCGCCTCGCGCACTGTCTCGCCGAGCAGGATGAAGCTCAGCACAGTGACGGACAGCGCGATGGAGGGGTACAGCAGCACGGTGGGAGCGGTGCGGAGGTCCACCTGCGCCGCCGAGATGTCGTTGCCCCAGGACATGGTGCTCGGCGGCAGCCCGCCCCCGAGGAACGACAGGGTCGCCTCGGCCACGATCGCGCCCGCGAGCGAGATCGTGGTGATAACGATGACCGGCGCAATGGAGTTCGGCAGCACGTGCCGCACCAGGATGCGGAACCGGCCGAGCCCGAGCGCCTCCGAGGCCATCACGAAGTCGGCGTTCCTGACCCGCATCACCTCGGCACGCAGCACACGAGCGGTCGCCGGCCAGGCGAAGATGCCGATGGCGAGGGCGATGATCCACACGTTGGCGAACGCGGCGAACACCGACATGATGACGACCGCGGCCAGGATGTAGGGGATCGAGAAGAAGATCTGGTCGCCGACGCGCGAGAGCACCGTGTCCACCCAGCCGCCGTAGAAGCCGGCCAGCGCGCCGAACACGATCCCGAGCACGGCCATGAGCAGCGTCGCGATCAGGCCGACGGAGACCGAGGTGCCCGCGCCATGCACGATGCGGGAGAACACGTCGCAGCCCTGTTTGGTGAACCCTAGCGGGTGGCCGGCGACGGGAGCGCCATTGCTGTTCGCCAGCTGGCATCCCGCGTTCGGGGGAACCGAGGTGATGAGCCCGGGGAAGAGCGCGACGAACAGGATGAGCGCGATCAGCGCCATCGACAGCCAGAAGGTCGGGCGGCGGCGCAGGTCGAGCCAGGCGTCGCTGAAGAGGGTGCCGCCCTTCGCCGGTGCGGTGGGCCGGGCGGCGGCGATCTCCACCTCGTCGGAGGGGGCGACGTAGTGACTAACGGACATAGCGGATCCTCGGGTCGAGAACGGCGTAGAGCAGGTCGACGAGCAGGTTGACCACCAGGTAGATGAGCACCATCACCGTGACGAACGAGACGACCGTCGGGCCCTGGCCCTGCAGGATCGCCCGGTACAGAGCGTTGCCGACACCGGGCACATTGAAGATGCCCTCGGTGACGGTCGCGCCGACCAGCAGCACGCCGAAATCGGTGGCGAGGTAGGTCACCACCGGGAGCAGGGAGTTGCGCAGGATGTGGGCGCCGACCACCCGGCGCCCGCTGAGTCCGCGGGCCCGGGCGGTGCGCACATAGTCCAGCCCGGCGGCGTCGATCACCGATGAGCGGGTGAGCCGCACGATCTGCGCGAACGAGATCAAGGCCAGCACGATGGCGGGCAGCACGAGATCGCCCCAGGGCGCGCCGGCGCTCACGGTCGGCCGGACCCAGCCCAGCCACACGCCGAACACGTATTGGGCGACGAAGGCGACGACGAAGATCGGCAGCGAGATCAGGATGAGGCTCACCACGAGCGAGCTGGCGTCGAACAGCTTGCCCTTGCGCAGGCCGCTGAGGAGCCCGACCGCGATGCCGATGACGGTCTCGAACAGCAGCGCCAGGACGGCGAGCCGGAGGGTCACGGGGAAGGTGCGGGCCAGGATGTCCGCGACGGGCTCGCCAGAGAAGGAGACGCCGAGGTCGCCGCGGAAGATACCGCCGAGGTAGATGAGGTACTGGACGATGAACGGCTCGTCCAGGTGGTATTGGGCGCGCACCTGGGCGAGCTGCGCCGGCGAGGGCGGTCGGTCGCCGAACAGGGCGGCGACGGGGTCGCCCGGCAGCGAGAAGACGAGGAAGTAGATCAGCAGCGTCGTCCCGAGCAGGACGGGCACGGCCCGAGCGAGACGCTTGAGGATGTACAGGAGCAAGGGCGGGCTTTCCAGGCAGAACTGCTGCGGCGGGCCCTTGGCCCGCCGCAGCAGTGCGGGTGTCAGTTCTTGACGATGTCCGTGAACACAGGGAACGAGTTCCAGCTCATGGTCACGTCGCTCACGTTCCCGCTCCAGACCGCGGTGACGTTCTGGTACCAGAGCGAGATCTGCGGCAGGTCGGCGAAGAGGATCTGCTGAGCCTTGGCGAAGTCGGCGTCGGCCGCCTTCTGGTCCGGCTCGGCGAGCCCCTTCTGGAGCAGGGCGTCGAAGGCGGGGTTGGAGTACTCGCCGTCGTTCGAGCCGCCGCCGGTTCCGAACACCGGACCGAGGAAGTTGTAGAGGCCCGGGTAGTCGGCCTGCCAGCCCGAGCGGAAGGAGGAGCCGATGGTGCGGTTGGTGATCTCGTCGCGGAAGGCGCCGAACGTGGGCACCGGTGCGCCCTCGGCGTCGATCCCGAGCGCGTTCTTGATGCTGTTGCTCACCGCATCCACCCAGCCCTGGTGACCGCCGTCGGCGTTGTAGGCCAGCTTGAACATGCCGGTCCACGGCGAGATGGCGTCGGCCTTCGCCCACAGCTCCTTGGCCTTCTTCGGGTCGTACGTGAACACGTCCGAGCCGGGCAGGTCCTTCTGATAGCCGGCGATCGTCGGCGCGATTGAAGTCGGTGGACGGGGTGCGTGTGCCGCCGAAGATCACCTTGGTGATCTCGGGCCGGTTGATCGAGAGCGAGATCGCCTGACGGCGCAGCGCGCCCTCCTCGCCCTGGAAGTGCTCCAGGTTCTGCGGGATGGTGAAGCTCTGCTGGACCGCGGCCGGCAGGTTCGCGTTGGCGTCCGGGAAGTCGGACACGTAGGTGCTCGCGGCGCTGTCCGGGATCTGGTAAAGGATGTCGAGGTTGCCGGCCTGCACATCCCGGTAGGCCGAGTCGACGCTGCTGTAGAAGACGAGCTTGAGGCCGCCGTTCTTCGGCTTCTGCGGGCCGGTGTAGTTCTCGTTGACGCTCAGCTCGAGCTGCTCGTCGTGCTTCCACGCGGAGGCGTTCTTGAACTGGTACGGGCCGTTGCCGACCGGGTTCTGGCCGAACGCCTTCATGTCGTCGTAGGCCGAGGTCGGCAGCGGGAAGTACGCGCTCGCGCCGAGGCGCTGGGCGAAGTCGGAGACCTTGGAGCTCAGGGCGATCGTGAACTCGGTGTCGCTGACGACCTTCAGACCGGTGAGGTCGGACTCCACGTCGCGGCTGAAGCCCTCGACATCCTGGAAGAAGTCGGCCGCCTTCTGACCGTTCTTCAGGTTGGCGGTGTACTTCCACGCGTCCACGAAGGAGGAAGCGGTGACCGCCTCGCCGTCGCTGAACTTCTGGGCCGCTCTTCAGCTTGACCGTGAAGTGCTGCGAGTCCTCGGTCGTGATCGACTCGGCGACGTCGTTGTGCGAGGCGCCCTTGGCGTCGTAGTAGGTGAGGCCGGCGAAGAGCTGGTTCACGACGAGACCGCCGCCGGCCTCGTTCGTGTCGCCGGGGACGAGGCCGCCCTGCGGCTCGGTGCTCCAGGCGCTGACGACGCCGGAACCGCCGCCACTGTTCGCATCCGTGGTCGAAGCGCAGCCGGCGAGGGCCAGAGCGCCGGCGGCCACCGCGCCGATGATGAGTCTGTGTTTGCGCACGTGTGATACCTCCATGCAGGTCAGAGGCACACGATAACCCGCATAGAACACAAAGTAATAATTGAAAGACTTTTTAAATTTTAAGTTTGTAATTTCACATTATGTCTCGATAGTGTGGTGGTGTGCGAAATAACATCCGCCTCGGACCGACAGCGGCGTTCTGTGCAATGGCGCTTGCGACCGTGTTCATGGGCGGCCTGAGCACCGCCGGCGCGGCAGCCCCCGTCTCGACCCCCGCGGCCGCCGCTAGCGAGAAGCGGACGCTGGGCTGCGGCGCTGGCGTCGTTCAGCTCTCCTGGGAGAGCGCGACACCCGTTCGGCTCGTGGTCTACGCCGGCAACACCACCGAGGCCGCCGGAGACGACGCCACCCCGGCCGAGACAGGCTCGCGCTCCTACGCCAGCGACAAGCACACGCTGACCTGGATGTTCGTGGACGAGAACAGACAGGCGGCGCAGCCCGAGAGCCACGCCGCCTGCGCGATGTTCTTCTAAGAGATGGTTTCAGTAGTCGTTTTTGGTGAGTTTGCGGGCGCTGGTGATCGCGATTGCTAGAGCGACGAGCGCCGTGATCGTTGAGGCGGTGCGGTCGTAGCGAGTGGCGAGTTTCCGGAAGGCGAGGATCCAGGCCATGGTGCGTTCGACTACCCAACAGTGTTTACCCAGTCACTGTTTGGAGTCGACTCCGATTCGTGCGATGCGTGCCTTGATCCCACGACAACGCAGGTAACAGCGGACGCGGCGGTTGTCGTAAGCCTTATCGGCGTGGAAGATAACCGGGCGGCGTCTGGGCCGACCGCGGCCGACGCCCTTGATCGCGGTGATGTTGTCTAACACAGGTTCCACGAGCATGGAGTCGTGTCGGTTGGCGCCGGAGATCTCCACATGCAGCGGGAGTCCGTTGCGGTCGGTCAGGACATGGTACTTGGTGCCCCGTTTCCCACGATCCGTGGGGTTAGGTCCAGTGAGATCGCCCCCCTTTTCGCCCGGACACTTACGGAGTCCAGGCAGGTTCTTGACCAGTCGATCATGCCAGCCTGGCCGAGTTCGTCGAGCATGATCTTCCGCAGTGCATCCCACGCGCCCGCTTCGGACCATTCACGCAGACGCCGCCAACAAGTGACCCCGGACCCATACCCCAACTCGGGCGGGAGCTTCTCCACGGGATCCCCGTCAGCAGCACGAACACGATCCCAGCGAACACCTTCCGGTCAGGAACCCGAGGCTGCCCAGCCCGCCCATTGACCACAGGCGGCCGAGGCGGAATCAACGGCTCCAGCCGCTCCCACAACATATCCGTAATGAACCGATCCTCAGCAAGCGTCGACACTCGACCAGCATCCCCGCTAACCAGCCACAACAACCACCGCCACGCCGACTACTGAAACCACCTCTAAGGGGGCCTACAGCCCCTGCGCCACCGGCGGCTCCGGCTCCGGCGGCAGCCCCTCGTTCACCGGCACGACCTCGTCCGAGCCCGCTGCGAGCAGCTCCAGGCGGAGCGCGCGGCGCGCCCGCTGCTGTTCGGGGTCCGGGAGAGGGACGGCGGCGAGCAGACGCTGCGTGTACGCCTCCTTCGGGTAGCGGAGGATCTCGTCGCGGGTGCCGACCTCGACCAGGCTGCCGTGATGCATGACCGCGATCCGGTCGGCCAGCACGTCGATGACGGCGAGATCGTGGGTGATGAACAGGCAGGCGAAGTTCATCTCCTTCTGGAGCTGCTGCATCAGCTCCAGGACACGGGCCTGGACCGACACGTCCAGCGCGGAGGTGGGCTCGTCCGCGATGAGGACCTGCGGCTTCAGCGAGAGGGCGCGGGCGATGCCGACGCGCTGCTTCTGTCCACCGGAGAGCTCGTGCGGGAAACGGCTGCGGTAGGCGCGCAGCAGCTCGACGCTGTCGAGGAGGCGGTCGACCTCCTTGGCCAGCTCCATGCCTTTGAGACCCTTGGCCAGGCGCAGCGGCTCGCCGATCGAGTCGGCGATCTGCAGGCGGGGGTTCAGCGAGGAGGACGGGTCCTGGAAGACGATGCCGACGTTGCGGTGCAGCTTGCGTATCTCGTCACGGTTCGCGTCGCTGATGTCCTGCCCCGCGATGACGAGGCGGCCCGAGTGGATCGGCAGGAGAGCGATCGCCGCACGGCCGAGCGTCGTCTTGCCAGAGCCCGACTCGCCCACGAGGCCGACGACTTCGCCCTCGTGGATGGTGAGGTCGATGTCCGTCGCCGCTCGGAACGCCGGGAAACGGCCGCGCTTCGGGTACTCGATCGAGACTTTGTCGAACTCGACGACGATCCTCCGCTTGTCCAGCTCCGCCTTCTCGTGCTCGGCGGCGGCGAGGCGCTCGTTGACGCGGATACGCTCCGCGAACTCGGCGTCCCGGTTCGCAGTGCCCGCGGCGAGGGCTGCGGTCGTGTCAATCTCCTCGTCCTCGCGCTGGCCGAGGTGCGGCACGGCCTCGAGCAGGGCGACGGTGTACGGGTGCTTCGGGGCCGCGAAGACCTCGGCGACGGTGCCGGACTCCACGATGTCGCCTTTCCGCATGACCACGATGTTGTCGGCCAGGTCGGCGACGACGCCCATATCGTGTGTGATCAGCAGGATGGCGGAGTCGAGCCGGTCGCGGAGGCTCCGCAGCAGCTCGAGGATCTCCGCCTGCACGGTCACATCCAGCGCGGTCGTCGGCTCGTCGGCGATGAGGAGCTTCGGGTCGCAGGAGATCGACTGGGCGATCATGGCGCGCTGACGCTGACCGCCGGAGAGCTGGTGCGGATAGGAGTTGAACACCTTGACGGGGTCGGGCAACTCGACCATGCCGAGCAGCGCCAGGGCGCGCTCCTTCGCCTCGTGGGGCGACATCCCGAAGTGGATGCGGAGTGTCTCGACGATCTGGAAGCCGACGGTGTAGACCGGGTTCAGCGCGGTCATCGGCTCCTGGAAGATCACCGACACCTGGCGTCCGCGGACGCGGCGCATCTGCTGCGGACTGAGGCCGGTGAGCTCGCGGCCCTCCAGCTTGATCGAGCCGCGCACGCGGGAATTCTTCGGCAGAAGGTCGAGGATCGCCATCGAGCTCGCGCTCTTGCCGGAGCCCGACTCGCCGACGATGGCCAGCACCTCGCCCGCTTGGATCGAGTAGCGGAGCTTCTTGGCGGCGGGCACCCAGACGCTGTCGACGCCGAAGTCGACGGAGAGGTCGGCGACCTCCAGCACGGGGGCTCCGGTCACGACGCCGGCCTGACCGGCGGTGGTGGTGGCGGTCATAATTCGCGGTTCCTTTCGGGGGCGCGCTCCGGGCGGGGCTGTGCGGGGCGGGATGAGAGCATGGAGCCATGCCCTCCGTCTCCCCCGCCGAGCGCGAGGTTCTCGTGTCCCGGTTCAACCGGGTCCTTGCCGTCCTGATCTGGGCGGCGACCGCCGCCCTGGCCGTCGGCCTGCTGGTCAGTCTGCGCGATGCGCGCTTGCTCTTCCTCGTTCCGTGCGGCCTGTTCGCGCTGCTGGCGTGGGCCGCGCTCTGGCGTCCGCGCCTGACGGTGTCGGACGACGGGCTGGAGCTGGTCAACGTCACGCGCACCGTGGAGATCCCCTGGCCCGCGCTCATCAACGTCGAGACGAAGTACGCGCTCACGCTCTTCACGCCGGGGCGAAAGTTCCCGGTGTGGGCAGCCCCGGCCCCGGGGACCGGCAGCACGCTGCGCGCCACCCGGCGCGAGACGACGGGACGGATGGGCCGACCGAACGTCGAGGACAGCGTGCGCCGCCCGGGCGATCTGCTCTCGACCGAGTCCGGCGCGGCGGCCGAGGCGGTGCGCCGCCGCTGGACGGCCCTGCGGGAGGCAGGGTCCATCGAAGCCGGTCGCGCCGACGAGACCCCCGTGACGGTCCGCTGGCACCTCCTGACGCTGGCCGCCCTGGCGGCGCTGCTCGGCAGCACGGTCGCCGCGCTGCTGCTGACCTGAGTCCGCCGCCGCGGGGGCCGGGAGCGGCGCGGCGGCGCGATTCTGGGTCACAGCGCATCCTTCGAGAGGGCGGCGCCCGTGCGGGGACCATCCTCGCTCTCGCCCGGTTCCGGTTCCTGCTCGCGCATCGTGCGGAGGGTGAAGCGGCGGTGACGCGGGTCGAAGGCGTCCCGCAGGCCGTCGCCCACGAAGTTGACCAGCAGCGCCAGGGCGACGATGAACGCGCCGGGCCACCAGAACAGCCACGGCCGGGTCTGGAACGCCGACTGGTTGGAGCTGATCAGGAGGCCGAGGGAGACATCGGGCGACCGGATGCCGTAGCCGAGGAACGAGAGCGCCGTCTCGAGCAGGATGGCCGAGGCCATGATCAGTGTCGAGGAGACGATCACCACGCCGATGGCATTCGGCAGGATGTGCTTGAAGATGATCCGAGCGTCCGAAGCGCCGGCCACCCGCGCCGCCTCCACGAACTCGCGCTCGCGCAGCGACAGGAACTCCGAGCGCACCAGCCGGGCGATGCCCATCCACGAGAAGAATCCCAGCATCAGGGCGAGGAAGAAAGCACCCAGCCCACCGAAGGCGTGTCCGACGACCGAGCCGATCACGAGGGCTGGGATGACGATGAACACATCGGTGATGCGCATCAGGATCGCGTCGACCACACCGCGGAAATAGCCGGCGACGGCGCCGACGACGACGCCGACGGCGCTCGCGATGAGCCCAAGCACGATCATGACCAGCACGGAGTTCTGAATGCCGCGCATCGTCAGAGCGAAGTAGTCCTTGCCGATGCGATCCTGGCCGAACGGGTGCTCCCAGGTGGGAGAGCCCTGCTGCACCTGGTCGTTCAGCTCCTTGTAGTCGTACTTCCACCAGCCGTGGATCGACCCGATGCCGATCGCGGAGAGGGAGAACAGCACGATGAGGATGAACAGGATCGCGCTGGCGACGGAGATCTTGTTGGAGAGGAAGCGCTTCCAGATGAGCCTCCCCTGGCTGACGGGCGGAGAGTCCGGCTCCCGCAGCTCGTCGGCGATCAGCGGTTCGGTTGTCGGCATCAGCGGACCCTCACTCTCGGGTCGAGCGCGGCGTAGGCGAGATCGGCCAGGAAATTGAAGAGGATCGCCATCGCCGCGATCACCAGGAAGTACGCCATGACCGGGTTCAGATCTCCGCGGTCGAGGCCGCTCGCGAACAGGAAGCCCATCCCCGGGATCGCGAACACGCGCTCTGTGATGATCGCGCCGCCGAGCAACGCGCCCACATCGAACGCCACCAGCGTGGTGATCGGGATGAGCATGTTGCGGAAGGCGTGCCGCACGACGACGGTCCGCTCCGGCAGCCCCTTCGCCCGAGCGGTGCGGATGAAGTCCTGGCCCAGCACCTCCAGCATCCCGGCCCGCGAGTAGCGGGTGTAGGACGCGAAGGAGATCAGCAGCAGCGCGACCGTGGGCAGCAGGAGATGTGTGAAGGTGTCGAGCCCCGACTCCCACATATCGCCGCTGAGACCGGGGGTGGAGGACCCGACGGTGGCGATCGGCCGGCCGTTCGTGTCGCTGAAGTACGTCGGCCACGCCTGCATGAAGCGATCGACCAGGATCAGGAAACCCGACAGGATGGTGACGATGACCGCGACGCACATATTCTGGCCGCGGTCGTAGCCGCCCACGAAGAAGCCGATCGCGAGACTCACGACGATCGCGACGACCGCCAGGATCACGATGGTGCCGACCGTGGAGACGCTGAACAGCGGTTGCAGGGCGAAGAAGCACACGAGCGACACCGCCCCGGCGATCCCTGCCGCGATGAGCGCACGCCGGCTCTGGAGACCCGCGGTGAGCGCTGTCGCGCCGACGACCACGGCGGCGATGAGGATGATCATCACGACCGGGCCGAGGCCGGGGCGCAGGAACCAGTTCGTCGCGCTCATCAGCAGCAGCACGCCGGCTGTCGCTACGCCGGAGACGACGGCGGTGATCCCCCGCCGCCGCAGGTCTCCGCCGATGAGCGACTGCCAGATGAGCCCGGCGGCCACACCGGTCAAGACGGCCGTCCACCAGGGGATCGTCGGACGCACCAGAAAGTCGTTGAACCCGATCGCGATGAACTCCTTGAGGAGCACCGCGACGAGGAACGCCGGCAGGGAGTAGAGGAAGAAGCTGAGGAACGTGACGACATTGTCGAGTCCGCTGTACTGCCGGAGGGCGGTGACGATGCCGATCGTCACCCCCAGGAGGATCGCGAGCAGGAGCGCCAGGGTGACCAGCTGCACGGTGGAGGACAGGGCCTGCGGCAGGATGTCGACCACTTTGGCGTTGGAGATCGTCGATCCGAGGTCGCACGCGTTCGCGAACGGGATGAGGCATTTGGCCGCACCGCCGAGCCAGAGGAGCCAGCGGAGCGGGGGAACGACATCCAGCTGCAGCAATTGGATGCGCGCGTTGATGAGCTGGGTCTTATTCGGGGAATTGCTGCTTCGCAGGTCCTGGAGCGGGTCAGCGCTGTAGGCCACCAGCATATACATCAGGAACGAAGCGGCGACGATGATGAGCACTGAGACCAGAAGTCGTCTCAGGATGAAACTCGCCATAGGTTCAAAACCTTCACTGGAACAGGACGCGCCGAACGGGTGGTGGCGAGGGGGTGCTCGCCTGGCGCGTTTCGGGAGAGGCGGACGGGTCATCCGCCGACGAGGTGACACGGGGCGCCGACTCGCAATGCCGGCGCCCCGCCGCAGTGAGAGTGCCCGGGTTTCGCCCGGGCACTCTCACTGCCGAAGACGTTACTTCGAGGTGGAGGACTTAACCGACCATTGCCAGAAGTTCCAGAACGGACCGTTCTGGTTGCCCATGAACTTCACACCGTCGACGCGAGCGTTGACGCCGAAGACACCCGGCAGCTGGAAGAGCGGCAAACCGTAGGCCTGGGAGAAGGCCGTCTTGTCGATCTTCATCTCCAGGTCGGTCAGCTTGCTCTTGTCCAGCGTGGTCTGGGTGGCCAGCGCGTCCGTGTTCGCCGCCGAGAAGCGGTTGTAGTTGCCGCCGCCGCTGGTGGTGAACAGCTGTGGGATCTGCGCGGTGCCGGCGCCCGGGCTGATCCACCCGAAGAGCGACGCGTCGTAGTCCCCGCCCGGAAGCAGCTTGCTCCACTGCGGCGAGCCGGAGTCGACGACCTTGAAGCCGGCCTTGGACGCGGACGCCTGGATGGCCTGGAACTCGTCGACACGGTTCGGGTTGTTCGTGTTGTACAGAATGCGGACGGTCGGGGTCGCTCCGGCCAGCAGGGCCTTGGCGCCGTCGATGTCCACCTTGTCGTAGGCCGAAGAACCGTTGTTCTTCACCGTGTCGCCGTACTGGGGCTGCTGGTTCGGCAGCCAGATCTGCGAGTTGAGGACCTTGGCCTTCGGATTCACCGGGGTGACGATCGAGTCGAGGATCTGCTGACGCGGGATCGTCTTCAGGAACGCCTCACGGACCTCGGCGTCCGAGAAGGTCTGCGAACCGAAGTTCAGGTCGAGGTGGTCGTAGGATGCCTGGTCTCCGGTGAGCACCTTCGCGCTGGTCTTCTTCAGCGCGGTGAGGGTGTCGGCCGAGGCCTGCGGGTTGATGATGTCGACCTCGCCGTTCTGGAGAGCGGTGACCTGTGCGTTCGCGTCCGGGATGATGCGGAAGACGATCTTGTCCACATTCGGCTCCAAACCGCCGGCGTAGTACTTGTTCCGCACCATCGTGAGCGACTGTCCCGGGGTCCACGACGACAGGGTGAACGCGCCGGAGGCGACCAGCAGGTCCTTGTCCGTGGGCATCGCGGTGATGTCGTAGCCGGTGTTGACGAAGTCCGCCGCCTTCTTGAGGGTGGCGTCCGGCGCGGCCGGGCTGGCCGGGTCGCCCTTCGGCAGGCCCTTGAGCAGCTTGGTCAGATCGGCGGCCGAGGACAGACCCGCCTTCTTGGCCACGATGTGCGCGGGCTGAGCGATGGGGTTGACAAGCTCCCAGTCCACATAAGGCGTGGAGTACTTGAGGGTGATCGTGCGGTTGTCGTCGCTCACCGCCGGGAAGCCGGTGGCGTCGATTCCCGCTGTCGAACCGGCGATCGTGAAGTACTGGGTGCCGCTGGTGACCTTGCCGGAGTCGTCGAACTTGGCGGAGTCGTAGTGACCCGACGCGATCGCCCAGGCGAGGACCATGTCGTCAGCGGTGACAGGCTGGCCGTCGGACCACTTGTCGTCCTTGTTCAGGGTGTACTTGACCGTCAGCGGGTCATCGGAGGTCTTCTCGAAAGTGCCGAACTTGTCGTCGTGGACGATCTTGTAGTTGTTGTCGATGTACTGGAAACCGGTTCCGTAGGAACCGTTCAGGTAGCCGACCTGGCCGTTGGTGTCCAGGTTGCCCTGCGGGGTCTGCGAGTTCAGTGAGGTGAGGTCGTTGACGACCGCCACTGTCACCATGCCCCCTTTAGCAGCGGACGAACCACCGGTGCCGGACGTGGTGCAGGCTGACAGAGCGAGAGCGGCGACACCGGCGACGGCGCTGACCGCGAGCCCGACCTTTCTTCCCTTGATGTGCAATGTTCCTCCTGTGCGAAGTGTGCGCGCGGCACGGGCGTGCGAGAGTGCCTGGTCCGGCGCGGGATAAGACTGACCCTAGGTACCGTCGGCAATGAATGCAAAACGAGGCTCGAAAACGTTACACAGCGGTAATGCAGACAATGGATTCTCCCGTGCGGACACGGAAACCGACGCGATCGGGGCCTTCCGTGCGCGCACTCGCACGCAATCCGGGTGCGGATCGCACGATATCCGCACCTCTGAGGTGGTGCCGGGAAAGAGGCCGAAGCGCCTGACAGGATGCCTCTATGAGCAGTGAACCGACCCGGTCCGGCGATGTCCTCGCCGATCGCAGCGCTCGCGTCCGCCTGTGGTGGGAGATCGCCATCGTCCTCGGCCTGTCGCTGGGGCAGTCGGCGGTGTACTCGATCGTCTCGATCATCGACCTCTCGACGCGGGAGAAGGCCCTCGCCGATCAGACCGCGCAGGTGAATCCCTCCCAGTCCAGCCGCGAGCTGTTCGACGCCCTGTACCAGCTGCTCGGGAACCTGTTCTCTCTCTTCGCGGTGGCGCTGGCGATCTTCCTGCTGTGGCAGCCGCGGCGCAGCGGCTTCCGCCGGACTTCACGCGACCGTGGCCGGATCTGGGCGGCGGCCTTCTGCTGCTGCTCGTGATCGGCGTGTCCGGCCTGCTCTTCTACGCGCTCGGCCGCGTGCTCGGCGCGACGGTGGCGGTGCAGGCCTCCCCGCTCGAGGCCCACTGGTGGACCGTGCCGGTCCTCCTCCTCGCCGCGCTGCGCGCCGGGCTGCAGGAGGAGGTGATCGTGGTCGGCTACCTGTTCGCCCGGCTGCGGCAGCTCGGCTGGGGACGTGGCCGATCATCCTCGCGGCGGCCGCGCTGCGGGGCAGCTATCACCTCTACCAGGGCTTCGGCCCGTTCGCCGGCAACGCCATCATGGGCGTCGTGTTCGGCTGGTGCTACGTCCGGTGGGGCCGTGTCGCCCCGCTCGTCGTCGCCCACGTCGCCATCGATATCGTCTCTTTCGTCGGCTATCCCCTCGCCGTCGCCCTCTGGCCCGCCGTCTTCGCCTGACTCCGCCCTCCCTTCCTCACTTCTTCCGGCTCCCGACCGGCGTGTCGGCGGAAGAAGTGAGGAAGGGATGGCTGCACGAGTCAGGCGAAGGATTCGGGGGGCGGGCAGGCGCAGAAGAGGTTGCGGTCGCCGTGGGCCTGGTCGATGCGGCGGACGGGGGGCCAGTACTTCGCGCGGACGAGGGCGGGGACGGGGTAGACGGCCTGCTCCCTGGAGTAGGGATGCCTCCACTCGCCGCTGACGACGGCCTCCGCGGTGTGCGGAGCGTTGCGCAACGGGTTGTCGTCGCCCGGCCAGTCGCCGGCGGCGACCGCGTCGGCCTCCGCCCGGATGGCGACCATCGCGGTGACGAAACGATCGAGTTCGGCCAGGTCCTCGGATTCGGTCGGCTCCACCATGAGGGTGCCGGCGACCGGGAACGACATGGTCGGCGCGTGGAAGCCGAAGTCCACCAGCCGCTTGGCGACGTCGTCCACCGTCACACCGGTTCGCGCGGTGAGCGGGCGCAGATCCAGGATGCACTCGTGTGCGACGAGGCCGTCGCTGCCCGCGTAGAGCACGGGGAAGTGCTCTCGCAGCCGGGCCGCCACGTAATTCGCAGCGAGCACAGCCGCCCCGGTCGCGTCCTTCAGACCCTCGGCGCCCATCATCCGGACATAGGCCCAGCTGATCGGCAGAATGCTGGGGCTGCCGTAGGGGGCGGAGGAGACCGGGTGCCCACCGTGCTCGATCCGGCCCCCGCCGGCGAGCGCATGGGTCGCGTCCTGGGCCAGGGGGTGCCCGGGCAGGAACGGCGCGAGATGCGCCTTCGCGGCGACCGGGCCGACGCCGGGACCGCCGCCGCCGTGGGGGATGCAGAAGGTCTTGTGCAGGTTGAGGTGGCTCACGTCGCCGCCGAGGTCGCCGAACCGGGCGTAGCCGAGCAGGGCGTTCAGATTGGCCCCGTCGATGTAGACCTGCCCCCCGGCCCGGTGGACCGCGTCCGCGATGGCGACGACCTCGTGCTCGTACACGCCGTGCGTCGAGGGATAGGTGATCATCAGCGCGGCGAGGGTGTCGGCGTTGGCGGCGATCTTGGCACGCAGATCGTCCAGGTCGACGTTGCCGTCCTCGTCGGTCGCGACCACGACGACGCTCAGACCGGCGAGCACCGCCGAGGCGGCGTTGGTGCCGTGGGCGGACTGCGGAATGAGGCACACCGTGCGCTGCCCGTCGCCGCGCGAGCGGTGGTACCCGCGGATGGCGAGGAGCCCGGCGAGCTCACCCTGGCTGCCCGCGTTCGGCTGGAGGGAGACGGTGTCGTACCCGGTCACATCCGCGAGCCAGCCTTCGAGCTGGTCGATGAGGGCGAGCGATCCCGCCACGTCCGCGGCGGGCGCGAACGGGTGCAGGGCGGCGAACTCGGGCCAGGTGACGGCCTCCATCTCCGTCGCCGCGTTGAGCTTCATGGTGCAGGAGCCGAGCGGGATCATGCCGCGGTCGAGCGCGTAGTCGCGGTCCTGGAGGAGGCGGAGGTAGCGCATCATCGCGGCCTCGGAGTGGTGTGCGGAGAACACGGGATGCGTCAGGTAGGCGGAGGTGCGCACCAATGCGCTGTCGAAAGAGACGGCCGCGTCCAGGTCGATCGCGACCTCGCCGTCGGCCGCTCCGCCCAGCGCCTCGATGAGGCCGGCGAGGGGGAAGACCCCGTCGCGAAGATCGGCCGCGGCCTCCTCATCCAGGCTGAACGAGACGAGGCCCGAGTCGACCGCGTGCAGCAGGACGCCGCGCTCGTGGGCTCGTTCCACCACAGCGGCCGCATCGTCCACCTCCACCAGGAGCGTGTCGAAGAACGAGCGCGAGCGCACCTCGACGCCGGAGTCGCGGAGCGCGCGGGCGACGGCGGCGGCGCTGAGGTGAACCTGCCGCCCGATCGCGCGCAGGCCCACCGGACCGTGGTAGACGGCGTACATCGCGGCCATGACAGCCAGGAGCACCTGCGCGGTGCAGATGTTCGAGGTGGCCTTCTCCCGGCGGATGTGCTGCTCGCGTGTCTGGAGCGTGAGGCGGTACGCGGGTTTGCCCACGGCATCCTGCGACACCCCGACGAGACGGCCGGGTAACTGCCGTTCCAGGCCCTTGCGGACGGCCAGATAGCCGGCGTGCGGGCCGCCGAAGCCCATCGGGACCCCGAAGCGCTGGCTGGTGCCGACCGCGACATCCGCGCCGAGCTCGCCCGGGGAGCGCAGGTGTGTGAGCGCGAGCAGATCGGCTGCGACCACGACGGTGGCGCCCGCGGCCTTCGCTGCGGCGATGACGGACTCCGGATTCCAGACCCGGCCGGAGGCGCCGGGGTACTGTACGAACAGACCGAAAGCGTCCGCGAGCTCGGGGGCGCCGGCCGGAGCGGAGGCCAGGTCGCGCACCACCAATTCGATGCCGACCGCTTCGGCGCGGTTGCGGAGCAGGGCGAGAGTCTGGGGGAAAGCGTCTGCGTCCACGACGAACTTCGCAGAGGCGGACGTGGATGCGCGGCGGGCCAGCAGCATCCCTTCGACCACCGCGGTGCCCTCGTCCAGCATCGACGCGTTCGCCGTGCCGAGCCCGGTGAGATCGGCCACCATCGTCTGGAAGGTGATGAGGGCTTCGAGGCGGCCCTGCGAGATCTCCGGCTGATACGGCGTGTATGCGGTGTACCAGCCAGGGTTCTCCAGGACGTTCCGCTTGATCACCGCCGGGGTGATGGTGCCGTAGTAGCCGAGCCCGATCAGGCTGCGGTTGACCGTGTTGCGCGCCGCCAGCTCCCGCAGCTCGCGGATCGCCGCGCGCTCGCTGACCGGGGCGGGCAGGACCGAGGCGCGCGCGCCGTCCACGCGGATGGAGGCCGGCACAGCAGCGGAGACGAGGTCCTCGACCGAGCGGTGACCGAGCGCGGACAACATGGTGCTCTGCGCAGTGCGGCCGGTGCCGATGTGACGCGCCTGGAAGAGATCGTTCATCGTGGGTTCTGCGCCAATCTGATCTGTCAAGACGGTCTCCGCCGATCAGGACGGCTCGCCCGTGAGCGCCCTATACTCGTCGTGGCTGAGGAGGCCCTCGGGGAGCGCGGCGAACGTCACCCTGATCAGCCAGCCGTCGCCGAAGGGATCGGAGTTGACCAGTTCGGGCGTGTCCAGCACGGCCTGGTTGGCCTCGGCGACGGTGCCATCGACGGGGGCGAAGAGCTCTCCGACCGATTTGGTCGACTCGATCTCGCCGACGACGCGGCCGGCCGCCACGGCGGTCCCGGCCTCCGGCAGTTCGACGAAGACGACATCGCCGAGCTTCTCGGCGGCGTAGCTCGTGATGCCCACGGTCGCGGTGTCGCCCTCCACGAACAGCCACTCGTGCTCCGGGGTGTACTTGAGGTCCTGCTGTGCGGGCATTGTCAGCCCTCCTTTTCTGAGGTGAGAGGCTTTCGGCGGTAGAAGGGAAGGGCGGTGACGGTGAAGGGAAGGCTCGACCCGCGCACATCCACCCGCAGTTCGGTGCCGGGACGGGCGAAGCGGGGGGCGACGTAGGCCATGGCGATGGGAACGCCGATCGTCGGGGAGAGAGCGCCGGAGGTGACGACGCCGACCTCCTCGGCCGAGCCGTCGTCCGCCGTCGCGAGCACGGGATAGCCGGCGCGGGCCGCGCGCTTGCCCCCGCCCCGGAGTCCGACGAGGACACGGGCTTCGGGAGACGGACCCTCCTCGCTGGCGGCGCGGCCGATGAAATCGGTGTCCTTGGCCAGGCTCACCACCCGGGCGAGGCGGGCCTGGGCGGGCAGAGTGTCGAGGCCCAGTTCGTGGCCGTACAGCGGCATCCCGGCTTCCAGGCGCAGCGTGTCGCGGCTGGCGAGACCGGCGGGGACGAGTCCCTGCCCGGCGCCGGCCTCCCGCAGCGCGTCCCAGAGGGCGCGGGCGCTGTCCGGCGCGGTATACAGCTCGAAGCCGTCTTCGCCGGTGTAGCCGGTGCGGGCGATGAGCACGGGATGCGTCTCGAACTCGGCGGGGACGCTCCAGTAGTACTTGAGGCCGCCGACGCGCTGGGCGAAGTCGCCGCCCGGGAGAGAGCCGTCCAGCCGGAAGCCGTCGACGGCGAGCAGGACGCTGAGGCTCGCCGGCCCCTGGACGGCGATGAGGGCGATGTCCTCGCTCTCGTCGAACGCCTCCACCTCGAACGGCGCTGTGTGCTCGCGCAGTTCCTCGGCGACGAGCTCGCGGTTGGCCGCGTTCGCGACGACCATGAAACGGTCCGCTCCCGTGCGGTAGACGACCAGATCGTCCACGATCCCCCCGGAGCGCGAGAGCAGCAGCGAGTATTTCGCCTGGCCGACGGCGAGCGCCGAGAGCGAGCCGGAGAGCACGTAGTCGAGCGCCCGCCCGGCCTCCGGGCCGATCAGGACGATCTCGCCCATGTGGGAGAGGTCGAACAGCCCGGCGGCGGTGCGGACGGCGTGGTGTTCGGCGAGGTCGCTGGAATAGCGGACAGGCATCTGCCAGCCGGCGAAATCGGTGAAAGAGGCCCCGGCGGCCTCGTGCGCGTCGTGCAGCGGGGAGAGGCGGTGGCTGTCCTGCGAGGTCATGAGTTCTCCGATTCGCCGGGGGGTGACGGGCGGCGCGGCGCGCCTCCCGGGAAGAACTCCCCCTCTGTCATCCGGCCTGAGAGTTTCACCGCGAAGGGTTCGCGGCTTTCACCGTGGGCGAGGCCAGCATGTCCCGCGGGATCGACCCGGAGGATCGACGCTGCCCTGCTTTTCAGAGTGGCCAGTCCGATGCGGTACGCGTACCTGAGAGATTGTCGGGGAGGATTGCTCCTTCGGTGCCGCGGGCGGGTTCTCCCCCACGGCTCTCCCACATCGACCTCGATGGCCCGATGTTCAGTTGCTGTGCTCCGCCAGCATAACCGCACCGTCGCTGTTTGACGCAACAGGCGCTGCCGGGCCGCTCCGGCGCTCCATCGTCCGGGGAGGCGGTGCGCGCTTTTGCGTTCGAGTCGCGATGACACTATTATTGCGGACACCTTAGGGTCACTGAGACTTTTACCAGGACGGAGGCCGGGATGACCGGACGCGAGACCTCGCACGAGCGCGCCAGCGCGCTGCTCGCGGTGTCCACCGTCATCTTCGCGCTGCGGAAGGACGCGTCGGCAGGGGGGCCGCCGCAGGTGAGGCTGCCGTTGGTGCGCCGCATCCGGGAGCCGTTCGAGGGATGCTGGGCGCTGCCGGGCGGTCCGCTCCGGGTGGGCGAAGACCTCGGGTACGCCGCCGCACGCACGCTGGGCGAGACGACAGGGCTGACGCCGCGCTACCTCGAGCAGCTCTACACCTTCGGAGACGCGCAGCGCTCCCGCAGCCCCGAACGGGTCGTCTCGATCGTCTACTGGGCGCTCGTGGGCAGCGCCGAGGCCGAGCGCGCGAGCGTCGGCGAGAACGTCGCCTGGTTCGCGGCGGACGAACTGCCCGAGCTGGCCTTCGACCACGCCCTCATCGTGCAGTACGCCCTCTGGCGGCTGCGCACGAAGATGGAGCACTCGCGCATCGCGCACGCCTTCCTCGGCGAACGTTTCACACTCGCCCAGTTGCGCGAAGTACACGAGGCGGTGCTCGGGCGGCCGCTCGACCCCGCGAACTTCCGGCGGACCATCGAGTCCTCCGGCACGGTCGTCGCCACCGACGACTACCTGACCGGGACGCCCCACCGGCCGCCCCGCCTCTACCGCTACAACGGCTCGATCGACCTCGCCGACGCGGGGCCGCTCCCCCGGCACCAGCATCCATTCAAAGGAGCCCGCTCATGACCATCGCCTCGGTCGACACCACCATCCGCCTGATCGCACACGGCGAGCGGGACGGGTCCACCTGCGCGCCCGAGCTGGCGGAGGAGCCGTGGCTCTTCGACGCGGCTGCTCCGTCGTACGGTCCGGGCGCCTCGCAGGCCGACCCGATCCCCGCCCACGCGCCGCGGCAGGGCGAGCTGCCCGAGGAGTACCGCACGGCGAGCGAGGAGGATCTGGCCGGGCTCATCCACGCCGCGAAGGCCGCCCTCGGCGACCGTGTCGCGGTCATGGGGCACTTCTATCAGCGGGACGAGGTGGTGCGGTTCGCGGACTTCGTGGGCGACTCGTTCCAGCTCGCGAACGCGGCGAAGGCACGGCCGGAGGCGGAGGTGATCGTGTTCTGCGGCGTCCACTTCATGGCCGAGACCGCGGACATCGTCTCACGGCCCGACCAGCGCGTCATCCTGCCGAACCTCGCCGCCGGCTGCTCGATGGCCGATATGGCCGACCTCGACTCGGTCGAAGAGTGCTGGGAGGCGCTCGAAGAGCTGTACGGCACCGAGCCCGACGCGGACGGCCGCCTCCCGGTCATCCCGGTCACCTATATGAACTCGTCGGCGGCGCTGAAGGCGTTCTGCGGTGAGCGCGGCGGGATCGTGTGTACCTCCTCCAACGCGGCGACCGTGCTGGAGTGGGCGTTCGAGCGCGGGCAGCGCGTGCTGTTCTTCCCTGACCAGCACCTCGGACGCAACACGGCGAAGGCGATGGGCGTCCCGGTCGAGCGGATGCCACTGTGGAACCCGCGGAAGCCGCTCGGCGGCAGCAGCGAGACGACGCTGCGGGACGCACGCGTCATCCTCTGGCACGGCTTCTGCTCGGTACACAAGCGGTTCACCGTCGGGCAGATCGAGCAGGCACGCACCGCGTTCCCCGGTGTGCGCGTCATCGTCCATCCCGAGTGCCCGATGGAGGTCGTGGACGCCGCCGACGAGAACGGCTCGACGGACTACATCGTGAAGGCCATCCAGGCGGCGCCCGCCGGTTCGACGTTCGCGATCGGCACCGAGATTAACCTCGTGCAGCGGTTCGCGGCGCATTTCCCGCAGCACACGGTCTTCTGCCTCGACTCGGTGGTGTGCCCGTGCTCGACGATGTACCGCATCCACCCCGGCTACCTCGCCTGGGTGCTCGAGTCGCTCGTGCGCAGCGAGGTCGTCAACCAGGTGAGCGTGCCGGCCGCGGTCGCAGGCCCCGCCCGGGTGGCGCTCGAGCGGATGCTCGCCGCGCGGCCGGACACGACGATGGCGGCCTGACATGGCCCGCGTCGTCGTCGCCGGAAGCGGCATCGCCGGGCTCGTCGCCGCACTGCGAGCGGCCGGGCGGCACCGGGTCACGATCGTGACCAAGGGCGCGCTCGCGGAGAGCAGTACGCGATACGCGCAGGGCGGGATCGCCGCGGCCCTGTCTCCGGGAGACAGCGCCGCGGCGCACATCGCGGACACGCTGCGCGCCGGTGCGGGCCTGAGCGTGCCGGAAGCCGTGGCGGCGCTGTGCGCCGACGGCCCGGAGCGCGTGCGCGAGCTCCTCACGCTCGGGGTCGCGTTCGACCGCGAGGGCGGGGAGCTCGCGCGCGGGCTGGAAGCGGCGCACTCGCACGCGCGCGTCCTGCACGCGGGCGGGGACGCGACCGGGGCGGAGATCGAGCGGGCACTGGTCGCCGCCGTGCGCGCGGCGCGCATCCCGGTGATCGAGGGGGCCTTCCTGAGAGAGGTTCTGGTCGCGGACGGCCGCGCGAGCGGCGTGCTGATCCGTCAGGCCGACGGGAGCGCGACGACCATCGCAGCCGATGCCGTCCTCCTCGCGACCGGCGGCTGGGGACAGCTGTACGGCCGCACGACCAACCCCGCGGTGGCGACCGGCGACGGAGTCGCGGCGGCCTGGCGGGCCGGAGCCGCGCTCGCCGACGTGGAGTTCACACAGTTCCATCCGACGGCGCTGGCCGGCTCCGGGGCCGCCTTCCTCGTCTCAGAGGCGGTCCGCGGCGAAGGGGCGGTTCTGCGGAACGCGCGCGGCGAGCGGTTCCTGCGGGAGGTTCATCCCGACGCCGAGCTCGCGCCCCGGGATGTGGTGGCGCGCGGGATCGCGGTGGAAATGGCGGCACAGGATGGCACGCCGGTCGTGCTCGACGCGACGATGCTGGGCGCGAAGTTCCTGGCACAGCGGTTCCCGACGATCGACGCGGCGTGCCGGGCCGCCGGATTCGACTGGTCCCGCGAACCAGTGCCGGTGACGCCCGCTGCGCACTACGCGATGGGCGGGGTCGCGACAGACACCGCGGGCCGGACGACCCTGCCCGGACTGTTCACGGTGGGCGAGGCGGCCTGCACCGGCGCGCACGGAGCGAACCGCCTGGCGTCGAACTCGCTGCTCGAGGGACTGGTGTTCGCACACCGGGCCGCCGCCGCGGTGGACGCCCTCGACGCGGGCGGGGACTGGCCCGATCCGCCCGCCTGGCTCGACGGTGCAGGAGGCGGGGGCGCGCTGCCGGAGTCCGCACCCGCCTCCCCCTTCAACCGGGCGCGCCTGCAGAGGGTCTTGTGGTCGGCGGCCGGCCTGAGCCGCACCCGCACCGGCCTCACCCGGGCCGCCGCCGAGCTGGCCGGGATGCGCAGGCCCGCGCCCGGCGAGGACGCGAATCTGCTGCTGCTCGGCCGCCTCGTCGTCGCCGCGGCGCTCTCGCGGGAGGAGTCCCGCGGCGCGCACTCTCGCTCCGACTTCCCGCTGACCGCCCCCGGCGACGCCCGGCACACCGTGCTCGCGCCGCTGCCCCTGCCGACCGAGGAGACCGTTCCTTGCTGACGCGCCCGATCATCGACGCCGCCGTGAGCGCCGCCCTCGCCGAGGACGCGCCCTGGGGCGACCTGACCAGCGAGCTCCTCATTCCCGAATCGGCATACGCTTCCGCCCGGCTTGCCGCCCGGGAGCCAGGGATCTTCGCCGGGGGCGAGGTGTTCGCCGCGGCGATGCGGCTGACCGACCCCGGCATCCAGATCGTCCTCACGGTCGCGGACGGGGACGCCTTCGAGCCCGGCGACACGCTCGCCACCGTCAGCGGACCGGCGGGCTCGGTGCTGACGGCGGAGCGGGTGGCGCTCAACTTCGCGCAGCGGATGAGCGGGATCGCCACGCTCACAGCGTCCTTCGTGTACGCGGTGGCGCACACCTCCGCTCGGATCGTGGACACCCGGAAGACGACGCCGGGCCTGCGCGCCTTCGAACGGCACGCAGTGCGCTGCGGCGGCGGCGGCAACCATCGCTTCTCGCTCTCGGACGCGGTGATGGTCAAAGACAATCACCTCGCCGTGCTGACCGCGCAGTCGGGGCTGTCGGTCACCGATGCGCTGAAGAAAGTGCGGCGGGAGCTGTCCCACACCACGCACCTCGAGGTGGAGGTCGACCGCCTCGACCAGATCGAATCGGTGCTCGCCGCCGGCGTCGACACGATCATGCTCGACAACTTCACGCTGGAACAGCTGCGCGAAGGCGTCGCGATCGTGGGCGGCCGGGCGATCGTGGAGGCGAGCGGCACAGTGAGTCTCTCGACCGTGCGCGCCATCGCGGAGACCGGGGTGGACATCATCTCGGCCGGCGCGCTGACGCACAGCGGGCGCTCGCTCGATCTCGGGCTGGATGTGGTGGTCGAGACACTGTGATCTACCTGGACGCCGCCGCCACCTCCGCGGTCCGCCGCGACGTGCTGGAGGCGATGTGGCCGTATCTGACGGGCGATTTCGGCAACCCGTCGAGCCACCACAGCCTCGGCGAGACGGCGGCCCGGGCTCTCGGCGAGGCCCGGAGCGCGGTCGCCTCCTGGCTCGGCTGCCGGGCCTCCGAGGTGGTGTTCACCTCGGGAGGGACGGAGGCGGACAACCTGGCGGTCAAAGGCATTGCTCTGGCGAACCCGCGCGGTCGGCACCTCGTCACCACCCCGATCGAGCACGAGGCCGTGCTGGCCTCGGCCGACCACCTGGTGCGGGAGCACGGCTTCTCGGTGACGCTCGTGCCGGTCGGCCGGGACGGTCTCGTCGACGCAGCGGATTTCGCAGCGGCGCTCCGGCCGGACACGACGCTGGCCTCCGTGATGCTCGCGAACAACGAAGTCGGGACGGTGCAGCCGGTCGCGGAGCTGGCGGCGCTGGCACACGGGCACGGTATCCTGTTCCACACCGATGCGGTGCAGGCGGCGGGCTGGCTGCCGCTGGATGTGCGGGCGCTCGGGGTGGACGCGCTCAGCGTGTCGGGGCACAAGATCGGAGCGCCGAAGGGCATCGGCGCGCTGTGCGTGCGCGGCCGCGTTCCGCTGGAGCCGGTGCTGCACGGGGGCGGCCAGGAGCGGGGCCGCCGGTCGGGGACGGAGAACGTCGCTGGAGCGGTCGGCCTCGCGGTGGCCGCCCGGGCGGCGGCGGCCGGCCGCGACGAGCGAGCGACGGCCGCCCGGGCGGCCCGCGACGCTTTCGTGGCCGCTGTGCTGGAGGCCGCGCCGGGAGCCGAGCTGACCGGGCATCCCTCGCTGCGGCTGCCGGGCACCGCGTCGTTCGTCTTCCCGGGGACGAGCGGGGAGGCCGTGCTGCTGGAACTGGAACGGAACGGAGTGGTCTCCTCGAGCGGGTCGGCCTGCGCGGCCGGAAGCGAGGACGCCTCGCATGTGCTGCTGGCGCTCGGCTATCCCGCGGAGCTGGCGCGCACGGCTGTGCGATTCTCGTGGGGTCCCGAGACAGGCGCGGCGGAGCTGGCCGGGGTCGCGCCCGAGGTCGGGGCGGCCGTCCGCCGGGTCGCCGGATTGCGCGGAGAGTGAGCGCGGGCGAGCGGCGGCACCGGAGGGAACCCACCGTGTCGGAGGTCACCGATACTCTTAACCGGTGACGGAGAAGACCTCACCTCTGACCAGCCCGCCCACCGGGCCGCCTGCGACGGCTCCGGCCGCCCCGGCTGAGCTGTCGAAACGGGACTCGCGGGTCATCTGGCTGCTGCTGGCGGCCACGTTCGTCGTGATCCTGAACGAGACGATCATGACGGTCGCCCTCCCGAAGCTGATGGACGATCTTCGCGTCGACGCGCTCGCGGCCCAGTGGCTGTCCACGGCGTTCATGCTGACGATGGCGGTGGTTATCCCGATCACCGGATTCCTGCTACAGCGACTCTCGACGCGCGCCGTGTTCATCGCGGCCCTGTCGCTGTTCTCGCTCGGGACGCTCACGGCGGCCCTCGCCCCCGGGTTCGCGGTGCTGGTGGGAGCGCGCGTGATCCAGGCGACCGGCACGGCGATCATGCTGCCCCTGCTGATGACCACGCTCATGACCGTGGTGCCTCCGGCCAAGCGCGGCCGGACGATGGGCAATGTGTCGATCGTGATCTCGGTCGCACCGGCGATCGGCCCCGCGATCTCGGGCTTCATCCTGAACTACCTGGCATGGCGGTGGATCTTCCTCATTGTGCTGCCGATCGCCCTCGTCATGCTGCTGATCGGCGTCAAATATGTGGAGAACGTCGGCGAGACCTCGCGCAGGCGCATCGACGTCCTCTCCGTGGCGCTCTCGGCGTTCGGCTTCGGCGGGCTGGTGTACGGCCTGACGCTGAGCGGGGAGTCGAGCGGGGCGGGGGCCGGTCCGGTGTTGTGGGTGTCGCTGGCGGTCGGCGTCGTCGGACTGACGGCGTTCGTCCTGCGGCAGCTCGTTCTGCAACGCACAGACCGGGCGCTGCTCGACCTGCGCACGTTCCGCAGCCCCCTGTTCACGACCGCGATCGCGATGATGGCGGTCAGCATGGCCTCCCTGTTCGGCGTCATCATCGTTCTGCCGCTGTATCTGCAGCACGTCCTGCGCCTGGACACGCTCTCGACCGGTCTGCTCCTGTTGCCGGGCGGGCTCGTGATGGGGCTTGCAGCGCCCGTCGTCGGGCGTCTCTACGACCGGTTCGGGCCGCAGCCGCTGGTGGCGCCGGGGGCGATCCTCGTCAGGCTGGTGCTGTGGGGACTCACGATGGTGACCGAGCACACGCCCGTGTCCCTCCTTCTGATCGCGCACATCGCCTTCAAGCCTCGGGCTCGCGCTGATGTTCACGCCGCTTTTCACAGCGGGGCTGGGCGCGGTTCCGCCGCACCTCTACTCGCACGGCTCGGCGATCGTCGGCACCGTGCAGCAGGTCGCGGGCGCGGCGGGGACAGCGCTGCTGATCGCCTTGACGTCGCTGCAGATCTCGAATCTGCTCCGAGACGGATCGCCGGTAGATGCGGCGACCGCGGGCGGCGTGCGCGCGGCCTTCCTCGGGGCGGCGGTCATCTCGCTGTTCGCGGTGGTCGGGTCGTTCTTCGTGCACAAGCCCGCGGACGCGCCCGACGGAGCGGACGCGCACTGACGCGCCACCGAGCCAATCCCTCGGACCCGGGCCGCCGACGGCCCGGTGCGCCGGAGCACTGTCCACGAGATATCGTGGCTACATGAGCGAACCTGGGGACGGCCGCGTCGCGGTCTATATCGACTTCGACAACATCGTCATCTCCCGCTACGACCAGGTACACGGCCGTGGTCAGTTCATGCGGGACAAGCAGAAGACGGGCACACTGCCGAAGCCCGCCTTCGCCGCGAAACTCGCCGAGGCGCGCGTCGACCTCGGCGCGATCATCGACTTCGCTTCGTCGTTCGGCACGATCGTCTTGACCCGTGCGTACGCCGACTGGTCATCGGCGGTGAACGCCGAATACCGTGGGCAGCTGGTCGGCCGGGCGGTGGATCTGGTTCAGCTGTTCCCGGCGGCGGCCTACGGCAAGAACGGCGGCGATATCCGCCTAGCGGTCGACACCGTCGAAGACCTCTTCCGGCTTCCGGAGTTGACCCACGTCGTGATCGTCGCCGGAGACTCGGACTACATCCCGCTGGCCCAGCGTATCAAACGTCTCGGCCGGTACGTGATCGGCATCGGCGTCGCCGGCTCGACCGCCCGCTCGCTCGCCGCGGCCTGCGACGAGTTCGTCAGCTACGACGATCTGCCGGGCATCGCGCGCGACGAAGCCGCCCAGACGGAAGAGGCTCACGAAGCCGCTGCCGACATCGCGGCCCCGGAGCAGGAGAGCGAACCGGAGACCGCCGACGCAGGGGCCGCGGACGCCACCACCGGCAAGAAGACGGCCCAGCGCTCCCGCAAGCGCAAACCCACCGAGCAGGCAGCCCCGGAGCAGCCGGGCGAGGCGCAGGACGATCCGCAAGTCGTGGCCACTCGCCTCCTCGCCCGCGCGCTCCAGCTCGGGCACGAGAAAGACGACTCTGAGTGGCTGCACACCTCGGCGGTGAAGAGCCAGATGAAGCGGATGGACCCCTCCTTCAGCGAAAAGGCCCTGGGCTTCCGCTCGTTCAGCGACTTCGTGAAGTCCCACAACCAGCTCGTCGAACTCGACGACTCCTCGACAGCCCAGCTCGTACGGCTGGCCCCGACCCGTTCGCGCCGCGCCCGGCACAGCGGCCGGGCGAGCGACACGGTTTCGGCGCACTGACCGGAGGTGCGACCCCGTCGCCCCCGAACGGCGAAAGGGCGAGGGAACCATTCGTATCCTGCGATCGCACTTTCGCCGGGAGCCCGCGCGTCGCCGGGAAGCGGCCGGCCGGGGGCGTAAAGTCCGGACATGGACGCTCTCACGCGAACCATCAAAGCGGCCCTCCTCTACGAGGACGGCCAGACTCTGGACAGCGTCGTGGTCGTGCCCCTGATCGGCGGGTGCCCGCCGGGCGAGATCCGCGTCGCCACCACGTTCGCCGGCGCCCTCGCCTACGACGTGTACGAGCTGGACGACAACCAGGAGTTCTCGTCCATGCCCGCCTATCCTTACCGGTCCACCATCCCGCTGACCACCGCCGATCTGGAGCATTGACGCGCGAACAGGGCGGACGGGTGACGCCGCCCGTCCCTCCTCACAGGCTCCGTCGCATCATCCACCGATCGGCACCGCCCGAGTGCGACGCGGTCTCCGAGAACCGCGTGAAGCCGTGCGCCTCGAAGAGCGCGACCGTTCCCACATAGCCGCTGATCGCATCCACTCTCTTCCCTGCGGCGTCCACCGGGTATCCCTCCACGATCGTCGCGCCGCACGCCCGGGCGTGCGCCACCGCGCCGTCGAGCAGCTCGTGCATGAGCCCCTGCTTGCGGAACCCGCCTCGCACCACGAAACACACGATCGCCCACGGATCGAGCTCCTCGTCCAGATGCGGGATCGTGCGCGAATTCATCAGCCGCCGGTACGTGGACTTCGGCGCGACAGAACACCAGCCCGACACCTCCCCGTCGAGGTAGACCAGCACGCCAGGGCCCGGCTCGCGTGCGCACTGCTCGCGCATGTAGTCGATGCGCCCGGGCATGTCGAGCCGGGAATCGCGGTAGGCCATGCACACGCAGCCGCCGCCCCCGGGCTTGCGCGGGACCATGAAGGAGGCGAAGTCGTCCCAGCGTCCGGTGGCGGGAAGCACATGGATGGCCATAGGTGGAGGTTAGCCCGTAGCCCTCGCCCGCGCAGCAGAAAACGGAGGAGATGTGGCGGAACACGCCGGTCGGCGGCAGGAAAGGGATGAGATACGGCGGGGTGGAGCCAGAATCTCCTCCACAACCGACGCGAGGCTAGACGTTGAAGCGGAACTCCACCACATCCCCGTCCTGCATCACGTAGTCCTTGCCTTCCATCCGCGCCTTCCCGTGCGCGCGCGCCTCGGCGACGCTCCCGGTGGCGACCAGATCGTCGAAGGAGATGACTTCGGCTTTGATGAAGCCTTTCTCGAAGTCGGTGTGGATGACACCGGCGGCCTGCGGAGCCTTCCAGCCTTTGCGAATGGTCCACGCCCGCGACTCTTTGGGACCGGCCGTGAGGTAGGTCTGGAGGCCGAGCGTGTCGAAGCCGATGCGGGCGAGCTGGTCGAGACCGCTCTCGGACTGGCCGGTCGAAGCGAGGAGTTCGGCAGCGTCCTCGGCGTCCAGGTCGATCAGCTCGGACTCGAGCTTGGCGTCGAGGAAGACGGCCTGGGCGGGCGCCACCAGAGCGGCGAGGGAGGCGCGGCGCGCTTCGTCGGTCAGCACCGTCTCGTCCACGTTGAACACGTAGATGAAAGGCTTCGCGGTGAGCAGGCCCAGCTCACGCACCGGCTCGAGGTCCAGGGAGGAGGCCGAGAGCGGCTTGCCCTCGTTGAGGCACGCGAGGGCGGCCCGGGCCGTTTCGAGCACGGTGGGCTCCAGCTTGCGGCCCTTGATCTCCTTCTCGTAGCGGGTCTCGGCCTTCTCGAGCGTCTGGAGGTCGGCGAGGATGAGCTCGGTGTTGATCGTCTCCATGTCGCTGGCGGCGTCGACCTTGCCGGCGACATGCACGACATCCGGGTCGGAGAAGCCGCGCACGACCTGGGCGATGGCGTCCGCCTCACGGATGTTCGCGAGGAACTTGTTGCCGAGGCCTTCGCCCTCGCTCGCCCCCTTGACGATGCCGGCGATGTCGACGAACGACACCGGAGCCGGGAGAATGCGCTCGCTGCCGAAGATCTCGGCCAGCGTGCCGAGGCGCGGGTCGGGGAGGCTCACCACGCCGACGTTGGGCTCGATCGTCGCGAACGGGTAGTTCGCGGCGAGCGCGTCGTTCTTGGTCAGCGCGTTGAACAGGGTGGACTTGCCGACATTGGGCAGCCCGACGATACCGATAGTGAGAGCCACAGTCCACCACTCTACCGGCCGGGTCCCCGCCATCTTTTCCTCGCTTGTTCAGGCGGCACGCCGGGGCAGGGCCTGAAAAAGCGAGGAAACGATGGCCGGTCAGGGCGAGACCGCTGTCACCGGCTGACGCAGGATGGTGCGCAGCTTCTCCGGCGCAGTGCGGCGCGCGTCGCTCAGGTAGACCTCGTGGTGTTTCCCCGTCATCCGGAAACCGCGCCCGGGAATGTAGACATTATGGAGCTCGTCGAGCACGGGAGCTTCCTCGTCGTAGGGGCCGACATGCAGCGTCTGCACGCACAGCCCCTCGTCCAGCAGTTCCAGCCGAAGCGAGGCGATGGCGGCCGGATCGCTCTTCGCCGCCACGGCGTCCCGGGCCGCTTCGATGTGGTCGGCGGTGATCCACTCCGGGACGAGGTTCAGCACCGTCCACTGCCAGCGGGACTTGTCCCTCCCGCTCGTGAAGGCGGCCATGTCCTCCGCCCACCACAGCGCCTCCAGCGGCATCACACCGTAGTCGCGGCCGAGTTCGCGCTTGCTGAAGAACTTCAGCCGGTAGGCGACGGGGTAGAGCGCCTCGAGCGCTTCCCTGTAGGCGTCCGACGTGTTCGGGTCGCCGCGCCCGTCGATCATGAGATACCGCAGCGGCGGCACGGTCACCACCTCGAACCGTCCGCGCGGCGCGCGGTAGCCCGGGATGCCTTTCTTGATGTCTGTTTTCTCCATCAGCCCTTCCCTCTCCAATCTACGGCGCACCGGTTGCCCCGCGCGCGGACGTCGGTGGGGCATGCGACGATGTCGGCGTGACCCTGGACTTCACCGCGATCGACTTCGAGACAGCGAATTCCTCCGCAGCGTCGGCGTGCTCGGTCGGGTTGGTCAAGGTCAAGCAGGGTCGGGTCGTCGACCGGGCGGGGTGGCTCATCCAGCCGCCGACCGGACACGACGAGTTCCAGGAGTGGAACGTCCGCATCCACGGCATCCATCCCTCGGATGTCGCCGGGCGCCGGGATGGGCCGAGCAGCTGGCCGATCTGGTCGAGTTCTGCGAAGACGACGCTCTCGTCGCCCACAACGCGGGCTTCGACATGGGCGTCATCCGCGCGGCGTGCGCGGCGACCCGCGTCGTCTGCCCGGAATACCGCTATCTGTGCAACCTTCAGGTGGCCCGCCGCACGTACCGCCTGGAGTCCTACCGGCTGCCGGCTGCCGCGACGGCCGCGGGCTTCGAGGACTTCCGCCACCACGACGCGCTCGCCGACGCCGAGGCGTGCGCCGCGATCGTGATCCACGCGGCCGGGCGGCACTGAGCCGCGACGGTGCCCGACCTGGCCGCGCTGACGGGTACGCGTCTGCACCGCATCGGTGTGCCGGCGGCGGCCTAGGTGTGTTTCTCAGGGACGTTGGTCAATCTGCTGATGGGTGGCTGGCTGCCGATGGCGGTGTGGGGCCTGTGGTGATTGTAGGAGTGCAGCCAGGCCGGGAGTGCGTTGCGGCGGGCTGATTCGGAGTTGTAGTGCCGGGCGTATGCCCAGCCGTCGGCGAGGGTGCGGTGGAAGCGTTCGATCTTGCCGTTCGTCTGCGGATGGTAGGGCCGGGTGCGTTTCGGTTGGATGCTGAGCTCGGCGCAAGCGTCGCGCCAGGCGTATGAGCGGTATGCGGAGCCGTTGTCGGAGAGCACCTGTTCGACGGTGACGCCACGGCTGGCGAACCAGCCGACCGCTCGACGCAGAACAGCGATTGCAGTGGCGGCGGTTTCGTCGTCGTGGATCTCGGCGTAAGCGACACGGGAGTGATCGTCGATGACGGTATGAACGAACGCTGTGCCGGTGATCATGTCGCCGGTGATCCCGTGTTTCCCGGTCCGCTTCGCGGTGATGGCCTTGTTCCGCTCTCCCTGGAGACGTCCGACGTAGCGCCAGCCGCCACCGTCGGGGATGTTGCCGAGTTTCTTGATGTCGACGTGGATCATCGATCCGGGATGCTCGTGCTCGTAGCGGCGGGCGGGTTCGCCGGTGCGGACGTCGACGTGGCTGGGCCGATTGATCCGGCACCGGGAGAGGACCGTGTGAACGGTCGAGGCGGGCATGCCGAGCTGGGCGCCGATACCGACTGGTCCCAGCCGCTTCTTCCACCGCAGATGCACGACCTTGCGGACCAGTCTTCGCGGGGTCTTGTTCGGGCTGTGATGCGGCCGTGACGAACGGTCCAGCATTCCCGCCTCGCCCATCTCCACGTAACGACGAGCCCATCGGTCCGCGGTGCGTCAGGACACTCGGAAGTAGGTCGCCGCCGCAGCAACGGACCAGCCGTCGTCGACGACTTGGCGGGCCAGGCGGAGGCATTCGCGAGGAGTCAAAGCAGCATTAGCGTGGGTCACGAGGACCTCCTAAGTCATCGAGTGCAGGGAAACTAGACAGCCCCACTCTCGACCGGGAGGTCCTCACCCATCTATCGCGTCACACCTCAACCAACTGCCCTGAGCAGCACACCGCACCGCGCGTCCTTTCTCCTCTTCAGGAATGCAAACCTTGAGGTTTCGCAGCATTTCTCCTAATGTCGGGACATAGTTATATTGCAAAGGAGCACTATGTCCTGGCACCCCGTCGCCTCGCCGACCGTTCTCACTGCCGACGAGATCCCCGAACCACAGCGGCGGCGGCTCCTGCGCCGCATCACCGTCCTCTCCACCTTCGGCGGTCTCCTGTTCGGCTACGACACCGGCGTGATCAGCGGCGCGCTTCCGTTCATGCGATTCGAGGGGGTGGCGCTCTCGCCGCTCGAGGAGGGCGTCGTCGTCTCCTCCCTCCTCTTCGGCGCCGCCGCGGGCTCGCTCATGGGCGGGCGGATCGCCGACCGCAGCGGACGCCGCCGCCTGCTCATCGGCCTCGCGATCGTGTTCTTCGCCGCAGCGCTCGGCTGCGCGTTCGCGCCGTCCATCATGGTCGCAGCGCGGGTGCTGCTCGGGATCGCCGTCGGCGCGGCGTCGGTCGCCGTCCCGCTGTTCCTCGCGGAGGTCTCACCGGCGCAGCGGCGCGGCCGGATCGTCACGCACAACGAATTGATGATCGTCTCCGGTCAGCTGGCGGCGTTCGCGGTGAACGCGGCGATCGCGGCGGCGGTACCGGAGCACGCCGAGGTGTGGCGGTGGATGCTGGTCGTCGCCTCGCTGCCCGCTGTGGTCCTCTTCTTCGGGATGCTCGTCGTGCCCGAGAGCCCGCGCTGGCTGATCCTTCAGGGACGCTTCGCCGAGGGGCTCGCCGTGCTGCGCGCCCTGCGCGCCGAACACCAGGCCGAGCGGGAGGCCGCCGAGATCCGGGAGGCGATCGAGCACGCCCCCAGCGCCTCTTTCGCCGATCTCGTGCGCGCGCTCGGCATGCCGTGGATACGCCGTGTCTTCCTGGTGGGGGTCGGGATCGCGATGGTGCAGCAGCTGACGGGCGTGAACTCGATCATGTACTACGGCGTCCAGATCCTGCAGCGAGCGGGTCTCGACGCGCAGGCGGCGCTTGTCGGGCAGATCGCGAACGGCGTCATCTCGGTGCTCGCCACCTTCGGCGGGATCTGGCTGCTGGGGCGGGTGGGCCGCCGCCCGCTCCTGATCACCGGCCTCATCGGCACGACGAGCGCGCTGCTGCTCGTCGGCACGAGTTCCGCCTTGCTCGCGGGCACGCCTGCGCTGCCGTTCGCGACCCTCACGCTCACGGTGCTGTTCCTCACCTTCCAGCAGGGCGCGGTGTCGCCGGTGACCTGGCTGATGCTCGCCGAGATCTTCCCGGCGCGCATCCGCGGCGTCGCGTTCGGCGCAGCGGCACTCGTCCTCTGGCTGACGAATTTCCTCGTCGGGTTCCTCTTCCCCCAGCTGGTGTCCGGGATGGGGATCTCGCCGACGTTCTTCGTCTTCGCGGCTGTGGGCTGCGGCGCGCTCCTGTTCGTCGTGCGCGCGCTGCCGGAGACGCGCGGGCGGAGCCTCGAGACGCTGGAACGGGAGCTGGAGGCACACTACACGCGGTGAGCGCGGCGCGCATACCCCCGCTGTCGGCGGCTCCTGCAAGACTGCACGCATGGACATCCTCGCCCTCTTCGTCGGCATTCTGCTCGGTCTGATCGTCGGGGCTGTCGCCGCGGGTTCCGCGGTCGCCCGGCTGCTGCGCGGCCGGTCCGCTGCGGAGCCTGGGGAGGCCGCGGTCGACCCCGCCGTGCTCGCCGCCCAGCACGCGACCGAGCTGGTCCAGGTACGTGCCGCCGAGGCCGCGGTGCAGGCGGAGATCCGCACCGACCTCGCCGCCGCACAGGGCCGCGTCGACACGCTGGAGCGGCAGGTGCTGGCCTCCCAGCACCAGCTCCGCGAGACGATCGAGCGGCACCGCGCCGAAGCCGCTGCTCAGGGCGAGCGGGAGCGCGCCGAGAGCAAAGTCCTCCAGGCGCTCGCACCGGTGCGGGAGTCGCTGACCGAGATGCAGCGCGCAGTGGTGGAGTTGGAAGGGCAGCGCACCCGGCAGCACGGCGAGCTCAGCCAGCAGTTGCGCTCCGCCGTGGAGTCCGAAGAGCGGCTCCGCAGCACAGCCGAGGCACTCGCCTCCGCGCTGCGCTCGAACAGCACGCGCGGGGTGTGGGGCGAGACCCAGCTGCGCAGCGTGGTCGAGGCCGCGGGCCTGCTCGAGCGGGTCGACTTCGATGTGCAGGCGAACATCCACTCCGAAGCCGGCGCCGGCCGGCCGGATATGATCATCCGCCTGCCCGGCGGCAAGAATATGGCCCTCGACGCCAAAGTCCCGTTCACCGCCTACCTCGAAGCGAGCCAGATCCCGGCCACGGCCACGGGCGTCGAAGGCGCCCAACGGGATGCCCTGCTCAAGGAGCACGTCAAAGCGGTCCGCGACCACATCACAGCCCTCGGCAGCAAGGCGTACTGGACCGGACTGGAATCGTCCCCTGAGCTCGTGATCGCGTTCATCCCGAGCGAATCCCTGGTCTCCTCCGCGCTCGAGGCCGATCCCTCGATCCTGGAGTTCGCCTTCGCCAAGCGCGTGGCCCTCGCCTCCCCGGTGACGCTCTGGTCGGTGCTCAAGACCGTCGCGTTCAGCTGGCAGCAGGATGTGCTCACCCAGGAGGCCAAGCAGCTCTTCGACCTCAGCCGCACGCTCTACAGCCGCCTGTCCACCACCGCGGGGCACATCGAGAAGCTCGGTCGCTCCCTGGAGCGCACCGTCAAGGACTACAACGGCTTCGTGGGCTCGTTCGAGCGCCAGGTCCTCCCCGCCGCCCGCAAGCTCGGCGCTCTGGACGAGTCCCGGGTCATCGGGGCTCTCGACGGCATCGAGGAGGCTCCCCGCGAGCTCACGGCGTTCGAGCTCGTCAGCGAGCTCGAACCCCGGGACATGCACGGCATCGACAAACTGGCCCGCGACGAACAGACCCGAGCGGAGCAATCACGCACGGCAGACTCCACCACCGAACGCAGCGCGTAGCGCCCCCGTCGAGGAGCCGCCGAAGTCCAGGAGCCGCCGAACTGCCGAAAGGCGACTGAAGCCGGAAGGCGACATCCGCGCGATGTCCGGGGAAGCGCCCGTCGATGCCGTCGGCCTCTTTCAGCCCGGACCAGACCGTCGCCGGCCGGCGCAAACGGACGCGAGAAGCGATCAGAGCTCGGAGGCGTCCAGCCACTTCTCGGCCGGGTGGTCCGCGAGGACACGGCGGATGGTGCCGGACTTCGAGCGCAGCACGATCGACTCCGTGCGGATGATCAAGCCCTTGCGGCGCACGCCTTCGACCAGCCCGCCGTCTGTCACACCCGTCGCGACGAAGAAGGTGTTGCCGCCCTTGACGAGATCGTCCGCTCCGTAGACACGGTCCAGATCGAGACCGGCCGCGATGCCGGCGGCGCGCTCCGCATCGTCTTTCGGCGCGAGCTTGCCCTGCATGAAACCGCCGAGCGCCTTGATCGCGCAGGCGGTGGTGATGCCTTCCGGGCTGCCGCCGATGCCGACGCACATGTCGATGCGCGAGTCGTGACGCGCCGCGTTGATGCCGCCCGCGACATCTCCGTCGAGCATGAGGCGCGTGCCGGCTCCGGCCGCACGGATCTCCTCGATCAGGCCCTCGTGACGCGGCCGGTCGAGGACGGCGACGCGGAGCTCTCCCAACGGTTTACCTTTGGCCTTCGCGAGCTCCCGAATGTTGTCGCCGACGGACTGGGACAGATCGACCACACCGCGGCCCTCCGGCCCGGTGACGATCTTGGACATGTAGAAGACACTGGACGCGTCGAGCATCGTTCCACGGTCGGACACCGCGATCACCGACAGCGCGTTCTGGCGGCCGGCCGCGGTCAGCGAGGTGCCGTCGATCGGGTCGACCGCGATGTCGCAGGCCGGGCCGCGGCCGTTGCCGACGTGCTCGCCGTTGAAGAGCATAGGCGCGTTGTCCTTCTCGCCCTCGCCGATCACGACGAGACCGTCGAAGTTGACCGTCCCGAGGAACTTGCGCATCGCGTCCACCGCCGCGCCGTCCGCCGCGTTCTTGTCGCCGCGCCCGATCCACGGCGTCGCCCGGATGGCCGCCGCCTCAGTCGCCCTCACGAGCTCCATCGCGAGGTTCCGGTCCGGGTGGAGGAAAAGGGATGCGGTGTCGGTGCTGGTCATGACGGGTCCTCCCGGACGGAATCGAACGACGGTGTCTGCGCCGCCCTCGGCGGCGCTGCCCAGTTTAGCCAGGCGGGCGCCTCGCCCGGCGGACATGCACGAACGTTCATCGCCGGCCGCCCACGCCGGCCGGACGGCTTCCAGCATCCGCCCCTCGGTATGATGAGTCCCGTTCGACACCCCGATCCCAAGGAGCAGCTATGCCCATCGCCACGCCGGACCAGTACGCGGAGATGCTCGACAGAGCGAAGGCCGGCGGGTTCGCTTACCCGGCGTTCAACGTCTCGTCCTCGTCAACGATCAATGCGGTGCTGCAGGGCCTGACCGAGGCCGGCAGCGACGGCATCATCCAGGTCACGACCGGTGGTGCTGACTACTTCGCCGGGCAGTCGGTCAAGGCGCGCGCGACCGGTGCGCTGGCGTTCGCCCGGTTCGCCACCGAGGTCGCCAAGAACTACCCGATCACGGTCGCGCTGCACACCGACCACTGCCCGAAGAACGCGCTCGAGGACTTCGTGCTCCCGCTCATCGCCGCCTCCGAGGACGAGGTCAAGGCCGGCCGGAATCCGATCTTCCAGTCCCACATGTGGGACGGCTCGGCGGTGCCGCTGGCCGAGAACCTGGAGATCGCGCAGCAGATGATCGAGCGCACCCGGGCCATCGACGCCATCCTCGAAGTCGAGATCGGCGTCGTCGGCGGCGAGGAGGACGGCGTCAGCCACGAGATCAACGAGCACCTGTACACCACGCTGGACGACGCGATCCGGACCGTGGAGGCCCTCGGCCTGGGCGAGAACGGCCGCTACATGGCTGCGCTCACCTTCGGCAATGTGCATGGCGTCTACAAGCCGGGCAACGTCAAACTGCGCCCGGAGCTCCTCAAGGAGATCCAGGACGGCCTCGCTGCCAAATACGGGACCAGCCCCAAACCGCTCGACCTCGTCTTCCACGGCGGCTCGGGCTCGACCGACGAGGAGATCGCGGAGGCCGTGCGCAACGGCGTCGTGAAGATGAACATCGACACCGACACACAGTACGCGTTCACCCGTTCGATCGCGGGCTACATGTTCGGGAATTACGACGGCGTCCTCAAGATCGACGGCGAGGTCGGCAACAAGAAGGTCTACGACCCGCGCGCCTGGGGCAAGGTCGCCGAGTCGGCGATGGCCGCTCGCGTCGTCGAGGCGACCCAGCAGCTGGGCAGCGCCGGACACTCCGGCAAGTAGGCAGAGACCGACATCGCGGGGAGGCGGCCGCATGGCCGAGGAGGAACAGCAGCCAGACGAGCGTCCGCGACCGAAGTTCGGCGAGCTGGCGCCGCCGGGCTGGTCCTGGAGTCCCCCGGAGGACGTCGGCCGCCTCGACACCGCACGCCGCAGTCCGGCGGCCTCGGAGAGTCTGGACGCCGACGTGTACGAGAACGGACAGCCCGGCGCACCCGCGCGGACGGAGGACCACCGGGCCGAGCCTCCCGAGCGGCGCTCGCCGTACTCGCCCCCGCCGCAGGCCGATGCGCCGCGCTGGAACCTCGCCGCGACGATCGCGCTCCTGATCGTCGGCCTCGTCGGGATGATCTCCTCCATCGGGACCTTGCAGGCCCTTCCCTCAAGCATACGGCTCCTGCACACCACCCAGCAGCTCGGCGACTTCCACCCCGCCGATTCGGTCGGCGCGCTCATCGCGACCGGCTCGATCGTGATGGCCGGTCTGTGGTTCCTCTCCGCCGGGCTCTCGGTCTGGCTGCTCCTCCGGAAGAGACTCGCGTTCTACCCGCCGATCGTCGCGGGCGTCGTCACCCTCATCGCCCTCTTCGTGATCGCCGGCGCCGTCATCGCCACCGACCCGGCGCTGCTCGACTACGGCAGAGTCACCCCCGGCCCGGCAGGCACGCCGACGCCCTGAGGCCGAGGTGACGCTCCGGAGCACGCCGCCCAGACCCAGGACCGGGTGGGCGTGGGAAGAGGAGGCCCCTTCCCACGCCACCTGATCAGGCCACGGCCCCCGTGCGCGCATCGGCAAGCCCCTGGGCGAGCGGCGTCGTCGGCCGGCCGATCAGCTCGGACAGCGTGGACGTCACCTCTGCGAACCCGCCATTCCGGATGTCGCCGTCAAGCGCGACCACGAAGCCCGCGCTCCCTTCGTCGAGACCTACGCCGAGAAGGATCTGCCGGTACTCTTCCGACGTCACCGGCCGGTACACGATCTCCCGCCCGAGCAGGTCGCTAGCGACCGCGGCCAGTTCGGCGAACGTCCACGCGACATCCCCGGTGAGTTCGTAGACAGCACCCTCGTGCCCCTCGGTGGTCAGCACCACCGCGGCGGCTTCGGCGTAGTCCCTGCGGGGTGCGCTCGCGATGAGGCCGGCACCCACGCTGGCGACGATCTCTCCGGTCGCAGCCGCGATGCCGAGCTGATCCGCGTAGCTATCCGTGTACAAGTTGTTGCGCAGGATGGTCACGGGCAGCCCCGACTCCGCGAGCAGTCGCTCCGTCGCGGCGTGCTCGGGCGCGAGCACCAGGTCCGCTTCGGTCGCGTGCGGAGCGCTCGTGTAGACAAGACGCCCGACGCCTGCCCGCTTGGCCGCCTCGATCGCATTCCTGTGCTGCCGCACGCGCTGACCGATCTCCGAACTGGAGACGAGCAGCATCGCGTCAGCGCCGGCGAACGCGGGTTCCAGCGTCTCGGGCTTGTCGAAGTCGATCACAGCGGTTTGGATGTCCTGGGCGGCGAGCAGAGCCAGACGCTCGGCACTGCGGCCGAGCGCGCGGATGCTGTCGGCGGGGACACTGCGTTCACGCAGAGCTTCCACGGTCAGGCGGCCCAGGCGGCCGGTCGCTCCGGTGACAACGATAGTCATAGTGGTTTTCCTTTCGGTTGGTGAACGATGCCAACCGGTATTCTGACGCAAAACTTCCCCAATGAAGGAACCCACTTTTTGGTAAGTTAATAACGTGGACATCAGAAATCCGCCATCCGGCGGCTTAGGCTTCACCGACGGCGTGCTGCCCGCGACGTGCCCCTCCCGCATCGTGCTCACCCATGTGACAAGCACCTGGGGCGTGCTCGTCCTCGTCGCGCTCTCGCGGAGCAGCCTGCGCTGGGGCGAGCTGCGCCGCACCGTCCAGGGCGTCAGCGAGAAGATGCTCGCGCAGACGCTGCGCACCCTCGAAAAGGACGGCTTCGTGCTCCGCACCGCCCAGCCGAGCGTCCCGCCGCGTGTCGACTACAGCCTCACCGAGCGCGGGCACGAGCTGACCGGCCGCCTACTCCCCCTCGTGGACTGGATCGCGGGCAACGCAGACGACATCCTCTCCGGCGAGCACCCCGCAGAACCCGCACGGCTTGGCATCACGACCGGCCCGGCGTCCGCGAGCGGCGGCGACGGCGACGAGGACCCCCTGTAGGCCTCGCCGTGGCCCACCCTGGCCGCGGACGACACCGGCGGCCACGCGGCGGATCGCCTCGGCGACCGTCTCCCTCCGCCTCGCCTCGATGCTCGCCACGGACGAGTCCATAGCCCCGCAGGCGAGCACGGCCGCCGCCCGCCACCGCGGACCCCGCCTGCCCCCCTCGTCCGGCGTCCGGGCAAGCCGTTGCTCCAGCACCGCGTCCGTCATCTCACGAAACACAAAATTCATTTTTTGAAAGTCTTCGTTCTAGATTTCTTAGAGACCTTGATAGGGCGGAAGATCGGAAGAAGAATGACAGACCTGGCAGCGTCGCCACCCTTGTCGGACACCGATTTCGCACACGTCTCGTACACGCCAGTCGGCTGGAAAACAGACCCCTGGAAGCGTCTTGGACGCCGCACGGCGATGGCGACCGATTGACTCTCGGACACTCCCTCGCTTCGACGTGGACCTGTTCCAGCATCGTCATGGACTGAGCGGATCCGCCTCCGCCCGAGGGTACGGCGCCTCCGCTATTCTCGAGATCCTGAACCGGCCCGAGTTTCGAAAAGGTCCCGCCGAGAACGCTCTCCATCCCTCGGGAGAAGCGCTCGGGAAGATTCAGAGGGCGTTGCGATCCGGGTCACCGATCGAGATCGTCATCCCCTCGTTCGCGGGGCGCCCACACAACCCTGCCGCCCACCGCCGGGTAAGCCCCGACCTGGGGAGAGCTCTATGCACTGCAACGCCTCAAGAACATCTCAGACGCCGTCCGCCAGACCTACACACCGGGCGTGCTCTTCACTCTCATCCTCGACGAACGCGCCTATCGTCCGTTTTACGGCTACAGCGACGATGAGGCTCTCCCCTGCGGCAGCAATCTAGAGGCACAGATCGAGCTGCTCGGCGCCCGAGGCCAGATCCGCACTGTCGACATGCAGGACCTGATGACGGCTCGGAAACGGGACCTCGACGCGGTGGATGCCCAAACCCGGCACGAGATCGCTGTCGCTTGGGAATCGGGCCGGATCGCCCAAAAGGACGATCTCATCCGAGCGCTGCGCCAAGGAACAGAGACTACAGCGATCTCCGCCTCCCTGATCGAGCTCTACAAGAGTGGGAAGCACCGAGAAATCGACCTCGAACGATTCTTCGCCGAGGCTGACGCCGTCATGCAGTTCCGCGCCGAACGGACCGCGTTTGAGTACGCCGTCTTGATGGACAAGCTCCGGAAGGTAAACCTCATCGGGTCGTATTTCTTCGATGCAATCCGCGGCACAGTCCACCCGAAGCCAGGACAGTATTCCCCCCGCATGGCCGACCCGCGGACGCTCATCTCCCCCCTGGCACGGCGTCGCCGTCGAAGAGCCCGACGGCGGCATCGTCACACAGTACGAAGCAGCCATTTACCAGGACTTCGAGGAATACACGGCCGTCTTCCTCCAGGGGGACGAAGCCCCGTTCTATTACACGAGACGCCGGTGACATCAAAGCCGGGTCGAGCGTCGCTCGCCGCGTTGGCGGTCGCCCAGACGCTGGGGACGGCCGCCGCCGGCATCTCGCTCACCGCGAGCGCGCTCACCGTGACGAACATGTTGGGATCGCCGACTTTCGCGGGCCTCGCCCAGAGCGCGACCATCGTGGGGGCGGGAGCGCTGGCCTTCCCCGTCTCGCGGTTCGCCACCCGTCGGGACCGCTCGGCATCGCTGCGATTCGCGTACACGGTCGCCTCCGCCGGCAGCGCCCTCGCGGCTCTCGGCGCGGCCGTGGGTGCGCTGGCCGTCTTCCTCCTGGGGATGGCCGGAGCGGGAAGCGGCACCGTAGCCGGGCTGGCGCTTCGCTTCGCCGCCGCCGACCTCGCTCCGGACCCCGCCAAACGGCCGCGCTACATCGCGCTGATCCTGTGGACGGCCAGCATCGGGAGTCTCATCGGCCCGCCGCTCACGGCGTTCTCCACGCGAAGCGGGCTCTCCTCCGGGCCGTTCCTTCTCATCGCCTCGCTCTACGGTCTGTCGGTCCTGGTCGTGTCGCTGGCCCGCCTGCCGCCACCCGGCTCGCCGACGGTCGCGGCGCAGCGACAGACGCCTGTGTGCTCTGTCGGGCAGCGCAGGCCGCTCGCCGCCCGGGTCGCGATCACCGTCTCGACATCGGGCCATATGGCGATGACCGCGCTCATGGGCTTGGCTCCGATCTTCCTCGACGACGCCGGTGTCAGCGCAGAAGGGATCGGCGCAATCATGAGCGCGCATCTCGTGGGGATGTATGTCGCCAGCCCGGTCTTCAGCGCCGTCGTAAGAGCGATCGGCCCTCGCGCCGCCTCGGCGATCGCACTGGCGTCGACGCTGAGCTCCTGCGCGGTGCTCGGGATCGGCCTCAGCTCACCGGTCGGGTTCGGCATCGGTCTCACGGTTCTGGGGCTCGGCTGGTCGCTGGGGATGATCGCCAGTTCGGCGGCGCTCGCCTCCGGTCCTGCCGACGGGCGGCTGCGAACGCAGGGCTTCGCCGACACACTTCTCACGGTCGGCGCCGGGGCCGCCAGCGTGCTCGGCGGGCTCATGGCCGGGTTGGCCGGGTATCCGGCGCTGGTCGCGCTCGTCGCCGTGGGCGTGACGATCGCACTCGCGGCGCTCGGGCTCGACATCGCCCGAGTCGGCGCAGCAGGCTCGCCGGAGACGGCGCGACCGGGCACGAACACCCCTCCTGCTCCCCGAGAGAGATGATGGAAACAGAGGAGAATCCGGCAAAGAAGACCCTCGTTCTCCTCTTTTTTCCTGCTGCCAAGCGGCATGCCGTCCCTCAACGCCTCCTTTTCCAGCGCCCCTCGCAGCGCAACGCCTCAGCGCCGCCCGCCCAGCGCCCGCCCGTCCGGCTTACCCGCAAGGTCCTTCCGCAGCTCCTTCGGCAGCGAGAACATCAGGTCTTCCTCCGCTGTCTTGACCTCCTGCACATCGGCGTAGCCGGCGCCCGCGAGGTCGGCGAGCACCTCCTGCACCAGTACCTCCGGCACCGACGCGCCGCTGGTCACCCCGACGGTCTCGACGCCGTCGAGCCACTCCTGGCGGATCTCGCTCGCGTAGTCCACACGATAGGCCGCCTTCGCGCCGTACTCCAGAGCGACCTCCACGAGGCGCACGGAGTTGGAGGAGTTGGCCGAACCGACGACAATGACGAGATCGGCGCTCTGGGCGACTTTCTTGATCGCGACCTGGCGGTTCTGGGTGGCGTAGCAGATGTCGTCGCTGGGCGGGTTGTGCAGGTTCGTGAAGCGTTCTCGCAGGCGGCGCACGGTCTCCATCGTCTCGTCCACCGAGAGGGTGGTCTGAGAGAGCCAGACGACCCTGTCGGGGTCCTCGACCTCGATCGTGTCGACCTCGTCCGGGCTGTTCACAAGGGTGACGCGCTCGGGGGCGTGGCCCGCGGTGCCCTCGACCTCCTCGTGGCCCTCGTGGCCGATCAGGAGGATCTCGAAGTCGTCACGCGCGAACCGGACAGCCTCGCGATGCACCTTGGTCACCAGCGGGCACGTCGCGTCGATCGCGCGCAGCCCTCGGTCCGCAGCAGCGGCGACGACCGCGGGCGAGACACCGTGAGCCGAGAACACGACGTGCGCGCCCTCCGGAACCTCGTCCACCTCGTCCACGAAGATCGCGCCCTGCTGCTCCAGTTCGGAGACGACATGGATGTTGTGGACGATCTGCTTGCGCACGTAAACCGGCGCTCCGTAGCGTTCGAGCGCCTTCTCGACGGCGATGACCGCGCGGTCCACACCGGCGCAGTAGCCACGGGGGGCGGCCAGCAAGACCCGCTTCTGTCCCCGGACCGGGATATCCTGAAGCCGGCCGCGCGCACCCGCTTCCCGCCGGAGGGGGATGCGGGGCATGGGGAGGCTGATGGTCGCGTCGCTCACCCTTCGATCGTACGCGGCGAGCGCTGAGGAACGGATGAGAGGAACGCGAGTGACGGAGACGGCGAGCGCGCCCCGGATGACCCCCGGACCTCCCACTCTCGACGATCCGTGGCCGGTCGCGCTGCTGGCATCGAAGATCCGCGGCTGGATCGAGCGACTGGGCACCGCGTGGGTCGAGGGCGAGATCACCCAGTGGGGCGTCTCCGGGGGCAACGTCTACGGCAAGCTGAAGGATCTGAACGAGGACGCCACCGTCGGTTTCACGATCTGGTCCTCCGTCAAAGCTCGCATCCCCGCCGATCTGGGTCAGGGCGACCGCGTGATCGCCGCGGTCAAGCCGAACTACTGGCTCAAGGGCGGGACGCTCACTATGCAGGTCTCCGATATGCGCCACGTCGGCCTCGGCGACCTCCTCGAGCGGCTGGAGCGGCTGCGCGCGCAACTGCGCGCGGAGGGGCTCTTCCGCCCCGAGCGCAAGAAGCGCCTCCCGTTCCTCCCGCACACCATCGGGCTCGTCACCGGGAAGGACTCGGACGCCGAGAAGGATGTGCTTCGCAACGCCCAGCTGCGCTGGCCGCAGGTGCGCTTCCGCACCGTGTACGCCGCCGTTCAGGGCGACCGGACGGTCCCGGAGGTGACAGCGGCCCTCCGGGAGCTGGACGCCGACCCCGAGGTCGAGGTCATCGTCGTCGCCCGCGGCGGCGGCGACTTCCAAAACCTCCTCGGTTTCAGCGACGAGTCCCTGGTCCGCGCGGCGGCCGGCCTCAGCACGCCGCTGGTCAGCGCCATCGGTCATGAGGCCGACCGGCCATTGCTCGACGAGGTGGCCGATCTGCGCGCGTCCACTCCCACCGACGCCGCCAAACGGGTCGTCCCGGACGTCGCCGAAGAGCTCGTCCGGGTCCACCAGGCCCGCGCCCGGATCGGGACGCGGCTCACGCACATCATCCGGCACGAGATCGACCGCATCGGGAACCTCAGGAGCCGCCCCGCCCTCGCCTCCGGGTCCTGGATCGTGGATTCCCGCGCCGAGGATCTGACGCGCTTCGTGGCCCGCGGAGCCGAACTCGTGCAGCGCTGCGTCGACCACGAGGCCGCCCGGGTGGCCGAGCTCGGCGGACAGCTGCGCGCGCTGAGCCCGCAAGCGACGCTGGAGCGCGGGTACGCGATCGTGCAGAATGCGGCGGGCCGTGTCGTCGCGGCGCCGGAGGAGGCGCCGGCGGGAACGGAACTGCGGATCACCGTCTCCGGCGGCGCCCTGGCCGCGACCGCCGGGAAGGCGCTCCCCTCGCCGGCGCAGGGGGCGACGAACGGCTCAGCGGCCGCCCCGCGGGGGAAATAGAATGGATGCCATGCCCCTCTCCGATATCAGCGCGCTCGGCTACGAGGAGGCGCGCGACGAACTCGTGCGCGTCGTCACCGAGCTGGAGCAGGGCTCCGCGACCCTCGAGGAGTCCATCGCGCTCTGGGAGCGCGGCGAAGCTCTGGCCCGGCGCTGCGAGGAGTGGCTGATCGGTGCGAAGGCCCGGCTCGACGCCGCACGCGCCGGGGCCGCAGAGAGCGCGGTCGCGGCGGACAGCAGGGGAGCCGCGGACAGCGCATGAGCCCCCGAAACAAGCCCCCGGCGGTCGTCGCCGAGCTCGGCCGCCCGGAGACGCCGGAGGAGACGGCGGCCCGCAAGGCGCAGAACTCGGCCAACCACCGCAACCGGCAGACCGTCAACAACCTCGTGTACTCGCTCATCGCGACCGTCGCGCTGGTGATCGTGATCGTGCTGGCCGTCCCGCGGGGCGCCCCCACCGCATCCACCCACGACGTCGACTTCGCCGCCGTCGCGCAGCAGGCGCAGGGCAGCGAGCCGGACCCGCTGCTGGTTCCGGAGCTGCCGGAGTCCTGGACATCCAACAGCGCGCAGTTGCGCACCAAGACCGCCGACGGCGTCGACTCCTGGTATATCGGCCTGCTCACGCCGAAAGGCCAGTTCATCGGTGTCGCCCAGGGCTTCGAGGCGAATGAGAGCTGGGTGGCCGGCCAGGTGAACCGCGGCCGGATCACCGAGACCCGGGACATCGACGGCGTGCGCTGGGACGTGTACGACAACCGCACGTCCGGCGCGGACGCCGGCAACGTCGCCTACGCCCTGACGACGACAGCAGGAAAGAGTTCCATCGTCGTCTTCGGGACCGCCGGCGACGCCGAGTTCCAGACGGTCGCCGCCGCGCTGGCCGGACAGATCCGATCGCTGGGAGGCGTGTGATGCCCACGAACCGTCCGGGACGCATCTGGAACGAGCTGCTGCGAGGCAACGAGCGCTTCGTCGCCGGCACGCCCCGTCATCCGCGCCAGGATGTCGAACGCCGCGAATCCGTCGCCCAGGACCAGGCGCCCATCGCCGCGATCTTCGGCTGCGCCGACTCCCGTCTCGCCGCCGAGATCATCTTCGACCTCGGCCTCGGCGACGCGTTCGTCGTGCGCAACGCCGGCCAGGTGATCTCGGACTCGGTGGTCGGCTCGCTGGAGTACGCGGTCGCCGTGCTGAAGGTGCCGCTCATCCTCGTGCTCGGCCACAACGCCTGCGGCGCCGTCGCCTCAGCCATCGCTTCGCAGGCGGCCGGCGCCGAACCGCTTCCCCCGCACATCGCCTCGCTCATCGCCCCGATCCTCCCGGCCGTTCACCGCGTGACGAACACCGCGATGGACGCCGCTATCGACCCCGCGCAGGTGGACGCCTCCGAGGTCGGCCGCGAGCACCTGCGCGACACAGTGAGCGAGCTGCTGGCCCGCTCGGAGATCATCAGCGACGCCGTCGCCGCCAATCTCCTCGCCATCGTCGGGGCCAACTACCGGCTCCAGCAAGGTCGGGTCGTCCCCGACATCGTCGTCGGTCTGGCCGCTCCGGCCGCCGACTCCCCGAGCGCCGCCTGAGCGGCGCTCACAACACGCACAGTAAGGAAGAGCACACCGTGGTGGACAGCAGTTCGGGCACCGAGTACCGCATCGAGCACGACACGATGGGCGAGGTGCGGGTGCCCGCAGCCGCCCTGTACAGCGCACAGACGCAGCGAGCGGTCGAGAACTTCCCGATCTCCGGCTCCGTGCTGGAGCCCGCCCAGATCGCGGCGCTCGCCCGCATCAAGAAGTCCGCGGCTCTCGCGAACGCCCGTCTCGGCGTCATCGACACCGAGATCGCGGAGGCCATCGCGGCCTCCGCCGACGAGGTCGTCGCCGGCGGGCTGTTCGGCGAGTTCCCGATCGACGTCTACCAGACCGGCTCGGGCACCTCCTCCAACATGAACATGAACGAGGTGCTCGCGACCCTCGCCACACGCCGCCTGGGCCGCCCGGTGCATCCGAACGACCACGTCAACGCTTCGCAGTCCTCGAACGACGTCTTCCCGACCTCCGTCCACATCGCTGTCACCGGCGCGCTGATCGACGAGCTCATCCCGGCCCTCGACCACCTGGCGGTCGCGCTGGAGGAGAAGGCCGAGCTGTGGGCCACAGCTGTCAAGAGCGGCCGCACCCACTTGATGGACGCCACGCCGGTGACCCTCGGGCAGGAGTTCGGCGGCTACGCCGCCCAGATCCGCTACGGCATCGAGCGTGTCCGGGCGGCGCTGACCCGGGTCGCCGAAGTCCCCCTCGGCGGCACCGCGGTCGGCACCGGCATCAACACTCCGCCCGGCTTCCCGCAGCTGGTGATCGAGCTCCTCACCCAGGAGACGGAGCTGCCGATCACCGAGGCCCGCAACCACTTCGAGGCCCAGGCCAACCGCGACGCCCTGGTCGAGGTCTCCGGCGCGCTCCGCACCATCGCCGTCAGCCTGACCAAGGTCTGCAACGACCTCCGGTGGATGGGCTCCGGCCCCAACACCGGCCTCGGCGAACTGCACATCCCGGACCTCCAGCCCGGATCGTCGATCATGCCCGGCAAGGTCAACCCGGTCGTCCCAGAAGCTGTCCTCATGGTCGCCGCCCGCGTCATCGGCAACGACGCGACGATCGCCTGGAGCGGCGCCTCCGGCCTCTTCGAGCTGAACGTCGCCATCCCGGTGATGGGCACCGCCCTGCTCGAGTCCATCCGCCTCCTCACCCAGGCCAGCCGAGTGCTCGCCGACAAGACCGTCGCCGGTCTCGAAGCGAACCTCGCCCGGGCTCGCGCGTTCGCCGAGTCCAGCCCGTCCATCGTGACCCCGCTGAACCGCGTGATCGGCTACGAGGCCGCCGCCACGGTCGCCAAGCACTCCGTCGCCCAGGGGATGACCGTTCGGGAGGCCGTGATCGCTCTCGGCTTCGTCGAACGCGGCGAGGTGACGGAGGAGCAGCTCGACAAGGCGCTCGACGTGCTGAGCATGACCCGCCCGGGCTGAGAGACACGGACCGGGAGAACGGCCGCCGGCCGCACTGCGACTCCGCCGATTGCCGGGCGCCCTTCCGCACACCGCGGGAGGGCACCCGGCCTTCTCCCCACACCGCCCCCTCCCGGGCTCGGCCCTGTGATCCTCGCTCTGTCCTCTCACCACATGGCTGCCACCGCCCAGAAAGCCCCCAGCAGCACCGGCCCCAGAGCGACATCCCCACCCGTCCCACCGCGGCTCTCCTGGCCGCTCCACAGCGCTGCCGCTCCGGCCGTGCCTGCTGTGAATCCCCCAGACGAGAACGGCGCCGGGCTCCCCCACCCCCACGAGCGCTGTCAGCGCCCCCACCAGCAGCCCGGCGAGCTTCGCGTCCCCCATGCCGATCCCGCCCCCGAGCGCCAGCGCCCCCACCAGCGCGAGCACCCCGGCCGCGAGGGCGAGCGGCCCCCACGGCGGGCTCCCCCGCGCCAACCCGTCCCACACGACCCCCACGACGAGGAAGCCGTAGCCGGGCAGGACGAGCGCGTTCGGGAGCCGTCGCTCCCGCACGTCCGCCACCACCAGCGGAACGGTCACCGCGGCCAGATAGAGGCTTCCGACCGCGGCCGGCCCGGCGTCGCGCACCAAGAGGAGCGGGACGCCGAGCGCGGCTGCGGCGGCGATGCGGACCTTTTTCTTCCCCATGCCCTCAGGCTAGGTGTGTTTCTCAGGGACGTTGGTCAATCTGCTGATGGGTGGCTGGCTGCCGATGGCGGTGTGGGGCCTGTGGTGATTGTAGGAGTGCAGCCAGGCCGGGAGTGCGTTGCGGCGGGCTGATTCGGGGTTGTAGTGCCGGGCGTATGCCCAGCCGTCGGCGAGGGTGCGGTGGAAGCGTTCGATCTTGCCGTTCGTCTGCGGATGGTAGGGCCGGGTGCGTTTCGGTTGGATGCTGAGCTCGGCGCAAGCGTCGCGCCAGGCGTATGAGCGGTATGCGGAGCCGTTGTCGGAGAGCACCTGTTCGACGGTGACGCCACGGCTGGCGAACCAGCCGACCGCTCGACGCAGAACAGCGATTGCAGTGGCGGCGGTTTCGTCGTCGTGGATCTCGGCGTAAGCGACACGGGAGTGATCGTCGATGACGGTATGAACGAACGCTGTGCCGGTGATCATGTCGCCGGTGATCCCGTGTTTCCCGGTCCGCTTCGCGGTGATGGCCTTGTTCCGCTCTCCCTGGAGACGTCCGACGTAGCGCCAGCCGCCACCGTCGGGGATGTTGCCGAGTTTCTTGATGTCGACGTGGATCATCGATCCGGGATGCTCGTGCTCGTAGCGGCGGGCGGGTTCGCCGGTGCGGACGTCGACGTGGCTGAGCCGATTGATCCGGCACCGGGAGAGGACCGTGTGAACGGTCGAGGCGGGCATGCCGAGCTGGGCGCCGATACCGACTGGTCCCAGCCGCTTCTTCCACCGCAGATGCACGACCTTGCGGACCAGTCTTCGCGGGGTCTTGTTCGGGCTGTGATGCGGCCGTGACGAACGGTCCAGCATTCCCGCCTCGCCCATCTCCACGTAACGACGAGCCCATCGGTCCGCGGTGCGTCAGGACACTCGGAAGTAGGTCGCCGCCGCAGCAACGGACCAGCCGTCGTCGACGACTTGGCGGGCCAGGCGGAGGCATTCGCGAGGAGTCAAAGCAGCATTAGCGTGGGTCACGAGGACCTCCTAAGAGATGGTTTCAGTAGTCGTTTTTGGTGAGTTTGCGGGCGCTGGTGATCGCGATTGCTAGAGCGACGAGCGCCGTGATCGTTGAGGCGGTGCGGTCGTAGCGAGTGGCGAGTTTCCGGAAGGCGAGGATCCAGGCCATGGTGCGTTCGACTACCCAACAGTGTTTACCCAGTCACTGTTTGGAGTCGACTCCGATTCGTGCGATGCGTGCCTTGATCCCACGACAACGCAGGTAACAGCGGACGCGGCGGTTGTCGTAAGCCTTATCGGCGTGGAAGATAACCGGGCGGCGTCTGGGCCGACCGCGGCCGACGCCCTTGATCGCGGTGATGTTGTCTAACACAGGTTCCACGAGCATGGAGTCGTGTCGGTTGGCGCCGGAGATCTCCACATGCAGCGGGAGTCCGTTGCGGTCGGTCAGGACATGGTACTTGGTGCCCCGTTTCCCACGATCCGTGGGGTTAGGTCCAGTGAGATCGCCCCCCTTTTCGCCCGGACACTTACGGAGTCCAGGCAGGTTCTTGACCAGTCGATCATGCCAGCCTGGCCGAGTTCGTCGAGCATGATCTTCCGCAGTGCATCCCACGCGCCCGCTTCGGACCATTCACGCAGACGCCGCCAACAAGTGACCCCGGACCCATACCCCAACTCGGGCGGGAGCTTCTCCACGGGATCCCCGTCAGCAGCACGAACACGATCCCAGCGAACACCTTCCGGTCAGGAACCCGAGGCTGCCCAGCCCGCCCATTGACCACAGGCGGCCGAGGCGGAATCAACGGCTCCAGCCGCTCCCACAACATATCCGTAATGAACCGATCCTCAGCAAGCGTCGACACTCGACCAGCATCCCCGCTAACCAGCCACAACAACCACCGCCACGCCGACTACTGAAACCACCTCTAAGTCATCGAGTGCAGGGAACTAGACAGCCCCACTCTCGACCGGGAGGTCCTCACCCATCTATCGCGTCACACCTCAACCAACGTCCCTGGGCAGCACACCTAGGGAAGGCGAAGCTCGGGATCAGGAATCCACAGAAAATACCGGTTCGTCCTGATCGTCCACAGGACGAGTTCCTCAAGCCAGCTCGTTCGCCTCCAGCATCTCGGTCACGAGGGCCGCGATGGCCGACCGCTCCGACCGCGTCAGCGTGATGTGCCCGAACAGCGCGTGGCCCTTCAGCGTCTCGATCACCGAGGCGACGCCGTCGTGACGGCCGACCCTCAGGTTGTCGCGCTGGGCAACATCGTGCGTCAACACCACACGGGAGTTCTGCCCGATCCGGCTGAGCACGGTGAGCAGCACGTTCCGTTCCAGCGATTGCGCCTCGTCCACGATCACGAAGGAGTCGTGAAGCGAGCGGCCCCGGATGTGCGTCAGCGGCAGCACCTCGAGGATGCCGCGATCCTGCACTTCCTCGAGCACATTCCTTGAGACGAGCGCCCCGAGCGTGTCGAACACCGCCTGGCCCCAGGGGTTCATCTTCTCGCCCTGGTCGCCCGGCAGATACCCGAGCTCCTGTCCGCCGACCGCGTACAGCGGGCGGAACACGACGATCTTCTTGTGCTGCTGCCGCTCGAGCACCGCTTCCAGCCCCGCGCACAGCGCGAGCGCCGATTTTCCGGTGCCGGCCCGGCCGCCGAGCGAGAGGATGCCCACCTCCGGGTCGAGGAGCAGGTCGATCGCGAGGCGCTGCTCGGCGCTGCGGCCGTGGAGGCCGAACACATCCCTGTCGCCGCGCACAAGTTTCAGCTCGCCCTCGTTCACGACGCGGCCGAGGGCCGAGCCGCGGTCGGAGTGGATGATGAGCCCCGTGTTGAGGGGGAGTCCGTCGACCAGCGGAGTGCGCATCCACTCCTCCTCGTAGAGAGCGCTCATCTGGTCGCTGCCGAGCGAAATCGCCGCGAGACCGGTCCACCCGGAGTCGACGACCTGCTCATGGCGGTACTCCTCGGCGACGAGGCCGATCGAGGCGGCTTTGACGCGCATCGGGAGGTCCTTGGAGACGACGGTGACCGCAAGGCCGTCGTTCGCGAGGTTGAGCGCCACAGCGAGGATGCGCGAGTCGTTGTCGCCCAGCTGCATCCCGCTCGGGAGCACCGACATCGTGGAATGGTTCAGCTCGACCCGCAGCGAGCCGCCCTCCCCGACCGGGATCGGGAAGTCCAGCCGCTCGTGCTGGACGCGCAGATCGTCCAGGTTGCGCAGCGCTTGCCGCGCGAAGTACCCAATCTCGGGATCGTTCCGTTTGCCTTCCAGCTCGCCCACGACAACGACCGGGATGACGACAGCGTGTTCGGCGAACCGGAAGATCGCCTTGGGGTCGGACAACAGCACAGAGGTGTCGAGGATATAAGTCCGCTCGCTCTGCTGGATGGCGTTTCCCGCCGACTCGAACTGCCGGGTTCCTGCTTCAGCCACGACCACTCCCGCCCCCGCCGCCCCGCTCTCGCGAGAGCCGGCGGATCCTTATGGCGAGTCGGCCAGTGGGTTTCGAAACGAACGGTGTGGCCGTCTCGACCGGGCGCCATGCCCGATGACACGAAACTACGCCGACTCGGCGCCGATCGGTGTGTGGCTCGGGTGTGTGTTGCGTTACGGGCCGGTTAATTCCAGCCCCGTTGCGGGAACCGGCGACTCACACCGCGGAGACGTAGGAGACGAGCGCGGCGCGCACCATGTCGAAGGTCTCCTCGGTCGTGCCTGCGTGGACGCTGATCCGCGCGTTCGTCTCACGGACCGTCGCGGTGATGCCGTGGTTGAAGAGGGCGGCGGTCAGAGCGGTGAGCTCCTCGGGCAGCGGCTCCAGCACGACGATTCCGGCGCGTTCCGCGGGGTTCCGCGGCGAGGAGACGGGCACGGCGAACTCGTCCGCGAGCGCGATGACCCGCTCGGCGGCAGCCGACACGGCAGCCGAGATCGCCGGGACGCCGACCGCAGCGACCTCCTCGACGCCGGCGGCGAACCGCGCCTGGGCGACGAGGTCCGGGTTGGAGACGGCGTACGCCCGCGCGGCCCGCGCCGGGTCGAGTACCTCGTCCCAGGTCTGGCCGTCGGCGTCGGTGCCGACCCAGCCGCTGAAGACCGGGGTCAAGTGTCCGATCGCGCGCTCGCTGAGGGCGAGGAACCCCGTGCCCCAACCGGACCGCATCCACTTCTGCCCGCCGGCGACGACGACATCGGCGACCTCATAGGGGGCGTCGACCACACCGAAACCCTGGATGGCGTCGACGATCAGCAGCCGGTCGCCGATGACCTGCCGGATGCCGTCGATGTCGGCCAGATAGCCGGTGCGCGAGTCCACCAGGCTGACCATGACCGCGCTCGTGGCCGGCGTGAGCTGCTCGCGGATACGCGCGGGCGTGACGCGGCCGTTGTCGGTCTGGAGCCAGACCGGCGCGATGACGCGCATCGCCTGCGCCGCACGGACCGCCGCGTAGGTGACGCTCGGGAACTCTGCGCGCGAGACCAGCACCTCACCGCCGGTGAGGCCGAACGCGGCGTGCATGAGTCCGCTGGAGGCGTTCGGCTGGAAGGAGATCTGATCGGCGGGGAACCGCGTCAGCGCGCTCACGGTTCGCCGGAGACGCGCACCCTCCGCCGCCATCGTCTCGATCGTGCCGAACCGCGCCCGCGAAAGGAGCTCGCACTGCCCGATCGCCTCCGCCCGCACCGCCACCGACAGCGGGCCGACCCGGCCGTAGTCGAGGTATCCCGGCTCCTCGCCGAACCCGCGCGCGAACTCCTCGATCGTCGTCATCCCGCACCTCCGGGGACCATCCTGCCGCTTCACGCGCCGCGCACGCGAATCCCCTTCGGCGGCTGCGGATCAGAAGCCGAAGCGGCGCTGCCGGCGGGAGTAATCGCGGACGGCGCGGAGGAAGTCGACTTCGCGGAGATCGGGGCCGAGCGCTTCGACGAAGTAGAACTCGCTGTGGGCGCTCTGCCAGAGCATGAAATCGCTGAGGCGCTGCTCTCCGGAGGTGCGGATGACGAGGTCCGGGTCCGGCTGCCCCCCGGTGTAGAGGTGGGCGCCGACGAGGTCCGGTGTCAGCAGGTCGGCCAGGGACTCCAGACTTCCGCCCTCGGCCTGGTGCGCGGCGACGATGCTGCGGAGAGCGTCGGTGATCTCCTTGCGGCCGCCGTAGCCGACGGCGAGGTTGATGTGCATCCCCTCGTTCGCCGCAGTACGGTCCTCGGCGCCGGTGAGCGCGGCGACAAGCGGATCGGGCAGCCCGGCGGTGGAGCCGACGTGCTTGACACGCCAGTCGCGGTAGCGGGAGAGGTCGTCGGCGAGCTCCGCGATGATGTCGATGAGGTCTGACAGCTCGGCGCTCTCGCGGTTGATGAGGTTGTCCGAGGAGAGGAGGTAGAGCGTGACGACGGCGATGCCGAGATCGTCGCACCACTTCAGGAACTCGCGCATTTTGGCGGCGCCGGCACGGTGTCCGTGCGCGACAGTGGTGAGACCGGCCTGACGTGCCCAGCGGCGGTTGCCGTCGATGATCATCGCGACATGCTTCGGGAGCGCTTCGACGCCGAGCGCCGCGAGTTCGCGGCGAACGCCTTTCTGGTACAGCCCATAGAGCAGTCCGCTGGCCAAGGGGGAACTTCTTCTGCTCACTCCGATACGTTAGCGCGGCGCGCAGCCCGGAGTTCACAGCATCCCACCACCCGCCTCGCCTACATTTGGTCCATGACGCCGCGCAACGCTTCCGAACCCGAGGATGTCGCCGAGTTCCTGGCGGAGCCGGCGACCGCCCTTCCGCCCGCAGACGGGGCGGTGAAAGCCGATGAGCTGCGCGGTCCGGCCCTCCCCAAGATCCCGCTGCTGGATGCCTCCCCGGCCCATCCCTCGGAGATCAAGCCGACGTGGCGCGGCTGGATACATGCGGGCACCTTCCCGGTGGCCATCGCGGCGGGCATCGTGCTCATCAGCCTCGCGCAGGGCGCACCCGCGAAGTGGGCCGCCGCCGTCTTCATGCTGACGTCGATGCTGCTGTTCGGAAACTCAGCGCTCTACCACCGCTTCAGCTGGAAGCCGCGCACCAAGATCGTCCTGAAGCGCATCGACCACGCCAACATCTTCCTGCTGATCGCAGGCACGTACACGCCGCTGGCGGTGCTCGCACTGCCGCCGGAGGAGGGCGTGCTCCTGCTCTCGATCGTGTGGGCGGGCGCGCTCCTCGGGATCGGGTTCCGGGTGTTCTGGATCTCAGCGCCGCGCTGGCTGTACGTCCCGATCTACCTGCTGCTCGGCTGGGCGGCGATGATGTACATCGTCGACCTGGTACACGCGAATGTCGCGATGATGGTGCTCGTGATGGTGGGCGGGGTCCTCTACACCGTGGGCGCGGTCATCTACGGCGTCAAGCGCCCGAACCCCTTCCCGGGGGTGTTCGGGTTCCACGAGATCTTCCACACCCTGACGGTGCTGGCCTTCCTCTGCCACTGGGCGGCGACGCTGCTCATCGCGATGCATCCCGCCTACAACGGCTGAGGCGAGGCGGCGCTCAGCTGCGGCGGTCGCCGGTGTCGTCGCCGGTGGACGCCGCTTGCTCGGCGTCGAGCTTCTGCGCGATCTCCTCGCGGTAGCGCACGCGCCGGATGCGGCGGGTCATGTCCAGGATGAGGAGCACGGCCGCGACGGCGATCAGGAACGTGACCACGAACCCGACGACGCCCGGGGTCACCTGGTCACCGACCGGACCGCCGCTGGGGGCCGGCGTGGGGGTGGCCGCGAGCCACGCGGATGCGCGCAGCAGGAGATCGGACATGGCGGAACGTCGCTTTCGGCTCGGATGGGGACGACGCGGCCTTCACAGCTTCGTCTCCTAGTGTTGTCCCAGCCTATCGTCGCACCGGCGACGGGCGTGGGCGGCGACCGAAAGGCGGACGGGACACAGATGGCGCACGACGACCAGAGCGTCCCGGCCGCGGAGGACGGCCGGACCAGGAAAGCACCGCTGACGGAGGCCGCGCATCCCGACGACGTCGCCGCTGCGGCCCCCGCCGCGCCCGAGTCCGCCGGGCTCGCCTCCCGCTACGGCCGCACCCTTTCGGCGAAGCGCCGGGACCGCTGGCTGCTCGGCGCGGGCGCCGCGGCCATGCTCGCGGTCGTCACCGCCTGGGTGCTCTGGGCCGGCTGGGACAAGAACCAGGCCGATCTGCAGTTCACCGACACGGCCTTCACCATCCCCGACGCCCGGCACGTCGACATCACCTTCACCATCAACACGCCGAAAGGCACGGCTGTGACCTGCGCGCTGCAAGCTCTCAACGAGGACTTCGCGATCGTCGGCTGGCGGATCGTCAGCTATCCCGGTTCGGACTCGCGCGTGACCACGCATCGCGAGAGCATCCGGACGACGCAACAGAGCACGACGGGTTTGATTAACACCTGCTGGCTGACCTAGCCTTGTCGTGGTGCGCCCCGGCCGAGGCCGGGGCGTCGACTTTTACCCACCGGTCCCTGACCGGGCCATCTGCCGGCGGCGCTGCCGCAGGCGCGAAGGAGTTCACCATGTCCCAGGAGTCTCAGACCACGTTTCTGACCCAGGATGCGTACGATCGCCTCGCGGCCGAACTCGAAGAGCTCAGCGTCAACGGCCGCACTGAGATCGCGAAGCGGATCGAGGCGGCTCGCGAGGAGGGCGACCTCAAAGAGAACGGCGGTTATCACGCGGCCAAGGACGAGCAGGGCAAGATCGAGGCCCGCATCGTGCAGCTGACCGCCCTGCTGCGCAGCGCGACCGTGGGCGCAGCGCCGGAGAGCCACGGCATCGTGGAGCCGGGAACGGTGATCACCGCGACCATCGCCGGCGACGAAAGCGTCTTCCTGATCGGCAACCGCGAGATCGCGACCGGCACGGAGCTTCCCGTCTACAGCGAACAAAGCCCGCTCGGCGCCGCCATCCTGGGCCTGAAGATCGGCGACACGACGGAGTACACCGCCCCCAACGGCCGCCAGATCGCCGTCCGGATCACCAAGGTCGAAACCTACACGGGCCAGTAGCGCCCACTTCGACTCGCACGAACGGAACCGAACCGCCGAGCACACCGACCGGTGTGCTCGGCGGTCGCGTTTCAGTCCTCTTCGAGGACAGGATCGTACCCTGCGGAGCGGAGAGCGGAGATGACCTGCTGACGGTGCTCGGAGCCGCGGGTCTCCACGGAGACATCGAGCTCGACCTGACTGAGCTGCAGCCCGCGGCCATGCCGGGTGTGCAGCACTTCGACCACGTTCGCGTTGACGCCCGCGAGGATCTCGGCGATGCGAGCCAGCTGGCCCGGCCGGTCGGGCAGCATGATCGACAGCTTGAGGTACCGGTCCGAGGCGGCGAGACCGTGGCTGATCACACGCTGCATCAGCAACGGGTCGATGTTGCCGCCGGAGAGGATGACGACAGTCGTGCCGTCGGCGGGGATGTGCCCGGCGAGGATGGCGGCGACGGCTGCGGCCCCGGCGGGTTCGACCACGAGCTTCGCGCGTTCGAGGAGAACGAGGAGGGCTCGGGCGATATCGTCTTCGGTGACCGTGACCACGGCATCCACCGTGTCCCGGATGATCTGGAAGTTGAGCGCGCCCGGGCGGCTGACAGCGATGCCGTCGGCGATGGTCGCGACGAGGGAGATCTCGGTGGGGGCGCCGGCTTCGAGCGAGGGCGGGTAGGCGGCGGCGTTGGCGGCCTGCACGCCGATCACACGCACCGTGCGGCCCTCGCGTGCGGAACGCTGCTTGACCGCGCTGGCGATACCGGAGATGAGTCCGCCGCCGCCGATCGGGACGACGATCGTGCTCACATCCGGGACCTCGTCGAGGATCTCGAGGCCGAGCGTGCCCTGACCGGCCACCACGTCCGCGTGGTCGAACGGCGGGATGAGCACAGCGCCGGTCTCGGCCGCGAAGTCCGCCGCCGCGCGCAGCGTCTCGTCCACGATGCTGCCGCTCAGGACCACATCGGCGCCGTACGCCCGCGTCGCCTGGAACTTGGGGATGGCCACACCGACCGGCATGAAGATCGTGGCGTGGATTCCGAGCTCCCGGGCGGCGAAGGCCACACCCTGTGCGTGGTTCCCCGCGGAGGCGGCGACGACCCCGCGGGCGCGCTCCTCGGCGGTGAGCTTCGACATGCGGTTGTAGGCGCCGCGGATCTTGTAGGAGCCGGTGCGCTGCAGGTTCTCGCACTTCAGTAGGACGGGTACACCGAGCACGTCCGCGAGATAGCGGGAGCTCTCCAGCGGGGTCGGCTGAGCCACCGTCGCCACAATCGCCCGCGCGGCCTCGAAGGCGGCCAGGCCGAGGCCGGCGAACGGGGTGCGCGTGGGATCGGTCACGGTAGCCACTCGCAAAGCATAGTCACAGAGATATTCCCGAGGGCGAATACGGTTCAGCTGCGGGGGCGGTGCGCGGCACGCGGCACAGTCTCCCAGATGACGCCGGACGGCGGGGCGGAGCCCGGCTGCGGCGTTCTGCGCCCGGCGCCGCTGGAGATGTGGTTCACCATCACATTGAGCACGGCCACCAACGGAACGGCGAACAGGGCGCCGGGGATGCCGGCGAGCAGTGACCCCGCGGCGACGGCCAGCACCACGGCGAGCGGGTGGACCTTCACAGCCGTGCCCATGATGAGCGGCTGGAGGACGTGTCCCTCGATCTGCTGGACCAGCAGCACGACGGCGAGCATGATGACCGCGAAGACCCAGCCTTTGAAGACGAGCGCCACGAACACCGCGAGCGCACCCGTCACGACCGCGCCGACGATCGGGATGAACGACCCCAGGAACACCAGCACCGCGATCGGAATGACCAGGGGAAGCCCCAAGAAGAAGGCGCCGAGCCCGATCCCGAGCGCGTCGATCGACGCGACGAGGATCTGCACCTTCGCGAAGTTCCGGAGGGTCGTCCAGCCGGCACGGCCCGCGCTGTCGATCGCGCCGCGGGCGTTCTTCGGGAAGATGCGCACGATCCATCCCCAGATCCCCTTGCCGTCGATCAGGATGAACAGGACGCTGAACAACGTCAGCAGGACGCCGGCGAGCACATGCCCGAGGGTCGATCCGAGGGAGAGGGCGCCGGAGACGAAGACCTGGCTGTCCTGCTGGAGGGAGTTCCACAGCGTGTCGAGACCACTGGTGATCTGCGATTCGCTGAGCCCGAGCGGCCCGGTGGTCAACCAGGCGCGGAAGCCATCGTAGGCCGCGACGGACTGCTTCTGCAGATCGTGGCTCTGCCGGGTGATCTGCCAGACCGCCAGGGAGAGCAGTCCACCGACCACGACGATGAGCGTAAGCAGGGTCGTGAGGATCGCCAGCCAGCCGGGCCAGCGGTGACGGACCAGCAGATCCTTGAACGGGACGAGTAGCGCGCCGAGCAGGACCGCGATGAGCACCGGGATGACGATCAGCCGCAGCTGCACGATGAGGAAGACCGCGACCGCGATGACCGCGCCGATGACGAGCAGACGCCACGACCACGCACCGGCGAGACGCACACCGCGCGGCAGAGCGTCGTCGATCGCTCCGGCTACCCGATCCGTCTCCCCGGAAGCGCCGGGGGCACGCCGGCGGCGCAGGAGGCGCCCGCGGCCCGGCGGAACCGGACCGGAAGGCGGGGTGTCGCTGTCAGCCATGCCGATCAGTCTAAAACGGCCGGCTCCGCTTCTTCAGGGCGCTCTCATCCCGGGCCGGTCGTTTCACAGCCCTCCCCCAGCATCGGGGATCGGCCCCGCGGAGAGCCGGACCGAGACGCGCGAGCCGATCCGGCTCGATCCGGACGGAGGCCCGGCCCGCCGGAGAGCACCCGCCGGAAGCAGGAGCATACCCGCTAAGGTCGGGAGTGCCCCCGTCCGCAGCCCAGAGACCCATCGTGTCCACATCCTCCACCGCCCCTGTCGCCGCCGTGTCTGCCACAGCGTCCGCCGCGGGCGGGCCGCGCCGTCTCCTGGTCCGGTTGCGCGGCGGCATCCGCCGTCCGTCCGCGATCGGCGTCGTCCTGAGCGCGACGGTGCTCTTCCTCGTGGTGTTCGGACTGCTGATGGTGCTCTCGGCATCGGCGGTCGAGTCGTACACAGACGGGCTCGGCTTCTTCGCGCGCTTCGGATCGCAGGGCGCGTACGCGGCCGTCGGGGTCGTGGTCATGCTGGCCGTCTCCCGCCTTCCGCGGCTCTGGACCCGGCGCGCGGCGATGGCGGTGCTCCTCGTCTCCTGCCTCCTCCAGCTGCTCGCGCTGACCACACCGCTCGGAGTGCAGATCGGCGACAACACGAACTGGGTCCGGATCGGGCCGCTCACCGGTCAGCCGTCGGAAGGCATCAAGCTCGGGCTCGTGGTCTGGCTCGGCTTCGCTCTGGGGAGGGACCAGGACGAGCTGAAGAACTGGCGGACCCTCGCCCGGCGCATCCTCCCGGTCGCCGCCCCCTCCCTCCTCCTCGTGATGGCCGGCGGCGACCTCGGCACAACCGTCGTGATGGCCGTGTTCACGATCGGGGCGGCCTTTTTCGCGGGGGTGCGGATGAAGCACCTCGGCGCGGTGATGGGCGTCGGCGCTTTCGCGGCCATACTGATCGCCCTCTCGAGCGCGACCCGGCGCGGTCGCCTGTCGGCCTTCTTCGGCGGGACCAGCGCGGTGAACCCGGATGTGAACTGGCAGCTCGACAACGCACACTACGCGCTGGCCTCGGGCAGCGTCTGGGGTGTCGGGCTCGGCAACTCGCACGCCAAGTGGTCGTGGCTGCCGTCGGCGGACACCGACTTCATCTTCGCCGTGATCGGCGAGGAGCTCGGCCTCATCGGCGCGTGCGTGGTGCTGCTGCTGTTCGTGCTGCTGGCGGTGCTGCTCCTGCGCATCGTCCGCACAGCACCGGATGCGACGGCGCGCGTGACGACCGCCACGGTGCTCGTCTGGCTGATCTTCCAGGCGTTCGTCAACGTCGGGGTCGTGCTCGGCCTCCTCCCGACGCTCGGGGTGCCGCTGCCGTTCATCTCGGCGGGCGGCACAGCGCTGATCTCGTCTCTGACGGCGATCGGCGTGGTGCTCTCCTTCGTGCAGGCGGACTCCGCCCCCGCTCCGGCCGCCAGCGCCCCCGCAGAGGGGAACCCGCCGAAACCCGGTAGGCGAGCGCGCCGGCGCACGAGCGTGTCTGCGTCACCCGTCCGGCAGCGGGATGTACGCATTCGGCGGACAGCGGGTGTCGGAGGGGACGGCTAGGGTCGTCCCGTGGCCGATCTCCTCTCCCCCGCCGCGGCCCGCCGCATCGCGCTCGCCGCTCAGGGCTTCGGGCGCCCCCGTCCCGCCACCGTCGGCACACGGCAGCTCAACGCGCTCATCGACCGCATCAATCTGCTGCAGATCGACTCGGTGAACGTGTTCGAGCGCAGCCACTACCTGCCCGCTTTCGCGCGGCTCGGCGCCTACGACCGCGGCCTGCTCGACCGCCTGACATTCGACGCGCGCGGACCGCACACCGAATACTGGGCGCACGAAGCCGCGTTCATCCGCAAAGAGGACTGGCCGCTGTTCGAGTGGCGGATGCGGTTCAACCGCGGCCGGTACGGGAAGGCGGGCGGCTGGTTCGACAGCAACCGCGAAACGGTGGACTGGCTGCGGCGGGAACTCGCCGCCAGCGGGCCGCTGGCGGCGAACGAGATCGAGCACGACGCGAACACGCGCACGGGCCCGTGGTGGGGCTGGTCGGCGGTCAAACGGGCACTCGAAACGCTGTTCTTGATGGGCGAGGTGGCGATCGCCGGCCGCACCCGGTTCCAGCGGCGCTATGCGCTGGTGGAAGAGGTGCTGCCCGCGAGCGTCCTGGAGCGCAGCGTCAGCGAGGAGGACGCGGTGCGCGAGCTGATCCGCCGCTCGGCCGTCGCGCACGGTGTCGGCACGGTGAAAGACTTCGCGGACTACTATCGCATCCGCACCGCCCCGGCACGCGCGGCGATCCGCGACCTGGAAGAGTCCGGCGAGCTGCTCCCTGTGCGCGTCCCGGGCTGGGAAGGCAACGGCAGACCGCTCCCCGCCTGGATTCACCGCGACGCCCGCCGCCCGCGCCGCATCGAGACGGCCGCTCTGCTGTCGCCCTTCGACCCCGTCGTCTGGCACCGCGACCGGGCGCTGCGGATGTTCGGCTTCCACTACCGCATCGAGATCTACACCCCCGCGCCGAAGCGGGTCTACGGCTACTACTCGCTGCCCCTGCTGCTGGACGATGCGCTGGTCGGCCGGGTGGACCTGAAAAGCGACCGGCAGAACGGCATCCTGCGGGTGCAGTCGGCCTGGACGGAGGTGGGCGGACCCGACGGGATCGTGGAACGCCTGGTGCCGCTGCTCGCCACGACCGCGATGTGGCAGGGGCTCGACGGTGTGGAGGTCGCGGCCGGGGCTCGCGGCGATCTCGCCCCGGCACTCGCGAGCGCGGTCAGGCGCTGAGCGCGCCTGCCCCCTCGTGGTTCGTGTCAGAAAGGGAGGATATCGCGGGATGGGGGACCACGAAGCGCCGGGAAGGGAGGAGATCGAGGGCGGGGAAGCGGGGATGTCCGCCCTTTCCGCCACTCCACACCGGGCAAGCTCAGAAGCCGGCGCCCATCCTCTCGAGGCGTTCGACACGGTCCGGGATAGGCGGATGGGTGGAGAAGAGGCGGCTCATCAGGCTGGGCCTGAGGGGCTCCGCGATCCACAGGTGAGCCATACTGCTGTTCTGGCGGCGCATGGGGCGGCCGCCGTGGGACTCCAGCTTGAGCACAGGGCGCTCGCAAGCGCGTCCGGGTGGCGGGTGGTCATGGCGCCGGTCGCGTCGGCGAGGTACTCGCGCTGGCGGGAGACAGCGAGCTGCACGAGCGGGGCGACGATCGCGGCGATGAGCCCGAACACGAGCACGACGGGGTTGCCGCCGCCTCCGCCGTTGTTGTTGCGGTTGCCGCCGCCGAAGAACGCCATCCGCAAGAGCATGTCCGCGATGAAGCCGATGGCGACCGTGAGCCCGAAGACGATCATCGAGAGCCGGATGTCGTAGTTGCGGACATGACCGAGTTCGTGCGCCATGACGCCCTCGAGCTCCGCATCCGTCATGATGTCGAGCAGTCCGGTGGTGGCCGCGACCGAGGCGTGCTGCGGATCGCGCCCGGTCGCGAAGGCGTTCGGGGCGGGGTCGTCGACGATGTACACCGCGGGCATCAGGGTGCCGGTCGTGATCGCGAGATTCTCCACGATGTTCCAGAGGCGTGGATTGTCGGCCTTGGCGATCGGCACTGCACCCGACATGCTGAGGGCCTGGCCGGAGGCCAGATAGTACTGGAAGACGGCGTACAGCGTTGCCCCCGCCAGCACGACGATCAGGATCGTCCAGCTGCGGTAGAGGTAAGCGCCCAGCCAGCCGAGCGCACCGATGAGAACCAGGAACAGCAGAATCGTGAAGACGGTGTTGCGCTTGTTCCTGGCGATCGCCCTGTACATCGCCGCTCTAGGTGTGCTGCTCAGGGCAGTTGGTTGAGGTGTGACGCGATAGATGGGTGAGGACCTCCCGGTCGAGAGTGGGGCTGTCTAGTTTCCCTGCACTCGATGACTTAGGAGGTCCTCGTGACCCACGCTAATGCTGCTTTGACTCCTCGCGAATGCCTCCGCCTGGCCCGCCAAGTCGTCGACGACGGCTGGTCCGTTGCTGCGGCGGCGACCTACTTCCGAGTGTCCTGACGCACCGCGGACCGATGGGCTCGTCGTTACGTGGAGATGGGCGAGGCGGGAATGCTGGACCGTTCGTCACGGCCGCATCACAGCCCGAACAAGACCCCGCGAAGACTGGTCCGCAAGGTCGTGCATCTGCGGTGGAAGAAGCGGCTGGGACCAGTCGGTATCGGCGCCCAGCTCGGCATGCCCGCCTCGACCGTTCACACGGTCCTCTCCCGGTGCCGGATCAATCGGCCCAGCCACGTCGACGCCCGCCCCGGCAACCCCCCCCGCCGCTACGAGCACGAGCATCCCGGATCGATGATCCACGTCGACATCAAGAAACTCGGCAACATCCCCGACGGTGGCGGCTGGCGCTACATCGGACGTCTCCAGGGAGAGCGGAACAAGGCCATCACCGCGAAGCGGACCGGGAAACACGGGATCACCGGCGACATGATCACCGGCACAGCGTTCGTTCATACCGTCATCGACGATCACTCCCGTGTCGCTTACGCCGAGATCCACGACGACGAAACCGCCGCCACTGCAATCGCTGTTCTGCGTCGAGCGGTCGGCTGGTTCGCCAGCCGTGGCGTCACCGTCGAACAGGTGCTCTCCGACAACGGCTCCGCATACCGCTCATACGCCTGGCGCGACGCTTGCGCCGAGCTCAGCATCCAACCGAAACGCACCCGGCCCTACCATCCGCAGACGAACGGCAAGATCGAACGCTTCCACCGCACCCTCGCCGACGGCTGGGCATACGCCCGGCACTACAACTCCGAATCAGCCCGCCGCAACGCACTCCCGGCCTGGCTGCACTCCTACAATCACCACAGGCCCCACACCGCCATCGGCAGCCAGCCACCCATCAGCAGATTGACCAACGTCCCTGAGAAACACACCTAGAGCGAGTCGACGCCCTCGACTGTTTCTGACAGGTTGAAACGGCCTGACGGCATGAACTGGGACAGCGACCGTGCGCCTTCGGTGGTTATGGTGTTAAGGGTCGCGCCGGGCACTCGCGCGGTGTCCTCCGGGTGTTGATAGAATGACATCTTCGTTCGGCCTGATTTTCGTTCCTATTGGGGGCTTTGTCCGGCAGGTGCCGGCTGGGCTGATTCGAGGCCAGCGTAGTACGCGTCCTCGGCTTCGATCGGGGTCCGCATTGCGGCGTTTCGCTGCACGCAGCTCAGCCATAAAAAACATCGGATAACTCGGCACTTCGTCTTGTCGCTCGTCGAGCTGGTCGCGCGCACCGGCTCCGGCGCGCGCTCTGCGCAGTGCCGCGACCGGGCTCGATGGCGAGACTGAAATTGCAGGGACTCCGCTTGAAACCGCACAAAACAGGAGAATGAAAAGAGGAACGCGAAACAGAAAGTTTAGCGAGTTTCCGAACCAGAAGTCGCCTCACCTGTTTCGTACTAACCCTCACATAATTTTATGATGGCAAGTACCCAAAAAGGACTTTATTTTGAATAATTCTATGAACATCCGTGTTAACGGACATGAGGGGAAGAGCAGGAGCGTATTTTGCCGCTACCTGAAGACCGACTCGTACTGTCTGCCCTGGTTGCAAATTCGTCGCCCAGTCTTTCCCGGAACAGATAATCCGATTTTCTGAAATCCCGCATGTCATTCCCCAACTATTGCTAACCGCAACAGCTTTCGGGGATTCCCATGAAACAGACCACCCAGATACGGGCCGATCTGCAGTGAGCTGCAACTCAGCGACATACCCGGCGTTCCATGCGCCCTGCAATGACCACTTCACAGTGAGGCTTCCACCGGGCGCGCTTCCACCGGGCGCGCTTCCACCGGGCGCGCTTCCACCGGGCGCGCTTCCACCGGGCGCGCTTCCACCGGGCGCGCTTCCACCGGGCTCAGGCTGAGGTGTTAAAATTGGGCCCAAAATATCAACCTTCTCCTGTTCGGGGGTTCGCCAATCGGACTTGACAATACCGCCAGTGTCGAGACTGTTAGGATTAAAGCACCAGAATGAGAAACTCATACCTGTCTCTTTTAAATAGTCAACAATTTCCTTAAACCAAAGGCGATCACTCTGCGTTTGAAGATCTGTTCCGAATTCCCCAAGGAGAACCGGGGCAATTCCTTGAGCGGCTATATATCCCCACCGAGAACTCCATACTTTCTTAAGGTTTCCAGGGTATGTTGGGTCGTGAAACCATGAGTGGTCGGCAACTTCCTGAGGATAATCATGCGGCGAATAAACCACACGGTTTGACACGTTAAGGGCAACTTGTGCGGATGCGACGCCTGTTAATTCTCCTCCCCACTCCATACCCTCAACAATCACCAACAGATTTGGGTTTACCGCAAGTACCGCATTTCCGGCCCGGGTTGCGGCCAAACGCCAGTCCACAGCTGGGTCTCCGCACCCCCAACAAGCAGGCTGATGTGGTTCGTTATGCAAGTCAACACCAATCACAGTGCGGTTTTCTCGGTAACGGGCGGCAAGTGCCCCCCAGTCCGCAATCCATCTTCCCTCAGAAATTTTGGATGTGTACCAGAGTGGTGACTGGGCGGCAGATTCTGGCCGATGACGGTCAAGAAAGACACCGAGTCGAGCCTTGTGAGCAGCATCGACAACGCGATCCAAAAGCTGCAGCGGAGTTAAATTGACAAGGTCAGGATTTATATTCCCATTAATAGTACTAGTATTGTATCCAGATAAACATTCATTTGAGTAAGGAATTCGTACGGTATTAAACCCAAGCTGGGCTATTTTTCTCATTCCCTCATCCAGCGAGATAGTCCACAAACCATGCGGAGCGCAGGCTGAAGTTTCCATACCAAACCATGCAATACCCCTAATTACATAGGGTGCGTCGGATTCGGTAAGGATTCGTGAGCCAGAGGTATGAAGCCATCCATATTCAGAATGCTTTTCCGACGATGCAAAGGGACGTGCGTCAGCACCAGTTGCAGGGCTGACTGCGAGAATAATGCTCAGCAAGGCAATAGGGAAAGCCGCACTCGCTGCGAATCTTCTCAAAAAATTCATTTTGTATTCTTTTACCCTATTCTCAATTTATCTAAAACATTCTCAATATTTCTCTAAAACCGGGATTTTCTTAATAATGTATTTTCTTAATAATGTTTTTATGGAACTTTTTGCTACGAGATCTGAGTGCGACTCCTGAACTGAGGTCGGGCGCGCAAAAACCCGAGAAGCAGCAACAGAACCCCGAGAATCACCAGTAAAAACGCAAAGCCTGCCATGGGAAGCATGCTTCCGAGACCTGTACTGGGAAGCATTCTTCCCAGACCTCTGTGGGACCCAATCGGGTGGAGTACCTTATGCGCGGTGACAGTGGCTACCTTTGGGGTGGCTATGGTAGGGGTGGCTATGGTACTTGCGGAAGGAGAACCTGGTTTGCACACCGGGGCATTGCCGCCCTCGCCGTAATGATAGTTCGTATTGCTGTACTGTACCCACACGATGCACTCGCCGGGGGCGAGCTTGATGGGCAGGAATGCCTTGCCAATGAAAGCGGCACCCGGCTGATTATTGTTCGGATCGAAGTGCATACCGCCGCTGCGGCTGGTCGTACGGTAGTTGACATCACCATTTGCCGGGAACGTACTGCCATCGGTGAGAGTCACACCATCGACGGACACGCGGTAAGGAATCGCTACATCAGCGCGGGCGGCGACCTCCTTGTCAGGAGAGACCCCAGCCGATGGCTCCACAGACACGCTGCCCGGTTTAGTGGCAACAGAACCCTTGTCAGGAGAGACCCCAGCCGATGGCTCCACAGACACGCTGCCCGGTTTAGTGGCAACAGAACCCTTGTCAGGAGAGACCCCAGCCGATGGCTCCACAGACACGCTGCCCGGTTTAGTGGCAACAGAACCCTTGTCAGGAGAGACCCCAGCCGATGGCTCCACGGACACGCTGCCCGATGTAAGAGAGTCGTCGGCATGGGCCACAGCGTTTCCACCTACGCAGAGAGTCACAAGAACCACGGTTGCAACAACTCCACAAGAAAGAATATGGTTTCTCATGGTCATTTCTCATTCTTCGCTTACGGCTTTGAGCCAGTAATGATTAAAACATCTAATGTTTAGATATGAATCAGCTCCGAAGTTTCAATAACTTCCAATTGCCATAACGGTGGAGCCGTCTTATTAGTTTCGCTCCAAAATGCATTGGACGTCAACCCTGATTCGCCCTGGGTTTTGTTCCTATAGGGCGGTTTGGGAGACGGGTGTTCCCACGGGGGTGTCGAGGCCGACTACTACGGCTGCCATATCTTTCGCTGGCGACACGACGCAACTGCTAACGCGGTCGATATATGTCGGCCCGATGAGCGATCCGTCCCACCAGCAGCACACGGCGATCCTCATCGAGGGATGAACAGCACCCGGTAGTCGCCGCGGCGTGCAGAGTAGTAACCTTCGAGGTCGCCCTGCAGCGGCTTGCTCATCCGATACGGGTTACCCGGCAGCGTGACCGTCACGAACTCGACGACCGCAGCGACCACACGAGGCGGCAACCGGTCCAGCCCACGGATCGCTGCCGGCGCGAACTGAACATCCCAGCTCACCGCTTCGGCAACCCGAACCGCGCACGGACATCATCAGCACCGACAGTCGTACCGCTCTCAACGACTCGGCGACCCTCGGCGAGATCCTCGCGAATCCCGGACTGTGAGAGCCAGAACAGAGTCTCATGGAGCGAATCCAAATCATCCTGGCTGATCAGAACGGCAGCGCCGTGACCGTGACGAGTGATCTGAATGATCTCGTGCTCAGACTCCACCTCATCGATGAACCTTGAGAGCTTGTCCTTCGCCTCACTCAGCGACACAGTCTTCATCGCTTCATTCTAGCCTAATTATAGGCCTGAATACAGCCGAATAAGAGATGGTTTCATTAGTCGGCGTGGTGGTGGTGGCTGGTTGGCGGGGATGCTGGTGGAGTGTCGACGCTTGCCGGGGATCGGTTCATTACGGATACGTTGTGGGAGCGGTTGGAGTCGTTGATCTCGTCGCGGCCGCCGCCGGTCAATGGGTGGACGGGGCAGCCTCGGGTTCTGGACCGGAAGGGGGTTCGCTGGGATCGTGTTCGTGCTGTTGACAGGGATCCCGTGGAGGAAGCTTCCAGCCGAGCTTGGGTACGGGTTGGGGATCACCTGCTGGCGGTGTCTGCGTGAATGGTCCGAAGCGGGGGTGTGGGACGCACTGCGGAGGATCCTGCCCGATGAGCTCGACCAGGTAGGCATGATCTTCTGGTCAAGAACCTGCCTGGACTCCGTGAGCGTCCGGGCAAAAAAGGAGGGGGTGATCTCACTGGACGGATTCCAGCGGTTGTTACAACATGACGATTAGGTGTGCTGCCCAGGGCCGGGACGTTTTCAGGTGACTTCCCGGCCCTGCCACACCTGACCACCTGAAGCACCTGAAGGGAGCCACATCGTGGCAGAAATCGACATCACGCCGGCCGAGAAGCGCGAGCCGCTGATCATCAACTACGGGGAGATGCGGGTCGGACCGCTCCCTGGATCGGCGCCCAGTGAACTGCTGACGATCATCGACAGCATCCCCAAGCCCAAGGTGATGGCCGGCAAGCAGAAGGAGTCGTACGAGAACCTCGTCGCCTCCGCGACCGGTTCGTTCCTCTACGACCGAGTGATCCCGGCCGACCAGAAGGCACTGCTCGATCTCGACGACATCCGCCTGATCCTCCCCGCCTGGATGAAGTACGTGAAGTTGGGGGAATCCTAAGGCTCCAGGCGCTCCTATCGGAGTTCCCGGAGCCGTTCATCTACGAGCTCAGGCGCGGCGGCTTTGTAGCCGAAGACATTCTCGGCCGACCGGTGGAAGTCGATGTGTACATCGCCACCGCGGCATCGCTGCCTGAATCACCTCTCCACGCTGCGATTCATGGATGGGACTACCCCTTGTCGCGCGTGGGAATGCTTCTGCTGGATCTGATCGATTTGCAGGGTGCGAAGGCGTCCAAGAAAGGACAGTGGAAGCCCTTGCCGCGCCCATGGAAGCACGTGGAGAGGCTCGGCTTCACCGAGCTTTCGTACGACGAGGCGATTGAGCTGTTGAAGAACAACGCTGGTCGTTAGGCGGTCTGGTTCCTGGTTGCGTACGCGGCCTGGCGCAGGTCGGGACCGTAGTGCTTGTTCCACCACATGTTGTGCATGCAGTACTGGCACTTTTTGAAAAATGGCAGGAACAGCAGCCCGATCCCGCCCGTACAGGAACCGATCAACCACAGTGTGGAGGTGCGGCCGATGTTCCCACCACCGCCTTCGCAGAGTTTGCAGTCGATGCAGCCGCGCTGTGAATAGATGTTCTGGTGCTGGGACATTCCCTCTGGGTCCTTTCGGTCTCTGGGGCAACCGTATTGCGCACCGCCCCTCTTCCGGCATCCCATCTTCGGGTGGCCAACAACCCACGAAGGCCAGCCATCGCGCTGGCCTTTCGCGTATCCGCTCGGAGGTGAACCGTGTCCGAAGCAGCAGTCGCCGAAGTAACGATCATCCCGGTCTCCAAAGGCGCGCAAGGCCAGATCGAGCAGCAGCTCGGCGGTGATGCGGTCGGTGCGAAGGTCGGCGCGAGGATGGGCGCAAGCCTGATCTCCTCTCTGGGGTCGATTCTCAAGGGTACCGGGGCTGCAGCGGTCGCCACCGCCGCCACCGGGATCGGTGTCGCTCTTACCAGCGGGTTTGCCCGCCTGAACGACATCGAAGTCGCCAAAGCCAAGCTCACCGGCCTCGGCAACTCAGCCGACACCGTCAATGGGATCATGGCGAACGCTCTCGCCGCGGTGAAGGGAACCGCCTTCGGTCTCGGTGATGCGGCCACCGTCGCTGCTGGCGCTGTAGCCGCCGGTATCAAGCCGGGGGCGCAGCTTGAGGGTGTCCTGAAGTCGGTGGTGAACTCGGCTGCTACCGCTGGCACGTCCCTTGGTGACATGGGTGCGATCTACAACAAGGTCGCCTCGACGGGCAAGGCACAGAATAACATCCTGCAGCAGGTCGCCGACCGCGGCATCCCGATTTACCAGGCGCTCGCGAACCAGTTCCATACCACTGCGGGCGCCGTTTTCGACATGGCCTCACAGGGCAAGATCGGCTTCCACGCGTTCTCGCAGGCCATGACAACGGCCTCCGGCGCTGTCGCTCAAGAGATGGGCAAAACCATCCCGGGCGCCTTCGACAACTTCCACGCGGCCCTCTCACGCATCGGCGCCGGCGCCCTCAGCGGCATCTTCCCCAAAATCGCCCCGACCATCATGGCCATCACCCAAGCCATGGTCCCACTCGAGCCGCTCGCCGCGCAGCTCGGCGCCACCATCGGCGACCGACTGAACCCCGCCTTCGAATCCGTCACCGCTTTCCTGAACGGCGCCAACGGCGGCTTCACCGGCCTGTTCCAGACCCTCGCACCAATCGCCGGTGTCCTCGCCCCACTGACCGGTGCGTTCCTCGCCCTCGGCACGGGAGCTCTCCCCGCTGTGCTGGGCAAGATCCCGATCCTCGGTGACATGCTCGGTATGCTGATCGGTGCTCTCGCGGGCCTCATCGCAGTGTCCCCCCAACTGCAGCAGGCATTTGGTGTCATCGGTAGTCAGCTTGCGCAAACGTTCGGGAACCTCCTGACAACGCTTGGCCCGGTGATCGGTCAGATCGGGTCCGCGTTAGCGGTCATGGCGCAGACGATCGGTGGTGTGCTCGCCGACGCGCTGCTCACGGTGGCGCCGTTCCTGTCTCAGTTGGTGAAAATCCTCGGCGGTGTTCTCCTCGCGGTTCTTCCGTCCATGCTGACACTGATTCACCCAGCTGTCGGGCATCTTCTCGGCCCTCGCTGGGGCGCTCGTCCCGGTAGTGGGCGCGGTGTTGCAGGCTCTCGTGCCTGCGTTCTCGTCGATCGGTCCGATCATCGGCACCATTGTCTCGGCGATCGTGCCTCTGGTGTCGATGCTCGCGACAGCGCTCATGCCGATCTTCCAAGCGCTCGCACCGATGGTGACGACGTTGTTGTCTGCGATCACACCGCTGATCCCGATCGTGCTGCAGCTAGCGAGCTCTCTGGTGTCCGCGCTGGTGCCGATTCTCATGGGTCTTATCCAGGCGCTGTCGCCAATCATCCCCATGATCGTGAACCTCGCCGCGAAGCTCGTTGGCATGCTGGCCCCGATCCTGCAAGCCCTCGCCCCGCTGATCGGTCAGCTGATCACCGCGTGCATGCCGTTGGTTGGGGTGCTTTTGCCGCCGTTGATGGGCCTGTTCTCCGCGCTCATGCCGATCATCCAGGAGCTCTTCACTGTGTTCCTTCAGCTCCTCAAACCGATCTGGGGCTTAGAGATGGTTTCAGTAGTCGTTTTTGGTGAGTTTGCGGGCGCTGGTGATCGCGATTGCTAGAGCGACGAGCGCCGTGATCGTTGAGGCGGTGCGGTCGTAGCGAGTGGCGAGTTTCCGGAAGGCGAGGATCCAGGCCATGGTGCGTTCGACTACCCAACAGTGTTTACCCAGTCACTGTTTGGAGTCGACTCCGATTCGTGCGATGCGTGCCTTGATCCCACGACAACGCAGGTAACAGCGGACGCGGCGGTTGTCGTAAGCCTTATCGGCGTGGAAGATAACCGGGCGGCGTCTGGGCCGACCGCGGCCGACGCCCTTGATCGCGGTGATGTTGTCTAACACAGGTTCCACGAGCATGGAGTCGTGTCGGTTGGCGCCGGAGATCTCCACATGCAGCGGGAGTCCGTTGCGGTCGGTCAGGACATGGTACTTGGTGCCCCGTTTCCCACGATCCGTGGGGTTAGGTCCAGTGAGATCGCCCCCCTTTTCGCCCGGACACTTACGGAGTCCAGGCAGGTTCTTGACCAGTCGATCATGCCAGCCTGGCCGAGTTCGTCGAGCATGATCTTCCGCAGTGCATCCCACGCGCCCGCTTCGGACCATTCACGCAGACGCCGCCAACAAGTGACCCCGGACCCATACCCCAACTCGGGCGGGAGCTTCTCCACGGGATCCCCGTCAGCAGCACGAACACGATCCCAGCGAACACCTTCCGGTCAGGAACCCGAGGCTGCCCAGCCCGCCCATTGACCACAGGCGGCCGAGGCGGAATCAACGGCTCCAGCCGCTCCCACAACATATCCGTAATGAACCGATCCTCAGCAAGCGTCGACACTCGACCAGCATCCCCGCTAACCAGCCACAACAACCACCGCCACGCCGACTACTGAAACCACCTCTAAGGCCAGAAACCACCACCCGAGAAGGGGGATGGCATGAGTGCCGTCTTTTACACGAGCCATAACATCACTTTTTATCAACATGGCCGAACGCTACTCTCCAGCCATACACACCGGCAACACCCCTGCGGTAGGTGTGTGGCTGCGGCGTTTGCAGCGGCCGGTAGGCGAACCATTCGGAGAATGGTGACCCGCTCGGCAGACGGCATCGTGGGTGTTCGGCAGGTAGGCCGTTCTGCTGGTGCTCGCGGTAGAAGCTGGACAAACTTCGCGGCCGTCAGCTGCTTCTCGGTCATCTCCACCGCCAACGCTGAACGTGTTCGTGATCGCCTTCGCCGGCCGTGGCTGACTCCCTGGCCTTAACTGAGCCTTAGGGTCACCGTCCGTTTCCACCATTTTTTGGATAGGCCTCCCCGCAGACCCGCTCATGGGGTTAACCTCTTCCCTGCCTCCCAGACAGGCCCCCTCATGAGGGGCCTGTCTGGGGGGAATGCTCGCTCGTATGGTGCGAGGGGTAGCAGGAATTGAGGAGGTTTTGATGTTGGGTGTGTTCTCACAATCTTGGAGGGTTCGGGTTGTGGCGGGGGTGGCTGGTTTGGTTGTCGCGGGGCTGGTTGCCGGGTCGTCTGTTGTGCTGGTTTCGCGCGTGGACTCGGCCGTGGGGTCACCGATGCGTGATACCAAGACGGTGGTCGACTCTCGTACCCGCCCGGTTCCCCAGGCTGAGGAGGGGCCGTCGGAAGATGATGGCGGTTTTTCGTTCACCGTGCCAGGCGAGCAGACGAATGAGGTTGTCGATGCGGGTGGTGTTTCCCGGCGACCGTTTCATGGCACCGGGCGTGCTTTGGGTTCTACAAAGGTAGGGGAGACGGTTATGAGTGTTTTTCCGACCGAGAATGCTCTGCAGGTTCTGATGCGGGTGCCGTCACCAGGTGCGGTAAGGGAGTACCGGTTCCCGTTACAGATGATGAAAGGTCTTCACCCTGTTATCCGCCAGGACGGTTCCGTAGCTGTTGTTAGTGACGGGCAGAATGATCCGGTCGGAGGGTTCGCTGTTCCCTGGGCTGTAGACGCGCACGGCGAAAAGGTGGGGGCTTCCTTCCGCCTCGAAGGAGGCGACCTTGTAGAAACCATCAATGTGCGGCGCGCAACGGTCTTCCCTGTTACGGCAAGCCTTGAGCAGGTTATGCAAGAAGGTCAGTAGACCGGAAGTGTTCGTGAGAACTATTTCCAGTAAACAGCTTTTTCCAATGTTTCTTAGAGGACTTGTTTCCGTTTTGAAAGGTAAGGTTTTTAGTTTGTTTAGTTTTCGTCGGCGTGTTTTACGTCGCCGAGCATCGATCGCGGGTCTCGTACTAGCTTTGGTCGTCGGCCTGGGGGTAGCCACCACAGGGCCCGCGTCCGCAGTCGAACCCATCCGTTTGGGCCCGATGGTTGTCGGGGGAACCGAACTACAATTCCCTTCGGGGACCTGTACGGCAGGTTTAGTGATGGTCAATACCCGTTGGTGGAACAACATCACGGCATATCAGCGGAATACTCGCTATGTGCTGACCGCGGGTCACTGCGGAAATGAAGGTGACCGTGTGAGTCTCAACGGACAACGTATCGGATCGGTTTACTGGAAAAACCAGAAACCTGACATGATGGTTGTTCAGGTTAAGCCGACTGTTACTTCCACGCCTCATTGTACTCAGGACCGTTCCGGGTTCCATTGCATTCTGATTTATCACAGCGCCCCGCGCGCTTCAGGCCGAGTTATAACATATGTGCCACGGCTGCGTGAGTTTGGTACTGTTCCTGTCGCGATTTGGTGGGATGGTGCCCCCGAACGTAGCTTTAATGCCTGCGTGAGCGGCGCAATCTCGAGTTTCAGTTGTGGTTGGCGGAATTACACTCTTCCCCACGACGCTCCTGCGATCCCTGGTCAGAGGGCTATGCTCGGTACTACCGTTGTTGCAGCCGAAGGGGATTCGGGAGCCCCGGTATTCAGTAATCCCACCGACGACCCGAACGCCGGTGTCACCGTCTACGGTATAGTCCTAGGGGGTTTCCGTCCCCCAATATCGCGAAATGCCATGCGTTATCTGACTGCTGGGGTTTTCTTCACTGAGTGGGAGTGGAGCCAAGCTTATGCTTTGGCTCCAGCATAGCCAGCTCCCTAGGAGGGTATGCTCGGAGCCTGCAGACACCTAACACCAACCTGCCCCAGCCCACTGACTCTTGGGTTCTAACGGTCGTTGCAACACCTGGACTTTCTGGGGGTTGTAACGACCGTGTCCCGTTTAAGGAGCTATTCGAGGGATCGACACCGTTCTGCAAGCAGAACGGTACGGCCGGTACTCCTATCCGCCGCACGTCGTGGCGCTGCAATTCGCGCTGGAGCGCGTGCATGCCTACGCGACCAGGAACGGCGAGAGGGTGCGGGTGATCGCCGATAGAGTCCCGGACCAGTTAGCGCACGAAGCGCGCATCGCCCGGTATCAGCAAATGGGGACTATGGGCTATCGGCGCACGTTCCTGGAGTCCATCGAGATGCCGTTCCAATGGGAGGACTCCCGGATGCACCGCAACCTTCAGGCGGTAGACATGGCCACGTTCCTGTTCCGACGCTGGGACTCCCACCACGAGTCGAACACGTTCCAGCAGGAGTCTATACAGCGCCTATGGAACACAATGCGCCGCAGCACCAAGCACTACCTCACCTAGTGACCCTAGATAGCACTAGAGCCCCGCGAAGCGAGGCCCTAGGCAGTACAACGTGACGAACCCCGCCCCGTCATAGAGCAGAGATAACAGATACGCCCGGCAGAGACGACACACGGAGATCATCGTGGATCCAGCTGCGTGCCCACACCCGTTATATTTTCACAGCGAAAAGCACATTTCTATCGGCGGAGGGTCAGAATGTTCCAGACCGCCAAACCAAGGGGCAACAGCACCCACCACGGCGACACATCGCCTGGGACCACGCCGATCAACACCAAGACGATCGCGACAGCTGCCACCACCAGTAGGGCAACAGAGAGCAGGTCGACGTCTCCGTAACGCCTATGACTGTAACGAGAGTGGTGCGCCCGCATTTCCGTCATCTGTGCCTCGTCTAGTTCGCCTTGCGCCGACAATCGACCAGTCTGTGGACGTACGACCGTTTGTGATCATACGGACCTCACGAATAGTGACCTCGAAGAGATCATTCTTGTGAAGGAGCCGCCTCGTGGCATACCCTGGATTGGGAAGAGGGGGAGGTTAGAGGTCGATACATCATGGATGTCATTGTCTTCGCGCTCTTGCTCGCGGTTGCGCTTGTCGTCGTCTTCCGACGCAAGCGATGGCTTGTGGTCACGAGTTGGGGGATCGGCGCGTTCGCGGCCATGCTGCTGTTCCTCCACCACGTCACCAGCGTTCTGCCGTTGAGCTTCTAGGAGGATGCCACCCATGACTCAGACAATCCAGATGCGCCGACCAGGCGCCGAGGCATCCGTCCGTGGTTTGCTGCGTACGCTTGGCTTTTGGGCGCAGGTGGCCTTTGTGCTCGCCTACGTCGGCATCCTCTCGACTGCCATGTTCGTGTTCCAGTTCGGTCTCGGAGAGTTCCCATGTCCGCTGTGCATCACGCAGCGGATGGGAATGATCGTGGCCACTCTGGGGGCGGTCTTCATTCTCGTCCAGGCATTGCGGGGAACGCTCGACATGCGCGGCTATACCACCGGGCTCGGGATGTCTCTTCTCGGTGCCATCCTCGGCGCGGCAATGTCGGTCCGGCAGGTCCTGCTCCACATCGAGCCGGGCGACCTCGGTTACGGCACGGCGGTGTTCGGGAAGCACCTCTACACCTGGGCCCTCGTGACGTTCATCGTCGTGGCGGTGTTCGTCGGCGCGCTCCTGCTCGGCTCAGACGCCTTCTTTCCGATCGCGCCGCGTTCGGCTGCGCTACGCGTGATCGTGTGGATTCTCGTCTGGGCCTTCGTCGCGACGATCGCGGTCAACCTGGTCGTGGTGTTCGTCGAGCTCGGATTCAATTGGTTCCTCCCCGACAATCCCACCCGCTACGAGCTCCTCTACCAGATAGGCATCCGGCGCTGACCCGCCTGCCCCACCCGCAACCGGCTCACCCCAGCGCCACCCTGCACCCTCACACGAGAAGAGTGAGCCCGGTCTGTTTTGCCGTCTTCGAACACGGAGATCCGAGTCTAGGGACTGCTGAGGGTTTGATGACTCCCTATCTGTGGTGACCGGCGCGCGGGAACCCCTCAGCGCAACACGCCGAATAGTCCGTGAATATTTGACAGGGACAATTTTATTGTCCAGTCCCACAACCACCAACAAACCCCACCCTCTGCCCACACTTGACAAGATTTCGCACGGGCGGGCATGCCTTCAGATGTCCGCAAAAGTCCCGGAATTACAAGGAAAATTCTGGATAGCCACGTAAAACCAGGCTGTGAATTTGGGGTCGAATCCCACTGGGGGCACCTGCTGTTCGACGCTCCAGCCTCGATCCAGATGAAGGGGTCGGCCGTTGGAGCAACCGCCCTTCCGATGGCTTCGTATTGTGCTGCCTGGTCGAGGGAGAGGCTGAAGTCGGGTCTGCCGAACGGAGAGGTGACGACAGGCAACGCCCGGGCGTGTTCGGCCGCACCGCCATGACGCGCGGCTTCTGGCCGATCATGGCCGGTCGAGGAGCGCCCGGGCTCGGCCGAGCATGGCCGGGTCGACTATCTCGCCGGAGGGAAGGGTTCCGACACCGCCATCCCCGGCCGCCGCGAGAACCGCGCGCGCCCAAGCCAGCTCGTCCGGCTCCGGGGCGAAGACCTCCGCGATCACCGGGAGCTGGGTCGGATGCACGGCGGTGCGCCCCACCCAGCCCAGACGGCGGCCGCGTTCGGTGTCGGCACGCAGGCCCGCGAGATCGGGAATGTTCGGGTAGACCGACAGCATCGGCGCGGGCAGGCCGGCGGCGCGGGCGGCGAAGAGCAGCCGCAGCCGGGCGTGGTCGAGCAGAGCCGGGTCGCGGGAGCCCAGGTCGCTGGCAAGGTCCGACTCCCCGAGCGCCAGCCGGGAGACAACCGGGTGCGCGGCGATGGCGGCGGCGTTCTCCACGCCCCGGGCCGTCTCGATCAGCGCGGTGAGCCGCAGCGGCCCGACCAGGCCCGCCAGGTGGTCTAGGTGTGCTGCTCAGGGCAGTTGGTTGAGGTGTGACGCGATAGATGGGTGAGGACCTCCCGGTCGAGAGTGGGGCTGTCTAGTTTCCCTGCACTCGATGACTTAGGAGGTCCTCGTGACCCACGCTAATGCTGCTTTGACTCCTCGCGAATGCCTCCGCCTGGCCCGCCAAGTCGTCGACGACGGCTGGTCCGTTGCTGCGGCGGCGACCTACTTCCGAGTGTCCTGACGCACCGCGGACCGATGGGCTCGTCGTTACGTGGAGATGGGCGAGGCGGGAATGCTGGACCGTTCGTCACGGCCGCATCACAGCCCGAACAAGACCCCGCGAAGACTGGTCCGCAAGGTCGTGCATCTGCGGTGGAAGAAGCGGCTGGGACCAGTCGGTATCGGCGCCCAGCTCGGCATGCCCGCCTCGACCGTTCACACGGTCCTCTCCCGGTGCCGGATCAATCGGCCCAGCCACGTCGACGTCCGCACCGGCGAACCCGCCCGCCGCTACGAGCACGAGCATCCCGGATCGATGATCCACGTCGACATCAAGAAACTCGGCAACATCCCCGACGGTGGCGGCTGGCGCTACGTCGGACGTCTCCAGGGAGAGCGGAACAAGGCCATCACCGCGAAGCGGACCGGGAAACACGGGATCACCGGCGACATGATCACCGGCACAGCGTTCGTTCATACCGTCATCGACGATCACTCCCGTGTCGCTTACGCCGAGATCCACGACGACGAAACCGCCGCCACTGCAATCGCTGTTCTGCGTCGAGCGGTCGGCTGGTTCGCCAGCCGTGGCGTCACCGTCGAACAGGTGCTCTCCGACAACGGCTCCGCATACCGCTCATACGCCTGGCGCGACGCTTGCGCCGAGCTCAGCATCCAACCGAAACGCACCCGGCCCTACCATCCGCAGACGAACGGCAAGATCGAACGCTTCCACCGCACCCTCGCCGACGGCTGGGCATACGCCCGGCACTACAACTCCGAATCAGCCCGCCGCAACGCACTCCCGGCCTGGCTGCACTCCTACAATCACCACAGGCCCCACACCGCCATCGGCAGCCAGCCACCCATCAGCAGATTGACCAACGTCCCTGAGAAACACAACAAGCCGGCAGTTCCCTGGATCTTGGTGATGCGCAGCTCGACCGCCGCCCCGGTGGCGCGCAGCGCGGCGATCTCGTGGTCGGCTCCGGCGTTGACCCGCACCTGGAGGAGCGGCCCCCTCGGCCTCCCGGGCGCGCAGCCAGCCCGTCACAGCGTCGAGGGCGTCCGCTTCGCTTTGGCCGCGGGTGCGACGGCGTCCTCCAGGTCGAGGATCACGAGGTCCGCGCCCGTGGCGACCGCCTTGTTGAACCGGTCGGGGCGATCGCCGGGGACGTAGAGGCCGGTGATCAGGGCGCTCATACGACCCCCTTGGCACGCAGGGCGTCGACTTGTTCGCGGGTGACGCCCACCTCGGCCAGCACCTCGTCGGTGTCGCGGCCGTGTGGCCGGCCGGCCCAGCGGATGCCGCCCGGTGTCTCCGAGAGCCGGAAGAGCACATTCTGCATCCTCACCGGGCCGAGTTCGTCGTCCGGCACGGTCTGCACGGTGCCGATCGCCTGGTACTGGGGGTCGGTCAGGATGCCGCGCACATCGTAGACCGGGGCGATGGCGGCCTGGGCGCGCTCGAACCCGGCGACGACATCGGCGATGGGGCGGGCAGCGATCCATGCCGCGACGGCTGCATCCAGTTCGTCGGCGTGCTCAGCGCGGGTGTGCCCGGAAGCGAACCAGGGCTCGGCGATCAGCTCGGGCCGGCCGACCAGTTCCATCACCCGTTCCGCGATCGACTGGGAGCTGGTGGAGACGGCCACCCAGTCGCCGTCGGCGGTGCGGTACACATTGCGCGGTGCGTTGTTGACCGACCGGTTCCCGGTGCGGGGCTGCACGGCGCCGAGCTGGTCGTAGGCGGTGATCTGGCCGCCGAGGAGCATGAGGATGGGCTCGATGATGGCCAGGTCGATCACCTGCCCGTGCCCGTCGCGGGCGGCGGCTCGCAGGGCGACCATCACGGCGTAGGCGGTGGAGAGCGCGGCGATGCCGTCGGCGAGCCCGAACGGCGGCAGCGTCGGCGGGCCGTCGGGTTCGCCGGTGAGGGCCGCGAAGCCGCTCATCGCCTCGGCCAGGCTGCCGAAGCCAGGACGGGAGGAGTACGGGCCGGTCTGGCCGAAGGCGGTCACCCGCGCGATCATCAGCCGGGGGTTGACCGCGTGCAGCGCCTCGGGACCGAGCCCCCAGCGCTCGAGGGTGCCGGGCCGGAAGTTCTCGATCAGCACGTCCGCGTCGGCCGCCAGTCGCCGCAGCAGTTCGGCGCCCTCGGGCGAGCTGAGGTCGATGGTGACCGTTCGCTTGTTGCGGCCCAGGGTCTTCCGCCACAGGTTCACGCCGTCCTTGGCCGGCCCGTGCCCGCGGGCGGCGTCGGGGCGGGCGGGATGCTCGACCTTGACCACGTCGGCGCCGAAGTCGCCGAGGAAGGTGGCCGCGAGCGGCCCGGCGAACAGCGTCGAGACATCGAGGACCCGGATGCCGGCCAGCGACGCGCTCATCGGCTGCCCTCCACATCCCACGCCAGCCGGAACCCGATGCTGGAGGACCGTTCGACACCGAGCCCGGCCAGCAGCAGTTTCAGGCTGAACGACGGCTCCCGCACCCCGCCGTCGGTGTACCAGTCCGACCCGAGGCTGACGTGCTCGCTGCCGCCTTTGAGCATGACGAACCGGGTGGCCCCGTCGCTGTGCTCGCTCTCGGTCCAGTTCCACACCGCCGGGGTCAGCCGCTGGAAGCCGGGCTGGGACGCCGCGAGCTGCCACTCGAACTCGTCCGGGAGGCGCGCCCCGGCCCAGGCCGCGTACGCGCGGGCGTCGGCGAGGGAGACGCCGGTGACGGGAGCGTCCGCGTCGAGAGATCCGACCAGGAAAGCGCTCCGCGACCTGCGGCCGGTAGCCGGTGCGGTCGAGGAAGTCGCGGAACTGTCCGACGGTGACCTCCCCGTTCGCCATCGCGACCCGGGAGGGGATGGTCACCCTGAGGGTCTCTGTGCGGTCGTCGTGCAGGCGCGGCGGAAGCGGCTTCCACTCCTCCACATAAGGCGCACCCTGGTAGAAGCCGGTCTCCCGGCGGCGGAAGGTGACCGGGACACGACGCTCGCCCGGCTCCACGAGCACACTGCCCGCGGGCGGCGCCAGGACCGGCGCCGGGGAGGGGATGCGACGCACCGCCTCGCGGGCGGGGAAGTCCGCGCTGGGTGGTGCGGAGTCCGTGTCCGCGCGGGCGGCGGCCAGCAGCTCGTCCAGCCCAGCTGGGGCGACAGCCCCCGGGGCGATGTCGAGGATCCCGGCGATGCCCCGCGCCGGGACCGTCACCCGGGAAACGCCCTCCGTCCCGGTGGTGACCTCGACCCGCCGGACGCCCTCGGCCGCGGCCTGGGCGAGCGGCTCACCGGTCCACGCCTCGTCGCCGCGGTTCACGATGGTCCAGAGCGTCACACCGTCGGCCGCGTATCGGGAGACGTAGACGCCCGCGGCGATGGCGGCCTCCGACGCGCCGAGCAGCGGCGACCACTCCCCCGTGACCAGGATCGGGCTCAGCGCCCGCTGGGCTCGGAGCATGCGGCGCAGCGTGGCCCGGTCACGCTCGTTCCAGCCGACCCAGACGCCGAAGACGGCGTCCCAGACCAGGACGCCGGTGCCGTTCATCCACGCCGCCTGCAGCTCATCGCTGTGGTCGCGGTTCCAGCGGCGGGTCGAGTGCAGCATGTGCCGGCGCTCGTACCAGTGCGCGCGCATCACCCCGGGAGCGGTCGAGTCGGCGAACCACTGCGCCCAGCTGAGCTGGTGGTCCACGATCCGCTGGTTCGGCACCCGGGATTCGCCTTCCAGCACCTGCGGCGGGGTGGCCGTGCGCAGCGCGTCGATGAGGCGGGTGTCGCCCTCCTTCATGGTGTCGAGGAACACGCCGTCCACGCCGAGCTCGGTGACCAGCGCGGCCAGCTCGGTCGGGTCGTCGCCGGCCGCGCGCCGGGTGCCGGTGTCCCAGGGGTTGTAGTCGACGAAGACGCGGATGCCGCGCTCGTGCAGCTCGGCGATCAGCCCGGTCAGGCCGGGGACGTCGCGATAGAAGTCGTACTGGTTGCGCTCGTCGATGCCGATGAGCGGGTAGGCGTGCCAGAGCACGACACCGTCGAAACCGCCGTGGTCGGCGGTGGCGGCGAGGAAGGCGTCGACCGTGAAACGCTGCCGTTCGTGGTCGAAGAGCCGCTCGTCCCAGAGCCAGACCTGGGCGACGCTGTACGCGCTGCGCGCCCAGCCGGTCTCGGTCCGCTCATAGGCGACTCCGTCATAGCCCAGGCGTGCCCGGGCCTCCTCGCGCCAGGCGGTCAGGTCGGCGCGCCAGAGACGCGAAGGGTCCCTTGGCGCGTGGTTTCGCCGGTGTCGTCAGGGTCAATAAAAACGGCAACTGGCAGATGGAGGCGAATTTTTCTTACGCTGACATCACGAAAGACCCCAAGACGGGCGAAAAGCGGCTCGATTACCATCCGATCGAGACCGGCGATGACTTCGACGAGCGGGGACGCTACCGAGGATACATCCCGCTCGGCTACTGACAGCAGGGACTGCTGAGTGAGGGTTCTTGAGCAGGAGGTCGAGATCCTTCGCCGGGCGGCGGCTCACCTCAGCCGGGACCGAGTCCGCCTGCTCTGAAGCGGGGCATGCCGAATTCGCGACGCTGGTGCCGGAGAGACACCGTCGACGGCTGGGCACGGGCCGGGGTGACGACGTCGCCCGCGATGGTGTGGCCCTTACGCGTCGCGAGCTGCCCGATCCTCTTGGGCATCGGGCAGCTCGCGGCGAGACGGCTATGTCGCCGGGACCTCAGCGGGCTCCTTCGTGTCCGGCTTCGCCGCGGCCTTCGCCCCGGCAGCCTTCTTCGGGGCCCGCGCCGGAGCGGCCTCGACGGCCGGCTTCGGACGGGCGGCGAACTCCTCGAACGCGGCGCGCGGCTGCGAGAGGCCGGGGAGCGAGACGATGTCGCGGCTGAGCCAGAAGTTGTTCCACCAGCCCCACAGTACGCGCCACTTGCGCTCCCAGCTGGGCATGGCGAGACCGTGGTAGCCGCGGTGGGCGAACCAGCCGAGGACACCCTTGAGCGCGAGCTTGCCCGACTGGAGCACGCCGAAGCCGAGACCGAGACCGGCGACAGCGCCGAGGCTCTTGTGGTAGTACTGGCGCGGAAGCTCGCCGCGCAGGTCCGCGATGAGGTTCTTCGCGAGGAGCTTCGCCTGACGGACGGCGTGCTGCGCGTTGGGCACGCAGAACCCGCCGACACCGGCGCCGGTCAGATCGGGCACGGCCGCCACATCGCCGGCAGCCCAGGCTCCGGGCACGAATTCCTCGTCGGTGCCGATGCGGAGATCGGCCCGGGTGCGGACGCGGCCGCGCTCCTCGATCGGGAGGTCGGTGTGGCGAACCACCGTCGGGTTCGCCATGACACCGGCGGTCCAGACGATGAGGTCGGACTCGAACGACTCGCCCGTGGAAAGCTCGATGCGGCCGTCGACCGCGCTGGTGAGCTGGGTCTCCAGATGGATCTGGGCGCCGCGCTCAGCGAGGTTCTTGATCACCCAGTGACTCGTCGGCAGCGAGACCTCCGGCATGATCCGGCCCATCGCCTCGATCAGGTGGAAGCGCGTGTCCTCGAACGACAGCTCCGGGTACTTCGCGAGCAGGGCGCTGGCGAACGAGCGCAGCTCAGCGAAGATCTCGATGCCGGCGAAGCCGCCGCCGACCACGACGACGGTCAGCAGCCGGTCGCGCTCGGGACCGGCCGGGAGCGCGGCGGCCCTGTCGAAATTCGCCAGAAGCCGGTCGCGGATGTACACGGCCTCCTCGATCGTCTTGAGGCCGACGGCCTGGTCCGCGACGCCCGGGATCGGGAAGGTGCGCGACACCGCGCCCGCCGTGACCACGACCTGGTCGTACTCGAACTCGTACGCCTCGCCGATGGCCGGCTGGATGGTCGCGGTCTTCTTCGCGTGGTCGATATAGGTGACCTTCGCCGTGATGACATTCGTCGTCGCGAGGTGACGGCGATGAGCGACCACGGCGTGACGGGGCTCGATGGAACCGGCGGCCACTTCCGGGAGGAACGGCTGGTAGGTCATGTAGGGCAGCGGGTCGACCATAGTGACCTCGGCCTCGCCCTTGCGCAACTGCTTCTCAAGCTTCCACGCCGTGTAGAAACCGGCATATCCACCACCGACGATCAGGATTTTGGGCACAGTAATGGGTCTCCTCAACACGAAAGTATGGAGTTAATCTACTCCCTGGTCGGCGTTCGCCTGAAATGCTTCCATGCGCCGACGCCGCCAAGGCCCAGCAAAGCGAGAAAACCGCTGATCAGAGCGAAGGGGAGCCAGAAGGTCGTGAGAAGGCTCCACGACGGCCACAAGAACAGTGTCCACACCGCCGGGCGTTCGGGGGCGAGTCTCTGGGGCGCTGGCGCGGCCTGCGCCCCGCCGGACTCCGGGGCTGCTGTTACCTCGGCGCGCCGGTGGATGCGGACCCACTCGCTCAGGTCGCCCATCGGGTTCGCTGTGACATGCGGGACCTCCGCGGTCACGGCCGCTGCGGCATCCAGCAGTCCGAACCCGTAGATCGGGCCCGGCACCGGAGCGCCGACCGGGCGCGCGGTCTTGACGATCCGGTTGATGACATCCGCCGCTTTCAGTTCGGGATGCGCCGCCCGCACCAGCGCCACCGCGCCCGAGACCAGAGGCGCTGCGCCGGAGGTGCCCGCCCACTGCACATAGCCGCCGCCGGGGTTCGCCCCCACGAGCTGCTCGCTCGGCGCGGAGACCCCGACGGTGATGCCCTGCGAGGAGGCGTCGAAGCTCGCGGTCCCGGTACGGTCGACGCCCGCGACGGTGAGCACCCCGGGGATGGTGGCGGGCGCGCCCACCTCCGTGGTGCCACTCCCCCGGTTGCCCGCCGCGGCGACCACGACAGTATCGTGCGAGAAGGCGTACTGGAATGCGTCGTCCCAGCTCGTCGGCCAGTCGAGCGTGTTGCGCGTGAGCGACATATTGATCACGCTCGCACCGTTGTCCACGGCCCAGCGCACAGCCCTGGCGATCTGCTCGTCGCTGCCGACCGCGCCCGTCGCCGTCCCGAGCGCGACCGAAGCGGTCAGGACGCTGGCTTCCGGAGCCGCGCCGAGAACGCCTTTCCCTCCGCCCGTGCCGCGACCGGCGAGCAGGGAGGCGACCCAGGTTCCGTGGTTCGCCTCGTCGCCCGCGCCGAGCGGCTTCTGCCCGTCCGGAGACCCGACGCCCGAGACGTCCGTGCCACCGACCACCGCGCCGGCGAGGTCGGGGACGCTGCCGTCCACGCCGGTGTCGATCACGGCGACCGTGACCCCGGCGCCGCGCGTCGTGTTCCAGGCCCGCTGGAATCCGTAGTCGCTCAGCCAGTACTCGAGAGCGCGGACCTGGTCGGCGAAGATTGCCGTGGGCGCGACGAGGGTGAGGGCGAGCGCCGCCGCCAGGGTCGCTGAGACCCGCGCTGCGCCACGGCCGCTCAGCCGGCGTCGATCCTGCACTCGCACACCTCCGGTGACCAGCCGCCGCGCGCGAGCGCGAGGTCGCCGATGGGGTTCGCCCCGGGTCCGGCGGCGAGAGCGTGCGCGGCGAGGGCATGCAGGCACTTCACCCGGGAGGGCATCCCTCCCGCAGAGATCCCCGCGATCTCCGCGACCGCCGCGACCGAATCGCGGTCGGCGAGGTACTGCTCGTGCGCAGCCCCGAATCCGCGCCGCACCTCCTCGTCCGCGGCGAGCAGGTCGTTGTATTCGGCCATGACCTGCGTCGCCTCCAGCTGCGACATCGCGGCCGTGGCGGCCGGATGCGACAGGTAGTAGAAGGTCGGGAACGGCGTCCCATCGTCCAGGCGCGGCGCGGTGGAGACCACCGTCGGCCGACCGCAGACGCAGCGGGCGGCGATGCCGACCACACCGCGCGCCGGGCGGCCCAGCTGTTCGCTGACGACGGCGATGTCCTCGTCGGTGACGGGATCGAACGGCGGTCTGGTCATCACTTGCCTTCGGTGCTGGACGGGGTCGTCGGTGCGGGCGTCCCGCTCAGCTGCTGGGACGTCGCCTCGGTCAGGCCCGCGCCCATGACCGAGGCGAACAGCGAGCCCACCCAATCGGTCTTCGTCTCCTGGAGCTTCGAGCTGACCGGCTGGTCCTGCTTCTGAGCAGCCGGCGGCCGGTCGTCGATCACCAAGTAGCTGACCTCGCCGGGCATCACGTAATAGAGCCGGTCGCGGGCCTGCGCGCGGATGTAGCTGGGGTCGTTCCACCGCGCGCGCTGCGAGGCGACCTCGTCGACCTGCGCCGAGAGCTTGTCGACCGCGGCCCGCTGGTCGGCGATCTGCTGCCGCTGCGCGATGAACGCCTGCGTGGTCGGCGCCAGGATGACGACCGCCAGCACAAGCACGCCCATCATCATCAGCGAGAACGCCGAGAAGTGGATGCCGCGCAACCAGCGCCCGGCCACGCCCGGGGCAGAGAACGTGGCGGCGACGCGGCGTGTGCGCGGCTTGGCCATGGCCCCTCCCGACGGCTCGGCGGATGTGGAACAGGGCAGCGGGGCCCCGGGACAATCGTAGGCGATCGGCGGCCCGGGACCGCTGCCGGGGCGGGGTGTCGAGGCGACCGGTCAGGCGGTTGCCAGGATCGCCACGAGGCGGGCGGCGCCGAGCGCGAGCAGGGCCACGCCCACGACGGCGAAGACGAGCCCGACCGCACGGGCGTCCTCCGCCCGGAACGGGCGACGGGCATCCCGATCGGCGAACAGGGCGGCAGCGGCCCGAGGACGGCGGAGGAGACAGAGGCCGAAGACGGCGAGCAGGGCCGCGAGCAGCGCGAAGAGGGCGAGGGGGACGAACTCCCGGGCGATCATGCCGCGAGTCTAACCAGCCGGGCCGCTTGCTGCGCCGCGCCTCGTGTACCCCACCGGGCGGAGGCCCGCTGTGAAAGCACCCCGCAGCACGGAGGCCCCGGCTCAGAGCCGGAGCCTCCCGAGCGCACAGGGCGGCTCAGCCCTGGTGACGGGGGAACGCCGAACGGCCGGCGTAGACCGCCGCGTCGCCCAGCTCCTCCTCGATGCGCAGCAGCTGGTTGTACTTCGCGACGCGCTCGGAGCGGGCCGGGGCGCCGGTCTTGATCTGACCGCAGTCGGTAGCGACGGCGAGGTCGGCGATGGTGGTGTCCTCGGTCTCGCCGGAGCGGTGCGAGAGGACGGCGGTCATGCCGCTGCGCTGGGCCAGCGAGACCGCGTCCAGCGTCTCGGTCAGAGTGCCGATCTGGTTGACCTTGACCAGGATGCTATTGGCGGCCTTCTGCTGGATGCCCTGCGCCAGACGCTTCGGGTTGGTGACGAACAGGTCGTCGCCGACGAGTTGCAGCGTCGAGCCGATCTCGGCGTTCAGGTGGGCCCAGCCCTCCCAGTCGTCCTCGGCCAGCGGGTCCTCGATGGAGACCAGCGGGTAGTTGGCGGCGAGCTCGGCGTAGTATGCGCTCATCTGAGCGGCCGTGCGGTCCTGGCCCTCGAAGCGGTAGACGCCGTTCTCGAAGAACTCGGTGGAGGCGACGTCCATGCCGAGCGCGATCTGCGTACCCACCCGGTAACCGGCCTTCTCGATGGCCTCGGCGATGAGGTCGAGCGCGGCGCGGTTGTGCTCCAGCTCGGGCGCGAAGCCGCCCTCGTCGCCGAGGCCGGTGTTGAGGCCTTTGGACTTCAGCAGCGACTTGAGCGAGTGGTAGGTCTCCACCCCCCAGCACAGTCCCTCGGAGAAGGTCTCTGCGCCGACGGGCAAGATCATGAACTCCTGGACGTCGACACCGTTGTCCGCGTGCGCGCCGCCGTTGATGATGTTCATCATCGGAACGGGCAGGACATGCGCGTTCGGGCCGCCGAGGTAGCGGAACAGCGGCAGGTCGGCGGAGTCCGCGGCGGCCTTCGCGACCGCGAGGCTGACGCCGAGGATGGCGTTCGCGCCCAGACGCTTCTTGTTGTCGGTGCCGTCGAGGTCGATCATCGCCTCGTCCACCAGGCGCTGGTCGCTGGCCTCGAAGCCCTCGATGGCCGGGCCGATCTCGTCGAGCACCGCATCCACGGCCTTCTCGACGCCTTTGCCCAGGTAGCGCTTCTTGTCGCCGTCGCGAAGCTCGTAGGCCTCGAACGCGCCGGTGGACGCACCGGACGGGACGGCGGCGCGGCTGACCGTGCCGTCTTCGAGGAGCACCTCGACCTCGACGGTCGGGTTCCCGCGCGAGTCGAGGATCTCGCGAGCTCCTACAGCTTCGATTGCAGCCACAACAGTCTCCTTGGTGATTTTCGTGGGTTCCCGATCAGTCTAGTGACGTTTCCCCGCCGTGTTTCGTGGCCGGTCCCGACGGGGAGAGGACTCCCGGCGAACCCGGGAGCCTCTTCTCCGCTCCCTGCTGGCACGCCGATATCCCGGCGATTTCTCCTCCGTTTCCGCCCGCGCGGGAAACGGAGGAGAACCACCAGTGGAACCCGCTCACTGTCAGGAAACGGAGGAGTTTCCGGGCGAAAGAGGCGAGATGTCCTCCGTTTTCGACGGGCGGAGGTGGGGCGGGGGCGGGGTGGGTGGGGTGGGTGGCTACCGCTCGTTCAGGGGTTTGAGGTCGAGAGTGGCGGCGGAGGCGCCGGCGTCCACGAAGGCGAAGGAGCGGAACCCGGCGGCGGCGGCACGGTCGAGCACCGCCTTCAGGTTCTTCGAGCGGCGGTCGAGACGCACCCGGCGACCGGCGGCGACGAGCTCCGACTTGATCGCGAGCAGCCGGCCGATCGGCACCGCGGGGTCGTACACGAGCACGACCGAATCGGCTCCGGCGCTCTCCGGCAGCTCAAGGAGGTCGACCACGCGCTCGAAACCGATGGAGAAGCCGCAGGCGGGCACCTCCGTGCCGAGGAAGCGCCCGATCATGCCGTCGTAGCGGCCGCCGCCGCCGACAGAGCTGCCGGACCCCGGGTGCGCGATCTCGAAGATGGTGCCGGTGTAGTAGCCCATCCCGCGCACCAGCGTCGGATCGAACCGCAGCCGCACCCCCGTGGGCAGCGTGCCGAGCGCGTGGGCCAGCGCCTCCAGCTCGCCGATCGCATCGGTGTCCACGCCCGCGGGGAGGATGCGCGAGATCGCCTCGGCCGTCAGCTCCGCCCCGCCATCGGCCAGGTGCGGCTCGAAGCCGGCCAGGATGCCGCCGAGCACGGCCGCAGAGTCCGCGCCGCCCTCGCTCAGCTCGGCGACCACGCCCTCCGCCCCGATCTTGTCCAGTTTGTCGATCGAGATCAGCGCCTGCGGCCAGCGCGCCTCCGCAAAACCGCAGTGCTCGAGCAGTCCGTTCAGGATGCGGCGGTCGTTGATGCGGATCGTGCAGTCTTTCAGCCCCAGCGCGTCCAGCGTCGCCGCCGTCGCCGTGATCAGCTCGGCCTCCGCCAGCGGCGACGCTTCGCCGACGATGTCGATGTCGCACTGCACGAACTGCCGGTAGCGCCCCTTCTGCGGCCGTTCCGCCCGCCACACCGGCGCGATCTGGAGGGACCGGAACACCGGCGGCAGCTCGGCGCGGTGGCTGGCGAAGAAGCGGGCGAGCGGAACGGTGAGGTCGAAGCGGAGGCCGAGGTCGCACAGCGAGAGCGTGTCCCTGGACTCGATCGCCGCCCGCAGGTCGTCTCCGCTGAGACCGCGCTTCAGGACGCTGAACGCGAGCTTCTCGTTGTCTCCGCCGAGTCCCGAGTGCAGCCGCGCGACGTCCTCGGCCACCGGCGTCTCGATCTCGTCGAAACCGTGCGCCGAGAGACTGCGCCGGATCACCCCCAGCGCGTGCTCGCGGCGGGCCTTCTCGGCCGGAAGGAAGTCGCGCATACCGCGGGGAGGGGTGATCGGAGAGGCCATGCCTCCGATTCTTCCATCAGTTGCGTTCGCTCTCCTCCCGCGCCCGGGGGCGGGCCGGGCGTCACGAGCGGTGATGCCTTCCCCTCGGCACCACCAGCGGCGTCCCCGTCACCGGGTCGTCCACGATGACCGACTCCACCCCGAACACCTCGCGGACGAGTCCCGCCGTCACGACGGAGGCCGGTTCGCCGGACGCCACGATCTCCCCCGCCCGCAGCGCGACCAGGTGGTCCGCGTACCTCGCGGCCAGGTTGAGGTCGTGCAGCACCATCGCGATGGTCGTGCCCCGGGCGGCGTTCAGGTCGAGAAGGAGGTCCAGCACCTCGAGCTGGTGGGCGATGTCGAGGAAGGTGGTCGGCTCGTCGAGCAGGAGGATGTCGGTCTGCTGGGCGAGGGCCATCGCGATCCAGACGCGCTGGCGCTGGCCGCCGGAGAGCTCGTCGATGGCGCGCTCAGCCAGGGCGGCGACACCGGTGGCGGTCATGGCTTCGGCGACCGCAGCGTCGTCCTCGGCCGTCCAGCGGCGGAACCAGCCCTGGTGCGGGTAGCCGGCCGCGGGAGACGAGATCGGCGACGGTGATGCCGTCGGGGGCGGCCGGAGTCTGCGGGAGGAGCCCCAGCCGGGTCGCGACCTGCTTGGTGGGGAGGGTGTGGAGGTCGGCGCCGTCGAGCAGCACCGCGCCCGAGGCCGGCGCGAGCAGGCGGGCGAGCCCGCGCAGGAGCGTGGACTTGCCGCAGGCATTGGGGCCGACGATCGCGGTGAGGCGGCCGGGCGGGATCTCCAGATCGAGGCCGGCGACGACGACCCGGCCCTCGTAGGCGAGGGTCAGGCCGCTCGCGGCGAGCGTGCGGACGGCGGTGTCGGTCATGTGTCAGCCTCCCCGGCCGATGCGGTCGGTCTTGGTGAGCAGCCAGAGCAGGTACGGCGCCCCGACGACGCCGGTGACGACGGCGAACTGGGCGACGATGTCGGAGGCGACGAGCATGAGCGCGCCGAGGAGACGAGCGCGAGCGAACCGCGGCCGACCAGGCGGCGGGCGATCGGCGCGGCGAGGAAGGCCACGAACGAGACGGGGCCGGCCACCGCGACCGCGAACGCCGCGAGCGCCACCGCCACCCCGACGACGAGGATGCGCGTGTACACCGGCCGCACGCCGATCCCGGCGGCCGTGTCGTCGCCGAGGCCGAGGGCGGCGAGCGGGCGGCCGAGGAGCAGGGCGCACGGGATGAGCACGGCCGCGGCCACGGCGAGCGCGACCGGGTCCACCGCGTTCAGGCTCCCGGCGATCCACACGAGCGCTTGCTGCACATCGCTCAGATCGGCGCGAGTGAGGACGTATGCGACGACGGCGGAGCAGATCGCGGCGACGGCGATGCCGACGAGCACGAAGCGGTAGCCGCTCACGCCGCGCCGGGCAAGCAGGGAGATGAGGAGGGCCGCGAGGAGGGTGCCGCCCAGCACGACGCCGGAGAGCGCGAGCCCGGTGAGGCCGAACCAGACGAGCGCGATCGCGCCGGCGGCGCTGGCGCTGGCTGTGATGCCGATGATGTCGGGGCTCGCGAGTGGATTGCGGGCGACCGACTGGATGAGCGCCCCGGAGAGCCCGCGAGGCACGCGCCGACGAGGGCGGCGGCCACGAGCCGTGGCAGCCGCAGCTCCAGGATGACGAACGAGGTGAGCCGGTCCGCCCGCCCGATCAGCGCGGCCAGGACGTCCTGCGGAGCGACCCCGGCGGCGCCCCCGGTGAGCGAGAGCGCGCCGATGGCGACGACGAGCGCGGCGAGCACCGCGGTGACCCGCGCGGCACGGCCGTTCCGGCGGCGACGGTCGGCGCCCAGCACCCGCGTCGCCCCGGCGAACGCGTCCGCAGTGTTCGAGGTCTTGGCCGACGCGCTCACAGGCTCATCAGCTTCCGGCGACGTACCAGGACGATGAACAGCGGCGCCCCGACGAATGCCAGGACGACGCCGGCCTGCAGCTCACCCGGCGGTGCGGCAACGCGGCCGATGACATCACAGATCAGCAGCAGCGCCGGAGCGAACACAGCTGAGAAGGCCAGGATGCGACGATAGTCCGCGCCGACGGCCCAGCGGGCGGCATGCGGCACGACGAGCCCGACGAACGCGAGGGGGCCGACGGCGGCCGTCGCCGAACCGCACAGCAGCACGATCGCGACAGCGGAGAGCAGCCGCGCGCGGCCGACCCGCTGCCCGAGCCCGCGCGCGACATCGTCGCCGAGCGCGAGGCCGTTGAGCGCACGGCCGAGGGCGAAGGCCAGGACCGCCCCGATCGCGAGCGTCGGCAGCACTTGCAGCAGGATGCGCGGTTCCGCGGCCAGCCAGCGAGCCGACCTGCCAGAAGCGCAGCTGGTCGAGCGAACCGCGGCTCGTCAGCATCGCCGCGGTGAGGAGCGAGCCGAGGGCGGCGGAGACGGCGGCGCCCGCGAGCGCGAGCTTGATCGGCGTCGCGCCCTCCCGCCCAGCCGACGACACGGCGTAGACCAGCCCGGCGGCGAGCGCGGCGCCGAGGAAGGCGAACCACACAGAGACCGAGGCCGTGGCGACGCCCAGCGTCCCGATCGCCACGACGACCGCGAGCGCGGCACCGGCGTTGACGCCGAGAAGGCCGTGATCGGCGAGCGGGTTGCGAGAGAGTCCCTGCATCACCGTCCCGGCGAGGCCGAGAGCGAGCCCGGCCGCCACGCCGAGCAGCGTGCGGGGCAGCCGGCTGCCGACGACCACGAGCGTGTCGGGACCGGTCCCGGCCGGGTGGGACAGCGCATCGAGCACCACGGCCGGGGGGATGGTGCGCGCTCCCACCATGAGACTCAGCAGACAGGCCACGAGCAGCACGAGGACGGCGATCGCGAAGCCCGCGAGGGTGCGCCGACGCCGCCGGCCGGCCGGGGAGGACTCCCCGGCGCGACCGGCGCTCGGCGCGAGGACGCTCGCGGACATCGGCGGGTTACTTGACCTTCTCGGCGGCGGCGAGCTGTGGCACGTACGTGCCGAGCATCCACGGGATGCTGAGCACGCTCGGCGCGCTGGTCGCGGCGACGAACGGCTCCCCCACGATCGGAGCGAAGCGGCCCTCCTTGACCGCCGGCATAGCGGCCACGAGCGGGTCAGCGGTGAAGGCGTCGACCGACGCTTGGCTGTCGAAGTACATCATCAGCAGATCGGTGTCGATCGCGGAGAGGTTCTCGTAGCTGACCGGGAAGAAGAAGCTGCCGTCGCCCTTGTGGGAGTCGAGGGCGACGACGCTCGGGGAGTCCTTCATCCCGAGGTCGTTCAGCAGCTGCACGCGCGGGTCTTCGGCGCGGTAGACGTTGAGGACGTCCGGCTCATTGGCAGCGGCGTAGAAGAAGGTTTTGCCTTCGATCGCCGGGGGCTTGCCGGAGAGGTCGCGGACGCTGTGCTCGGTCTTGGCGACGAGGGCGGTCGCCTCCGCGGACAGGCCGAGGGCCTTGCCGACGATCGCGGTCTGGTCGCGCCAGCTGGTCGCCCAGGGCTTCCCGGGGTAGGCGACGACCGGGGCGATCTTGCTGAGTTTGTCGAACTCCGCCTGCGTCATGCCGGAGTAGGGGGCGAGGATGACGTCGGGCTTGGCCTTCACGAACTCCTCGAACGGCACCTCGCCGGTGTCGGCGTTCAGCAGCTGCGGGGTCTTGCCGCCGAGGGCGGCGATCTTCTCGGCGTCCCAGGGCAGCACACCGTTCTTGTCGCCGCCGTAGGTGGACTTCGGCATGGCGACCGGCACGATCCCGAGCGCGAGCACGATGTCCTGCGCACCCCAGCCCCAGGTGACGACCCGCTCCGGTTTGGCGTCGATCGTGGTCTTGCCGAGCGCCGAGTCGACGGTGACGGGGAAGGCTCCCGCGTCGGCCGAGGACGAGCGCTGGTCTCCGGGGGCTGCGGCGGAGCAGCCGACGAGGGCCAGAGCCGCGGAGGCGGCGACCGCGGTCGCGATCAGGGCGAGGCGCGAGCGGCGACGGCCGGCGCGGTCGGAAAGGGGCATCATTCTCCTCGGTGGGATGGGGAGCGCGGGTGGGCTTCCATACCGATGGTGGCATTTAGGCAAGCCTAACCTAAGAAGCGCTCTCCTGTTCCCGAATCTCCCCCTGCAATCCCCGGAGGGCGCCGCGCAGAGCCCGCTCCGCGTCCAGACCCTGAGCCTTCGCGGTCGCCACGATCCCCAGCAGCAGCGGACCGAGCTCGTCCTCGCTGCCGAAGCGGACTCCGCCCGCCCCGGACCGTGCGGGGAGCCCGGCCTTCTGGGCACGGCCGAGCAGCTTGTCCGCGAGCGCGAGCGCGGGCATCCCCAGCGGGACCCCGTCGAGCACGCTCGTGCGGTCCGGCTTCTCCTGCTTCTTCAGCTCGTCCCAGAAGCCGGCGACCTCCTCCGCCGTCTCCGCCGTGAGGCCGCCGCCGAAGACGTGCGGATGCCGGCCGACCATCTTCCGCGTCATCCGCTCGGCGACATCCTGGATGTCGAAGCCCTCACCCGGGGTGTGCGCGGCGATATCGGCATGGAACAGCACCTGGTAGAGCACATCGCCCAGCTCCTCGAGCATCACGTCCCGGTCGCCGGTCTCGATCGCCTCGATGAGCTCGTACGTCTCCTCGACGAGGTACGGCACGAGCGACTCGTGGGTCTGGTCGGCGTCCCACGGGCAGCCGCCGGGGGCGCGGAGACGGGACATGACGGCGATGAGCTCGTCGAGCTTGGTTTGCACGCCCCCATCCTCTCACCGCCGTGGTCGTCTCACCGCCTTCGGCCTCTCACCGCCGTCGGCGCGAGCGCGCCCGGTAGACTGGCTCCCCGGTGTGCCGGGAAGTCTGGTCGGCGTGGACTCCCCTGTGTACGCGCGAGCGCGAGAAAAGGCTTCCCATGAGCATCATCCGTTCCGAGCGGACCGCCGCCGGTCTCCTCCTCGGCGCCGCCGCCCTCGGCCTCCTGCTGGCGAACGCCCCGGCCGGACCCGCACTGCTCGGCCTGCAGCACACCCGCCTCGGCATCGGTCCCGTCCCCCTCAGCGCCGGCCACTGGATCAGCGACGGACTGCTGGCGGTGTTCTTCTTCATCGTCGCGGTCGAGCTGAAGCACGAACTCGTCGCCGGCGAGCTGAACTCGTGGAAGAAAGCCGCCCATCCCGCCATCGCGGCGGTCGCCGGCGTGATCGTCCCGGCGCTCGTCTATCTCGGATTCACGGCGGGGACCGGGTACGCGGACGGCTGGCCCATCCCGACCGCGACCGATATCGCCTTCGCGCTCGGTGTGCTCGCCGTCTTCGGGCGCGGGCTGCCCAACCGGCTGCGAGTGTTCCTGCTGGCGCTGGCAGTGCTGGACGATCTGATCGCCATCGTCATCATCGCCGTGTTCTTCACGACCGCCCCCGACCTCCTGGAACTGGGGCTCGCGGCGATCGTGGTGACCGCGTTCGGGATGCTGAGCAGAAGACTGCGCGGCCGGATGCGCTGGCCTCTCGGCGTCTCGATGACCCTGCTCGCGCTGCTCGCGTGGTGGCTGGTGTACGACTCGGGCGTCCACGCGACCATCGCGGGCGTCGCGCTCGGATTCGCGATGGCAAGGCGGCCGGGGGAGCGCGTGACGCACGCCCTGGAACCGTGGTCGAACGGTGTCATCCTGCCGCTGTTCGCGTTCTCGGCGGCGCTGGTCGTCATCCCTTCCGTGTCGCCGGCGGAGCTGACGCCGGCGTTCTGGGGCATCCTCGTCGCGCTGCCGGTGGGCAAGCTGATCGGAATCACGCTCGGCGGATGGCTGGGGTCGTTCACCCGGACGAAGGGGGAACGGGCTCGGCTGCCATTCTTCGGCCTCGTGACGATCGGCGCGCTGGGCGGGATCGGATTCACGGTGTCGCTGCTGATGAACGAGCTGGCGTTCGCGGGAGACGAGGAGGCCAGCACCGAAGGCACGCTCGCCGTGCTGCTCGGGTCCGCGATCGCGATCACCGTGTCGGGGGCACTGGTGACAGCGCTGGCCCGGCGGCACCGGCGGGCGCACCGCTGACCCGCCGCCGGAAAAGAGAGGAGCATGTGCGGCCGGGGAGTCCGAAACGCAGGAAAGGGAGGAGAACTCGTGCGGGGAGAGCCGGGGGTCCTCCTTTTCTGAGGGAGTCAGGCGGCGGGTGCGGGCTCCGGCGCCGGGAACAGCGCACCCAGCAGGGTCGCCACCCACGCGATCGCCTCGGCATCCTCCGGCACCTCCCCGTTCACCCGGGGCAGAGGGACCATCGCCACCTTCGGCGCCGCATGGTACTTGGACCCGGGATACATCCGCTGGAGACGCACCTGAAGCGACTCCGGCAGCACGGCGGGGGCCAACCGCAGCTGGGAGCCCATCGCGACGACCTCGCCGAGCCCCGCCCGCTGCGCTATGCGGCGCAGTCGCGAGACGGCCACGAGGTTCAGCACGGGCGCAGGCGGCTCGCCGTAGCGGTCGGTCAGCTCCTCCAGCACGAGGTCGATCTGGCCGTCCTTCGCGGCCGGCGCCGTCGCGGCCGAGAGCTTCTGGTACGCCTCCAGGCGCAACCGCTCGCTGTCGACGTACTCCTCGGGAATGCGAGCGTCCACCGGCAGCTCCAGACGCAATTCGGTCTGCCCCTCGACAACCTCGCCCCGGAAAGCCGAAACGGCTTCGCCGATCATCCGGAGGTAGAGGTCGAAGCCGACCCCGGCGATGTGACCGGACTGCTCGCCGCCCAGCAGATTGCCGGCGCCGCGGATCTCCAGGTCTTTGAGCGCGACCTGCATGCCGCTGCCGAGATCGTTGTTGGCCGCGATGGTGGACAGGCGATAGTGGGCGGTTTCGCTGAGCGGTTTGTCCTCGTCCCAGAGGAAGTAGGCGTAGGCGCGCTCCCGCCCGCGGCCGACCCGGCCGCGCAGCTGGTGGAGCTGGCTGAGGCCGTACTTGTCGGCGCGGTCGATGATGATGGTGTTGGCGTTCGAGATGTCGAGGCCGGTCTCGATGATGGTGGTCGAGACGAGGACGTCGAACTTGCGCTCCCAGAAGTCGACCACGACCTGCTCCAGGGCGTGCTCGTTCATCTTGCCGTGCGCGTAGGCGATGCGCGCCTCCGGGACCAGCTCGGCGAGTTTGGCGGCCACGCTCGTGATCGAGCCGACGCGGTTGTGGACGAAGAACACCTGCCCCTCCCGCAGCAGCTCGCGGCGGATCGCCGCACCGACCTGCCTCTCCGAGTAGGGTCCGACGAAGGTGAGGATCGGGTGCCTGTCCTCCGGCGGCGTCGCGAGCGTGGACATCTCGCGGATGCCGGTCACTGCCATCTCCAGCGTGCGCGGAATGGGCGTGGCGCTCATCGCCAGGATGTCGACATTCGTCTTCAACTTCTTCAGCTGATCCTTGTGCTCGACCCCGAACCGCTGCTCTTCGTCGATCACGACAAGCCCGAGATCCTTGAACGTCACCCCGTCGGACAGGATGCGGTGCGTGCCGATGACGATATCGACGGTGCCGTCGGCCAGGCCGCGCAGCGTCTCTCGCGCCTCCCTGTCCGTCTGGAACCGGCTGAGCTGCCGCAGATGCACCGGGAAGCCGGCGAAGCGCTCCATGAACGTCTCGGCGTGCTGTTTGACCAGCAGCGTGGTCGGCACGAGCACGGCCACCTGTTTGCCGTCCTGCACGGCTTTGAACGCGGCCCGGATGGCGATCTCCGTCTTGCCGAAGCCGACATCGCCCGAGATGAGCCTGTCCATCGGGATCGGCCGCTCCATATCGGCTTTGACCTCGTCGATGGTCTGCAACTGGTCGGGCGTCTCTGTGAAGGGGAACGCCTCTTCCAATTCCCGCTGCCAGGGGGTGTCCGGCGCGAAAGAATGCCCCTTGCTGGCCATGCGCGCCGAGTAGAGCTTCACCAGTTCCACCGCGATATCGCGCACCGCGCGCCGGGCGCGGCCCTTCGCGGCGGCCCAGTCGCTGCCGCCCATCTTCGACAGCTGCGGGGCCTCGCCTCCGACGTAGCGGGTGAGCAGGTCGAGCTGATCCGTGGGCACGTAGAGTTTGTCGCCCGGGTAGCCGCGTTTGGACGGGGCGTACTCCAGCACGAGGTACTCGCGCTTGGACTTCACGGCGTTGCGGCCGCCGCTGGAGACCTCGCGCTGGGTCAGCTCCACGAAGCGGCCGATGCCGTGCGTCTCGTGGACGACATGATCGCCCGGCTTCAGCTGTAGCGGGTCCACAACGCTCTTGCGCCGGGTGGCGAGCTTCTTGACCTGCCGGGAGTCGTAGCCGACTGTGCGGCCGTAGAACTCTCCCTCGCTGAGCAGCGCGAGCTTCGTCTCCTCCAATTCGAATCCGTGCTCGACGGTGGCGCGGATCAGAGAGGCGACGCCGGGCTCCGGGTCGGCGGGGAACGCCTCCAGCGGCCGCGCCGGCAGCCCCGCTTCGGCGAGCACCTGGGCGGCCCGCTCCACGAGGCCAGCGCCTTCGGCCACGATGATCACACGCCAGCCGCGTTTGAGCAAACCGGCCACATGCTCGACCGCGCCGGTGACATTGCCCTGGAAACGGGGAACGGCCGCCGCTTCGACACGGATCTGGAGGTGCTCCTCGAGCTCCCTCTCCTCGGGCAGCACGTCGTTCGCCTGGAAGCCGGAGAAGGTCCACCAGGGGTGATCGGGGGTGGGATGACCGGGCCGGCTGAACGTCACGTCGTCCCGCAGCTGCTGAAGCGTGAGGAAATCTCCCGCAGCGAGGTCGATGGGCGCGGCTGCCCCGACCGTGGCGGCGCTCCACGCGGCGGAGAGGAACTCGCGGTTCGTCTCGGCGAGGCTCACCGCGCGGGAGGCGACCCGTTCCGGCGACATCACGGCGACCGCCGCGCCGTCCGGGAGGTAGTGGGTGAGGGGGACGAGACGGTCGGCCAGCGCCGGCGCGAGCGACTCCATCCCCTCGACGGGGATGCCCTCCGCGATCCTGGCGAGCATGGACGACAGGCTCGGGAACTCGTGCTGCATCTCGCGCGCCCGCTGTCGCACGGACTCGCTCAGCAGAAGCTCGCGGCTGGGCGGCAGCCCGACCGAGGCGATGGGCTCGGGCAGCGACCGCTGATCCGCCACCGAGAACGCGCGGATCTGCTCGACTTCGTCGCCGAAAAACTCGACCCGGCAGGGGTGGTCGGCCGTGGGCGGGAAGACGTCCAGGATGCCGCCGCGCACCGCAAACTCGCCGCGACGGGTGACCATGTCGACCCGCGTGTACGCCAGGTCCACCGCGTGCGCGACGAGGCCCGCGAGATCGTATCCACGCGCGCCGGCCACCAGCTCGACACGGTCGTAGTCCGTCAGGTTGTCGGCGATCGGCTGGAGAGCGGCGCGCACCGAGGCGACGAGCACGAAGGGCGTCGCACTGCCCGCGGCCGTCCAGTCGCTCAGCCGCCGGAGGGCGACAAGACGCTTGCCGACAATCTCCGGACTCGGGCTGAGACGCTCGTGCGGCAGGGTCTCCCATGCCGGGAACTCGACGACCTCTGCGCCGGGCAGCACACAGGGCAGCGCCGCGCGCACCGACTCGGACTCGCGGCCGGTGGCCGTGATCACGAGCGACGCCTGCGAAGCGCCCTGTTCGGCGCGACACGCGAGCAGCCCGGCCAGCAGCGGCACGCGGAGCCCATCTGTGAGGGAGAAGTCGGCGTCTCGGGCGGCGGAGGCGAGAGCGTCGCCGTAGGTGGAGGCGCGCTGAAGCGCCGAGATCAAGCCCTGCAGTCTCACCCGTGAGAGTCTACGGCCCTCCGGCAGCGGGGACGTCACCCGCGAGCAGTGTGGAAGCGGTTCTGCGCCGCTGTCAGCCCCTCGGCCGCGATCTGCTCGACCGCGTCGGCGGCATCCGCCACCAGGACGGGCAGGTTCTTGCGTTCGGCGGCGCTGAAGCCCTTGAGCACATGGTCGGCCGCGGCCTGCGCCCCGGGCGGCCTGCCGACCCCGACGCGCACGCGGGTGAAGTCCCCGCTGCCGGTCGCCGCGATCACATCGCGGACGCCGTTGTGGCCGCCGTGGCCGCCGCCGAATTTGAGCCGCAGGGTATCGAAGGGGATGTCCAGCTCGTCCTGCACCACGATGAGCCGCGACGGCTCGAGCGAATAGAACCGCAGCAGCTGGGAGACCGGTCCGCCGGAGACGTTCATATACGTGTTCGGCTTGGCCAGGACCAAACGCGGGCCGCCGGGGGCGATGCGCCCCTCGGCGACCGTCGCGTTCGTCTTGTGGGTCTTGAAGGCGAGACCGCCGCGCGAAGCCAGCTCGTCCAGCACCAGCTGGCCCACGTTGTGACGCGTGGCGGCGTAGCCGGGCCCGGGGTTGCCGAGCCCGACCACGAGCCAGGGCGTCTCCATCGGGAGCCTTACTCCGCGGCCTGCTCGCCAGCGGCCTCCGCGACGGTCTCCTCGTCCTCGGCGCGCGCGGCGGCCGGGACGACGATGTTCAGCAACAGCAGGTCCTCGTCCTCCGCGAGCACGGCCCCGGCCGGCAGAACGAATTCCTTCGCGTGGTACTGGGTGCCCTCCTCGGCGCCGGTCACGTCGATGACGATGCGCTCCGGGATGTTCGTGGCCTCGACCTCGAGCTTGATGGTCGGGATATCGAGCATCGCGATGGTGCCGGAGAACGGCTCGCCCTCGACGTGGACGGGGACCTCGACCTGCACCTTCTCGCCGCGGCGGACGACGAGGAGGTCGAGGTGCTCGATGATCTGGAGCACCGGGTCCTTCTGCACATCCTTCACCAGGGTGAGCTGGGTCTTGCCCGCGATGTCGATGTCCAGCACGGCGTTCGCCTTGCGCAGCAGCAGGCCGACCTGGTGCGCTGGGAGGGTGATGTGGACGGGGTCGCTGCCGTGGCCGTAGATGACCGCGGGGATGTTGCCGGCCGCGCGGATCTTGCGCGCAGCGCCCTTGCCGAAGCTGTCGCGGACCTCCGCGACGACCTTGTTGGACTCGTCAGCCATGATGATGCTCCTTGCCGGCCGGGCCGGCGATCGGGCGAGCCGGGGCTCGCAGTGTTGGGTTGTCGACTCGAGCGCATCGAAGTGCGCGAGGAAAGACTGCGAAGCCTGCTCCACCGCGTCGATCACGGACGCGCGTGAGCGCATCCCTCGCCGAAGTTCGTCACGAGTCTACCGGAGTTCCGTGTGCCCTCCGACCGCCGTAGCGACCGTCCGGGCGAGGTCCTCCGGGGTGTGCGAGATGTCGAGCCGCACCCCCGGCTCGTCGGAGCGCAGCGGTTCGAGCGTCGCCAGCTGCGACGCCAGGAGCGAAGCCGGCATGAAATGGCCGGGACGCCGCAGCCGCCCGGCGAGCTGCTCCGGCGTTCCGTCGAGTTCGGCGAACAGCGTCGCCGGGGCCTATGAGCGGATGAGGTCGCGATAGACGCGCTTCAACGCCGAGCAGGCGACGACCCGGCCCTCCGGCCCGGCTTCGGCGAGCACGCGCCCGACAGCGGCCAGCCAGGGTGCGCGGTCGGCGTCCGTGAGCGGGACGCCGGCCGACATCTTCGCGACATTGGCGGCGGGATGCAGATCGTCGCCGTCCACGAAGTCCGCGCCGAGGCGCTGGGCGAGGAGCAGCCCGACCGTCGACTTGCCCGATCCCGAGACGCCCATCACCACGACCAGCGGACCGCGATCACCAGCCATGCATCGACCCGTCGAGGAGGCGGTTCACCGGAAGGTACGCCGCCTGGTAGGGGAAGGAGTTCGCCACCGCTTCATCGTAGGAGACGCCGAGGCCGGGCTCATCGCCCGGGATCAGCATCCCGTCCTCGAAGGTGTGGCCCGGGCGGAAGACCTCGTCGGTCTCCGCGGTGTGCTTCATGTACTCCTGGATGCCGAAGTTGGGGATGGCGACGCCGAGGTGGACGGCGGCGGCGAGGCCGACCGGAGAGACATCCGTCGGTCCATGCACATCCGATTTGATCTGGTAGACGGCGGCATAGTCGAGGATGCGGCGCAGGCCCGTGATGCCGCCCGCGTGCGTCACCGGCGAGCGGACGTAGTCGATCAGCTGCTCCTCGAAGAGCTCACGGTAGTCCCAGATGGTGTTGAACACCTCGCCGATCGCGAGCAGGGTGGTCGTGTGCTCGCCCACGCGGCGCAGCACGGCCTGGTTCTCGGCGGGGGTCACGTCCTCCAGCCAGAACAGGTCGTACGGCTCCAGCAGCTTGCCGAGCTTCGCGGCCTGGATGGGCGTGAGCCGGTGGTGCGCGTCGTGCAGCAGCGGCAGCTCCGCCCCGAACTCGCTGCGGACGGCCTCGAAGACGCCCGGGATGTGGCGGAGGTACGCGCGGGTGTCCCACTGCTCCTCCACCGGCACGGCGCTGCGCCGGGCGGGCTCGTGGTCGTAGCGCGCGGTCGTGCCTCCCGCGCCCGCCGCAGCGTTGGCGGAGGAGGCCACGCCGTAGACCGACGAGAGGCCCGGGACCCCCGTCTGGACGCGTATGGCCCGGTAGCCCTGCTCCTGGTGAGCGCGGATCGAGTCGAACAGCTCCGGCAGCTCCGCCCCGGAGGCGTGGCCGTAGCAGAGGGTCCCGCGGCGGCTGCGCCCGCCGAGCAGCTGGTAGAGCCGGCAAACCGGCGACTTTGGCCTTGATGTCCCAGAGGGCGGTGTCGACTGCGGCGATGGCGGCCATCGTCACCGGACCGCGCCGCCAGTACGCGCCACGGTAGAGGTACTGCCAGGTGTCCTCGATCGTGTGCGCGTCGCGGCCGATCAGGAGCGGGACGACGTGCTCGCCGAGATAGGCGGCGACGGCGAGCTCGCGGCCGTTCAGGGTCGCGTCGCCCAGTCCGGTCACGCCGTCGCCGGTCGTGATGCGGAGGGTGACGAAGTTCCGGCCGGGGCTGGAGACCAGGACGTCGTCGGCGGCGGTGATTCTCATGCGTGTGCTCCTTGCTGCCAGGCGCTCGGCGAGGGGGTCGATCAGGGTGGACAGGTCGCGGTGGTCGCCGGTCAGGCCGCCGAGGGCGTCGAGGACGGCACGGGCGCGGGCGGCCGGGGTCGCGGCCTCCCGCACCGTGGCGATGAGGGAGGCCGCGCCGGGGTCGTTCGCGCCGGGTCCGGTCAGGTGGCCGGCCCAGGCGGCGAGCACGCCGAGCTGAGCGTCGCCGGGCGGCCGTCCGGCGGCGAGGCGGGCGCGCAACGGGTCGAGGAGGCGTGGGCCGAGCTTGCGCGAGCCGTCGGCCGCGATCTGGACGAGGCGGTGCTCGATGCGGGCGTTGCCGAAGCGGGAGCGGAGGGCGGCCAGGGCGGCGTCCACCGTCGCGGCGTCGAAGGGCAGCTCGCTGCGCTGCTCCGCCCAGAGGCCCTCCAGCTCGGCGGCGAGCGCCGGGTCGGCGACGGCCTCGGCCACGGTGGCGTGACCCGCGGCGAGGCCCCGGTAGGCGAGGAGGGAGTGCCCGGCGTTGAGGAGCCAGAGCTTGCGGCGCTCGTGGGGGGCGATGTCGTCGACGAAGCGCGCTCCCCCGGCTTCCCACGCCGGCCGGCCGGGAAGGCCCCGGCGAGCACCCACTCCGCGAAGGGCTCGGCGACGACCGGGGCCGCATCGTCCCAGCCGGTGAGGCGGCGGACCGTGACGCGGTCGGTGGCGGCGGTGGGCGTGATGCGATCCACCATCGAGGAGACGAAGGAGACGTCGGAGACGTCGGAGCGGAGCCACGCGGCGAAGTCCGGGTCCGCGTCGGGAGCGAGGAGAGCGAGCACCGCGTCGCGGATCACCGCGCCGTTCTCCGGCAGGTTGTCGCAGCTGACGACCGCGATGCCGCCCGACCGGGCCTGGAACCGGGCGCGCAGCCCGTCGAGCACGCGGGCGGGGGCGGCGGAGCCGGGCGCGTACCCGGCCTCGGTGACGGTCAGGATGAGGACGCCGACCTCCGGGTCGGCCAGCACACGGCGCCAGGCGTCCGCGTCCGCGCCGTCGTGGACGCTGCTGAGCGCCTCCACGAGGCGTCTTCGCGTCGCCGTCCGGGCCACGCTCGATCAGGGTGTAGACGCCGTCCTGCGCCGCGAGCGCCCGTGCCGCCTCCGGCCGGCGGCCGGTGAACGCGGCGATCCCATACGTGCCGCCGGCCTCGTTCGCCGCTTGCGTGTACCAGGCTTGGTGCGCGCGGTGGAACGCGCCGAGCGGGGCGGCGGCGTCATACCGGCACCGCGAAACCGGCGCGGGCGGCCACGGCGCGGAGGTACGCGAGGTTGTCGCGGGTCCGCTGTTCGAGAGGCAGCCCGGTCGAGAAGTCCTCGCAGGCCACCCAGCCGTCATAGCCGAACTCGCGCAGAGCGCCGAAGTAGCGGTCCACATCTGCGGCGCCTGTCCGCAGCGGGGCCCAGTCGTGACGCCAGCGAACGGTGCCGTCCTCCTCCGGTCTCCCGGGCAGCCAGGCGACGTTCTTGACATGGACGTGCGCGAGATACGGGCCGAGCAGTTGCAGGGCGGAGAGGGTGTGCTCCTGGCCCTCGATGACGAGGTTGCCGAGATCGTGGATGACGCCCACGCTCTCCGGATCGAGCCCGTCGACCAGGCGGAAGGCGGCCGAGGCGGAGGGCGTCACCGTCTCGTGGTGCAGCTCGATCAGGGCCTTCACGCCGAGAGCGGCGGCGCGGGACGCGGCCCGCCCGACATCCTTGCGGGTCGCGGCGAAGAGATCGCGGTAGTCCCCGCTGTCGGTCCGGGGCCGCCCGATGCGCACCTGACGCGCTCCGAGCTCGGCGGTCGCGGCCAGCAACCGGTCGACGCTCTCGTGGTCATCGGCGCGGGCGTAGCCGCCGAGGCCGGAGAGCTCCAGCCCCGACCCGCGGGTGATGCGGGCGATCTCGGGCAGCGCCCGCTCCAACCCGGTGAGCGGCCAGGTGGCGCGGTTGCCGGCCCAGAAGCCCGGCGTCGCGGCATCCTCCTGATCGGTCACGCGCCACTCGACGCCGTCCCAGCCCTGATCGCTCAGGACGGCCACAGCCCGCTCCGGGGTCCACTCGGGGGTGGAGGCGGTGAAGACGGAGAATCTCATGCGCTCGCCCCTGTCGTCACGGCCACCTCGTCCAGGGACCCGTCGAGCACCTCGTCCAGGCGGATCGGGCGCCCGAGGCTGGCGGAGAGGTACACGGCGCGGACGACCGCGAGCGAGAGGAGAGCGTCGGCGACGGTGACGCCGGGAGCACGGCGCTCGGCGATGGCGGCCACGATGTCCTCGTACTGCCGCAGATGGCCGACGACGAACGGCTCCGCTCCGCGGTCGCCGCCGCGCAGCTCCCCCGCCGGGACGAGATCGGCGGCGCGGTTGCCGTCGGCGTCGGCGGCGCCGAAGTACTCGAGCTGATCGTCGTCGATGATCGCCGAGCCGCGGTCGCCGTGGACCTGCACCCGCACCGACAGGCCCGGGTAGGCGGCGGTCGTCGCGTGCAGCACGGCGAGCGCGCCGGAGGCGAAGCGGACGGTGGCGACCGCGACATCCTCGATCTCCACGCGCTCGTGCGCGAGCAGGGCTGTGCGGGCGTCGATCTCGACCGGACGGCCGAGGAACCAGACCAGCAGGTCGACAGTGTGGACGCCCTGGTTCATCACCGCGCCGCCCCCGTCGAGCTCCCAGGTGCCGCGCCACTGCCCGGAGTCGTAATACTCCTGGCTGCGCCACCACGCGACGGAGGCGACCCCGCTGGTCAGCCGGCCGAACGCGCCGGAGTGGGCGGCCTCGGCGACGACGCGGGAGGCCGGGTCGAAGCGGTGCTGGCTGATGACGGAGACGACGAGGCCGTCCCGCTCGGCGCGCTGCGAGAGCGCGAGGATCTCCCGCGCGCGGCAGCGAGACATCGAGCGGCTTCTCGATGACGACGTGCTTGCCGGCGGCGAGCGCCTCCCGCGCGAGCACGACATGCAGGCCGCTCGGGGCGCAGATGACGACGATGTCGATGTCGGCCGCGACGAGCGCGGCGCCGAGAGCGTCGAACTCCGCGGGGCGGGCCGCGCCCTCGGCGACGAGCTGGTCGGCGAGGGCGGCCGCGGCGGCGGGCGCAGCGTCCACCAGCGCCGTCAGGGCGAGGCCGGGATGCCGCAGGATCGCGCGGGCGTGGTTGCGGCCGATGATGCCGCAGCCGACGATGGCGGCGCTCAGGGGTCGGCGGTGAGCGGGGGCGGTCATACGAGGGTGACTCCGATCCGGTCGGTGAGGGCGCGGAACGCACGGCCGGCGACGCCGAAGGCCGCCGGCCCGGAGAAGCCGCCGAGGGCGTTCACATCCGTCAGGTGGGGTTCCAGAGAAGCGAAGCCGGTGTAGCCGTCGTCGCGGAGGGCGGTCAGGGTCTCGAGCACCTGACCGTCGCCGAGACCGGCCGGGGTGACCTCGGACGTGGCGGCGAGCGCGTCTTTGACCTGAAGGTATTCGAGGTGCGGGCGCAGCATCCGGTAGCCATCGTCGAAGGGGCGCGCGACGCCGACCTGCACGAAGTTCGCGCTGTCCCACGCGAGCTTCAGCGCGGGGGACGCGACGGACTCCACGATGTCGAGGCAGCGCTCCGGAGTGTCGCCGTAGATGTCCTTCTCGTTGCTCGTGCAGCAAGACGACCTCCGCCGCTTCGGCCACATCGGCGAGGGCGCGCATCCGGACGATGCACATCGTCGCGGACGCTCCGGGCCGCCACACCCTCGGCCCGGAAGAAGGAGAAGAGGCGGACGAAGCGGGCGTCCAGGCGCTTCGCCGCGGCGATCGCACGGCCGAGGCGCTCGACCTCGTGTTCGACCGGGAGGGCAACATCCACCTTGCCGATCGGCGACGCGATGGCCGAGACGCCCATCCCCCGCTCCGCGAGCACACCGGCGAGCCGGTCGAGCCGGTCGAGCCGCTCGGCGCTGAGGTCCACGATGTTGACGCCCCAGGCGCTGCGCACTTCGATGTGGCTCGCGCCGAGCGCCTGCAAGACGGCGGCCTGGACGACGGGATCGGGGTCGATCTCGTCGCCGAAGCCGGACAGGGTCCAAGACACGGTGCTCACTCCTTCGCTCCTTCGTTGGTCATTTCGTCGCCCCGCTGGTCAGGCCGCCGATGAGGTACCGCTGGAAGACGAGGTACAGCACGACGACGGGCGCCGCGCAGATCAGCGACGCGGCCATCATCTGGCCGTAGAGCGGGACGGCCCCGCCCTCCTGGGTCGCGCCGAACACCTGCAGGGCGACGGCGGCCGTGCGCGTCTCCGGGTTGGTCAGCACCGAGGCGAAGAGCACATCGTTCCAGCCGAGCAGGAAGGCGAAGATGCCCGAGACGACGATGCCCGGCCAGCTGAGAGTGACGACGATCCGGGTCAGGATGAGCCACGACGAGGCGCCGTCGATCCTGGCCGCCTCCTCCAGCGCCTTCGGCAGACCGCGCAGGTACGTGACCATGACCCAGGCCGAGAACGGCAGCGCGAACGTCAGGTAGGTGACGAACACCGCCCACCGCGTGCCGATGATCGGGATGCCGAGCGCCGTCGCCGTGGACGAGAACAGCACGAACACCGGCAGCAGCATCAGCGTGCCCGGGATCGATTGCAGCCCGAGCAGGCCGCGCAGGAACGTCAGCCGTCCGCGGAACTCGTAGCGCACGAGCACGTACGCGGTGGCGACCGCCAGGAAAGCGCACACGATCGCGACGGCGGCGCAGACGAGCACAGAGTTCATCAGCCCGACGCCGAGATCGACCGCGGTCCACACCGTGAGGTAGTTGTCCGGATGCAGTTCGACCGGGAAGAACGCGCCGGAGGCGACCGACACATCCGAGTTGACCGAGGCGAACAGCATATGTACAGCACCGGTCCGAGCACGATGACGAGCAGGACGGCGATGATCGCGGCCAGCAACGGCCGCGGGAGCAGGCGGGTGACATCGGCGGGGGCGTACGCGCTCATCGCTGCTCCTCCTCTCCGGAGTCGAGTCTCACGGCTCTCAGGTAGACGAACAGCGGGATGGCGATGAGGACCAGCGAGCAGATCGCCATCGCCGCGCTCAGCCCAAAGCGGAAGCTCTGGAAGCTGGTGACGTAGGTGAGCACCGGCAGGACATCCACATCCTGAGGCGCGGGGACGCCGAAGAGCACGAACGGCAGCGTGAAAGCGTTGATGTTGTGCAGGAAGGCGATGAGGAGCGCGAGGAAGATGGGGCCGCGCAGGTACGGCAGCACCACAGAGCGCAGTTTGATCCACCAGGTCGCGCCGTCGAGAGCGGCCGCTTCGTGGACCTCGTGGTCGACCGATTGGAGTCCGGCGAGCACGAGGAGGTAGAAGAACGGCCACGAGGTCCAGATCTGCACGACGACCAGCGACCAGTAGCTGAGCGGGCCGTTCAGGAACAGGCCCGGATGCGTCCCGAGCGCGCTCAGGACGCTGTCGACGACGCCGCCCGGCTGCAGCATCGTGCGCCACAGGGTGCCGACGACGAACGCGGGCAGCACATAGGGGATGAGGAACAGCGAGCGCACCAGCGCCCGGCCGCGGAACGCGTTCTGCGTCGCGAGCGCGGCGGCCAGGCCGATCGGCAGCGTCACGACGGCGGCGATCGCCGCGAAGGAGACGCTGATCCCGATCGAGCGCAGCAGCGGGGAGGCGGCGATCGCCTCGACATAGTTGCCAAGCCCGACGAAGGGCGCCTGCAGCCAGCTCTGAAGCGTGTACTGGTCGAGGTCGAGGGTGGACATCGTCACAGCGACCAGGAGCGGCGCCACGATGACGAGGAGCATCAGAAGGCCGCCGGGGAGGAGCATCCAGAGCGGGCGGTTCCGCTCGCCGTGACGCCGGCTGGGGCGGGCGCCCGCGGGCGAGCCATCCGGCGCGCCCGTGCCGTCCGGAGCGGTCAGCGTGGAGTCCGTCATATCATTTCGCCTTGTTCAGCGCGCCCTGAGCGGTGTTCTGCGCGGTTGTCAGACGCGACTCCAGCTCCGCGGAGGAGACGCCTCCCGCGGAGAGACCGGGGATGGACTGCACCACCACATTCGCGAGCGCCAGCTGCGTGTCGCCCCAGGCGCCGGTGAACGGCGTGCTGAACGCCTTGGCGCCGGCGTCGAGGATCGGCGCGAGGGACTGATCGCCCTGCTCGATCCGCTTCGCTGCCTCCGCATTGGCCGGCAGATCGCCGAAGGTCTTGGTGTACGTTACCTGGTTGCCGGCGCTCGTGAGCATCTCGATCAGGGCGAAGGCCAGGTCCTGGTTCTTCGAGTATTTCGCGACCACCAGGTTATCGCCGGAGACGATCGTCGCGGCGGCCTTGCCGCCCTTCGGGAGCGTGTACGCGCCCGGCGGGACAGTGGGCATCATGGCATAGGCGTACTTGCCGGCCACCGCGGACTTGTCGAGGGCCACCCGCGAGGAGGAGGAGACCATCGGCAGGAAAGCCGCCTTGCCGTTGGCGAAGGCGGCGACCGCCTGCGCGTTCTTCCAGCCGATCGCGGCCGGGTCGACCACCTTGTCGTCGGTGAGCCAGCCGAAGTAGGTCTGGTACGCCTTCTCGACGGCGGCGTCGTCGACGGTGGCCTTCCGGTCTTCGACGTCCAGGATGGTGTTGCCTTGCTGCATCGCCATCGCCCAGACGAACTTCCACGGATCGAAGCTGTCGGCGTAGGCGATCGCCATCCCGTGGACATCGCCGCGGGTGAGTTTCTTCGCCTGGTCGGCGAGTCCGTCCCAGGTGGCGGCGGGTCTGTCGATGCTGGCGGCCGTCAACAGGTCCGTGTTGTACGCCAGGACGAAGGGACGGCTGAGGAACGGCACGCCGACCTCGTTCTTCTCGTCCGGCCCGGAGATGCCGAGCGTGGCGTGTACGAACCGGTCGCGCCCGCCCACCTTCCGCCAGTCGGCGTCGGTCAGTTCGACGAACGCGCCGGTCGAGTACGCGGTGGGGGTGAACGTGGTGCCGAGGCCGTAGATGTCCGGCCCCTGACCGCTGAGCACAGAGGTCTAGATCTTCGTCAGCTCGTCGTTCGCGGAGGAGAAGGTCTCGAACGCGACGGTCGTGCCGGTCTTCTTCTGGAATCGGGCGGACACCTCCGCGAACCACCGCTGCTGTTCGGCCGGGTACAGCGTGTTCGCGGAGACCATGACGGTGAGGGCTTTGCCCTTGCCGTCGACCGCGGCGAGCGGGAAACGTGATCTCATCGTGACTCTCCTTTGAGACGGGATGGTGGCGCGAGTGATTCGCCGCCCCCGCTTCCGGGGACTGCCGATGACATTAGACAGGACCGCAAGGTCAAGGCAAACGATTGCCAAAAATTGCCATAATGTGCTCTGATGGGCGCATGGATCGACCCGCCACCCTGGCGGACGTCGCTCGGGCCAGCGGCGTCGCCACCTCCACGGTCTCCCGTGCGCTCTCCAACCCGGGCCGTGTGAACGCGATCACCCGCAGCGCATCGAACGGGCGGCCCGCGAGCTCGACTACATCCCGAACTCCCAAGCGCGCGCCATCACCAGCGGACGCACCCGGGCCGTCGCGGTGCTCGTCTCAGACGTGACGAACCCGTTCTACTTCGGCATCATCCGGGGCACACAGCAGCAGCTGAAGGCCGCCGGGTACACGCAGCTGCTGGTCGACACCGAGGAGTCGGACGAACTGGAGGACGGGACGCTGCGGGGGCTCCGCCGCTCCTTCGACGGAGCGATCCTGGCCGCGTCCCGTCTCACCGACCGCCGGCTGACCGCACTGGCCGCCGAGATCCCCTTCGTCGCCGTCAACCGGCAGACCCGCGGCGTCGCCAATGTGTTCATCGACACCCCGAACGGCGTCGAGCAGGCGGTCGGCCACCTGGTCTCGCTCGACCACACCCACCTCGTCTACGCGGCCGGGCCGGAGACCTCGTGGTCGAACGAGCGCCGCTGGCGGGCTCTGGTCCGCACGGCGGCGCAGTACGGCGCGAAGGCGCAACGAGTCGGCCCGTTCGCACCGCGGCAGTACGGGGGGCCGCGGCCGCCGATGCGGTGCTCCACGCCGGGGCGAGCGCCTGCATCGCCTTCAACGACCTCCTGGCGATCGGGATGCTGGCCCGTTTCCACGAGCGCGGCGTCGCCGTCCCGCACGAGGTCTCCTTGGTCGGCTGCGACGACATCTTCGGCGCCGATTTCTGCAACCCGCCGCTGACCACGCTGACAGCGCCCATCGAGCAGGCGGGACGGACCGCCGTCGCCCTGCTGCTGTCGCAGCTGGACGATGCGAACGCGCCGGTCACGCGCCGGACCGCGACGCTCCCCACGCATCTCACCGTCCGGGCCTCCACCGGTCCGGCCCCCGCGAAAGGACGCGCATGACGGCGCTCGCCCCGCATCCCGAACGGCTCTTCCCGGCCGACCCCGCCGAGCGCGAACTGGCCCGGCGTCTGCACGCGAGCGTGCGGGACGCCCCCATCTACTCCCCGCACAGTCACGTGCCCGCGGCGCTGCTCGCCGACGACGAGCCGTTCCCGGACCCGGCGGCCCTGCTCATCACGCCGGACCACTACGTGACCAGGATGCTGCACTCCGTCGGCGTGCCCCTCGATGAGCTGGGGCTCGGGAAGGACGGCGCTGCCTCCCCCGCGACCGCGCGCTCGATCTGGCGGCGGCTGTGCGAGAAACTGGGACGTCTTCCTCGGCGCCCCGGTGCGCTTCTGGTTCGAGTCGGAGTTCAGCGAGGTGTTCGGGCTCACCGAGCAGCCCTCCGCCGCGAACGCGGACGCGCTCTACGACCAGCTCGCCGAGACGGTCTCCTCGCCCGCGTTCCGCCCACGCGCCCTGTTCGACCGGTTCCGCATCGCCGTGCTCGCCACCACCGACGACCTCGAAGCGCACGCGCGGCTCGCCGCCGATCCCGGCTTCGCCGGCCGGGTCGTCCCGACTTTCCGCGCCGACCGCTACATGAGCCCCGACGAGCCCGGCTGGGCCGCACGCCTGGCACGCCTTGCGGGCTCCGCCGGCATCGACACCGGCAGTTACGCGGGACTGCTGGCGGCGTTGCGGGCGCGCCGGGCGGTGTTCGCCGCCGCGGGCGGCACCGCCACCGACACCGGCGTGATCGACGCCGGCAGCGATCCCCTCACCGAGGCCGCGGCCGCGCGCATCCACCGCTCTGCCCTCGCCGGGACGCTGGCGGAGGCCGACACCGTCGCCTACCGCCGCAACCTTCTCTACCGTCTCGCCGAGATGTCGGCAGAGGACGGTCTGGTCATGCAGCTGCACCCGGGCGTGCATCGCAACCACCACCGGTCGACGTATGACGCCTTCGGCCCGGACACCGGCCACGACCTCCCCGCCGTCACCGCCTTCACCGAGCCGCTCGCGCCCATCCTGCGCGACTTCGGCACGAACCTGGTATTCCGGCTCGTGCTCTTCACGGTGGACGAGACCGCGTTCTCCCGCGAGATCGCGCCGCTGGCCGGGTTCTACCCGTCGGTGTACGCGGGCGCGCCCTGGTGGTTCCTCGACACCCCCGCGGCCATCCTGCGCTACCGCCGCGCCATCACCGACAGCGCCGGCTTCGCCAAGACCAGCGGCTTCATCGACGACACCCGCGCTTTCTGCAGCATCCCGGCCCGGCACGATATGTCGCGGCGAGTGGACGCGGCCTTCCTCGCCTCCCTCGTCGTCACCCACCAGCTGGGCGAGGAGGACGCCTTCGGTCTGGCGCGCCGGCTGGTCGACGACATCCCGCGGCAGGTCTTCCGGCTGGGCTGAGATCGGGCGCGAACGCAGCCACCGTGCCTGCTGTCACTCTGCTGCGCTCGATCGCGCTTCCCACGCTCGCCGTCGCTGCGATCCTCGCCAGCGTCGGCATCGCCGCCCCCGCGGGCGGTGCCCGCCACTGGCGGCGGGCTGGCAGGTCGTGCGCTCCACCTCGACCGATGTGAGCGCGCTGCCAGGCGGCGGTGCAGAGGTCACCGCCCTGTGGGGCGACCTCTACGGCGGCTGCAACAACGCCCGCACCATCCTGCTGCGGCCCGCCGCTCTCGGCAACACGACCGCGGGCCTTCGGCAGCGCGACCGAACTGCAGGCCGGCTTCACCGCGCACAACGGGATCAACGGAAGGCCGAACGCCCTCACCCGGTTCACCGGCTTCGAGCTCGACGGGAAGAAGCTCCGCATCTTCGAGTGATGTCACACATCGGCCGCCCCCACCGCCGCCAAGCTACGCTGGACAGGAAAGCCTCACCGTCTCAGCGAAGGAGTCCTCCGTGCCCGAAAACGATGCAACGGCCAACATCGGAGTCGTCGGCCTGGCGGTGATGGGGTCCAACCTCGCCCGCAACCTCGCCTCCCGCGAGGGCAACACGGTCGCCGTCTACAACCGCACCTACGCCCGCACCCAGGAGCTCGTGGATGCGCATCCCGAAGCCGGCTTCGTCGCATCCGAGACCATCGACGGCTTCGTCGCCTCGCTGGCGAAGCCGCGCACCGCGATCATCATGGTGCAGGCCGGCACGGGCACGGACGCCGTGATCGACCAGCTGGTCGAGCGGTTCGAGCCGGGGGACATCATCGTGGACGGCGGCAACGCCAACTTCCTCGACACGATCGAGCGGGAGAACCGCGTCTCGGCCACGGGCATCCACTTCGTCGGGGCCGGGATCTCGGGCGGCGAGGAGGGCGCGCTCAAAGGCCCGTCGATCATGCCGGGCGGCACGGCCGAGTCGTACAAGACGCTCGGTCCCATCCTGGCCTCCATCGCCGCGGTCGCCGAAGGCGAGCCGTGCGTCACCCACATCGGCGCCGACGGCGCCGGACACTTCGTGAAGATGATCCACAACGGCATCGAGTACGCCGATATGCAGCTGATCGCCGAGGCGTACGACCTGCTCCGCACGGTCGGCGGTCTGGAGCCCACGGCCATCGCCGAGGTGTTCGCCGAGTGGAACAAGGGTTACCTGGAGTCGTACCTCATCGAGATCACGGCCGAGGTGCTCCGCCAGGTCGACGCCGAGACCGGGAAACCCCTCGTGGACATCGTGCTCGACCAGGCCGGGTCCAAGGGCACCGGCGTCTGGACGGTCCAGAACGCCCTCGACCTCGGCATCCCCGTCGGCGGCATCGCCGAGGCTGTCTTCGCCCGCGCCGTCTCCTCGAAACCCGCTCAGCGCGCGGCCGTGCAGCGCGTCATCGCCTCGCGTCCCGAAGCGCAGAGACCGGATGATGTGGCCGCCTTCGCCGACGACGTCTCGAAGGCGCTCTACGCCTCCAAGATCGTCGCCTACGCCCAAGGCTTCGACGCCATCATCGCCGGGGCCGAGAAGTATGGCTGGAAGATCGACAAGGACAAGATCGCCAGGATCTGGCGAGGCGGCTGCATCATCCGCGCCCAGTTCCTCGGCCGCATCGCCGACGCCTACGAAGAGAACGCCGACATCGCGACCCTGCTCGAAGCCCCCTACTTCGCCGACGCGCTCCGCGAGGGCGAGGCCGCCTGGCGCCGGATCGTCGCGACCGCCGCCCTGTCGGGTGTTCCGGTCCCCGGCTTCGGCGCAGCGCTGTCGTACTACGACTCGCTCGCCTCCGAACGCCTCCCCGCCGCGCTCGTGCAGGGCCAGCGCGACTTCTTCGGCGCCCACACCTACAAGCGCATCGACAAGGACGGCACCTTCCACACGCTGTGGTCGGGCGACCGCACCGAGATCGAGACGGAAGGGTCGTCGCACTAGCGAGAACCGCCTCTTCCGCTGAGGGCCCCGACGCCAGGCCGGACTCCCGGGAGCAAAGAAGGACGTCTCCGTCCGGCTCCCGGGAGTCCGGTCACCGGTGCCGGGGCCCTCTCGCTTGCAATCGGCCCCCACCCGGCTCAGACTCGGAAGCGTGACATTCGAGGAGCACCCGGAGCTGGCGGAGTACGAGCCGTCCGATCGGCCGCTACGCGGACGCCGGGCGACCACGGCCGCGCGCGTCTTCGTGTACGTGGCAGTGGCGGCGCTCCTGCTGCCGAGCGTGCTGGTGACGATCAGCGTCCAGACGGAGACGGCCACGAACACCTGCGCGGTGTACACCGAGCGCTACGCACCGGATGCGGCCGGATCGTCCGCACGGTTCGAGCTGTTTGCCCCGGTGGGACCGGGATGGCAATGCTACGCGCTGAACACCGAGGGGGACGCGAGGTTCGTGGCGCCGCTGGGACTCATCCCCTCGGCGCCGCACTCGCTGCGTTGAAGCGGAGCGGAGGCGTCACCGGACCGCACGCGCCAGTCGCGGCGCCTCCGGCGTGCCCGAGGGCAGGGGCGTGAACCCGAGCCGCGCGTAGAACGCCGCCGCGTTCCGGTTGCCGGCGCCGTGGTTGAGATGTACGCCCGGAACCCCGCGGTCGCCGAGTGCGCCGAACAGCGCCGCCATCAGCTGCCGGCCGGCGCCGCGACCCCGAGCCGACGGGAGCAGGTCGATGTGCAGGTGGGCGGGGAAGCGCCGCTGTTCGTCCGCCGGCGGAAGCGCGGCGTGCGGATGTCGCGCCGCTTCCCGTATCCGTGTCTCGTCGGGATGCTCGCGTGCAGACGGGAGGTATCGCCCGCGACGCGAGGGCCACCACTCATCGCGGAACCAGTCGGCGTAGGCCCTCGAATCGGCAGTCGCCAGCACATACTCGACGATGGGCGCCCCTTCGGCCTCCTCGTCGCGGAGGACGAAGGCGAGTTCCGGATCGTGGACGAGATACGGCATCGCGAACACCTCGGGCACGAGAGCAGGGTCGAGGTACAGCCCCGACACCGACTCTCCGGCCGATGCGGTGCGGATGCAGACCTCGGCGATCGCAGCGGCGTCGGCGTCGGCAACCGCAGCGGCGTCAGCGACCTCCTCCGGCTGGTAGGGGGCGCGACACGGAGCCCGTTCAGGGCTGTCACCGTTTGCCGTTGAGCAGCCCGGTCATCTCGGCCGCCACGTCCGCCGTCGCCTGGGCGACGGACTTCCGCCCCGAGAGGATGGCCTGCATCATGCTCTGGGTCGTCTGCTTCGCCTGCACCGCTCCGGAGGTCGGTGCGACCGGCACGGCCGCTCCCCCGTCGATCAGCTGCTCGGCGAAACCGGCCACGACCGGATCGTCGGCGGCGACGGTCTTCTGGAGCGCCGAGTTCTGGGCGGGGAAGAAGCCGGTCGCTTCTACGAACTTCTGGGCGTACTCGCCGGTCGTCAGCAGTTCCACGAACTGCCAGGCCAGGTCCTCGTGCTGGGTCGTCCGAAACACTGAAAGATGCGATCCGCCGACCGCGGACGGCGAAAGTCCGCCGTCCTTGCCAGGGATGGGCGCCGACGCGATCTTACCCGCGAGGCCGGGGTTCTTAGAGGTGGTTTCAGTAGTCGGCGTGGCGGTGGTTGTTGTGGCTGGTTAGCGGGGATGCTGGTCGAGTGTCGACGCTTGCTGAGGATCGGTTCATTACGGATATGTTGTGGGAGCGGCTGGAGCCGTTGATTCCGCCTCGGCCGCCTGTGGTCAATGGGCGGGCTGGGCAGCCTCGGGTTCCTGACCGGAAGGTGTTCGCTGGGATCGTGTTCGTGCTGCTGACGGGGATCCCGTGGAGAAGCTCCCGCCCGAGTTGGGGTATGGGTCCGGGGTCACTTGTTGGCGGCGTCTGCGTGAATGGTCCGAAGCGGGCGCGTGGGATGCACTGCGGAAGATCATGCTCGACGAACTCGGCCAGGCTGGCATGATCGACTGGTCAAGAACCTGCCTGGACTCCGTAAGTGTCCGGGCGAAAAGGGGGGCGATCTCACTGGACCTAACCCCACGGATCGTGGGAAACGGGGCACCAAGTACCATGTCCTGACCGACCGCAACGGACTCCCGCTGCATGTGGAGATCTCCGGCGCCAACCGACACGACTCCATGCTCGTGGAACCTGTGTTAGACAACATCACCGCGATCAAGGGCGTCGGCCGCGGTCGGCCCAGACGCCGCCCGGTTATCTTCCACGCCGATAAGGCTTACGACAACCGCCGCGTCCGCTGTTACCTGCGTTGTCGTGGGATCAAGGCACGCATCGCACGAATCGGAGTCGACTCCAAACAGTGACTGGGTAAACACTGTTGGGTAGTCGAACGCACCATGGCCTGGATCCTCGCCTTCCGGAAACTCGCCACTCGCTACGACCGCACCGCCTCAACGATCACGGCGCTCGTCGCTCTAGCAATCGCGATCACCAGCGCCCGCAAACTCACCAAAAACGACTACTGAAACCATCTCTAGACTACTGAAACCATCTCTAAGTAAACGGAAGCGTAGAGCGGAGCACAGTGCCCCGCCAACGCGACCCATCTCGTGGCCCTCTGATACGAGGTGAGCCGGAAAAATATGCGACACAACAACGCCCGCGGTGCATCGATCGTTGTCGGGGAGGATGGTCAGCGGCGACCCTGCGATCACCGGAAATTCGTTGCGGCCCAGGCTCCGGGGAGAACGGGGAGAAACAGCCGAAACCGGTCCCGTGGAGACGATCGAGAACGCGAGAACGGCCACAGCCGATGTCACGATCGCAAGAATGCGGGTTCCCGTCCGCTTCGACCTGCCCCTGGTCGTGTTCATTAGGTACCACCCTCCACCCCCAGAACGCCGATCGCGGCAAACCCCCAGCGGAAGGCGTCGTGGAAGAAGCGCCCGCGACCACGAAGCCCGGCACCACGAAAATTTTTGATATAAACTTAATTTATAATGTATGGGTGGTTTTATAATGATACAGTCGGGCAATGCAAGACCCCCGAGGGCCCATTGCAGGCGTTGAGAATTATTCTCAATAAGCATTAGGGTGTGTCCTGTCCGGGGAGCTCCTTCCCCGGCCTCCCCCACCCGATCTGCAAAGGTGACGATGCTCTCACACGTCCTTGTCCGGGCCGCAGCAGGCGCTGCGGCCGCTCTCACGATCGGCGGCCTCGCTCTGGCCGCCGGCCCCGACCCTTCGCGACCCCCCCTGACCGGCTCTGTCCCGGGCTGGACCGCGACGACGGCCTCGTTGCCCGCCCCCGACGCCGACACGACCCTGGCCGTCGTGCTGCGCGCCGGATCGAGCGCCGCCGAGGCGCGAGCCGTCGCCGAGTGGCTCGATGGCCACGGGCTCGACGCATCCAGATGGGACGACCGCACCGGCGTCCTCCGGGTGAAAGGCGCACGGTCGCGTGTGGCCGCGGCCTTCGACACCGCGTTCGCCGTGTACTCGCGGTCATCGGGCTCCACCGTCGCACCGACGACCGCGCTCTCGGTCCCCGCCTCCCTGCCGCAGATCGTCGGAGTCTCCGGCGTGGTGACGGGAGACGGCTACCGGCCCACGGCGTCGGCGGCGGGGACGCCGGTCGACAGCCCCGACTGCGCGGCCTACTGGGGCGAGAAGCTCAGCTCGCTGTGGCCCGCTTCCCTCACCGTCGAGCACCGCTCCAACTCGCTGTGCGGCTATTCGCCCAAGCAGCTGCGGGCGGTGCAGCAGGTCCCCGACGGCTACCGGGGCGCGGGCACGAAGGTCGCGATCGTGGCGGCCTTCAACGATCCCTCCGTCGCGGCAAACACAGACAAATACTCTCAGCTGATGGGGGAGCCCGCGCTCACCGATGGCCAGTACGTCCACCACGCGCCGGACCACCCCGCCGTCTCCCGCTGCGGAGGCCCGAACTCGTGGACAGAGGAACAGCACCTGGACGTGCAGGCGGTCCACGCGATAGCGCCGGAGGCGAAGATCGAGTACTGGGGGCGGAGGACTGCGGAACCACCGCGATGTTCCTGCGCATTCTCGAAGCGGTCCACGCAGGGCCCGATGTGATCTCCCTCTCCTTCGGCTCGACCGAGAACCTCGACACCGCGGACGATCGGACACTGCTCAACCGCGTGCTCGTCGAGGCCGCGAGCCGGAACATCTCCGTCTTCGCCTCATCGGGCAACGATGGCGACTACTCGGCCCAGGGCGATCATGCCGCAGGCACGAGCGTCTCCTCACCGGCTTCGAGCCCGTACCTCACCGCCGTCGGCGGCACGAGCACCGGCCTCGCCCAGGACGGCACGATCGCCGTCGAGGCCGGCTGGGAGATCCAGTCGCGTTTCGCGCGCACCGGCGGGATCGTCCCGCCCGGGTTCGCCTTCGGATCGGGCGGCGGGGAGTCCGCCGTCGACGACCGCCCGACTTGGCAGCGCACCGCGCTTCCCAACCGCGCGGGAGCGGGGCGCCTCGTCCCCGATGTCGCGTCTCTCGCCGACCCCAACACGGGTTTCGTCGTCTACGGACCCCACGAGGGCACCACCGCAGCGGTGAGCCACGGCGGCGACAGCCTCGCGACTCCGATGGTCGCTTCCATGGTGGCTCTCGCCAAAGCGGCGACGGGCGTGAAGATCGGCCTGGCGAGCCCGGCGCTGTACGCGCTGGCCGGAACGCCCGCGCTCCGCGATGTCGCCCCGGCCTCGGCGGCCACCTGGTCCCCGAAGGGACCGGAGAAGGGCGCGATCTATCCCGAGACGATCTTCGTCTGGGACACGAAGCCGCAATCGCTGCAGTCCTCGACAGGGTGGGACCCCGTCACCGGCCTCGGCGTGCCCACCGGAATCGACTTCATCAAGAACTTCGGAAAGAAGGCGAAATGACCTCACGAACCCTTCTCCGGCGGCCGGCGGCTCGTTTGGCCGCCGCGGCCGTCGCGGCCGCGGCGACGGCCGCCGCCCTGCTCCCCGCGACGCTGCTCCCCGCAGCGCCGGCCGCCGCGGCCACAGCAGCGACGTACAGCGCGTCCGGAGTCGAGATCATCGACATCGACGACGATACCCTCCAGGCGCCGAAACCCTCCGTCTCGTGGACGACCGGCGCCGGGGCGTCGTCGCAGCTCGACGCCACCGGCGACGTGCTGAGGCTGAACACCACCCGCACCAGCGACCTGGCCGTCACAGCCGGCCCCACCGGTGCGACCGCGGCCATCGGCTCCGGCGAGTTCACCCTCCGCGACCGTGTGCCCGTGACCTTCCGCGGCCTGAGCGTGAGCTGCGGTCCGACACAGGCGTCCGTGGTCTCCTTCACCGCGCTCACGGTGAACGGGACGGACATCACGGCGACAGCGACGGCGACACCGGGATTCACCTACCAACTGCCCAGTTCCCGTACGGGGCGACCAAGATCATCGTCGGTGAGCGCACGACCAACAAAGACGGCTCCATCACCACGACCGCGCTGCGCGTCGAGGCGGAGGCGGGAGCCTCCGAGATCTGGCGCATCCGCGCGGGCCAGATCACCTGCCCGGCTGTGGCTCCGGCCCCCGCTCGCGTCACGGCGACAGGGGTCCGGGTGACAGCCCCCGACGGGTCGGCGCTTGTGGCCGGCGAGCCGAGTGTGTCCGGGGAGGGGCAGACCAAGACGGCCTCCACCGTCGACGCCGCGAGCAGCTACCCGGCGCACGCCAAGAATGTGAGCGTCACGACCGCGACGGACGGAAGCGCCTCGGTGGGGATCGGCGAGTTCACCCAAGTGCCCGACCAGACCTCCGGTGTGGGCGAGTACCGGTGGAACGCTCTCCGCGTCTACGGCCTCCGGCTCTCGGTGGCGGCCGACGGCTCCTCGACAGTGACGTTCGACAACACATCGAGCGCTGTCTTCGCCAACGGGGTCTGGGTCAACACCGCCACGGACCTCTACACCGGTCTGGACTCCGACGGTGCGGAGCGAGTGCGGGTCCACTTCAACGAGCGGACCACAGCAGCGGACGGATCGGTCACGATCAACGCCCTCCGCTACGAGGATCTGACCCACGCGAACCCGGGCGTCACACTCGGAACGGTCGTGCTCGCCCCACCCAAAGCCACCACACCGGCCAAACCAGCGGACCCGGCGAATCCGGGCGAGACGGGAACACTGCCCGCCTGGAACTCGTATGGCGTCGCGGCGACCGGGCCCAGCCCCGTGAGACCTGTCGCTGTGTCGCGGGCGACGGCTCAGCCCCAGAAGAGCGCGAAGACGCTCGCCACTGCGGCAGAGGAGAGCGCTTCGGCTCCCACAGCCGGCGATGGCAACGCGGGCCAGATCGCGGTCAGCTCGGTGACCACGACCTCCAGCGCCACCGGCGCGAGCGCTGCGGTCGGACGACTCCGATTGTACCCCGGCACCACCGTCGAGGTCGCCCTCAAGAACCTGCTGGTGAAGGCCTCGGGCGCCGGTGTCGTCGTCTCCTCGGACGGCGGGACGCTGGCCGGCCAGCCTCTCGCCGCCGGAGCGATCGCCCCGAACACCCGGATCGACGTGCCGGGGACGACGATCGGCGTCGTCCTGAACGAGCAGTCCCGCAACGGAAGCGAGGTGACCGTCCACGGCCTTCACCTCACCGATGCGTCCGGGCTTGCCACGGATGTGGTCGCGGCGGTGCTCACCACGGCGGCGGTGCCCGTCGACTCGACGCCGACGCTGACGCCGGCGCGCACGGGTCCTGGCGGCGGACTCGTGCCCGGTGCTCTCGCGCCGGACGGCAGGAGCCCGGCCGGAAGAGGCGACGCCGGCTCCTCAGCGCTCGCGAGCACCGGCTCGACAGTGGCGCCAGAGCTGCTCGTGGCGGCAGGCGTCCTGATCGCGGCCGGAACAGGGATCGCCGTGTTCCGCCGCCGCCGCGTTCCCCCGACGCAGGACTGACCTGCGGAAACGGAGGCGGTGGTCGGACAAGCGCGCCCGTGCGCGACTTGTCCGGCCGCCGCTTTCGCGGTCCCCGAATGTGCGCGCAGCAGCGTGCTCCGACGGCACCGGTCGCTCCTCGCGGGGCCAGACCGTGGCGACCTTGGCGCATCGGGGCCGCTGGTCCCTGTCGGATTTCCGCGAGTGGATGTCGGGAGTCCGGCCTAGAGTCGAACCATGAGCACTTCATCCGGCTACCTCCTCCGCGTCCCGAGCCCCATCGGGCGGATCGAGCTGACCGGCGACGGCGAGGCCGTCACCTCTCTCGATCGCCCGCGGTGGAATCCTGCCACACGATGAGCGCCCCGAACGCACAACCGCCGTCCTCGACGACGCTGCCGAGCAACTCGCCCAGTACTTCGCGGGCGACCGGCGCGACTTCGACCTCCCGCTGCGTCTCGGGGGCACGCCGTTCCGCCGCGCGGTGTGGGAGCGGCTGGCCGGTTTGGGGTTCGGCACGCTCACAACGTACGGCGAGCTGGGTCTCGCCCTCGGCCATGCGGGGTACGGCCGGGCCATCGGCGGCGCGGTCGACGCCAACCCCGTGCCGATCATCGTCGGCTGCCACCGCGTGCTGTCCTCCTCCGGCACGGTCACCGGCTACTTCGGCGGCGAAGGCATCCCCACCAAGCTGTGGCTGCTGGAGTACGAGGGAACGACGCTGGCCGCATGAGCGAGAACCCCACCACCGCACCGCCGGCCGCCTCGATCCGTCCGGCGGCGGTCATCGGCCACGACGGCCTCCAGCGCTGCCCCTGGCCCGCGAACGACGCCGAGTAGATCCGCTATACCACGACGAGGAGTGGGGAACTCCCCAGCGCGACCCGAAGGCCCTCTAAGAGAAGATCTGCCTCGAAGGCTTCCAGGCCGGCCTCTCCTGGATCATGATCCTCCGCCGCCGACCGGCCTTCCGCGAGGTGTTCCTGGGCTTCCAGCCGGAGCGGGTCACGGCGATGACCGAAGACGACGTCCTCCGCCTGCTGCAGGACGAGCGGATCATCCGCCACCGCGGCAAAATCGAGGCGACCATCGCGAACGCCCACGCGGTCCTGAAGCTGGATGTCCCGCTCGATGAGCTCCTGTGGGGCTTCGCTCCCCGGAAGGCCGCCCCCCGCCCCCAGGCGTGGTCGGAGGCCCCGGCGGTGACAGCGGAATCCACGGCGCTGAGCACAGAGCTCCGCCGTCGCGGCTTCCGCTTCGTCGGCCCGACCACGATGTACGCGCTGATGCAGGCGACCGGAATGGTGGACGACCACGTCGAGGGATGTTTCCGCGCGGCGCAGTGAGACCTCGCGCGCGGCGCGTTCATCGCCGCAGCACGGCCCGGAGCCTGCCGGGCGAGCCCGCCACATCGGGGACGATGAGCTCCAAATCGCGGCTGCCGTCGGCTGCGCGGGTCAAGGCGTAGCCCTCATCCGATGCCCAGGCAAGCAGATCGTCCGTCGTGGCGAGGTCGGCGCCGGCCTCCACGAGGGCCCGGGTCAGAAGACCCTTGGCCTGCTTGTTGAAGTGGTTGAGCGCGCGGACCGTGCCCGATTCGTCCCGCGCGAGAACCCGCACAGAGTGGGCTTCCTCCCGCAGCGGAAGCGGCGCGAGCGCAGCGTACCCTTCCGAGCGCAGGTCGAGGATGAGCCCCGGATGCGATCCCAGAACCGCAGCGCCCGGCTCTGCCCAGCGTCTCTTCAGCGACGGCGAAAGCCGCGAGTCGAACGAGAGCCGGTAGGCCGGAAGGGGATCGGCCGCGCCGACCACCCCAAACAACGCCGACTGGATGGCGACAGCGGAGACCGCGAACCGCCACTGCTCCTCGGTGAAGCCGTCCGCCTCCAGCGCGTCGTAGAGCACACCCGTGTAGCGCAGGAGCGCCGGCATCGTCGGCGCGGACTCCAGCGCACGGTTGCGATCGACCTCCGCGGCCTGCTTCGGCCCGAGCTTCAGCGCTTTGACGGCAGCGTCCCGGTCGGCGCAGAGCGAGACGAGATCGGCGAGCACGGCTGCCCGGACAGGGGCGAGCGCCGCGAACCCGAGCCGGTCGAGGACGAGCGGGACCGGTGCTCCCCCGTCTCTCTTCGTCTCAGAGGGCGGGAGAAGGATGAGCACGCTATCCCTCCAGGAAAGCGTGCGCGGCGTTGACGTTCTCGCCGAGCGGCCGCGAGGTGTCGAGGGTCACGCGCGGCAGAGAGGCGCAGGACCCTGTCCACTCCGCGTAGTCCTCGATGCTCTGCTCGACCGCGTACGCGGCGATCACACCGGTACGGTGGGAGAGGCGCTCGCCGTGCAGCTCTTCGTCCGAGCAGACGGTCTCGATGACTCGCAGCTTGACACCGCAGCGCTCTGCGAGGGCCTTCCACTGCAATCGGGCAGGCTCGACGGCGTTGACGGCGTCCACGATGACCGAGTGGCCCGCCAGCAGCACGTGCTCGGACATCGTTTCGGCCACCAGATACGCAGCGAGTCCGGTCGGCTGGTCGTCGTCGATGCCGGCGCGCAGGATGGCGGCCTCGATCGGGTCGACAGAGATCACCGCGGCGCCCAGACGCGCGGCCACGATCCCGGCGATCGTGGACTTGCCGGAGCCCGGCAACCCCGCTGTGACGACGAGGACGGGGACACGCATGTCACCGAACTGCCGTTCCACCGGGGCCGCCCGCTCCGCCATGTCAGACGAGCTCCGCCTGCCGGGCCACGACGATGACCACGTTGTTCTCCACAGAGAGGAACCCGTCGTCGGCCTGCGCCGCGATCGACTCCCCGCCGTTCAGGGTCACGCGCACCTCGCCGGAGGCGAGAATGGCGAGCAGCGGCTCGTGACCGGGCAGTATGCCGATCTGCCCCTCCACGGTGCGCGCGACGACCATTTTCGCCTCGCCCGACCACACTTCGTGGTCGGCGGCGACAACGCTGACACGGAGGCTACTGGCGCCGGGGACTGCCATGCTCAGCCGTTCTCCTTCTGGATCTGCGCCCACTTCTCCTCGACGTCGGAGATCGCACCGACGTTGAAGAAGGCCTGCTCTGCGACGTGGTCGAACTCGCCCTTGGCGATGGCGTCGAACGACTCGATGGTGTCCTTCAGCGGGACGGTCGATCCCTCGACACCGGTGAACTTCTTCGCCATGTAGGTGTTCTGCGAGAGGAACTGCTGGATGCGGCGCGCACGCCACACCGTGATCTTGTCCTCTTCGGAGAGCTCGTCGACACCGAGGATGGCGATGATCTCCTGCAGCTCCTTGTTCTTCTGGAGGATCTGCTTGACCGTCGTGGCCACGCGGTAGTGGTCCTCGCCCAGGTAACGGGGGTCGAGGATGCGCGAGGTGGAGGTCAGCGGGTCGACGGCCGGGTACAGACCCTTCGACGCGATCTCACGGGAGAGCTCGGTCGTGGCGTCGAGGTGGGCGAAGGTGGTCGCCGGCGCCGGGTCGGTGTAGTCGTCCGCGGGGACGTAGATCGCCTGCAGCGAGGTGATCGAGTGACCGCGGGTCGAGGTGATGCGCTCCTGGAGGAGGCCCATCTCGTCGGCGAGGTTCGGCTGGTAGCCCACGGCCGAGGGCATGCGACCCAGGAGGGTCGAGACCTCGGAGCCGGCCTGGGTGAAGCGGAAGATGTTGTCGATGAAGAGCAGCACGTCCTGCTTCTGCACGTCGCGGAAGTACTCCGCCATGGTCAGGGCCGAGAGGGCGACGCGCAGACGCGTTCCCGGCGGCTCGTCCATCTGACCGAAGACGAGCGCGGTCTTGTCGAAGACGCCCGCCTCCTCCATCTCGTGGATGAGGTCGTTGCCCTCACGGGTACGCTCGCCGACACCGGCGAACACCGACACACCGCCGTGGTCCTGCGCGACGCGCTGGATCATCTCCTGGATGAGGACCGTCTTGCCGACGCCCGCACCGCCGAAGAGGCCGACCTTGCCACCCTGCACGTACGGCGTGAGGAGGTCGATGACCTTGATGCCGGTCTCGAAGAGCTGGGTCTTCGACTCGAGCTGGTCGAACGACGGCGGCTGGCGGTGGATCGGCCAACGCTCCGTGATCTCGATCGTCTCGCCCGGCTCGGCGTTGAGGATCTGGCCGGTGACGTCGAACACCTTGCCCTTGGTCACGTCGCCGACGGGCACCGAGATCGGCGCGCCGGTGTCGCGGACCTCGCCGCCGCGGACGAGGCCGTCCGTCGGCTTGAGGGCGATGGCGCGCACCAGGTCGTCACCGAGGTGCTGGGCGACCTCGAGGGTGATCTCGGTCGACTGCTCGCCGATGGTTATGGTGGTCTTCAGAGCGTTGTAGATGCTCGGGATCGAGTCGTGCGGGAACTCGATGTCGACGACCGGACCGGTGACGCGGGCGATGCGTCCCACGCCGGCCGGCTGCGCGGTCGAAGCCTGGGCTTCGGCGGTAGCAGTAGTCATGATTCTTATCTCTCTCGTTGTGAAATCTCGGCCGGTGTCAGTGTGCGCCGCTCAGCGCGTCGGCGCCGCCGACGATCTCGGAGATCTGCTGGGTGATCTCCGACTGTCGGGCATTGTTGGCCAGTCGCGTGTAGTCGGTGATGAGCTTGTCGGCGTTGTCGCTCGCCGCTTTCATCGCCTTCTGCGTGGCCGCGTGCTTGGAGGCGGCTGATTGCAGCATGGCGTTGAAGATGCGGCTCTCAATGTAGACGGGCAGCAGCGAGTCGAGCACGGTGTTGACGTCCGGCTCGAACTCGTAGAGCGGAAGCACCTGGGTGCGGTCCGGCTCCTCGACGCCCTCCACGACCTCCAGAGGCAGCAGATGGATGACCTGCGGCTCCTGGGTCAGCATGCTCACGAAGCGGTTGTAGATGACGTGGATCTCGTCCACGCCGCCATCGGCCGAATCGCGCAGGAAGGACTCCAGGATCGCGTCAGCGACCTCTTTGGCCTGCTCGAACTCGGGGGCGTCCGTGTTCCCCGTCCACACCCGCTCGAACGCGCGGCGGCGGAAGCTGAAGTAGCCCTGCGCCTTGCGCCCGATCAGGAAGTAGACGACCTCTTTGCCCTGGCTGCGCAGCAGCTCGGCGAGCTTCTCGGACTCTTTGAGCACGTTCGAGTTGAACGCGCCGGCGAGTCCGCGGTCCGAGGAGAAGATGACGACCGCGGCGCGCTCGATCCTCTCCGGCTCCGTGGTGAGAACGTGGTCGACGTTCGAATAGGTCGCCACCGCCGACACCGCACGCGTGATGGCACGGGCGTAGGGCGACGACGCGGCCACCCGCGCCTGTGCCTTCTGGATGCGTGAGGCGGAGATCAGCTCCATGGCACGGGTGATCTTCTTGGTCGTCTGGGCAGACTTGATTTTCTGCCGGTAGACCCGAAGCTGTGCTCCCATGTGTCTTCCTCAGTTCCTCTGGCGGCTCAGCGCTTCGCCTTGACGATGCGCTCCTGGTTGACATCCTCTTCGGCGATGGCCTCGAACTCCTCGCGCCCGACCGAGGAGAGCGGCTTGCCCTCACCTGTCTGGAACTCGAGCTTGAAGGCGTCCACCTCGCCGGCGAGCTTCTCCACGGTGTCGTCGTCCAGGACGTTCGTCTCGCGGAGCGTGGTCAGGATGTCGGTGTTGCGGCGCAGGTGGTCGAGCAGCTCGGACTCGAAGCGCAGCACATCCTCGACGGCGACCTCGTCGAGTTTGCCGTTGGTGCCGGCCCAGATCGAGACGACCTGCTCCTCCACCGGGAACGGCGAGTACTGCGGCTGTTTGAGCAGCTCGGTGAGACGCGCGCCACGGGCGAGCTGACGACGGCTGGCGGCGTCGAGGTCGGAGGCGAACATCGCGAAGGCTTCGAGCGAGCGGTACTGCGCCAGCTCCAGCTTGAGCGTGCCGGAGACCTTCTTGATCGACTTGACCTGCGCGTCGCCACCGACACGGGAGACCGAGATGCCGACGTCCACGGCGGGACGCTGATTGGCGTTGAAGAGGTCGGACTGGAGGAAGATCTGGCCGTCGGTGATCGAGATCACGTTGGTCGGGATGTACGCCGAGACGTCGTTCGCCTTGGTCTCGATGATCGGCAGACCGGTCATCGAGCCGGCGCCCAGCTCGTCGGAGAGCTTGGCGCAACGCTCCAGCAGGCGGGAGTGCAGGTAGAAGACGTCGCCCGGGTAAGCCTCGCGCCCCGGCGGACGGCGCAGGAGCAGCGACACGGCGCGGTAGGCCTCGGCCTGCTTAGACAGGTCATCGAAGATGATCAGGACGTGCTTGCCGCCGTACATCCAGTGCTGGCCGATGGCCGAGCCGGTGTAGGGGGCGAGGTACTTGAAGCCGGCCGGGTCGGAGGCGGGGGCCGCGACGATGGTGGTGTACTCCATCGCACCGGCGTCTTCGAGCGCGCCCTTGACCGAGGCGATGGTGGAGCCCTTCTGGCCGATGGCGACGTAGATGCAGCGGACCTGTTTGTCGACGTCGCCCGACTCCCAGTTGGCCTTCTGGTTGATGATCGTGTCGATCGCGATGGCCGTCTTGCCGGTCTGGCGGTCGCCGATGATCAGCTGGCGCTGTCCGCGGCCGACGGGGATCATGGCGTCGATCGCCTTGATGCCGGTCTGGAGAGGCTCATGCACCGACTTGCGCTGCATGACGCCGGGGGCCTGGAGCTCGAGCTCGCGGCGGCCCTCCGAGGCGATCTCGCCGAGGCCGTCGATCGGGTTGCCCAGCGGGTCGACCACGCGGCCGAGGTAGCCGTCGCTGACGGGGACGGAGAGGACCTCGCCGGTGCGGGTCACCTCCATGCCCTCGACGATCTCGTCGAACTCGCCGAGGACGACGACGCCGACCTCGTTCTCGTCGAGGTTCTGGGCCAGGCCCAGGGTGCCGTTCGCGAAGCGGATGAGCTCGTTGGCCATCACGCCGGGGAGGCCCTCGACGTGGGCGATGCCGTCGGAGGCGTCGAGGACGTGTCCGACCTCGGAGGTCTCGGCCTTCGCGGGCTCGTAAGCGGAGACGAAATCCTTGAGCGCGTCCCGGATTTCGTCAGCGCTTATGGAGATTCTGGGGCTGCTCGAAATGTCTGCCATCGTTGTGTTCCCTATCTTGGAGGCGGTCAGCCCACCAGCTGAAGTCGGAGTTCGGAGAGACGCGAGGAGACGCTGCCGTCGATGACGTCGTCGCCGATCTGCACGCGCAGTCCCCCGAGGATCGCCGGGTCGACGACCTGATTGAGCTTGAGGTCGCCGTACTTCGCAGCGAGGCCCGCGCGCAGGCGCTCGGCCTGGGCGACGGGCAGCGGAGCCGCGCTGACGACGGTGGCGATTCTCTGCCCGTCCTGGGCGGCGACGATGCGGGCCGCATCGCGCAGGCCCTCCCGGATGCTGCGGCCACGCGGCTGCAGCACGAGCTGACGGGCGATGGAGACCGTCTGCTCGCTGGCCTTGCCCACCAGCAGACGCTCGACCAGCGCCGCCTTCGTCTCCGGGGCCGCGAGCTTGCTGCGCAACGCCAGCTCGAGTTCCGCGTCAGAGGTCACGGCGCCTCCGAACGCGAGCAGCTCTGCGGAGATGTCGACAGTGGACGGCGCGGACGCGGCGATCGAGCGGATGGCGAGTTCGTCGATCGCGGCCAGGACATCGTCCTGATCGGACCAGCGCTCGCCGGCGACGACGCCGATCAGGGCGACCGCCGGCGCGGAAAGCGCGCCAAAGACACGCTTCACGAGCGCGTCCTTGCCTGCCGGATCGGCCGAGGGATCGCCGAGGGCCGCTCGGAGCTGGGCGGAGTCGGCAACGACTCGTCCTGCGGCGAACAGGTCTTCAGCCGTCGCCAGATCGGCCTGGGGCCCGAGGCCGGCGAGAGCCGAGACGGAGCGGGCCAGTGCTTCTCTGGTGGCGCTTCCCATTAGTTGGCCGTCCCCACCTTCTCAGCGGCTTCGAGGTCGGCCAGGAAACGATCGACCATCGCCTGAGCCTTCTTGTCCTCGGTGAGGACCTCGCCGACGACGCCGGAGGCGAGGTCGATGGCCAGAGAGCCCACCTCGCTGCGCAGCGAGACCAGGGCGCTCTGGCGTTCGGCCTCGATCTGGGCCTGGGCGGCCACGGTCACACGGGCGGCCTCGACCGTCGCGGCGTCCTTGGCCTCGGCGACGATCTTCTGGCCGTCGGCCCGGGCGGCCTCGCGGATCTTCGCGGCCTCGGCACAGGCGTCCGCGAGCTGGGCGGTGTACTCCTCCAGCAGGGCTTCGGCCTTGTGCTGGGCCTCGTCGGCTTTCGCGATGTTGCCCTCGATCGCCTCGGCACGCTCATCCAGGAGCTTCTTCATGCGCGGGAGCACAAGCTTCCAGAAGAAGAACAGGATGACGACGAAGCAGATCAGCGAGCCGATGATGTCGGCCGGCTCGGGGATCAGCGGGTTGTGCTGCTCCCCCGACGCGGCGATCACGACGCTACTGAGCATCGTTCCTCCTTACGGGATGGGATAAAGAGGACTTACTGGAAGATGAAGTAGGTCGCGATACCGATGAAGGCGAGCGCCTCGGTGAACGCGATACCGATGTACATCAGGACCTGGAGACGGCCGGCCAGCTCGGGCTGACGGGCGACGCCCTCGATGGTCTTGCCGACGACGATGCCCACGCCGATGGCCGGGCCGATGGCGGCGAGACCGTAGCCGACGGTGGCGATGTTGCCGTTGATAGCAGCGATGTCCACGTTATGTGTTTCCTTCCGTGATGGCGATCCGTGCGGATGCGCGAACCGTTCTTAGTGTTCCTCGGCGACGGCCAGCTGGATGTAGACGCCAGTCAGCAGAGCGAAGACGTAGGCCTGGAGGACAGCCACCAGGATCTCGAAGAGGGTGAAAGCAAAGCCGAAGGCGAAGGTTCCGACGCCGAAGAGCGACCACCAGCCCCCCGCCTCGAAGAGGAACCAGGCGGTTGCGGTGAAGAAGAGGACGAGCAGAAGATGCCCGACGACCATGTTCATCAGCAACCGGAGGGTCAGCGTGATCGGCCGGAGCACGAAGGTCGAGACGAACTCGATGGGCGTCACGATGATGTACAGCGCCGGCGGGACACCGGGCGGGAAGAGCGCGTTCTTGAAGAAGTTCTTCGGGCTCTTCTTGATGCCCGCGTAGATGAACGCGATGTAGGCCACGATCGCCAGCAGCATCGGCAGCGCGACCACCGATGTGCCTGCGATGTTCAGGAACGGGACGATGCCCATCAGGTTGAAGAACAGCACCATGAAGAAGATGGTCGTCAGCAGCGGCAGGAACCGGCGGCCGTCCTTGCGGCCGAGCAGATCCTCCGCGATGTTGACGCGGACGAAGTCCAGACCCATCTCGACCACCGACTGGAAGCGGCGCGGAACGATCGTCATCTTGCGGGTGCCGATCCAGAAGACCAGCAGCAGGGCGGCCAGCGCGATGAGCCGGACGACGATGATGCGGTTGAACTCGATCCCGCCGATAGTGAAGAGATTGGGTGGGAAGAACTCGTTGATCGACGGACCCTGGAAGCTTCCATCATCGGAGCTTGCGGCCTGGACCAGCAGGTTCACAGCGTTAGCTAACAGCGCTATCTCCTGTTTCGGGGCGTCGAGCTGAAAGCCCTCGCGACGACGAACGGTGGACACCCGCTTCTCGCGCACCGATGCAGCGTAGGCACGACGGGTGAAGGATCGCTGACAACTCTACAAGAGTTTTCAAGCCGCACCCAATCGGATGCGCGTCAACGCTTCTCGCCCGGGAGCCGGGCGTCGCTGACGTAGGGGATGCGCGAACGGGCGACCACCACGACGTCGATCGCGAGCGAGCCGATCACCCCCGCGATGAGGCTGAGGAAGAGGACCACGGGGTCGATCCACGGCTGGTCGCGCAGCACGATCGCGAGCACGAGGAACAGCACGAACTTGACGATCCAGCCCCCCAGCACGATGCCGAAGAACAGACCGACGAAGAGGTCGGAGGCGATGAAGCGGTTGGCGATCAGGATGCTGAGTGCGGTGACGCTGAGGAACACCGCCGCCATCGCCGTGCCGATCAGCGCACTCGTCACCCCGATCCATCCGGCGCCGATGCCCCCGAGCGCCATCCCGAACACCGCGATGACGGCGGCGAGCAGCAGCCCGTAGCGGAGGATGGCGCGCAGGACGGGGGTCGAGGTGGGCGGGGCGGGTGGCTGTTCCGGCTCCGGGACAGCTGCTCTGGCCTGGTGGTCGGTCATCGGTTCTCCTCGGGCGGTGTCGAGAGGGCGGAGGACGCTGCGGGCGGGACCGTGGCCGGCTCCCTCCGCTCGCTCGCGGCGTCCAGCTGATCGAAGCGAGCCGTCTCCTCGGCTTCTTTGCTCCCGGCCGGAGCGAGTTCGGCGACGGCCTCATCGGCCTTCCGCCGGCTGAGCGGCGCGAGCGTGAACGCGGTGCAGACGACGAGCCCGATGGCGACGAACACGATCGCCATCCAGTACGGGTCGAAGAAGAACAGCAGACACCCGATCGAGAGCACGGCCGTCCACGCGTAGAAGATCAGGACCGCGTGCAGATGTTTGTGGCCCATGTCGAGGAGACGATGGTGAAGGTGCTTGCGGTCGGCGCTGAAAGGCGACTTCCCCGCGCGCAGCCGCCGGACGACGGCGAGACCGAAGTCGAGCAGCGGGATGACCAGCACGGCGAACGGCAGGATGATCGGGATGAACGCGGGAACCAGCGAGGACTTCCCGAGCGTCTGCAAATCCTGCGGATTTATGGTTCCGGTGACCGAGATCGCCGAGGTCGCCATGAGCAAACCGATCAGGAGCGCGCCGGCGTCGCCCATGAACATCTTGGCGGGGTGCCAGTTGAGCGGCAGGAAGCCCGCGCAGGCTCCGACCAGGATGGCCGCGATCACCCCGGCGAGGCTGAAGTAGTTCTGCGGGCTGATCTCGCGCTGCAAGAGGTAGGTGTAGACGAGGAACGTTCCGTTGGCGATGAGCGCGACGCCCGCGACGAGACCGTCCAGCCCATCGATGAAGTTGATCGCGTTCATCACGAGCACGATCGCGAAGAGCGTGATGACGATGCTCATCAGAGGAGAGCCGACCGTGAGCCCGCCGATGGGCAGGGAGTAGATCTGCACGCCCAGCCAGGCGATGAGGCCGGCAGCCACGAGCTGGCCGGCGAGTTTGGTCATCCAGTCCAGGTCCCAGAGGTCGTCGGCGACCCCGATCACCACGATGAGGAGCGCGGCGCCCAGGATCGCGAGGATCGGACCCGAGTCGGAGAAGATCAGCGACAGAACGCCGAACTGGCTGGACAGCAGCCAGGAGACGCCGAAAGCGAAGAGAATGCCGAGGAAGATGGCGACGCCGCCCAGCCGGGGCGTCGGCCGGGAGTGGACATCGCGCGCGCGGATCTTCGGGTAGAGCCGGTAGCGCATCGCGAGCTTGTAGACGACGAAGGACATCCCGAACGTGATCACGGCCGAGACGAGGGCGAGGGCGAGGAGCAGGGTCACGGGATCAGGTGTCCGTCGGCTCCCCGGCGAGCGCATCGCCCGCAACCGCGCGCAGCTGATCGACGGTGACGACGCCGTGACGCAGGACGCGCAGCCCGCCGGCACCGGAGGCGAGCGCCGTCGCGTCCACGATGGTCGAGGAGGAGTCCCTGCCCTCCACCCGATCGTAGGCGCTGCCGGCTTCTCCCCCGTCGAGGTACACCGCGACGGCGTCGCCGAGCATCCCCTCCGCCTCTCTGGCGGTGCGGGCGGCGGGACGGCCGGTGAGATTGGCCGAGGAGACGGCGAGCGGACCGGTCTCCGCGAGGAGCTCCAGCGCGATGCGGTCCTGCGGCATCCGGAGCGCGACGGTGCCGCTGGTCTCCCCCAGATCCCAGACGAGCGAGGGCGCGGCGGGCAGCACGATCGTGAGGCCGCCCGGCCAGAACGCCTCGACCAGCGCCTCCACCTCGGCCGGGACGTGCTCGGCGAGGGCGGCGAGGGTCGGGAGGCCGGGGACCAGCACCGGGGGCGGCGACTGACGGCCGCGGCCCTTCGCGTCGAGCAGCCGTTGCACCGCGGCCGGGCTGAACGCGTCGGCTGCGACGCCGTAGACGGTGTCGGTGGGGATGACGACGAGCTCGCCGCGCCCGATCGCGCCGCGGGCCAGGCGCATGCCGGCGAGGAGGTCGGAATCGACAGAGCAGTCGTAGATGGTTGCCATGACGGGACAATGATAGCCGCGTGGAGCATAAGGCTCGCTGATCCCCGCCGTCTCCCGCACTGGTCGATACTGGTGACGATGGACGTCTACTTCTTCGACTGCGATAAGACCCTCTACGGCTACGACTTCCGCAAGCGCCTGCCGCGACTGGCCGAACTGTGCGGCGTGAGCCAGTACCGGCTCGCCTCGACGTGGTGGGCGGGCGGGCACGAACGCGCGGCGGAGAGCGGCGAGTACGCGACGAGCGAGGAATACCTGGACGCGTTCGCGGAGGTGACCGGCGCGCGACTGTCGCTGACGCAGTGGCAGGAGGCGCGGAAGGCGGCGATGACGCCCATCCCGGGCGCGATCGCCGCGCTGAAGGCGGCGGCTGCGCTCGGGACGGTGTCGCTGCTGTCGAACAACCCCATCCCCTTCAAGGACTCACTGCCGGTGCTGATGCCGGAGGCGGCCGGAACGCTGGGCGACAACGACCTCGTCTCCGCGGTTCTCGGGTCGCGGAAGCCGGAGCGCCGGGTCTACACCCGCGCACTCGACCGGTTCGGCGTCCGAGCGCAGGACGCCATCCTGTTCGACGACTCCCCCGACAATGTCGAGGGAGCCCGGGAGGCGGGAATGCACGCCCACCGCGTCGTGACGCGGGAGGACGGCTCGTTCGACAACGACGGACTGCTCGCGGCGATGCACGCCTTCGCGGAGCGGGAGAGGTGAGCGAGACGCCGCGCTGACTACGCGCGCCTCGCCGTCGTCACGCGGTCGCGCGCCGTCAGATCCCGGTGAGTCGCCGCCGCCCGCCAGCCGTCGGCGGTGAGGAGGTCGCGGACGGCGGCGCCCTGCCGTTCGCCGTGCTCGAGCACCAGCGCGCCGCCGGAGCGGAGGAGACGCCATGCCACCCAGGAGATCGTGCGCACGATGTCCAGCCCGTCCTCCCCGCCGTAGAACGCGACGTGCGGATCGAAGAGGCGCACCTCCGGGTCGCGCGGCACTGCGGCGTCCGGGACATAGGGCGGGTTGGAGATCACGACGTCCACCGTGCCGTCGAGCTCGGGAAGCGCGTCGGCGAGGTCGACGAACACAGCCCGGACGTTGGGCGCGCCCGCGCCGTCGATATTGCGGCGCGACCAGACGAACGCCTCCGGCGAATTCTCCACGGCGAAGACGCGCGCGTGCGGCACTTCCGTCGCGAGGGCGAGGGCGATCGCGCCGCTGCCGGTGCCGAGATCGACCGCGACCGGTTCCGGCGACGGCACAGCGCGCAGAGCGTCGATGGCGAACTGGGTCGTCTGCTCTGTCTCCGGGCGGGGCACGAAGACGCCGGGACCGACGGCGAGCTCCAGCGAGCGGAAGGGCGCGCGCCCCGTGATGTGCTGCACAGGCTCGCGGGCGGCGCGACGCTCGGCCAGGCGGCGCAGACGCGCGGCGTCGCCGGAGCCGAGGGGCGCATCCAGCACCGTCAGGGCCTGGACGCGGCCCCGGCTCACGTCGAGGACGTGCCCGATGAGCACATCCGTGTCCACGTCGGGGGCGGGGACGCCAGCTCGCGCGAGCAGGGCGGCCATCTCCTCGCGGAGGGAGCGGACCGTGGCGGCGGGGGCTTCGTCTGACATGGCCCGTCGAGCTTACCGGTCACAGACGGACACGGAACAGAAGCGGCGGATTAGAGTGAACGTATGCTAGCGAACATTCACGAGAACATCACGGAAGCCGTCGGCCGCACCCCGCTCGTCAAACTCAACCGGCTCGCAGCCGGTGTCGGGGCGGGAAACTAGAGTTCTACAACCCGGCCGGGAGCGTCAAGGACCGGATCGGCGTCGCCATCGTCGACGCCGCCGAGAAGGCCGGAGCGCTCCGCCCCGGCGGCACGATCGTCGAGGGCACCAGCGGCAACACCGGCATCGCGCTCGCGATGGTCGGCGCCGCCCGCGGCTACAAGGTCATCCTCACGATGCCGGAGACCATGAGCAAAGAGCGTCGCGTGCTGCTGCGCGCGTTCGGCGCCGAGATCGTGTGCTCACGCCCGGGCCGGAAGGGATGCGCGGCGCGGTCGAGAAGGCCAAGGAGATCGTCGCGACGACCGACAACGCGATCTGGGCGGAGCAGTTCGCCAACGAGGCCAACCCGGCCATCCACCGCGCCAGCACCGCCGAGGAGATCTGGGCCGACACCGACGGCGGCGTCGACATCTTCGTCGCGGGCGTCGGCACCGGTGGCACCGTGACCAGCGTCGGGCAGGTGCTCAAAGAGCGCAAGCCCGGAGTGCAGGTGATCGCGGTGGAGCCGGTCGACTCCCCCATCCTGAACGGCGGCAAGGCCGGACCCCACAAGATCCAGGGCATCGGCGCCAACTTCGTCCCCGAGATCCTCGACACCGCCGTCTACGACGAGGTAGTGGACGTGTCCTTCGACGACGCGATCGAGACCGCCAAGAAGCTCGCCAGCGAAGAAGGCATCCTCGCCGGCATCTCCTCGGGCGCGATCGTGTGGGCCGCCCTGCAGATCGCCGTACGCCCCGAGAACGCGGGGAAGACCGTCGTCGCGATCGTCTGCGACACCGGCGAGCGGTACATCTCCACAGCCCTCTGGGCAGACCTGCTGGACTGAGGCGTGCCAGTGTTCCGGGTGCGCGAAGACCTCGGCAACGCGCGCAAGCACGATCCTGCCGCGCGCGGACCCGTCGAGGTCGCGATCGTGTACTCCGGCCTCCACGCCGTCTGGGCGCACCGCGTCGCGCACAGGCTGTGGCGCGCCGGGCTCCGCACACTCGCGCGGATGCTCTCCCAGTTCGCGCGCTTCCTGACCGGCATCGAGATCCACCCCGGCGCCCGCATCGGCCGCCGCTTCTTCATCGACCACGGGATGGGCGTCGTCATCGGCGAGACCGCCTGGATCGGCGACGATGTGACGCTCTACCACGGGGTCACCCTCGGCGGGCGCGGCAGCGAGCACGGCAAACGACATCCGACCGTCCACGACGGGGTGATCGTCGGCGCGGGGGCGAAAGTCCTCGGGGCGGTCACCATCGGCGCCCGCACGGTCATCGGCGCGAACGCCGTCGTCGTCCACGACGCCCCACCGGACTCGGTGCTGACCGGCATCCCCGCTCGCCCTCGCCCCCGTCCCAGCCCCGCCCCGGACCTCGACCCCACCCTCTACATCTGACCCACCTCTCCATCGCTTCCTCACTTCTTCAGGCCCTTCATCGGCGTGTCGCCTGAAGAAGTGAGGAAGCGATGGCTGCGGGGTCAGTTGGGGGTGAGGCGGGTGAGGCGGAACTCTTCGTCGGCGAGGATGGAGGACTCGATGACGGGGCCGAGGAGGCCGTTCATGACGGCGTCGAGGTTGTAGGCCTTGTACCCGGTGCGGTGATCGGCGATGCGGTTCTCGGGGAAGTTGTAGGTGCGGATGCGCTCGGAGCGGTCCATTGTGCGGATCTGACCCTTGCGGAACTCGGCGGCCTCGGCGTCGGCCTCCTCCTGCTGTTTGGCGAGCAGGCGCGCGCGGAGAACGCGCATGGCGGCCTCGCGGTTCTGCAGCTGGCTCTTCTCGTTCTGCATGGAGACGACGATGCCGGTCGGGAGGTGGGTGATGCGCACGGCCGAGTCGGTCGTGTTGACCGACTGACCGCCGGGGCCGGAGGAGCGGAAGACGTCGATCTTGAGGTCGTTGGGGTTGATCGCGACTTCCTCGGGCTCATCCACCTCGGGGAAGACGAGCACACCGGCGGCGGAGGTGTGGATGCGGCCCTGCGACTCGGTCGCCGGGACGCGCTGCACGCGGTGGACGCCGCCCTCGTACTTGAGGTGGGCCCAGACGCCCTCGGCCGGATCGCTCGATGTGCCTTTGAAGGCCACCTGGACATCCTTGATACCGCCGAGATCGCTGGAGGTCTGCTCGATGATCTCGGCCTTCCAGCGCCTCGAATCCGCGTAGTGGAGGTACATCCGCAGCAGGTCGCCGGCGAAGAGGGCCGACTCCGCGCCGCCCTCGCCCATCTTGATCTCCATGATCACATCGCGGCTGTCGTTGGGGTCGCGCGGGATGAGCAGGCGGCGGAGGCGCTCGGACGACGCGGCGATGCCCTCCTCCAGGCCCGGGATCTCGGCGGCGAAGGCGTCGTCCTCGGCGGCGAGCTCGCGGGCGGCCTCCAGATCGTCGGTCAGCTGCTTCCACTCGGTGTAGGCGGCCGTGATGCGCGAGAGTTCGGCGTAGCGGCGGTTCACCTTCTTGGAGCGGACCGGGTCGCTGTGCAGCTCGGGGTCGGAGAGCTGCTGCTGGAGGTCGTCGTGCTCGGCGAGGAGGCCGGTGACCGATTCGAACATGGGGCTTCTTTCTGCCGTGAGGTGTCCGGGATACGAACGAACGTGCCCGTCCGGCGCGCACGGGCGCGACGGACGGGCACGTCCTCGTACTAGCGGTGGTCGTTCTCGTGGCCGTGCGAGTGCGCGGTGCCGTGGCCGTTCGCCGGTGCGGGCATCGACTTCTGCACCTGCATCAGGAACTCGACGTTGCTCGAGGTCTCCTTGAGGCGGCCGAGGACCATCTCGAGGGCCTGCTGCTGGTCGAGTCCGGCGAGGGCGCGGCGCAGCTTCCAGGTGATCTTGACCTCGTCCTGGCCCATCAGCATCTCCTCGCGGCGCGTGCCGGAGGCGTTGACGTCGACGGGCGGGAAGATACGCTTGTCCGCGAGCTGACGGGAGAGGCGCAGCTCCATATTGCCGGTGCCCTTGAACTCTTCGAAGATCACCTCGTCCATCTTGGAGCCCGTCTCCACGAGCGCCGAGGCGAGGATGGTCAACGAGCCGCCGTGCTCGATGTTGCGCGCGGCGCCGAAGAAGCGCTTCGGCGGGTACAGCGCCGAGGCGTCCACACCGCCCGACAGCACACGGCCCGAGGCCGGCGCGGTGAGATTGTAAGCGCGGCCGAGGCGGGTGATCGAGTCGAGCAGCACGACCACGTCGTGACCGAGCTCGACCAGGCGTTTCGCGCGCTCGATCGCGAGCTCGGCGACCGTGGTGTGATCCTCTGCGGGCCGGTCGAAGGTCGACGCGATGACCTCGCCCTTCACCGTCCGCTGCATGTCGGTGACCTCTTCCGGACGCTCGTCCACCAGGACGACCATCAGATGCACCTCGGGGTTGTTCGTCGTGATCGCGTTGGCGATCTGCTGCATCACGATGGTCTTGCCGGCCTTGGGAGGCGCGACGATGAGGCCGCGCTGTCCCTTGCCGATCGGGGCGACGAGGTCGATGATGCGCTGGGTGATCTTGGTGGGCTCGGTCTCCAGGCGCAGCCGCTCCTGCGGGTAGAGCGGAGTCAGCTTGCCGAACTCGACGCGGGCCGCCGCCTCCTCGACCGTCTGGCCGTTGACCGAGTCGACCTTCACCAGCGCGTTGTACTTCTGGCGGCTGTTGTTCTCGCCCTCGCGCGGCTGGCGGATGGCGCCGACCACAGCGTCGCCCTTGCGCAGGCTGTACTTTTTGACCTGGCCGAGCGAGACGTACACATCGCTCGCCCCCGGCAAATAGCCGGTGGTGCGAACGAAGGCGTAGTTGTCGAGCACGTCCAGGATGCCGGCGACCGGGACGAGGACGTCGTCCTCGGCGATCTCCGGCTCCAGCTCGTCCCCGGCGACGCCGCTGCGGCGCTTGCGGTTGCGGTCGCGGTAACGGCCCGGACGCTCGCCCTCGGCGTGCTGCTGACCGCTGCGGCCTTGCTGGCCCTGCTTCTCGCCCTGGTCGCCGCCCTGCTGAAGGTCCTTGGGCTGGTTCTGCTGGCCCTGGTTCTGGACCTGCTCGCCGTTCTGACCGCCGGCGCCCTTGTTGCGGTTGCGGCCGCGACGACGGCCGCCACCCGTCTGACCGTCCTGCTGGTCGCCGGGCTGTCCGGCCGGCCGCGAAGCGTCCGCCTCGGCGCTGTCGGCGCCCTCGGCGGGGGCGGTCTGCGGCGAGCTCTGCTCCTGCTGACCGCTCTGGCCGCGGCCGCGGCGGCTCCCGTTCTGGCCCTGGCCGTCACGCTGCGCCTGTTCGCGCGAGGCGAGAGCCGAGTCGAGCAGCGCATCGACATCCGGGATCAGCGACTCGACGCCCGTCTCCCCCGTGTTGACGTGCGTGCCAGCGGTGATGCGGGTGCCGTCCGGGCTGGACGCGCGGCGCGAACCGCGGCGGCGTCCTCCGGTCTGCGGCGGCAGCGCCGCCGCCGGCTCAGCCTCGACGGCCGGCTCAGCGACCGGCTCGGCACTGTCCTCGGCGGACGCAGCGATGAGCGGCTCGATGAGGAGCTGAGAGGCCGCGCTCACCGGTTCCTCCTGACCCGCGGCGGCGGGCGCAGGGGCGCCCTCCACCGCGGACCGCGCCGCGGCGATGGCCGCGACGAGTTCGCCCTTGCGAAGTTTGCTTGCGCCTTGGAGACCGAGCTGGGTGGCGAGAGCCTGGAGCTCCGCCACTTTGAGCGCGGTCAGGTCGCTGGTGTCCACGCCCCCGGCGTGGAGTTCGACATCAGTCACTGAAGAGGGTTCCTTTCCCCCGGCGCGCTCCGTGCGCGCCGCTATGAGCATTCGTCACACGAGACTGCCTTCGACGCGCTGCGTTCTGAATCCGCGCTACGTTGCGCTCTGGGCATCCGGATGACACCGGTGGTCCAGAAGCACAGACAGGAGTGACGGCATAATTGCTAAGAGATCACCCGGAAGCTGCATATGCTCGTGATACGGGTCCTTCGCGGGTTCTCCCACACTTTACCACCTCAGCGGGGCCGCTTTCGACTCTCGACAGCCGGTGTGTCTCCCGCACCGCTCGCAGCGTTCTCTGCGATCCGGGTCACCGTGGCCCCCTTGAAGTCGACCGCGAGCATGAGCGGCTGCCAGGCGGCGGCCGCCTGCGTCGCGACGAGCTCGGCGGCGGCGAGCCGCTGGCCCGGGTCGCTGCACAGCACGAGGATGGACGGACCGGCCCCCGAGACCACGGCCGCGAAGCCGTTGGTGCGCAGCAGAGTGATCAGCCGGTCGGTCTCCGGCATGGCCGAGGCGCGGTAGCTCTGGTGGAGCTTGTCCTCGGTGGCCGCGTGCAGCAGCTCGGGGCTCTGGATGAGCGCCGCGACGAGCAGAGCCGAGCGCGAGACGTTGAACACCGCGTCCTCGTGCGGAACGGAGGCCGGCTGAAGGCTGCGGGCGAGCGCGGTGGACATGACGTGCTCGGGGACCAGCACGAGGGGCGACACCCCGCGATGCACGATGAGCTTCTTGAACCGCGGTCCGTCCGGGGCCACCCACGCGATCGTCAGCCCGCCGAACAGCGCCGGCGCGACGTTGTCGGGGTGTCCTTCCATATCGTTCGCGAGCGCGAGCAGACCCTGCGCGTCGATGTCGGCCACACCCTGCAGAAGGCCTTTCGCCGCCATGATGCCGGAAACGATCGCAGCTCCGGACGATCCCATCCCCCGGCCGTGCGGGATGCTGTTGCGCGCCACCAGGCTCAGCCCCGGCAGCTCGACGCCGACGGACTCGAACGTGTGCGCGATCGCGCGGACGACCAGGTTGGTCTCGTCGGTGGGAACCTCGCCTTCGCCGACCCCCTGCACCGCGACCGTCGCGCCCGGTTCCGGTCGGACGCTGACGCGCAGCTCGTCGTACTGGGCGAGCGCCAGTCCGAGCGTGTCGAAACCAGGGCCGAGGTTCGCGCTCGTCGCGGGCACTTTGACGGCGACGGAGCGGCCGCTCAGATCGACCGTGCGCAGCATCACGCGCTCACTCCCGTGTTCGAGGTCAGGCCGAGGGTCTCGGCGACGGCGGCGTTGTCGATCGGGACGACGGTGGGGTGAACCTCGGAGCCGTCCGCAGTGCGCAGCGCCCACTGCGGGTCTTTCAGGCCGTGACCGGTCACCGTGAGCACCACGGTCGCGCCGGCGGGGATGACGCCCGCCTCCGAGCGCTCCAGCAGACCGGCGACGCTGATCGCACTGGCCGGCTCCACGAAGACGCCGACTTCTGCCGACAGGATGCGGTGGGCCTCCAGGATTCCGGCATCGTCGATCGCGCCGAAGTAGCCCCCGCTGTCGTCGCGCGCGCGCAGCGCGAGCTCCCACGACGCCGGGTTCCCGATCCGGATGGCGGTGGCGATGGTGTCCGGGTCCTTCACGGGGTGGCCGAGCACGATCGGCGCGCTTCCCGCGGCCTGGAAGCCGAACATCCGGGGCAGCTTCGTGGCCTCGCCGCGCTGCAGCTCCTCGGTGTAACCGCGGTGGTGGGCGGTGTAGTTGCCGGCGTTGCCGACGGGGACGACGTGGAAGTCCGGCGCATCGCCGAGCGCTTCGACGATCTCGAACGCCGCCGTCTTCTGCCCTTCGATGCGGTCGGGGTTGACCGAGTTGACCAGGTGAACCGGATAGCTGGCCGCGAGGTCGCGGGCGATGTCGAGGCAGTCGTCGAAGGTGCCCTGGACCTGAAGCAGCTGAGCATCGTGGGCGATCGCCTGACTGAGCTTGCCCGTGGCGATCTTGCCCTCCGGCACGAGGACGACGGCCTGGACGCCGGCGCGGGCCGCATAGGCCGCGGCCGAGGCGGAGGTGTTGCCGGTCGAGGCGCAGATGACGGCCTTCGCGCCGTGCTCCACCGCCTTGGAGATCGCCATCGTCATGCCGCGGTCCTTGAAGGAGCCGGTGGGGTTCATCCCCTCGAACTTGACGTACACGGTCGCACCGGTGCGGGCCGAGAGGGCCGGAGCCGGGATGAGCGGGGTGCCGCCTTCGCCGAGGGTCACGATCGGCGTCGATGCGGAGACGCTCAGGCGGTCGGCGTACTCGTGGAGGACACCGCGCCACTGCCTGCTGTACGGTTTCGGCGACGGGGACATTAGTATCCTTCGACTCGGAGAACGGACGAGATGGCGATGACGACATCGCTGGCCGCGAGCACCTCGACGGTGGCCGCCAGTGCGGCCTCCTCGGCCTCGTGCGTGCCGATGACCAGGGTAGCGGTGGGCGCTCCGGCACCGTGAATCGGCGCCGTGCCCGACAGGACGGCGACGCCCGTGGCGGTGGGCACCGACTGCCGCATCGTCTCGACGCTGACGCCGCCGTCACTCAGGATGCGTGCGACCGCCGCGAGCACGCCCGGCTGGTCGGCCACGTCCAACGTGATCTGGTAGCGGGTGATCACCCGGCCGATGTCGAGCACCGGGATGTCCGCGTGCGTCGACTCGGCGACGCCCGGCCCGCCCACGACGTGACGACGCGCGGCGGACACGACATCCCCCAGCACCGCAGAGGCTGTCTCGACGCCGCCCGCGCCCGCGCCGTAGAACATGAGGTCGCCCGCGGCCGCCGCCTGCACGAACACCGCGTTGTGTGCCCCATGCACCGCGGCGAGCGGGTGGTCGCGGCCGATGAGGGCCGGGTAGACACGGGCGGAGACCCCCTCCTCGCCCGTCTCGGGATCGGTGAGCCGCTCGCAGATCGCGAGCAGCTTGATGACGGCCCCGGCCTCGCGAGCGGCATCCACCTGCTCCTTGGTCACACTCGTGATGCCCTCGCGGTGGACGCGGTCGAGCGGCACGGTGGTGTGGAAGGCGAGGCTCGCGAGGATGGCGGCCTTCTGCGCGGCGTCGTAGCCGCCGATGTCCGCGGTCGGATCGGCCTCGGCGTAGCCGCGGTCGGTCGCCGTGGCGAGAGCGTCGGCCAGCGTCGCGCCGGTGGTGTCCATCCGGTCGAGGATGAAGTTGGTCGTGCCGTTGACGATGCCCAGGATGCGGTCGACCCGGTCGCCCGCGAGGCTGTCGCGCAGCGGGCGGATGATCGGTATGGCCCCGGCCACGGCGGCCTCGTAGTAGAGCTGTGCGCCGACCTGCTCGGCGACCTCGAACAGCTCGGGGCCGTGCGTCGCCATCAGCGCCTTGTTCGCCGTGATCACGTCGGCGCCCGAGGTGAGCGCCTCGTGTACGTAGCCGCGAGCCGGCTCGATGCCGCCCATCAGCTCCACCACGATGTCAGCGCCCAGGATCAGCGTGCTCGCCTCCGTCGTGTACAGCTCGCGCGGCAGATCGGTGTCGCGCTTGGCGTCGAGGTCGCGAACCGCGATGCCGACCAGCTCCAGCCTCGCGCCCACGCGCGCGGCGAACTCGTCGCCCTGGTCCAGCAGCAGGCGCGCCACCTGCGAGCCGACCGATCCGGCGCCCAGCAGGGCGACCCGGAGGTTACGGTACTCGATCATCCGTTCGCTCCTTCGTATGCGGCGTCACGCGCCAGCAGATCCTCGATCGACTCGCCCTTCACGATCACCCGCGCCTCGCCGTCGCGGACCGCGACCACCGCCGGGCGTCCAAGATAGTTGTAGTTGCTCGCCAGCGTCCAGCAGTAGGCGCCGGTCGCCGGGACGGCGAGCAGGTCGCCCGGGACGGTGTCGGCGGGCAGGTACTCCGCATTCACCACGATGTCGCCGCTCTCGCAGTGTCTGCCGGCGACCCGCACGAGGACCGGCGGCGCGGCAGACACGCGACCGGCGATCCGCGCGGAGTAGTCGGCCCCGTACAGCGCGGGCCGGGCGTTGTCGCTCATCCCGCCGTCCACGCTGACGTAGCGGCGCACCGCCGTCTCGCCGTCCTGGGTGGCGGCGAGAACCTCTTTGGTCATCCCGACCGTGTAGAGGGTCAGCCCCGCACACCCGATGATCGAGCGTCCCGGCTCGAACGCGACAACCGGCAGCGGGATGCCGAGACGGGCGCAGCCCGCCGCGACCGTCTCCGCGATCCGGTGCGCCAGCTCCCCGATCGGCATCGGGTCGTCCGCCGCGGTGTAGGCGATCCCGAAGCCGCCGCCGAGGTTCAGCTCGGGGACATCGCCACCCGCGAGCAGTTCGCGATGCACCGCCAGCAGGCGGGAGGCCGACTCGGCGAAGCCGTCGGCGCCGAAGATCTGCGAACCGATGTGGCCGTGCAGCCCGAGGAAGGCGAGGCTCTCGTGCTCGCGGATGCGCGCGGCAGCCGCGGCGTCCGAGAGCGCGATGCCGAATTTCTGGTCGTCGTGGGCGGTCGCGAGAAAGGCGTGCGTGTGCGCATGCACACCGCTGTTGACCCGCAACCGGACCCGCTGCACGACACCGTGCCGGGAGGCCGCGGCCGCGACCCGGTCGATCTCCTGCAGGCTGTCGATGACGATCGCGCCGACGCCGGCGGAGACCACCGCCTCGATCTCGGCCTCCGACTTGTTGTTGCCGTGGAACCCGAGCCGGTCGGCCCCGACGCCCGCCGCCAGCGCCACCGCCAGCTCGCCGCCCGAGCAGACGTCGATGTTGAGCCCGGCCTCGGCCATCCACCACGCGACCTCGATCGAAAGGAACGCTTTGCCGGCGTAGTACACCTTCGCGGCCGTGCCGACCCCGGCGAACGCGTCCTGGAAGGCTGCGCGGACGTCGACCGCCCGCGCGCGCGCTTCGGCCTCGTCCACCACATAGAGCGGGGTGCCGAACCGCCCGGCGAGCGCGGTGACCGGGACGCCGCCGACGGACAGCGCGCCATCGACCGCGTCGCGGACCACGGTGCGCGACCACAGACCGGGGACCAGCGCGTTCGGGTCGTCCGGGACTCTCAGCCAGGATGGCGCGAGCGGGGTGGGTGCCATAGGGGTTACCTCACGAGAACGACGAGTGGGGACCTCCCTGGCGAGCGGACCCGGGTTGGCCCCTGAAGCCGATGGAGTTGTCGAAACAGTCTATCGAGGCGGACGCCGCCCTCTCCGCCGTATTACGACAGCGGCGCTAGGAGCAGTGTCCTTTGCTGCGCAGGAACTCCTCGCCCATCACGAAGCGCGAGGCGCTCAGCACCACCGTCGCCCGGCCCGGCATCGCCGCGATGTCGCGCACCAGGACGCCATCCGGCAGGTACTGCGCCGCGCACACCGGGAAGGGCCCGCTCTCGGTCAGCGACTGGAGCAACCGGGTGACGTTCACGTCGCCCGTCCCCGTCGAGATGCTGGCTTTGACCGGCCGCAACAGCACCTTCTTGCCCGCCGCCTCCGGATTCGCGCTCACCGTGTAGGCGACGGGGAGGCCGAGGAGATCGAGGCGGCCATCGTAGCCGACAGCGCCCTGCTGGAGGGTCAGGTCGCCGGTGGCTCCTGGAACGGTGACCAGCTTGTTCAGCGAGTCCTGCGAGATGCTCAGCGTGCCGGTGGCGGAGCCGATAGGCTTGCTCAGCTCGGTGGGGACGCCGGTCGCGTGGACACGGACGTTCAGCGGAGCGCCTCCGACCGTCGCACGCGGGGCGAGGAGGTCGACGCTCTCGAACCGGCCGGCGAGAAGCTGCTGAAGCACGGAGAGTCCGCCGATGCGGGCATCCACATCGGCCTTCACGGTCTCGGGCAGGCTCTTCTCGATCTCGGCGGCGACCCGCTGCTCCACAACCGAGCGCACGATGGCATCGGCCGCGACGAGCAGGACCGCCAGCACCCCGAGCGGGACGAGCGTCCGCACGAGGAGGCGCGGCCAGCGGCGGCTCGCCCGGGCCGGAGCGTCCCCCGCTGCCCCCGGCAGCAGCTGTTCTGTCGGCTGGTCGGTCATCGGTCACATCCGCTCCGGAGCGGACACCCCCACCAGCGTCAGGCCGTTGCGGAGGACCTGGCCGGTCGCGTCGTTCAGCCACAGGCGGGTGCGGTGCGCGTCCGTCACCGGCTCCTCGCCGAGCGGGATCACGTGGGTCGAGCCGTCGCGGACGGCGTACCAGGCATGGTAGAGCCCGGCCAGCTCCTCGATGGCGCGGGCGACGCGGTGCGGCTCGCGCAGCTCGGCCGCCTGGGCGACCACCCGCGGGAACTCCTGCAACCCGCCGAGCAGTACGCTCTCGGTCTCGTGCGTGAGCAGTTCCGGTTTGAACGCGCTGCGGTCCACCCCGGCGCGCTCCGCGTTGGCGGCCACCGAGCGGGTGCGCGCGTGGGCGTACTGCACGTAGTAGACGGGGTTCTCGTTGCTGCGCTTGGCGAGCAGGCCGAGGTCGACGTCGAGCTGCGAATCGGTGGACGAACGCACGAGCGCATAGCGGGCGGCGTCCACCCCCACCGCGTCCACCAGGTCGTCCAGCGTGACGATCGTGCCGGCGCGCTTGGACATCTTGACCGGCTCGCCGTCCCGGACGAGGTTCACCATCTGGCCGATGAGGATCTGCAGGTTGACGTTCGGGATGTCGCCGAACGCCTCCACCATCGCCATCAGCCGGCCGATGTAGCCGTGGTGGTCGGCGCCCAGCATGATGATGTTCTGCTCGAAGCCGCGCTCGCGCTTGTCCAGGTAGTAGCCGAGATCGCCCGAGATGTAGGCCGGTTCGCCGTTAGAGCGGACGATCACCCGGTCGCGGTCGTCGCCGAAGGTCGTCGTGCGCAGCCACACCGCACCGTCCTCTTCGAAGATGTGGCCGAGTTCGCCCAGGCGGCGGATGGCCCGCTCGACGGCCCCCGAGGCGTGCAGCGAGTCCTCGTGGAAGTAGACATCGAAGTCGACGCCGAAGGAGTGCAGGCGGTCTTTGATCTCCTGGAACATCAGCGCCGTGCCCGCCGAGCGGAACACCTCCTGCTGGTCGTCCCGGGAGAGCGCTGCGAGGTCGCCGTCATAGCCCGCGGCGACCTTCGCCGCGATCTCGCCGATGTAGTCGCCTCCGTAGCCGTCCTCCGGCGTCGCCTCGCCCCGATGCGCGGCGAGCAGGCTGCGGGCGAAGCGATCGATCTGGGAGCCGTGGTCGTTGAAGTAGTACTCGCGGGTCACGTCCGCGCCCTCCGCCTGCAGGATGCGCGCCAGACTGTCGCCGACCGCCGCCCAGCGCGCGCCACCCAGATGGATGGGGCCGGTGGGATTGGCGGAGACGAACTCGAGGTTCACGAGCAGACCGTCGTACAGCTCCCCGGCCCCGTAAGCCGCCCCAGCTTCCAGGATGGTCCGGACGAGCTGGCCGGCCGCGGCCGCGTCCAGCCGGAAGTTGATGAAACCGGGGCCGGCGACCTCGGCGGAGGCCACACCGTCGATTCCAGCAGCGGCCTCCGCGATCTCTGTCGCGAGCTCGCGAGGGTTGGCGCCGGCCTTCTTCGCCAGCCGCATCGCGACATTGGAGGACCAGTCGCCGTGCCCGCGGTTCTTCGGGCGCTCCAGCGGAACGTCCTCGACGGTCAGCTCCAGGTCGGCGATGTCCGCCCCCGCCGCCCGACGCCGTTCCACCACCGTCGTGACGATGGCGAGCAGAGCGGCGGAAAGGTCAGCGGGAGTCATAGGGACCGATTCTACCGGGCAGCCACACGGCGTCCCGCCGCTGCCTTGATAGAGTCGCAGCGACCGCATCGCAGCACGGAAGACGCACGCCGTATGAAAAAGCATCCCGCCCGGATCATCGCCGCCGCCATCGCCCTGGCGTCGGCGGCCGCCCTCGCGGGCTGCACTCCGACACCGGCCCCGACGAGCACGCCCACGAAGACCGCGAACGCCAAGACCGCCCCGGCCGCCCCGGCGACGCCGGCAGCGACACCGACCGACCCGCCGACGCCGCTGGCCATCGCCTGCGACGCACTGGTCACTGCCCAGCAGTTGTACGCCTTCAACCCGAACGTCGGCAGCGCGCCAGACTACTCCCCCAAGACCGGCAGCCTGGAGAAGCGGATCGCCGAGTGGAAGGGCACCACCTGCGCCTGGCAGAACCAGACCAGCGACCAGCTCATCGAGATCGCCGTGGCCCACCCGCCCGCCAGCCAGCTCGAGGGCCTCAAGAACGCCGCCATCACCGACGCCCAGCCTGTCCCGACCTACGGAGCCCCGCCGATCGAGGGCTACTTCAAAGCCGGAGCGAACGGGCAGGTGCAGATCTTCCGCGGCGCCGAGTGGATCGTCGCCGAGTCCACCGCCTTCTTCGAGCCGGGCGACGCCGCGCAACTGATGGAGAGTGTGCTGGCGAACATTCCCGCCGGCTAGTCCTTCGTGAGCGCGTGATCCGGCGGCATCCGAAAGGGTGCTAGCCTGGACGGGCACTCCTGGCCCCCATAGCTCAGTGGATAGAGCGTCTGCCTCCGGAGCAGAAGGCCGTAGGTTCAAATCCTACTGGGGGCACCCAATGTTCGATGTTCGAACCTGGGCCGAATGGATGGGTCGGTGGTTTCGCCGGTTGCCCTGTGCGTCGCAGCCTGGTGGGCGTTCTCGCTGGGGTCGATACTGAACGGCTTGGCTGCGACAGATTCGGTTTCGTCGTTCTGGCCACTCACTCCGTCTGCGGCTCCATGTGGTTTGCTCAGCGGTGGCTTCGCTGCCTTCTGTGTCGCCCGCCGGGTTTGCGGATGCGGTGTCAGCGCAAGCCCAGGCGGCTATGCCGGCGGCGATGAGCACTGTGGCAAGTCCGACGCCCCCTGCCCACCTGGACTCATCGTTTTCGCCGATGAGGATTTCGATGAAGAATTCTTGGTTCGCGAGCCGGCCCTGGAACGTCGCGAACTGTCCCCGCTTGGCCGTCAACGTGTTCGCTTCGGTTGACGCGGACGCGGCGCGCCGGTCACGTTCGCTGGTGAGCTGGTTGGGAGTGCGTCGAGGGGCTCCACCCTTTGGCGAAGCGCTCTCGCAGGTGTCACGCGAGCTGATGGTTGATGGCGTCGGCGGAGTAGAGGGAGTCGGTGACGATGCGGGCCATGCCGATGAGGCTGGCGTCTGCGCCGAGTTCACCGAGGCGGATGTCGAGGTTGCGGGTGGCGCGCGGGAGGGAGTGCGGGTAGAGCGTTTCGCGGAGGCCGCCGAGAAGGGCGGCCGAGGCGAGGTCGCCGGAGATGATGAGGGCGCCGGGATTGATCATCGAGATGACGGTGGCCATGACTTCGCCGATGCGCATCCCCGCTTGGTGGGTGAGGCGGAGAGCGTCGGTGTTCCCTTCGCGCAGGAGCCGGCCGATGTCGTGTCCGGAGGCGGCGGGGATACCGGAGCCGGTCAGCTGCATCGCGACCGCGCGGCCGCTGGCGACAGCGGCGAGGCAGCCGCGGGAGCCGCACTGGCAGAGAGCGTCCTCGCCGGCGAGCCGAATGTGGCCGATGTCGCCGGCGCCGCCGTCGATACCGTGGTACACCGAACCGTTGATGACCAGACCGGCTCCGATGCCGGTGGAGACCTTCACGAGGCAGACCGCGGGGTTGTCCGGGAAGTTGGTGGACTGCTCCCCGAAGGCCATCGCATCGGCGTCGTTCTCAACGAACGTGGGCACAGGCAAGGACTGAGCGAGGTGATCGGCGATCGGGAAGCCGTCCCAGCCGGGCATGATCGGCGGCTGGGACGGGCGGCGGGTGCGCGGGTCCACCGGCCCGGGGACCGAGATGCCGGCGCCCACGACATCCCGGCCGTCGGCGGCCTGGCCGATCAGGCCATGCGACGAGGCGGTCAGGGCGTCGAGCAGCGTCGTCGGGCCGTCGGTGATGGCGACGTCGACGGTGTCGGCCGCCAGCACGCGTCCGCTGAGGTCGGTGAGCGCGGTGCGGGAGCGCTCGGCGTCGACGGCGGCGACCGCCAGCACCGAGCGCTCGACGTGGAAGGTGAGCCGGTCGGGGCGGCGGCCACCGGTGGCGCCGCCCGCGCCGGCCTGTTCCACGACGAGCCCGGCGTCGAGGAGCGCGTCGACGCGCTGGGCGACGGTCATCCGCGACAGGCCGGTGAGCTGCTGCACTTCGCCGCGGGTGTTCGCCTCCGAGCGGCGGATGAGCTGGAACACGTCTCCCGGTCCCGCACTCATCCGTCGCCTTTCCTCCGGAGGCACCCAGCGGCCTCGCTCCATCGTACGAGGCCCCCGCTCGATCCCGCTCACCCCTTGTCCGCTCCGCTGGTGAGGCCCTCGGTGAGCGAGCGCTCGGCGATGCCGTAGAGCACGATGATCGGGATGGTCAGCAGCACCGAGCCGGCCATGAGCACGGTCTTGGAGACCTCGATCCCGTTGGAGAGCTGCGAGAGACCGAGCGAGACCGTCCACAGGTCGCGGTCGGCGGCGAGGAACAGCAGGGCGAACAGGAACTCGTTCCACGCGATCATGAACACATACAGACCGGTGGAGACGATGGAGGGCATGGCCAGCGAGACGGTGATCTTCCACAGGATGCGCGCTCGGCCGGCGCCGTCGATCATCGCCGCCTCCTCCACACTCGCCGGGATGGAGCGCAGATAGGAGCGCAGCATGTGGATGGACATCGGGATGGTCTGGGCGATGTACACGATGACCAGGCCGAACAGCGACTCACGGATGCCGAGTGTGGAGAACCCGACGAACAGCGGAATGGCGATGATGATGACCGGGAACAGGTAGACGGCCAGGAAGAGGGCGCTGATCTGCCGGCGGCCGAAGAAGTTCAGCCGCGACACCGCGTAGGAACCCGGGATGGACACCAGAGTGTGACGGCGACGGTGGCGAGGGCGACGAGAGCGGAGTTGAGCATGAAGCCGCCGAAGCCCTGACCGCCGTCGTCCTGCGACATCATGACGTCGGCGTAGGTCCGCAGGGTCAGATTCTGCAGCGGGACCCAGAGCCGGTCTGGGTGCAGGAGCACCTGCTCGATCGGCACCAGACTCAGCTCGGCCATGTAGTAGAACGGGAACGCCGTGGCCACGATCAGCACGGCGATGACCACCCAGCGCAGCGCGCCGAAGGTGTGTTTCTGGACAAGGATGCGGCTCATTCGTCGTCTCCCTTCCCGGCGAAGAACTTCACGTAGACGAACAGGAACACGCCGAGGATGGCGGAGAGCACGAACGCGTTCGCGGCCGCGCCGCCGATGTCGAAGCTGCCGACGAGCTGGTCGTAGACACGGACGGCGGAGACCTCGGTTCCTGCGCCGCCGCCGGTGAGCAGATAGACGTCGTCGAACTTGTTGAACGTCATGATCAGCCGCAGCACGGACAGCAGAGAGATCACCGGCAGCAACTGCGGCAGCACGATGTGCCGGAAGTTCTGCCACGGAGTCACCCCGTCCACCAAGGCCGCTTCCTCCACATCGCCAGGGAGGGCGACCATGCGTGCGGTGATGAAGAGGAACGCGAACGGGAAGTAGCGCCAGATCTCGAAGACGACCACGGTGATCAGCGCGTAGGGAGCCTTGCCGAGGAAGTCGATCGGGTGCTCCCAGCCGAACCAGGCTTTGCCGATCGTGTTGACGATGCCGAACTGCGCGTTCAGCATGATCTGCCAGACGAAGGTCACGGCGACCACCGGTGCGACATAGGGCAGCAGCAGCAGCATCAGCGACCGCGCCAGGCCGCGCCCGCGGAACGGCGAGCGGAACGCCAGCGCCGCGATCAGGCCGACCGCGATCGAGCCGGCCGTGGAGAGCACCGAGTAGACGATCGTCGTCCACAACGAGCTCCAGAACCCCGGATCGGCGAAGACCGCGGCGAAGTTCTCCAGAGTGAGCGGGTTGAACAGGCCATTCTCGGCGATCGTGCTGAAGTCGGTCTCCTGAAAAGCGAGCACGAGGTTCCAGATCACCGGGACGATCACGATGGCCAGGATGATCAGCGTGGTCGGCAAGACCATCGTCAGGCCGGCGCGGTTGTCGCGGTTGGCCAGAGCGGACCGCCGACGCGGGCGGCCCCCGGTCGGGGCCGCCCGCCCGGGGGCGGGCGCGGGTGGTACGAGTTGCGTCATCGTGTCACTTCTTGAGTTTGGCCTGCAGTTGCTCGACCGCGGAGGTCGCCGTCTGGGCCACGTCGGCGGGCGAGGGCTTTGGAGATCGGCAGCTGGGTGGTCACCGGCCCGAGCAGCGCGCCCTGGCCTTGAGGGATAGCCCAGCGGTCGACGGTCGACGGCGCTCCCCGGACGATCGAGATCGTCGACGCGTCCCGTCCCGCGCTCGAACCGGGACAGGTGCGGGTCCGCACGCTCTTTTCGGGTATCTCGGCGGGGACCGAGCTGACCGCCTACCGCGGCACCAACCCGTATCTGACCAGCGAGTGGGACCCGGAGCTGCGGCTGTTCCGAGGGGCGTCCGGCGAGGGCGGCCTCGCCTATCCTCTGGACGGCTGGGGCTACTCCGAGGTCGGCGAGGTGGTCGAGGTCGCGGCTGAGGAGACATCGCTTCCGGTCGATGCGCCGCGGGTCGGCGACCGGGTGTGGGGCATCTGGGGTCACCGCGCCGAAAGCATCCTCACCGTCGACGCGCTGCGCGGCCACGTCCTCCCGCCGCAGCTCGACCCGCTCGCAGCGGCCTTCGTCCGCGTCGGCGCGATCGCCCTCAACGGCGTGCTGACGGCCGACCTCGGCGTCGGCTCCACCGTCGTCGTCTTCGGCCAGGGGGTCATCGGGCTGCTCGCCACCCGGCTCGCCACGCTCAACGGCGCGACCGTGATCGCGGTCGATGGGATCCCCGCCCGCCGCGAGGCCGCGATCCGCTGGGGCGCCGCACACGCGTTCGCCCCCGGCGACGACCTCGCGCTCACCATCCGCGAGCTGACCGCCGGGGCCGGGGCCGACACCGCCATCGAACTGAGCGGCAACCACCACGCCCTGCACGCGGCGACCCGTGCCGTCGGCGCCGACGGCACGGTCGTCGCCTCCGGCTTCTACCAGGGCGACGGCTCCCCGCTGCGCCTGGGCGAGGAGTTCCACCACAACCGGGTGCAGTTGCTCGCCTCCCAGATCGGCTCGGCTCCGAACCGGCTGCGGGCGCGCTGGGATGTGCCGCGGCTCCAGCGCACCATCGTCGCCGCACTCGCCGACGGCCGCCTCCCCGCCGCCGAACTCGTCACCCACCGCTACCGCATCGAGGACGCCGCCGAGGCGTACCGGATGCTCGACACCGACCCCGCGGCCGCGCTGCAGGTCGTCCTCGAATTCTGAGCAGAGGAGTTCCGATGACCAACCCGATCACCGTCCAGGAGCAGCACCTGCCCGGCGAGACCCTGGAGCAGAAGTTCGAGACCGCGCTCGCCTGGGGATTCGACGGCATCGAGCTGCGCGGCCGCGGCGACCTGCACTTCGCCGGACGCCTCCCGGAGCTGCGCCGCGCCCGGGCCGCCGGCGTCGTCATGCCCACCACCTGCGTGGAGATGTCGCACTTCATCGGCGCCTTCGACCGCGAGCTGCGCGAGGACGCCATCGCCCAGCTCGCCTCCCAGCTGAGCGTCATGGCCGAAATCGGCGGCGTCGGCGTCATGACACCCGGCTCCTACGGGATGTTCTCGCGTCGCCTGCCGCCGTTCGAGCCGCCGCGCTCACCGGAGGAGGATCACGATATCCTGGTGGACGCGCTCGGCCGGCTCGGTCAGCACGCGCAGGCCGAGGGGGTGGAGTTGTTCCTGGAGCCACTGAACCGGTACGAGGACTATCTGGTCAACACGCTGGCGCAGGCTGCCGCGCTCCTCGAAGAGGTGGCCGCGCCCGCGGTGAAGATCGTGGCCGACACGTACCACCTGAACATCGAGGAGGCCGACCCGGCCGCCGCGCTGCTCGCGGTCGCGCCGCACATCGGGCATCTGCAGGCCAGCGACTCCAACCGGCTGGAGCCCGGCGCCGGGCACCTGGACTGGGCGCTGTTCGGCGCGACCGTCGCCGCCCTCGGCTACGACCGGTCCATCGCGATCGAGAGCCGGCTCTCCGGTCCGGCCGAGCGGGTGCTCCCCGCCGTGCCGCCGATGCTGCGGCGGTATCTGTGAACGCCCTGCGCGCGGCAGCCGCCTCCGTCCTCCTCTCGAACTGGCGCCGCGACTACACCGTTCCGGCCGGCGGGCTCTACCCGCACCAGTGGAGCTGGGACTCCGCGTTCATCGCCATCGGGCTGCGCCACCTCTCACCCCGCCGGGCGCAACAGGAGCTGGACACCATCCTCAGCGCCCAGTGGAGCGACGGCCGACTGGCGCAGATCGTCTTCCACTCCGGGCACGACGACGGCTACTCCCCCGGCCCGACCTTCTGGAACAGCCACCGCATCCCCGGCCCGACCTTCTGGAACAGCCACCGCATCCCCGGCTCGCCCCCGGTGCAGACTGCCGGGCTGATCCAGCCGCCGAACCACGCCCTCGCCGCGCTCCTCGTCCACCAAGCCGATCCTGGCGAGTCGCAGCGGCGCCGGTTCCTGCAGCGCGCCTACCCGCGCCTCGTGCGCTGGCACGACTACCTCCGCGGCCGTCGCGGCGGTCACTCCGGTCTCGCCAGAGTCATCCCACCCCTGGGAGAGCGGGATGGACAACTCCCCCTACTGGGACACCCGCCTGGCCGCGATGGCCGAGACCTACCCGAACGACATCCCCCGCCCCGACCTGATGCACGCGGACACCGGCCACCGCCCCTCCAACGGCGAATACAGCAAGTACCTCTATCTGGCAGCGCGCTACTACCGCGACCACGACTGCGACGACGCCGACACGGGCTACCCGTTCCAGTTCGAGGACCCGGCGTTCAACGCACTCTGGGCACGCTCGGAACTCGCGTTGGCCGAGATCGCACAGCGCATTGGCCTCGACACCGCCTCGCACCACCGCCAAGCGCAGCGCATCGCCGACGCGCTGAGCCGGCTTTGGTCGCCGGAGCTGGGCTGCTATGTCGCCCGCGACACGGTCAGCGACGAGCCGCAGCAACCCGTCCGGACCATCGCCGGCATCGCCCCGCTGCTGGTGCCCGGGCTCCCGCACGAGCAGGATCTGCTGGACCTGCTGCGCGGCCCGCATTTCGCGCTCGGAACCGTGGCGATGGTCCCCAGCCACGACCTGCTGGCGCCGACGTTCGACCCGGCACGCTACTGGCGCGGTCCGTCCTGGTTCAACACCGCCTGGCTCATCGCCGAAGCGCTGTGGGAGCGCGGCCTCACCTCCGACGCCGCCCAGCTCTCCCGCTCGATGGAGGACAGCGCGCTCGCACACGGGTTCCCCGAAATACCTCGACCCGTACACGATGGCGCCACGCGGCACCTCCCTGTTCAGCTGGACCGCCGCGCTCGCCCTCGACCTCTCGACCCGGCTGGAGGCCGCCCGATGACACCGATCCGCACCGCCGATCGCGTGGCCGAGCACGTTCACCGGCGTCCCCACATGCGACGAGTGCTCGGCAACGCAGAGCGCGGGGCCGCTGCAACCTTCCGGACGCAGCTGCCGGCGGCCCTCTCACACGCCGACCGCGGCGCGTTCCCCGCCGAGCGATGAGCCGGCCGCTGCGGATCGTCGTCGCACCCGACTCGTTCAAAGGCACTGCCGACGCCGCCGTCGCCCGAGCGCTCGCGGACGGCTGGCTCTCAGCCCGTCCGCACGACGAACTGGTCCTGCGCCCCATGGCCGACGGCGGCGGGCGAGGGCACCGTCGCCGCGTTCGCCACAGCGGTCCCCGGGGCGCGAAAGCGCACCGTCATTGTCGACGGTCCCGACGACCGCCCCGTCGAAGCACACTGGGCGCAGCTGCCGGCCAGCGCCGAGCGTCCCGGCGGCACCGCCGTGATCGAGGTGGCCGCGACCAGCGGCATCGGACTGCTCGATCCGCTCCGTCCGCACGACGCACACACCCGCGGCCTCGGCCAGGCCATCGCCACCGCCCCCGACGCCGGCGCCTCCCAGATACTCATCGGACTCGGTGGGAGCGCCTCCAACGACGGAGGCGCCGGCGCCCTCACAGCGCTCGGAGCCCGCCTGCTCACCAGCACCGGCGCCGACGTCCCCGCCGGCAACCGGGGCTCGGGGCACTCGCTCGCCTCGACCTCACCGGACTGCGCCCGCTCCCGCCCGGCGGTGTCCGGCTGCTCAGCGATGTACGCAGCCCCCTCCTCGGTCCGCACGGGGCCGCCCGCGTCTTCGGGCCGCAGAAAGGCGCCACCGGCGCGGACATCGAACAGCTGGAGGCGAACCTGCGCCGGCTACGCGACACCGCGGCCCGCGCCCATCCCGCCGCCCTCCCGCAGAGCCAGCTCCCCGGCGCCGGAGCGGCAGGCGGCACCGGATTCGGCCTGCTGCTCTGGGGCGCCACCATCGCCTCCGGCTCCGCAGAGATCGCTGACCGCATCGAACTCGCCACAGCGCTGAAAGACGCCGACCTCGTCGTCACCGGCGAAGGCCGCTACGACGTCCAGACTGCCCAAGGCAAAGTCGCATCCCATGTGACAGCCCTCGCGTCCGCGCAGAAGGCGCCCGTCGCCCTCGTGGCCGGGCTGATCGAGGCGCCGACCGCCGCATTCAGCCACAGCGTCGAACTCGCAGACCTCGCCGGCTCAGCGCACGAGTCCCGCACAAGACCGTTGCACTGGTGTCGCCAGGCCGGCAACGTCCTCGCGAGTCGGATCGGCAGACGAGGCTGACGCACCGACCATGACCTCAGAACCTGTCCGCGGGATCGAACCGGCCCCGCCCGCAGCGAGGTGCGCAAGCCGACCAGGCACAGAACGAACGAGACTCACGACCGGCCGCCGGTAACGGAGGAGTTCTCACCGACATCCGCGCGAATCTCCTCCTTTTTCTGAGATTCTCCCCCTCTCTTCCTCGGATCTCCTCCGTTTACGTCACCCGTGGAAACGGCCGCTTCTTCACTCGCTTCGCCGGCGGCCCTTTCCTGATCAAAAGCTGAAATTCTGATGCCCTACTTCACCGGCCGATCATTGCAATATATCGTTGTTTCAGAACTTCAAGACACTTCCGAAGGGTGGACATGACGACTTTCCGATCACAGCACGGACCGCGCTGGCCCGGCGCTCCCTCGCGCTCGTCCTCGCGGCCACCTGCAGCCTCGCCATCGTCGGCATCCCGGCTCCCTCCCTCGCCGCTGTCGACGTCGCTACAGCGACTCGACCACGATCGTCCGCGAGCAGGCCGCCGTCATCGCTCCCACGTCCGTCTTCTGGCCGCTCGCGCCCGGCGCCGACATCACCGACGGTTTCGGCCCGCGCACCGCGCCCACGGCGGGCGCGTCCACGAACCACCGCGGGATCGACTTCGCGGCGCCGCTGGGCACTCCGATCCGCTCCGTGTACGACGGTGTCGTGATCAGCACCCAGCCCAGCGACCTCGGCGGCTGCGGCCTCTCCGTCGAGGTCGCCCACGAGTTCCGTGGGCACAGCATCGTCACCCGGTACTGCCACCTCGAAACGCTCGCCGTTCAGCCCGGGCAGCAGCTCTCCGGCGGCGAGACCCTCGGCACGCTCGGCTCCTCGGGGATCTCGACCGGACCCCACCTGCACTTCGAGCTGATGGTGGACGGCACGCACATCGACCCGCAGGACTGGCTCGGAAACAACACGAAAGGATGGCTATGAACGCCTACGAAATCCCTTGCATCGCCCGTGGACGCTGGATCACCGTCACCGTGGAAGCCGCAGACGCCGCGCGCGCGGAAGCCGTCCTCCTGAAGACCGTCGGACCGGTCACCATCCTCGGCCCGGTCGTGGAGCGAGAGGAGTCCCTGACCCACGCCGCGTGACCAGCCCGTGACGAACCCGAATCATCGCGGTCGGCGACCCGATACGGATGCCCCGGCTCTTTCTCGAGCCAGGGCATCCACTGCTTCGAGCCGGGTGCGGGGCTCAGCGCGCCAAAGCTTCCTCGCCGGGACGGGAGTTCGGGAGCTGGAACAGCTCATCGGTCGCCCGCCGGCCACGCAGACCGTCCCGCTCACCGATCGCCGCGGACAGCTCCTTCAGGAAGCGCACCGTCGACTCGCTATCGAGGATCTGCACCAGGCGGGCGACCCGGATCTTGTAGGCCAGCCCGTCGATGGTCTCCCGGGAGAGCTTGATCAGGAGGGTGTTCTTGGAGTGCTCGACCAGCTTTCCGTAGGCCGTGAGCACGTTCTCCCGGATGCGATCGGCATCCGCGTCCTCCACTCCCGCAATCGCCTGCGAGAGCAGTTTGTCGAGCTCTCGCGCCTGCGCGGTCGTCAGGACCGGTATCGCGATCGCCGCCGCGCCGCCATAGATGACTCCGAGCACCGCGAGGGCTTCGAGCGCCTCGGAGTCCGAGGGCAGCATCGCGACCCGCGTGTAGCGGTTCGGCTCCATCTCGATGAGGCCGACGCGGGCGAGTTCGTTGAGAGCGTCGCGGATCGGTGTGCGAGAGGTTCCCAGCCACTCCTGAAGCGCCTCGTCCTGTAGCGTCTCACCGGGTTTCAGGGTGCCGTCCATGATCGCATCGCGGATCTGGTCGCGGACGACATGCCGCAGGAGCAAGCGTTTCGGCGCGACGGACTGTTTCGTCACCGGGATCGGCATGACTTCTCCTTGTGTCAATGGTCAACGCTACAGCGTACTACAACTTCGACATATCGAAAGTTGAAACATTAAAACTTCTATGACGAATCTGTGTCGTCGACGATCCGCAGCGAGAGCCCCTGGGAGCGCCGAGCCTGCAGGTGCCGTTCGTAGCCGTGGGCGATGCACTCGAGAAGCTCGAACGAGTCCACGTCCTCGCGCGTTCAGGCCACCGCGACCGCAGCGACAGTCTGCTCGGACGATTCGGCGGCGGCGCTCCGCGGCGCCACGAAGCGCTTGAGGGCGACGGCAACGAGAGCGGTCACGACGGTTCCCGCGGCGAGCGCGAGCAGGAAGCCCTCGACCGGGTCGATGGCGAAGAAGACGAAGATGCCGCCGTGCGGGGCGCGCGACTCCACTCCCAGCGCCATCGCGAGCCCGCCTGCGACAGCGCCGCCGGCCAGATTCGCCGGGATGACGCGCAGCGGGTCCGCAGCGGCGAACGGGATGGCGCCTTCGGAGATGAAGGAGGCCCCGAGCAGCCAGGCGGCCGCGCCATTCTCACGCTCGACACGGGTGAAACCGCGTCGGTAGAGGACGGTGGAGGCGAGCGCCATGCCGAGCGGTGGCATCATTCCGGCGATCATGACGGCGGCCATGATCTGGAAGCTGGCTTCGGTCTGCTGAGCGAGACCGGCGACAGCGAAGGCGTAAGCGACCTTGTTCACGGGCCCGCCGAGGTCGAAGCACATCATCAGGCCCAGGATGACGCCGAGCACGATCGCCCCGGCGCCGGTGAGACCGTTGAGGAAGCCCGTCAGCTGTGTCATCAGCCACGCGATCGGCGCTCCGAGGATCAAGAGCATCAGACCGGAGGCGATGACTGACGCGCCGAGCGGGATGACGACCACCGGCATCAGGCCGCGCAGCCAGCGCGGAACGGCCGGACGGCCGATCAGCCAGGCGGCGAAGCCGGCGAGCAGGCCGGCGAGCAGGCCGCCGATCAGGCCGCCGATCAGGCCGCCGAGGAAGCCGGCGTTCATGAAGACGGCGATCGCGCCGGCGACGAAGCCGGGGGCGATGCCGGGGCGGTCGGCGATCGCGAAAGCGATGTAGCCGGCCAGCGCCGGGACCAGGAAGCCGAGGCTCAGAGCGCCGATCTGGAACGCGATCGCGCCGAGATAATAGCCGAGACCCTCCGGCGGCAGGTTCCAGATCGCGAAGTGCTGCAGCGTTTAGACAGCGTTGTTGACGCCGGAGTCGCCGTGCGCGAGCGCGATGCCGTAGCCGCCGAGGAACGGCAGGAAGCTGATCGCGATGAGGAGGCCGCCGCCGGCGACGAACGGGATCATGTAGCTGACGCCGGTGAGCAGGATGCGCTGGAGGTTGCGGCCCCAGGAGAGGCGCTCGGCGGGAGCGGAGCCGGCCACCGCCCCGACCGCGGCGACCCGTGCCCCGTTCGGGTCGCCCGCCACGGCGACCGCTTCGGCGATCAGTTCGGCCGGCCGCTCGATGCCGCTCTTGACACCCGTGCGGACGACGGGCTTCCCGGCGAAGCGGGATTCCTCGCGCACATCGACGTCGTTCGCGAAGATGACGGCGTCCGCGGCGTCGATCGCACTCTGCGGGAGCGCCTGGTAGCCGCTCGACCCCTGCGGCTCGACGGCGAGGTCGACGCCGGCGGCCTTTCCGGCGGCGCTCAGGGCGTCGGCGGCCATGAAGGTGTGGGCGATCCCGGTGGCGCAGGAAGTGACGGCGATGATCCGCGCGGGGCGACCGTCCACGAGCAGGCCATGGGCCGCGGTGTGCGGGGAGGGCGGAGCCGATTCGGGCGCAGCGTCCCCTTCTGCGATCGCTCCGTCGACGAGCGCGACGATCTCCTCAGTAGTCTTCGCCGCGCGCAGCCGGGCGGTGAACTCGTACAGCAGGAGGCTGCGCGCGAGCTTGGACAGCACGACCAGATGCGCCTCCGCGGCGCCCTCGGGCGCGGCGATGAGGAAGACGAGGTCGGCCGGACCGTCCGGCGCGCCGAAGTCGACACCCGGCGTCAGACGGGCGAACGCGATCGAGGGGACCGTGATGGTGGCGCTTTTCGGGTGCGGGATGGCGATGCCGCCGGGAACGCCCGTGTCGTCCTTCTGTTCGCGTGCCCAGACGTCCGCGTAGAGGACGTCGGCGTCGCTCGCGCGGCCGCCGGCGACGAGACGCTGGGCGAGCGCGTGGATGACGGCGCTTTTGTCGGCTACGCCGATGTCGAGGACGACGAGTTCGGGGGCGATGGTCTTCGATGACACAGATTTCCTCCAGGGGGATCGGGTTTCAGGGTTCAGGGATGGAGTGCAGCGACCCGGATGTCGTCGCGGGTCAGGTCCGCGGGACGCGGGGCCTGGGTTCCGGGGAGCGTCGCGGCGGAGCCGTAGCGGATGGCGCCGGCGAGCCGCTGGGGAGCGGGCGCTCCGGCGATGTCGGCCAGCAGGTAACCGGCCAGGGCGCTGTCCCCGGCCCCGACGGTGTTCTGCACTCGGATGCGCGGGCAGCCGCGACATAGCCGCCGCTGGGCCTGACGAGGACGGAGCCGCGGGAGCCGAGGGTGATCAGCGCCGCGCCGACCCGGCCGGGGACCAGCGTGCGAGCGACACGGAGAACGGACCGCTCGACGTCGCCCGGATCGAGCGCGACGCCGGAGAGCTCGGCCAGTTCGTCGTCGTTGGGTTTGATGAGGTCGGGATGCGCGTCGGCGACGACCCTGCGCAGCGCCTCCCCCGAGGTGTCGACGGCCACATGCGGCGCGGCCTCGCCCCAGCGCTCGCGGACGGCGCGGATGACGGTCACGTAGAAGTCGTCGCCCACCCCGGGCGGGAGCGATCCGGCGAGGACGAGCCAGCTCGCGCCGGCGCAGGCGTCGACCACCGCCGCGCCGAGGGCTTCCGCCTCCTCGGCGCGCAGAGTCGCTCCGGGCAGATTGAGCTTGGTCGTCACCCCGGCGGGGTCGGTGATGGTCAGATTCGCCCGCGCGTGACCGCGGATCGCGACCGGACGCGCGGGGACCGCGGCGCTGCGCAGGAGGGCGACGAAGGGATCGTCTCCGGCGAGCGGCAGGACCGCCAGGGTCGGGATGCCGGCGGCGGCGACCACGCGGGCGACGGTGATGCCCTTGCCCCCGGCGTCCTCTCGGGACGAAGGGGCGGACTGCACCTCCCCCCCCGGTCGCAGCGGTCCGGCGAGCGCGACGGCGCGGTCGAGCGAGGGATTCGCGGTGAGGGTGACGATCATGGAGACCAGATCTCCGTCCCGGCGGCGGAGAGCGCGTCGGTGAGCGCACCCTCCGGCTCGCGATCGGTCACCAGCACGTCGATGGCGTCCAGGGGCGCGAAGGAGACCAGGGACTCCTGACCGAATTTGCTCGCATCGGCGACGAGGACGACCCGGCGCGCGGCGCGGACGATGGCCTCTTTCACCGCCGCCTCCTCGGGATCGGGGGTGCTCATCCCGAACCCGGCGGAGAGGCCGTTGGCGCCGACGAAGGCGAGGTCAGTGCGGAGCGATTGGATGGCGCGCACGGTTCCCGCGCCGACCGCGGCAGCGGTCACCCCCCGGATGCGGCCGCCGACCACCGTCAGCGAGACACGGGCGGCGGCGAGCCGTTCTGGCAGAAGTCGCGCGACGGCCGCGGTGGTCGTCCCGGCGTCGAAGTAGAGGGACCCGTGGAAGTCGGCGGCGAGGACGTCGAGGGCGCGCGCCGCGATCAGCTACTTCGTGGCCGCCCGCAGCCCGCTGCGCTCGGCGACGGGGGTCTCGGCCGTGCCGATGCGTTCGATGGCGACGGCTCCGCCGTGAACCCGGCGGAGAATCCCGGCCTGCTCGAGCACGCGCAGGTCGCGGCGGACCGTCTCGGTGGTGACAGCGAACCGCTCGGCCAGATCGACGACGGCGACACGGCCGCTCTCTCCGAGCAGGCGCTCGATCAGCCCCTGACGCTCCATTGCATACACGCGCCGCCTCCTTCAGGTGGCAACATAACACAAGATTACCCAACGCAAAACAACAGATCTCGGCTGTTGCTTTGCGCCTGTTTCACCAAGAGCGTCCTCGCCAGCCCGTAAAATCGTCGTCGCAATGGACTGTTCGTACTACGACGCGGGAGCCTGCCGGTCATGCACGCTGATGGGCGTCGGCTATCGGGAGCAGCTGGCGGGCAAGGACGCGCGCGCACGCGAACTGCGCGCGGCCTTCACCGCCCCCGACGCCCGCTGGCTGCCACCGGTCGCGAGCGCCGAGTCCGGGTACCGCAACAAAGCGAAGATGGTCGTCGGCGGCACCGTGGACATGCCCACCATCGGCATCCTGGACGACAGCGGAGGCGGCGTCGACCTGCGGGAATGCGGTATCTGCACCCCGGGCGTGCGCGCCGCGCTGCCGGCGCTCGCGGAGTTCGTCGCCCGGGCGCGGCTGGTGCCCTACAGCGTGCCCGAGCGGCGCGGTGAGCTGAAGCACATCCTCGTCACACACTCCCCCGACGACGAGCTGATGGTGCGCTTCGTCGTGCGCTCGGAGGATGTCGCGGCGCGCATCCGGAGACGGCTCCCCGAACTGCTCGCCGCGCTGCCCAGCGCGCGGGTCGTCACGGCCAATATCCAGCCCGACCACAAGGCGGTGGTGGAGGGCGAGCGCGAGGTGGTGCTGACAGCCGACTCATCGCTCGTGATGCGCGTCGGCGGCTTACCGCTGCGGCTGCGCCCGCAGAGCTTCTTCCAGACGAACACAGCCGTGGCCGAACAGCTCTACACGCAGGTCGCCGCGTGGGTCGACGCGGCGGACCCGGCCAGCGTGTGGGACCTCTACTGCGGCGTGGGCGGATTCGCTTTGGCCGTCGCCGCTCCCGGCCGGCGCGTCATCGGCGTGGAGGCGAGCCGGGAGGCGGTGCGCAGCGCCCGCTCGAGCGCCCAGGCCGCCGGGCTGCCGCAGGTGGCCTTCCGGGCGGGTGACGCGACCGGGTTCGCCCGGGGAGCGAGGAGCGCGCCGGAACTGGCGATCGTCAACCCGCCGCGGCGCGGCATCGGCACAGAACTGGCCGACTGGCTGAACGGATCCGGGACGGAGCGCATTGTCTACTCCAGTTGCAACCTGGTCAGCCTCGCGCGGGACCTGGCGCGGATGCCGGGCTACCGCATCCGGACCGGCCGCGCGCTCGACATGTTCCCGCAGACCGCGCACCTGGAAGTGGCGGTGCTGCTGGAGCGCGTCTGACCGGCCGGGCTCAGCCCCCCGCTTCCTCGCGCTTCGGGAGCCTCCAGCCCGGACGCGCGAAGTGGCAGGTGTAGCCCCACGGTATGCGCTCCAGGTAGTCCTGGTGCTCCGGCTCGGCCTCCCAGAACGGGCCGGCCGGACTCACCTCGGTGACGACCTTGCCGGGCCAGAGTCCGGAGGCGTCCACCTCCGCGATGGTCTCCTCGGCGACACGGCGCTGCTCCTCGTCCACGTAGAAGATCGCCGAGCGGTAGCTGGCGCCGACATCGTTGCCCTGGCGGTTCGCGGTCGAGGGGTCGTGGATCTGGAAGAAGAACTCGAGCAGGTCGCGGTAGCCGATGCGCGACGGGTCGAACTCGATCTCGATGGCCTCGGCGTGGCTGCCGTGGTTGCGGTACGTGGCGTTCGGGACATCGCCGCCGGTGTACCCGACGCGGGTGCGCAGGACACCCGGGCGCTTCCGGATGAGGTCCTGCATTCCCCAGAAACACCCTCCGGCGAGGATCGCTCTCTCTGTCATCGTCGCCCTCCTTCTCCCTCATTCTCGAACAGGCGCTTGTAGTCGCCGTAGCCCTGCTCGTCCAGTTCGGCGAGCGGGACGAAACGGAGCGCGGCGGAGTTGATGCAGTAGCGCAGCCCGCCGGCCTCGGCGGGGCCGTCGTCGGAGAGATGGCCCAGGTGGCTGTCGCCGTGCGCGGAACGCACTTCGGTGCGCAGCATCCCGAAGGTCCGATCGGTCTTCTCGACGATGTTCCCCGGTTCGACGGGGACGGTGAAGCTCGGCCACCCCGAGCGGCTGTCGTATTTGTCCACAGAGGCGAAGAGCGACTCGCCCGAGACGATGTCGACGTAGAGCCCCGCCTCGTGGCTGTTCCAGAACTCGTTGCGGAACGCCGGCTCGGTCACCGACTCCTGGGTGACCGCGAACTGCGCGGCGGTGAGCCGGCCGATCGCATCCTGATCCTTGCGGTACTCCTGTGTCACGGTTCCTCCTCGGTGGGGCGCGCTGGCTGCGATGCCGTCATTGAGACAGAACAGCGGAGGGGGCGAGGATGGTCCCGGTGTTCCTGCCAGTTCGCTGTGAGCGCAGGGGCGGAAGGACGGCCAGCGCAGCGAGAGACCTCCCATCATATGATGATATATCAGCAAGTCCTCTTCTTGAGCAGGAGCGCGCTCGGACTAATCTGGTGGTTCTGGGGGAATGCCGATGGCGACAATTGTAGAGGAGCAGGGGATGGCAGCGACACGGGTACTCTTCATCGGCGGTACGGGGGTCATCAGTTCCGCGTGCGTCGCGGAGGCGCTGGAACAGGGACACGAGGTGACCGTCGTGAACCGGGGGTCGAGCACGCCGCGGCGACTGCCGGACGGGGTGGAAACGCTGCACGCCGACATCCGGGACCCGGAGAGCATGCGTGCCGTCCTCGGACAGCGGAGCTTCGATGTGGCCGCGGAGTTCCTCGCTTTCACGCCCGAGCACATCCGCATCGACTTCGATCTGTTCGAGGGGCGGGTCGGACAGTACATGTTCATCAGCTCGGCGTCCGCCTACCAGACGCCGCCGTCACGGCTGCCGGTGACGGAGTCCACTCCTCTGCGGAACCCGTTCTGGCAGTATTCGCGCGACAAGATCGCGTGCGAAGACCTGCTCGTCGAGGGGTACCGCGAGCGGGGCTTCCCGATCACGATCGTGCGGCCGTCGCACACGTACGACCGGACGATGATCCCGACGAGCGGGCACTGGACCGATCTCGAACGGATGCGCCGGGGCGCGCCGGTGGTGGTCCACGGCGACGGGACGAGCCGCTGGACCATCACGCACAACACCGACTTCGCGGTCGCGTTCACCGGGCTGCTCGGCCGGCCGGAGGCCGTGGGCGACGCGTTCCACATCACCTCCGACGAAGCGCCGACCTGGGACCAGATCTACTGCTACCTGGCCGAGGCGCTCGGCGTCGAGGCCGAGCTCGTGCATGTGGCGAGCGAGTCGATCGCTGCGGTCGTGCCGGAACTCGGTCCCGGCCTGCTCGGCGACAAAGCCCACTCCATGCAGTTCGACAACAGCAAGGTCATAGCCCTGGTGCCAGAGTTCCGGGCCCGGGTGCCGTTCGCACGCGGTGCGGGCGAGATCGTCGAGTGGTTCCTCGGCGACAGCTCACGTCAGCGCTTCGACCCGGACCTGGACGCCGCCTTCGACCGGCTGGTGGAGCACGCACGGGCTTTCGGGTGACACGGCCACAGGACCGCACAGCGACCGTGCTCACCCGACGGCGAGCGCCGGGACGCGCAGCGCGCCGAGCAGGGCGGCCAGCTGGCCGGCGGGCGCGCCCGGGTCCTCCAGGTGCCACTGGACAGCGAGGATCGGCGCCGACTCGTGCTCGATCGCCTCGATGTGCCCGTCCGGAGCGCGGCCGGTGACGACGAGACCGGCTCCGAGCGCGTCCACAGCCTGATGGTGGGCGCTGCGGACCCAAGCGACCGGGCCGAGGAGCGCTTCCACACGGCTGCCGGATTCCAGCAGCACGGCGTGATCGGTGAGCGTATCGGGGACCGGCGCCCCCTGGTTGACATGGACGCCGTCGCCGAGATCCTGCACCAGCGTTCCACCGAGCGCCACATTGACGATCTGGAGTCCCCGGCAGATGCCGATGAGCGGGACGCTGCGCTCCACCGCCCGGCGAACGAGGGCGATCTGCGCCGCGTCTGCCGTCTCGAGGTGCCGCCCTTCGTTCGCATAACCGCTCGGTCCGCCGTAGAAGCGCGGCGCGATGTCCTCGCCGCCGACGATCACGACAGCGTCCGCGCCGGCGGTGAGCTCGAGCACGACATCGGCGCCCCGGTCGGCAGCGGTGCGCGTGACCGTCCAGCCCGCCTCCGCCGCACCGGCGAGCACGGCCCCGACGAGCAGTTGCGCGTACGCGTGGTACGCCGAATCGTGGCCGCGGAATCGCGTCGCCTCGACCACGGCGAGCGTGCGCGCGGAAGTGAGCATACCGCCCATTCTGGGGGCGGCCGCCGGGCCGCGCATCCCGGGCCGTAACAGGCGGCAACAGTGACAGCGGCCCGCTCGCTCAATAGACTCGGCTCGAACCCACGGAGAGTTCGGAAAGCGGGGTGCGCGGGCTTGCGACGAGTGCTGACCGGGATGCTGCTTGCGGCCGGGCTGGCGGTGATCCCCGCGGTGTTCGCGGGAGCGTCCGCCGCATCCTCCGCTGAATCGGCTTCGGCTCCGCGGTCCGTCTCGACCCAGGACCCCGTCTCCCTGGGCAGCAGCCACGTCCTGGACCAGGCCGGTGTGCTCAGCCGCGGCGAGACCAAACGCATCGAGAACGCCGCGAAGAAGCTCCACACGGACCACAAGCTCGACCTCTACGTCGTCTTCGTCGACCGGTTCACCGACCCGGGGGACGCCGAGGACTGGGCGAACGAGACGGCCTCGGAGAGCGGCCTCGGTCCGACGGACTATCTGCTCGCCATCGCGGCCAACGGGCACGCCTACGCTCTCTCCGGCGACGACATCGGCCCGGTCGACGACGACCGGCTGGACAGGATCGAGCAGAACGACATCGAACCCCGGCTGCACGGCTCCGATTGGGCCGGTGCGGCCATCGCCGCCGCTCAGGGGCTCGGGGACGCGGGCGGCGGCGGGGGCGGCGGGCCCGCTCTGCTCGTGGTGTCCCTCCTCGGCGCGATCCTCATCGGCGGCGCTGCGCTCTTCGTCGTTCGCCGGCGGCGGAAGAAGAAGGCCGCCGGAGGCGCGGAGCCCGGACAGCCGCCCCCATGGCCACGACGCCGCACACGCCGGGACGGAGATCCGCTTCTCGGTCCGGAGCTGACTCAGAAGGAGAATGGATGAGCGGCGCGTCATTCCTGGTCATCCCGCAATGGCAGGGTTCCGGTTCGTCGCGGGCCATGCGCCTGATCGACGGCGCGGAAGCCATCCTCGGCGACCTCCCGGTCTCGCGGACCCATGTCGTGACCGTTCCGGCGGCGGCCGACGAGGCGCTCGGGACCGGGGTGCAGCGGTACTCGTCGCTCACCGCGATCCGCGAGCTGGCCGCCGCGGAGGTCGAGGTGATCGCGGAGCCGGTCGTGACGGTCGGCGGAGACGGCAGCGCGGACTTGGCGAGCATCCAGCACGCGGCTTCCGCTCATCCCGGGGACGCGCTCGCGCTCGTGTGGTTCGACGCACACGGCGATCTGAAGGACGTCGCCACCTCGCCGTCGGGGGCGTTTCACGGAATAGCGCTGCGCGCCCTCCTCGGCGACGGACCGGAGGGACTCGCCTCGACCGGCTCGGCTGTCCTCAAGCCGTCCTCCGTCGTGCTCGCCGGGAGCGCGCACTGGACGAGGGCGAGTCGGCCTTCGTGGCCAAGAGCGGCATCCGGGTCGTCGAACCGGGCGACTTCGATGACCCGGACACCCTCGTCCGCGCCGTCGCGGCCTCCGGAGCGACCTCGGTGTATCTGCACATCGACCTGGATGTGCTCGACCCGGCGGTGGTGGACGGGATCTGGTCTCCCGAACCGTTCGGGGTGACGACGGAGCAGTTGTGCGATGCCATCCGGGCGCTGCGGGCGCGGTTTGAGCTGGCCGGGGCGGCGGTGACGGAGTTCGCCCCGGAGTCGCCGGAGGCGGCGGTCCGGGATCTGCCGGTGATCCTGCGGGTTCTGGGCGCGCTGACGGGACCGGTCCCGGGTCCGCGCACCCCTGACGCTCCGGTCGCCCCCGTTTCCCCGGACGCTCCTTCCTCCACAGCGTCCGGCCCGCAACGCTTGTCCACAGATGCGCCGTGACCGGATGACTCCTGTCCAGCCCGGCGGTAGCTTGAGAGGATGACCGAGCCCAAAATCCTGACCGAACGGCGAGGACACATCCTGCTGATCGGCTTCAACCGGCCGGAGAAGCGCAACGCTGCGGACGGCGAGCTGCTGACCGCTCTCGCCGAGGCCTACGGCGAGCTCGAACGGAATCCGGAACTGCGCGTCGGCGTCGTCCACGCCGTCGGGGACCACTTCACAGCCGGTCTCGACCTCGCCGACCTCGGCCCGCGCATCGGCAGCGGCGGACTCTCGTTCGTCTCCGAGACCGGCATCGACCCCTGGCAGGTCTCCGGCCGCTCCCTCAGCAAGCCCGTCGTCATCGCCGTCCAGGGCACCTGCCTCACGCTCGGAGTCGAACTCGTCCTCGCCTCCGACATCGCGGTCGCCGCACGCGGAACCGTGTTCGGCCAGATCGAGGTCACCCGCGGCATCCTGCCGTTCGGTGGCGCGACCATCCGCTTTCCGCGCGCCGCGGGGTGGGGCGATGCCATGCGCCACATCCTCACCGGCGACACCTTCGACGCCGTAGAGGCCCACCGCATCGGCCTCGTCCAGGAGATCGTCGACGACGGCGAACAGCTGGCGGCGGCGCTCGGCATCGCGGAGCGCATCGCCGCCCAGGCTCCGCTCGCGGTACAGGCGGCGCTGCGCAACGCTAAGACGGCCGTCCGCGAGGGGGACGCCGTGGCGGAGGCCGATCTGCCGGAGGAGCTGGTCCGGCTGGCGGGAAGCGAAGACGCCCGGATCAGGATGGACGCTTTCCTGACGCGAACGGAGGCGCGGTTCGTGAGGCGGTAGCAGCGGGTCCGGCCATCCGCTCTCGTTCTCACCCGTCCCACCGCACAGCTCGACAAGCAGGAGGAAGAATGACCACACCCGCCGAGTACGACGTCATCGTGATCGGAGCCGGCGCGATCGGCGAGAACGTGGCGGACCGGACCGCCCAGGGCGGGATGCGCACGGTCATCGTGAAAGCCGAGCTCGTCGGAGGCGAATGCTCGTACTGGGCGTGCATGCCCTCGAAGGCGCTGTTGCGCTCCGCTGCGGCGCTGCGCGCGGCCCAGCGGGTAGGCGGCGCGCACGAGGCGGTGACCGGGGCCCTCGATCAGACGACGGTGCTGAAGCGCCGCGACGTCATGACGAGCGCCTGGAAGGACGACGGCCAGGTCGACTGGCTGACGAGCGCAGGCATCGACCTCGTGCGCGGGCGGGCGACGATCACCGCGCCACGAGAAGTCACCGTCACCGACGAAGACGGCGCCGTGAGCGTGCTCACGGCGAAGCACGCGGCGCGGTATGCACGGGCTCGGCCGCACTGCTGCCGGACATCCCCGGGCTGCGCGACTCCGGGCCGTGGACCAGCCGCGACGCGACGAGCGCAGAGCGGATTCCGGCGTCGCTCGCGATCCTCGGTGGCGGGGTGGTCGGCACGGAGATGGCGACCGCGTACGCCGGACTCGGTGCCGAGGTCCACCTCGTCTCCCGCGGCGGCCTCCTCAGCGGGAACGAACCGTTCGCCGGCGAGGCGGTGGCCACCGCCCTGCGCGAACTCGGCGCGACCCTGCACCTGGACACGGCGCCCACCGCGGTCGAGCGCAGCGACGGCGGCCGGTTCCGTCTCCAGCTGGACGACGGCACCACCGTCGAGACGGATGAGCTGCTCGTCGCGACCGGCCATGTCCCCCGCACCGGCGGTCTCGGGCTGCACGCCTTCGGCATCGAAGACGGAGACTGGCTGGCTGTCGACGACAGCATGCGCGTCGTGGACGAGCACGGCGAGCCCGTCGCGGAGGGCTGGCTCTACGGCGTCGGCGACGTCAACCACCGCGCGCTGCTCACCCACCAGGGCAAGTACCAGGCCCGCGCCGCCGGCGACGCGATCGCGGCGCGGGCGAAGGGCCGCGACCTCACCCTCGCGCCGTGGAGCGCTTTCGCCGCGACGGCCGATCACCGAGCCGTCCCCCCAGGTGACGTTCACCGACCCCGAGGTCGCCTCGGCCGGGCTCACCGCGTCGGCGGCGAAGAAGGCCGGCTAACGCATCCGCGTCGTCGACTACCCGCTCGGGAGCGTCAGCGGAGCCTCCGTCGTCGCGGACAACTACGAAGGCCACGCGCGGATGGTCGTGGACGAAGACCGGAAGGTCGTCCTCGGTGTGACCTTCGTCGGCCAGGATGTCGGCGAGCTCCTCCACTCGGCCACGGTCGCGATCGTCGGCGAGGTCCCGCTCGACCGGCTCTGGCACGCCGTTCCGTCGTACCCGACCATCAGCGAGTTCTGGCTCCGGCTGCTCGAGTCGTACGGCCGGCCGGAGGAGTGAGGATGCCACTGCTCTCCCGGCTGCTCCTCGATTCGCCGATCAGCCGGCTCGGCTACCTCTACGCCAGTGCGGTCGGCCTCGTCTGGGGCTTCCTCTGGAGCACCGGACGCATCGAACGCCGCAGCGGTCTGTTCGTGTTCCGCGGTCTGCCGAAGGGCCTGTTCGGTCGCGGCGGTTCCTGCGTCGGCGCGTGCTACCTGACCGATCAGAATGTGTCGGACGACATCCTGGATCACGAGGCCGTCCACAAGCGGCAGTGGCAGCGATACGGGATGCTGTTCCCGTTCCTCTACCTGCGAGCCGGGTGCGACCCGCTCCGCAATCGGTTCGAGATCGAGGCCGGCCTCGAGAAGGGCGGCTACCGGTGACCCGGACCGTCGTCATCACCGGTGCGAGCTCGGGCATCGGCGCCGTCGCGGCCGCGAACCTCGCGGCCGCCGGGGATCGAGTGGCCGTCGTCGGCCGGAACCCCGAGCGCACGAGAGCCGTCGCCGAACCGATCGGCGGGACCCCTTTCCTCGCCGACTTCGACCGCCTCGACGATGTCCGGGCGCTCGCCGGCGCCCTCCTCGAGAGGTACGAGACCATCGACGTCCTCGCCAACAACGCCGGCGGTCTGAACCACCGCCGCGAACGAACCGCCGACGGCCACGAGCGCACCCTGCAGGCCAACCACTTCGCCCCGTTCCTCACCGCCCTGCTGCTCCCCCGCCTTCGTCACACCGCGAGCCTCGGCCGCGATGTCCGCATCATCGCGACCGCCAGCGTCGCCCACCGCTTCGGCGATCTCCGCCTCGACGACCTCGACTGGTCACGCCGCCCCTGGCGCGGAGGCTGGCCCGCCTACGGCGCCGCGAAGATCGCCACCATCCTCTTCACCGAGCGGCTCGCCGAACTCCTCACCGGCACCGGCATCGCCGCCTACTCTTTCCACCCCGGATTCGTCGTCACCAACTTCGGCGCCACCTCTCCCCTCATCCGTCTCGGCGCAGCGATCACCGGCGGCCGATACGGAATCGCCCCGGCGGCCGGGGCGGCTCCCCTCGAACGCCTGGCCGCGGAAGCGGAGGTCGGCGCACCGACCGGCACCTACTTCGACCGCTTCCGCGCCAACGGAAAACGGAGCGAACAAGCCAGGGACGCACAGCTCGGCCGCGAGCTGTGGACGGTGACGGAGCGCATCGTGGGGGTTCGGCAAGGCTAGGTGTACTGCCCAGACAGGGTGGTCGAGAGTCGTGTGATGGGTGGGACCTTCTGGGTGTGATGCGGCGTGCCGCTGTGTGTGGCCTGGTGTGGTGATGGGTGAGTGGTTGATACTTGTGATTTTTGGTGGGTAGTGTGTTGTCGTTCGGGGGAATGCGGTGTTGAGGGGGTTGGGCTGGTGGTGCGGTTTGATGAGGCCGTGGCGATGGTGTTGATTCGTGTTTGTCGTGGGCTGGACGAGGAGCTTCGCGGCGAGGGGGTTCTCCGTCGTGGTGCTGTGGAGACGGCCGTTCATGATTTCTCCGGCCGTTATGCCGGTCTCTTCACCGCTGCTGCCGTCATCGAAGCGGCGGATCGGGGCAGGCTCGCTGGTGTGCTCTATAGTCTCGCTGAGCAGGTCGAGGCTGCGGTGCTCAGGGTGGGGGAGGAGCGGAAGCGGCAGAGAGATCTGAGTGGGTGGCGTGAGCGGGAGGCGGGGCGTGAGCGCCGTCGTGCGACTGCGGACGCGTTGGGTGTGGTCGGTGCCGGTATTGATGGGTTCTTTGATCCGCGGTCCTCGGAGGTGGCGGTGCGGCCTCCGGTGGTCTCGGCTGCCTTCTCGCCGCGGGAGCGGAACCGCACCTCGGGTGGTGCGTCGTCGGGGAGGAGTTCGGCGGTCCCGGACAGGTTGCGGGTTTTCGTGTCGCGGACTCGTGCGAGTGATGCGGGTATGGCGCGGCGGTTGGTGGCGTTGCGGGATGCGTGGTCGGCGTTTGTCGCGTCGTGTTCGTGGGTGCCGGTGGAGTCGGCGACGTTCCTGTATGGGTTCGAGCGGCTGTTGGCGGAGAGCCGGGCCGATGCGCTCTGGATCGAGCAGGTCGCTGCGGCGTTCGACGCTGCCGGTGGCGGCACGCTCTCGGATCATGCTCTGGACCTTGTCGCGACCGCGGTCCACCCGTTGAGCGATGAAGGCCTGCTGGCGGCTTTCGGAACGCTCACGGCTGTCGAGTTGCGGGCGTTGCTGGCGGCTTCTCCGGTCTTGCGGGCCCGGTTGTCGTCGGTGGATCCGGTGGCGGTCGACACGTGGTGGCACGGTCTGGGCCCGGCGGTGGGTGCTGGTGGTGGTTTCTCCGCGCGTCAGGAGTTGTTGTTGACCGCATTCCCGGACCTGTTCGGGAACGTGGAGGGCATTCCCTATGCTGCCCGGGACGAGGCGAATCGGCGTGCTTTGGCTGCTGCGATCGCGGGGATGGAGAAGCAGATCGCCGGGTTGAGGGCTCGTGTTGGTGACAGCTCGGTCGTTGACGGGCCTTTGCTGCCCGGGGTGCTGGCGATGAAGCACACCCTCCGGGACGCGGAGGAGCAGTTGAAGGCGCTGAAGAACATCCGCGCCGCGTTGCAGACGAGGGAAGGCCGGGCGTCGCGCTTCCTCATCGCTCTGACGGGTGATCGTCCGCCGTTGGCGGCGGTCGCGATCGGGGATCTGGACACGGCCACGACGGTGAGTTACGCCGTCCCCGGGATGGGGACCACGACCCACGGGATGACGGGGTGGGCGAAAGCGGCACAGAACCTGTATGCGCTTCTCCCGGTGGACAGTGCGGTGGTCGCCTGGATCGGCTACAAGACCCCGCCGTCGCCGAGCGTTGGCGATCCGGACTTCGGGGTGCTGAACGTGAATCGGGCGGTGGCGGGCGGCACCAAGCTCGCGTCGACGTTGGGAGGTTTGGGTGCGGTGCGGGGTGGGGCGCTGCCGCGGTTGTCGGTGGTCGCCCACTCGTATGGCACGACCACTGCCGCTGTCGCGCTTTCCCAGCCTGGGGTCCGGGTGGACACGTTCGTGACGTTGGGGTCGGCCGGGCTTCCGGACAGTGTGCGGTCGGTGGCCGATCTGAACGCGGGGGCGGTGTATTCGGGTCATGCTCGCGACAAGTTCCTCGGAGAGACCGAAAGCGGGGATCCGTGGGCGTGGATCGGCAGAGACGGTAGTCGTGACCACCGGGTCAACCCGCTGGCCCCCGACTTCGGTTCCCAGGCGTTCGGCGTCGAAACCGGAGGCGACTCCGGCAGCAGCGTGACCGACCACGGTCCGCTGCTCAGCGACGACGGCCCTGAAGCAGGGTACTTCGATTACGAGACGGAGTCGTTGGCGAACACGGCCCGGGCGGTTTCCGGGAAGACCGGGTCGATCACACCGTATGCGCCTTTGGGGCCGACGAACTTTCAGAAGGGTTTGCAAGTAGAGAATGAGAAGGGGTGCCTTTGTGGTGTGCTGCTCAGGGACGTTGGTTGAGGTGTGACGCGATAGATGGGTGAGGACCTCCCGGTCGAGAGTGGGGCTGTCTAGTTTCCCTGCACTCGATGACTTAGGAGGTCCTCGTGACCCACGCTAATGCTTCTTTGACTCCTCGCGAATGCCTCCGCCTGGCCCGCCAAGTCGTCGACGACGGCTGGTCCGTTGCTGCGGCGGCGACCTACTTCCGAGTGTCCTGACGCACCGGGGACCGATGGGCTCGTCGTTACGTGGAGATGGGCGAGGCGGGAATGCTGGACCGTTCGTCACGGCCGCATCACAGCCCGAACAAGACCCCGCGAAGACTGGTCCGCAAGGTCGTGCATCTGCGGTGGAAGAAGCGGCTGGGACCAGTCGGTATCGGCGCCCAGCTCGGCATGCCCGCCTCGACCGTTCACACGGTCCTCTCCCGGTGCCGGATCAATCGGCTCAGCCACGTCGACGTCCGCACCGGCGAACCCGCCCGCCGCTACGAGCACGAGCATCCCGGATCGATGATCCACGTCGACATCAAGAAACTCGGCAACATCCCCGACGGTGGCGGCTGGCGCTACGTCGGACGTCTCCAGGGAGAGCGGAACAAGGCCATCACCGCGAAGCGGACCGGGAAACACGGGATCACCGGCGACATGATCACCGGCACAGCGTTCGTTCATACCGTCATCGACGATCACTCCCGTGTCGCTTACGCCGAGATCCACGACGACGAAACCGCCGCCACTGCAATCGCTGTTCTGCGTCGAGCGGTCGGCTGGTTCGCCAGCCGTGGCGTCACCGTCGAACAGGTGCTCTCCGACAACGGCTCCGCATACCGCTCATACGCCTGGCGCGACGCTTGCGCCGAGCTCAGCATCCAACCGAAACGCACCCGGCCCTACCATCCGCAGACGAACGGCAAGATCGAACGCTTCCACCGCACCCTCGCCGACGGCTGGGCATACGCCCGGCACTACAACTCCGAATCAGCCCGCCGCAACGCACTCCCGGCCTGGCTGCACTCCTACAATCACCACAGGCCCCACACCGCCATCGGCAGCCAGCCACCCATCAGCAGATTGACCAACGTCCCTGAGAAACACACCTAGCGCCGCCGCCGCTCGCGGGTCCGCCGCGACGCCCGCTGCGCGCAGGGAGTCCAGCCCGCGCAGCACGTCGTAGTGCCAGGAGAAGGGGAAGCGGAAGTCCAGCCACGCTTCCGAGATCAGCGATCCGTCCCGTCTCCGGCGCATCAGCGAGCGCGACAGCAGGTACTCCTGTCCGCGTCCGATCGCCGTCCCGACCGGGGAAGGCCCGTCTGTGTCCCGGTAGGCGGTCAGCCCCTCCAGCGCGCAGATCGTGCTGTGGAACGATCCCGGCTGTTCGCGCGTCTCCGCGAAGCAGTTCCAGCCGCCGTCATCCTGCTGTTCCTCCAGCAACCGTGTGACGATCAGCTCGCTGGCTTCGCCGACGTGTGCGCCCGCGGTGAGAACGCGCGCGTTGATGCATGCTTCGACCTCGCCGTCGAAGAAAGGACAGTTCCACCATTCTTCGCCCCAGTCCACACCCGCCTTCACCCGGGCCGCCGCCGCCCACGTCCGCGGGCCGGTCGCGCCGAGCAGCGCGAGCAGCAGCATCGCATCGTCCACGCCGAGCAGGCCCTCCGGGCTCCACGCGCCGTGACCCCAGTCGCCGCTGGGAGTCTGGGCGTCGAGGAGCTCCGCGCCCCATCCTGTCGTCTCCACGAGTGTACGGTCGGCGCTCGCCCCAGCGGGGTCGTCCAGAAGATCGCGCCGGACCTGCCAGCGGATCGCGGGGTCGCCGTCGAGGAGCCACGTCATCACATCCACGCGGCACAGGGTACGCCGATGCGAGCGACAGCCGAGTCTGCGGAGCGGAGAGCGTCCTGCGGCCCCGGAAGCGAGGAGAGGCTTCGTGGCGGTCCCGTTTGCGCGGCCCTGCCGTGGAGGGCGCGGGAGCTCTCGCCGCATCGACTCGGCGCCCCGGCATGCCGTCCCGCCACCCTCTTCCTGAGAACCTCCGCATCTTCCCGCCCCGCGCATCAACCCTGTGCCCAGCCCGGCCTGGAACGGTAGTCGCGTGCCGACCTCCGAGCGTTTCCCCGACAACTCGCACCTGCAAGCGATCAACCAGCGTATCGAGCCGCTCAAGTGGTTCGAGCTGCCGACGCCGCGGACGCAGCGCCGTGCCGTCTTGCAGTTCCTCAGCCTCGCCGTGGTCGCCGCAGTGCTCACCTCTCTTCTCCTTCTCCCCGGCGTCTTGGGGGCGAGCGTCGCGGCTGCGGCGGGCATCGCGGACTTCAACCAGCTTCCCGGCGACCTGAAGATCCAGGAGTTCGCGCAGAATTCGACCCTGTACGCGAAGCAGGGCGGGCAGGATGTGCCGATCGCGCAGTTCTACGCGCAGAATCGGCGGGATGTCGGCTGGGCGGACATCGCGCAGTCGGTCAAGGACGCGGCGGTCGCCGTCGAGGACCCGCGTTTCTACTCCGAAGGCGCAGTGGATCTGTTCGGCACGATCCGCGGCGCCCTCTCGACGCTGGTGGGCGGGAGCTTGCAGGGTGGTTCCTCCATCACGCAGCAGTATGTGAAGAACGTCGAGGTCGAGAAGTGCGAGGCGCTGACCGATCAGAAGAAGGTGCAGGCGTGCTACGACGATGCGGCGGGGGCGACACTGCAGCGGAAGATCCAGGAGATGCGCTACGCGGTCGGGCTGGGGAAGAAGTACAGCAAGAAGGACATCCTGCTGGGCTATCTGAACGTGGTCGGCTTCGGCGGGCAGGTCTATGGCATCCAGGCCGCGGCGGCCTACTACTTCGGCGTCGCGGCCAAGGACCTTACGCTCCCGCAGGCCGCGACCCTGGTGGCGATGGTGAACAACCCGGCCAATCTGCGGGTCGATGAGCCGGGCAACAAGGACAACGGGGCTGCCAACGGGTACGAGCTGACGAGGGACCGGCGCGACTACGTGCTCGACCGGATGTACGTGAACCACAAGATCACGGCGGCCGATCGGGATGCGGCCCAGAAGACGCCGGTCCAGCCGGCGATCACGCCGTCCAGTTCGGGATGCGCTGCCGCGGCCCACTACAACGCGGCGTTCTTCTGCGACTACGTGCGCGATGTCATCCTCAACGACTCCGCTTACGGCAAGACGAGCGACGATCGCTGGGGTACGCTGAACCGCGGTGGGCTGAAGATCTACACGACGCTGAACCTCGACTTGCAGGCGGTGGCGCAGCAGTCGCTCAGCAAGTACATCCCCGCCTCGCGGTCGGGCATCGACCTCGGGGCGTCCAATGTCTCGGTGGAGCTCGGCACCGGGCGCATCGTGACGATGGTCCAGAACCGTGCGTTCAACAACACGGATCAGCCAGCGGACGGCACGACGGCGGTGAACTACAACACCGATGAGGCGTACGGAGGATCGCAGGGGTTCCAGACGGGATCGACCTTCAAGGCGTTCGACCTGGCGGCGTGGCTGGAAGCCGGGCATTCGCTATACGAGAGTGTGGACGCCTCGCAGCACCTGTTCCCGATGTCCGACTTCTCGAACAGCTGTGGCAGCGTCTCCGGTCCGCCCTGGCCGGTGCAGAACGACGAGGGATCGGCGAACCGTCTCTCTGTGATGTCGGCGACGGCGGAGTCGGTCAACTCGGCTTTCGCGATGATGGCGACCAAGACCGACCTCTGCTCCATCCTGAAGGCCGCGAAATCCCTCGGCGTCCACACGGCGGCGACCCGCGGGACGCTGAACTCCTACCCGTCGATGATCCTCGGCACCAACACCGTCTCCCCGCTGACGATGGCCATCGCCTACGCGGGCATCGCCAACGGCGGCAGCGTCTGCACTCCCGTCGCCATCGACAAGGTGCTCAACGCGGATGGAACCGAGCACAAGGTCAGTCCGACCACATGTACGCAGGGTCTCGGCAAGGACATCGCCGCCGACGTCGACTACGCGCTTCAGGGCGTGATGAAGAACGGGACGGCGACGAGCGCCAATCCCTGGGACGGCACACCGGTCCTCGGTAAGACCGGGACCACTGACGACTCTTTGCAGAACTGGCTCATCACCTCCACCACCAAAGTCGCGCAGGCCACCTGGGTCGGCAACGTCTCCGGTTCGACGCCGCTGCGGAGCCTCAGCTTCCACGGCATCGGCGGGGGCAATGTCAAGTTCTCGATCGTGAAACCCATCCAGAAGGCGCTCGACAAGGTCTACGGCGGCGTCGATTTCCCGAAGCCGGGGGACATCGCGCTCTACGGGAACAGAATCAGCGTCCCGGATGTCTCCGGCAAGACCTTCGCGGACGCCCGGGATCTCCTTCAGGGGCTGGGGCTGGTCGTGGCGGCCGACCCGATCCCGGTCATGAGCTACCAGCCGGCCGGGATGGTCGCCGGCACGGACCCGGCGGCCGGGACCATGGCGGAGGCCGGGGCGTCGATCACGATCCAGGTGAGTTCGGGGCAGGGACCGGCGGTCCCGACCGGTCCGCCCACGGACACCCCGACGCCGCAGCCGACGGACCGGAGCGGCCACGCGGGCGTCGGCGGCGGCAATGGGAACGGCGGCTGGGGCGGGAACGGCGGCGGGTGACCGGAGCGGCGGGACGGCTGCCCGGCCACCGTCCCGAGCCACGCCCCGCCTGAATCGGCTCGGGGGCTGCTGGGCGCGGACGCTCGATCCTCGCTCCGCGAGCCGATGAGTGGATCGCCGGAGCAGACCACGCTGTCGACCGGCAGAGAGACCACGCTGTCGACTGGCAAGCGGTCTTGGGTCTGAGGGTTCTTGACTAAAAAGAAAACAAAAGTTAAAGTCACACCGAAAATACATTTACTGGTTCTTCGATGAACCCCGAGGCGCGGAAAACGGCAGGGGAGTGGCAGCGTCCGGTCTCCCGGGATCACTTCTCCGGCGACTCGGCGGCACTCCACTCATCCGCTCGGCAGCGAGTGCCGGAGCTGTCTCTCCTTGACGACGAGGACGAAGCATGCGCTCCTCCATCAGAACCGTCCGCGGGGCATCCGCGGTGCTGCTCACGCTCTCGCTGATCGGGACTGTGGCGATCGTGGCTCCCGCTGCGGCGGGAGCCACGACGTACCCGCACACCCTGAGCTCCCGTCAGCTCGCCATCGGTTTCGCGAGCGACGGGAGCATTCAGTCGTTGAAGATCCCGGGCGACCTCTACGACACGCAGTACGTCATGAATCCCGACGTCGCTCCCGACCAGGGGAAGGAGCCCGACGCCAAGTACAAGCAGTGGCTCGGGAACGTCCTCTTCTCCTACGCCACCGGTCCCGGCGCCCCGACCGTGGGAGGCGTCGGCTCCACTCCGTGGCGGACCGCCTGGACGACGCAGTCCTCAGACGGGCGCACGGTGAGCGCGACAGCGAACTCGGTGACGGTCAAGTATCAGAACTCCGCCAACGATCAGGGTATCTCCGGCTTCACCTTCACCGAGAACTACTCCTTCGACGCCGATGGCTCGCTCGTGTGGAAGCAGACCGTCACCAACACGTCGGGCCAGCGTCTCGTCATCGGCGATTGGGGGATACCCGTCCCTGACAATGAGCTGTGGAAGGGCGGCGACGAGATCTACGAGACGCGGACGATCGCTCACTCGTACATCGGGAAGAACAGTTCCTCCGTCGCCATCGGGCGCCCGAGCGGCCAGGGGCCGTCGCTTCTGCTGTCCTCCGACTCCGCGACCGGATCGGGATTCGAGTACCAGGATCGCTGGCGCACGGAGGAGGTCGGGGACACCTCGTGGGCGTGGAACTCCAGCGACGAGGGTTCCAACATCAAGGGCCTCAACGTGTACTACCCGAACTCGATGGCGATCCAGAGGACCGATCGCGGGTATCTGGGGTCGACCGCGTCGAGCCTGGACGCGGGGAAGAGCAAGACTTTGATCTATCAAATCGCCAAGACCACGTCGGACGCCGACCGTCAGGATGCGCTGTACGCTCAGGGTTCGCTCGATGTCGCCGTGCAGCCGGGGATGGTGGTCCCATACGATCAGCAGGCGGAGATCGGGCTTCGGGTCAAGGGGTCGATCTCCTCGGTGACGGCCAAGAGCCTCAACGACCTCCACGGACCCTCGCCGACCACTCCGTCGGTAAGCCTCGACCGCACCAACGGTGCGTATTCGATCTATCGGCTCGGTTTTGACCGAACCCAACTCGGCAACAACCGGGTGACCGTCGTCTACAAGGACTCGGCGGGAAAGACCCGGTACACAGTGCTGCAGTTCTTCGTCATCGACAAGCCCGCTTCGCTCCTCAGCGACCACGCCAGCTTCATGGTGACGAGACAGCAGTGGGCAGCGGCCGATGGCCTCCCGCCATCGGACATCCGCTATGGCACCTACGACGACTGGATGATGAACGCCTCCGATGGCTCTGTGCCGACCTCGGACAACCCTCCGCAAGGGCGCCGAGATAAGAGGTGGTTTCAGTAGTCGGCGTGGCGGTGGTTGTTGTGGCTGGTTAGCGGGGATGCTGGTCGAGTGTCGACGCTTGCTGAGGATCGGTTCATTACGGATATGTTGTGGGAGCGGCTGGAGCCGTTGATTCCGCCTCGGCCGCCTGTGGTCAATGGGCGGGCTGGGCAGCCTCGGGTTCCTGACCGGAAGGTGTTCGCTGGGATCGTGTTCGTGCTGCTGACGGGGATCCCGTGGAGAAGCTCCCGCCCGAGTTGGGGTATGGGTCCGGGGTCACTTGTTGGCGGCGTCTGCGTGAATGGTCCGAAGCGGGCGCGTGGGATGCACTGCGGAAGATCATGCTCGACGAACTCGGCCAGGCTGGCATGATCGACTGGTCAAGAACCTGCCTGGACTCCGTAAGTGTCCGGGCGAAAAGGGGGGCGATCTCACTGGACCTAACCCCACGGATCGTGGGAAACGGGGCACCAAGTACCATGTCCTGACCGACCGCAACGGACTCCCGCTGCATGTGGAGATCTCCGGCGCCAACCGACACGACTCCATGCTCGTGGAACCTGTGTTAGACAACATCACCGCGATCAAGGGCGTCGGCCGCGGTCGGCCCAGACGCCGCCCGGTTATCTTCCACGCCGATAAGGCTTACGACAACCGCCGCGTCCGCTGTTACCTGCGTTGTCGTGGGATCAAGGCACGCATCGCACGAATCGGAGTCGACTCCAAACAGTGACTGGGTAAACACTGTTGGGTAGTCGAACGCACCATGGCCTGGATCCTCGCCTTCCGGAAACTCGCCACTCGCTACGACCGCACCGCCTCAACGATCACGGCGCTCGTCGCTCTAGCAATCGCGATCACCAGCGCCCGCAAACTCACCAAAAACGACTACTGAAACCATCTCTAAGTACGACGGCTATTGGGGACTGGGGGACGACTAGGGTCTCACCCACGGTGAGTTCCTGGCCGCGAAGAACAGCGTTCTGCCGGTGGCCGGCGAGGTGTCATCGCTCGACATGTATCTGGAGAAGGCCGTGTGGGAGAACCTGATGGGGAACACCCCCGACGACCCGGAACCCAGCTACCTCGTCCACAACTTCTGGGAGCAGGGCAAACCGGGTTCGGCGAACGACACGCTGAGCTACCGGGGGTATGCCTATCCGCACGTCTACAACACTTTCTTCGGCATGTACCAGATCGAGAAGAAGTACCCCAGTCTGGTGGCCTACACGCATCCGGCGACCTGGTGCCTGAACGTCGCTTTCAACGTGTTCGAGAGGCTCTACAGCGAATCGATCTCGTACAACTGGAGCACGGGGCTGATGGGCGAGCAGACCACACCCGCCCTGATCGCCGCATTGCAGGCAGAGAGGATGACGCGCCAAGCGGACGAGGTGCTGTCGAAGATGGCGACGAAATACAAAAACTTCGCCTCCACCAAGTATCCCTATGGATCGGAGTACTCATTCGACAACACCGGCGAGGAGGCCGTCTACATGCTGGCCGAGCTGAACCTGGGCTCGGATCGCGCGAACGCTCTGCGCATGATGCGGGACATCGTCGCGAAGACGCGGGCCACTCGCGGGCAGATGCCGGTCTGGTACCTGTACGCGGACCCGACCACGATCCTCGGTGAGAGTTGGTGGCAATCGCAGTACAGCGCTGCCCTCGCCGGGTACGCGATGGATGACTACAGCAACCGGACGTCCGCTCTGCAGATGGGAGCGGATGCGGTGTCATCGAGCCAGCGGTCGGTCCTGGAACGTCTCAACTACGGCGCCAAGCTCATGAACCTGGCCAATGTCAACTCCGGGCAGATCAGCGACGTCGCCGCCAACATCGGCGCGTCGGCGTGGACCTACCAAGCGGAGAAGGGCGCTCTCGGAACGCTCGGTGTCGGTGGAGGCCCCGGCGTCCAGTTCCTCAACGGCTGGCGCGGAATGACCGGCGAGTCCGATCTGGGGCTCTGGGGCGCCGTGCAGACGATGAGCACGGACCTCGTCACCGACGACCCGATCTTCGGCACGGCCGCCTACGGCGGCAGTGAAAGCTCCGATCAGTACTCGTACACCGTGCTGCCATCGGACGGCGTCCAGCAGCGGCTGAACCTCGTGACGCAACAGCTGTCGGTGCAGTTGGGGAGCGACCGCTACACCCAGGCGATCATCGGTAAGAACAGCGCCGATCTGAGGCTGGTGTCCGGGACGGCGCACACGGGCGTCCTCCAGGTGTCGGGGATGGCGCAGGGAAGCTACGCCGTGGTCGTCGACGGAACGAGCCAGGGCACGGTGGACAACCACACCCCAGCGGGAGCGATCGCCTCGCCCCTGCAGGTGTCGTACGCCGTCCCCGCGGGAAGCTCGTTCATTCTCCACCTGGTCTCCCTTCCACCCGATGCCAACGCGCGCCGACGGTGACACCGCGGGACGTCTCGGTCCGGGCTTGAGAAGGGTCTCGACCCGAGCGGAAACCTCGGCATCGGCTCCCGCGCCATGCAGCAGCAGCCGGTGGTCGTCCAGATCGCCGAGCGCGCCTCGGTGGTCGAATGCAACCTCAAGTACAACCTCGTGGTCGCTGTGGCCGAGAACGGTGCGGCGTACACCTGGGGCGTCGGCGTCAACGGCATCCCCCAGACGTCCAGGCCGACGCTCGCGCCGGGCATCCGGGGCGCCTATCTGGCCACGGCCGGCTTCACGAACGTCTACGTCGCGGCCGAAGGCGACGTCTACGCGTGGGGCGATGGCTCCTACGGTGCGAACGGCCAGGGCAACGGCAACTCGCTCGGCACTCCCACTCTCGTCTCCGGCCTCCCCGTGCTGAAGGTCGTGAGCATGGCCGGAGTCGGGCGTTCCTGCTTCGTCGTGTTCGAGAACGGTGAGCTCTGGGGCTGGGGACAGAACCAGTACAACGTCATGGCCCGCACCGGTTCCGACGCCTACACCGCGGAGTACACCGCGGAGCGGATCGCGGTCGGCGCGCCCGTCGCGCAGGTCGTCGGAAGCGAGTACTCGGTCTACGCGCTCCTCGCCGACGGCACCACCGTCGCCGGGGGCAACAACGACGATGGCCGTCTCGGGATCGGCACGTCCGGAGGTGTCATCACTAACCCCACGCCGGTCGCGCTCCCCGCCGGAGCCACCACCGCACTCATCGCCAGGCTGCGCCAGGCCTATGCGGTCGTGGACGGCAGCGTCTACTCGTGGGGCTACAACAGCGGAGCCGTCCTCGGTGATCCGACGGCCACCGGAAACCGTCTCGCTCCCGCCCCGCTCAACCCGCCCCTCAGCGGTATCGCCGCTCTCGCCTCTGGCGACGACTCCGCCTACGCTCTCACCACGGACGGCGTCATCGTCTCGTGGGGAACGAACCACGAGTATGCACTCGGCAACGGCAGCGCGAACGGCGCCCAGGTCCCCACTCCGCTGCCGGTCAAGGGCATCCTGGATGGCCGGACGGTCACGCGTATGAGCCGGCAGGCGGGCAACAACTCGATGTACGCGATGGTCTGATCCTCACCCACCATATGTGTCTGTAAGGCCCCGCTGGCATGCTGGCGGGGCCTTACGCGACCCGCTGGCTTGGGGCAGGGCGAGAGCGCTCGGCGCGCTGGCGGTGAAGTCGTCGATGTGCGCATCGTCGCGGCTCTCTCTGCCCGGATTCGGGGCAGACCGTGCTGCGCCGGGATCACCTCGGCGGCCTGACTCCACCGGTCGCAACCGCTGAGATCTCCACACCGCGCCGGCCTTTCGCCGACACGCGGAGACATCGTTGGTTCGCCTACGCATGTTTTCCTCCCTAACATGTGATCATCATGCATGAAAGCACCGCCCAGCGAGCCGACGATGTCGAGCTGGCCCTCGAACTCGCGAATGGACTCAGTCAGTGGCGTCGCGGCCGGCTGGCATCCTCCTTCCCCGCCCACGACACGGGCGTCGGCGCCCTTGTCCAGCGTCTGCCCGACAGCATGCGGTTGCGCCGTGAACTGCGCGCCGTGTTCGCTGCGAAGACTCTTGCGGAGGCATGCGGCATTCTGAACGGGATGCTGGCCGGCGCCGGTGCGAACCCCGTGCTCGCGCTCGGCCCGACCGGACGCTGGGAGCTCCGGCTGCGGAGCACTCGGCCCGATCCTCTCTCCCGCACGGCCGTGAACACGGCCACCGCCCTGGCCGAGCTGGTCGGCGACGAGACCGGCTGGGACGGCCTGCGCCGCTGCTCCGCCGAACGCTGCGACGACTACTTCCTCGATCGCTCGCGCAACGCCTCGCGTCGCTACTGCTCCCGGACGTGCGCCAACTGGATGAATGCGCGTTCGTTCCGCCGCCGGCAGCTGGGCGACGAGTGACGCGATCGTCCCCTGCCTCTGGGCCGTCCGCGAACGCGACGGCGCTTCCGGGCGTAGCGCTGCTATGAAACCGTTTCCACTCCCAACCGCACCGTATCCCCGACCCCGACTCCCTCCCGTCGCCGCACCGTCCCCTTGATCGCCACCACGTACGCGCCCTCCGCGCTCTCCGGGAACACCGAGGTCGACCACCGCGACCCGCCGAGCGTGACCTCGACTCTCACCGATCCGAACCCCGCCGGTGGATGCGGCTGCAACCGGATCTCCTCTGACACCTCCTCCGGCAGCCTCGCGAACACCCACAGATCGCGTCGGGCCGCCCATCGGAACAGCTCTGCTTGGAATTCATACCGCACGCCGGCCATGAACCCACTCTGCCACCGGCCACCGACATCCGGACGCGTACCGGACAGTGCGAGCGTGCGTGAGCCCACGGCGGGGCCGGTGCTGTCGCACCGCTGCCGGCATCCCGAAGGAACCGACGCCGATAGCCCTCCACCCAGCGCCTTCGGACCGGTATCCTCGCCTCAACGACCACCCAGCGTCTAAGGAGGCCCGCGTTGCCCAAACGTCCCGGTTCCGTCACTTTCGTCGCCGTCCTCACGTACATCAACGGCGTGCTGAGCATCGTCGGCGGCGCGATCGTCTTGTTCACGCGCGATTCGATGGCCCGGACGGACGACGCTGGTGCGCTTGCCGGCATCACGACCTCGGCGATCCTGTCGATCGTCATCGGGATCGTCGTCCTCCTCGTCGCCCGCGGTCTCCTGAACGGCAACACGTTCTCCCGCGCTGTGGTGACCATCGTTATGGTCATCAGCGTTCTGAACGGCATCCTGCAGCTGTTCACGCAGCAGCTCGTCGGCGGTGTCGTGGAGATCCTGTGGGCGTTCCTCGTGCTGTCCCTCCTGTTCACCGCTCGCGCCAATGAGTTCTTCCACGCCCGGCCATCAGCCTGAGCCATGAGACAGAATGGGGGGCGTGGCGCTGTCATCGGCGCCCCGCGATCGAAGGGATGTGGGCAGGAATGCGCTGGCCGAAGTGGCTCCGGCGAGGTCCGGACCGAACGGTGAGGACGCGCCCGTTCGATGAGGCCGCTCTGCCGACGCCGCCCGTTCCGACGCGGGAGCAGTCCGTCGAGGAGGGTATGCTCCTCGCGGAATATGCCACCCGTATGGCCGTGAAGAACCACATCATGGTCGACGTCATCCAAGACGGCCATGACTACGAGCCCTCGCGGCACACCGCCGAGGCTGCCGCCATACTGCGCTTACTCGCCGCCGAGCAGGGCGAGGCCGCGGGGCGGATCGACGAGGAACTGTCCACAGCCGAGGGGCTCGGCGGCGATGCGCAGCATCCTCACGACTACCGCGATGTCGATGTCGTGAACCTGCGTCTGCGCCGGGACTCCGCCACGGACCTCGCCACCGCCCTCCGCGCCAAATCGGACTCGGAGGAAGAGCTGCTCGCTCTCGTGGAGCGCGGCCGCCGCGACGCCTGGGATGAGATCGGGCAGACGATCGAGGCCGGCCTGGATGCTTTCAGCGGCGTCGAGGCATTGAAAGCCGACTACGAGCGCGAGAGGCCGGCGCGCCTCAAGCTCCTGATCTGGCGCGACCTCGCGCAGCTGAGGGAAGAGCGAACAGGGTACTGACCGCGTCGGCGGCGTCCTCGGTGAGAGACGCGCCGCTGGCAGGAGCGCTCGGGGCTCCGTCTGCGCTCGGCGGCCTCCGTTCGTTCGTCTCCGAATGCGATGCGTACCGGGGAATCCCGGTGCCCGTATACCGTTCTCGCGATGTCGCCCGCCGTGCGTGCCTCCCGCTCCCTTGTCGCGCTGTCCCGGCCGGTCTTGAGTATGACCCATCAATGGGCTACATTCTCACTATGGCAAATGGGGGGATTAATAATGCTGAATATTTTATTCGTGGACGATTCCTGTGCGGAGGTCGAGTCGTCCCTCATCACGGTCGAAGACGAGGCGCTCGCCTGCTGGGACACCACCAGCGAACGCGCTATCGCGCGCTACGACCTCCGCGAGGTGCTCAGCGTCCAGTTCACCTCGCCGGGGGAGGGCGAAGGCCGCTGCCGGAGAGGACGCACGGACCAAGCGCATCCCAACGCCTACCGCCGCTGGACGGAAGAAGACGAGAACCGGATCGTCGACTTCTATCACCGGGGTGTGAGCTTCCCGGAGATAGCGGCAGCCGTCGGGCGCCGGGTCGGAGGCGTCCGGTCGCGGCTGGTACACCTCGGGGTGATCGAACCCGAGCCGGGGGACAGGATCAGCTTCCCCGGCATCGCCTTCGTGCGAGAGCGTGCGCGACTCCTGCGGCAGCCGGGCCGGCCCGGAGCGGGGAGCGGATATCGCCGCGGCCACGCTGGCTCCAGAGAGCCCGCAGACCGTTCTGCCGACGCCTGTCGGTGCGGCCCCGGCGGCGTCCGTCGCCGGTGAGGCGAGTGAGGCGAACCCGTCGAGCACTCGGCCGCCCGATGCGGAGCCGATGTCGTGAGCGTCGGTGAGCGCGCCCGCATGCGGCGAGGACCCGGCAGCGCGTACGCGGCCGCGCCGCTAAGCTGCTCGTTGCGCGTCGAGCCGGATGGCCCGATGGTCGGACGCCCCCGCGGGGAGGACATCGACCCGCTCGACATCGAAACCGGTGGAGGTGACGAAATCGAAGTAGCCGCTGAAGAACTTGTAGCGCAGATAGGTCGGTTCGTCGCTGCGCTTGAGGGTGTACCCGGATGTGGTGAGGTGGCGTTCCAGCCCGCGAATGAACCACGGATAGTTGAAATCCCCGACCATGATCGCCGGGGTGTTCGGGGCGAGCGACCGCATTCCGTCGTGCGCGGCGGCGATCTGCTTGCGCCGCAGGGAGTTGAAGGCCGTCAGCGGGGCGGCGTGGAACGAACCGACCAGAACCCGCTCTCCGGAGTCGCGGTCCCGCAGGAGGGCGGCGAGGAGCCGCTCGTTCGCCGGGGCGAGCACACGGTCGTGCAGAGACTTGTTGACGGCGAAGACCTGGGTGTCGAGGATCTCATACCGCTCATCGCGCACATACAGAGCGAGTCCGAGACGGTTGGCCCGTGTGGCGTCCGCGAGCTGGAGATGATGCAAACGCGCAGGCAGCGCCTCGCTGTCGCACTCCTGGAGGCACAGTGCGTCGACCCCGTGCGCTGAGGCGATGCCCTCGAGCTCGTTTCCGGCGGCATGCTTGCGGAGGTTGTAGCTGACGATCCTCAAGGGATTCACCTCGTTCCATTGCGAGCCCGGCGGGCGGACGCACAATCATTCTCGCCCCGTTCGCTTCCGGCGAGAGTGCCTGCCGCGCATCCCACACAGAATTCACACCCTGGTCACCGGCTGTTCGGGGACTACGGTGGTCGTATGGCAGGCGACGCGGCTGTGCTCACCGTTCCCGGCCCGCACGGCGACCGCGAGATCCGGATCTCCAGCCCGGGGCGGGTGCTCTGGCCGGAGCCGGGGATCACCAAAGCGGACCTCGCGAACTATCTCGTGGATGTCGGTGAGGCGTTCGTCCGTGCGAACGGGGACCGCCCAGTGTCGCTTCAGCGCTTTCCCGGAGGCATCGGCGGCGAGCAGTTCTTTTCCAAGAACCCGCCGCGAGGCGCCCCGGAGTTCGTGCGTTCGGTGATGGTGGTCTATCCGAGTGGGCGGACGCATCCGCAGCTCGTCCTCGACGAGCCCGCGGCGGCCGTGTGGGCGGCGCAGATGAACACGGTCGTCTTCCATCCGTGGCCCTCCCGAGCGGAGGATGCGGATGCTCCGGACCAGCTTCGCATCGACCTGGACCCGCAGCCGGGGACCACGTTCGCAGACGCTGTCCCGGCCGCGATCCGCTTGCGCACGGTGCTCGCCGAGGCGGGGCTGGAGGCGTTCGTCAAGACCTCCGGGAACCGCGGTCTTCATGTGTTCGCCCCGATCGAGCCGGCGTATGAGTTTCTGGATGTCCGGCACGCCGTCATCGCCGCAGCCCGCGAACTCGAGCGGCGCATGCCGGACAGCGTCACGACCGCGTGGTGGAAGGAAGAGCGCGGAGAGAGGGTCTTCGTCGATTTCAACCAGGCGAACCGCGATCGGACGATGGCGGGCGCGTACAGCCCGCGGGCGCTGGCCCACGCCCCCGTCTCCACTCCCCTCACTTGGGACGAACTCGGACACGTCGACCCGCGCGACTTCACCGTGCTCACCGTGCCGGGGCGCCTGCGCAGCGTCGGCGATCCCTGGGCGTCGTTCGGTGAGAGCCCGGGCAGCATCGGGACCCTGCTCGACTGGTGGCGACGTGACCTCGACTCCGGCCTCGGTGAGCTGCCCTTTCCGCCGGACTACCCGAAGATGCCGGGCGAGCCCCCGCGCGTGCAGCCGAGCCGCGCGAAGAAGAGCTGACGCGGACACGGGGCCCGCGGCGCGGCGGGTGGGTCGCACCCGGCCCGGCTCCACGGCCACGCGTCAGCTGAGCACACTGGCGAGATCGTACGCCACGGGGTACACAAGCTGCTCGAAGGTACACGATCGGGCATCGCGGTCGGGCCGCCAGCGCTCGAACTGCGCTGTGTGACGGAAGCGCATCCCCTCCATCTGGTCGTAGCGGACCTCGAGCACCCGCTCGGGGCGCAGCCGCACGAAGGAGACATCCCTGCCGGAGGAGAAGCGGCTGCGTTCGGTTTCGCCCGAGACGGCGGCCCCCCGACGCATCGCGCTCCACGAGGGGTTCGAGCGCGTCGATCAGCTCCAGCCGACGGGCGTCGCTGAAGGCGGAGACACCGCCGACGTTTCGGAGGGCCCCGGACTCGTCGTAGAGGCCGAGCAGGATCGAGCCGACACCGTGGCCGCTGGCGTGGACGCGGTAGCCGATGGCGATCGCGTCCGCCGTGCGATGGTGCTTGATCTTCAGCATCGTTCGTCTGTTCGGCGTGTACGAACCGTCCAGAGGCTTTGCGACGACACCGTCGAGGCCGGCTCCCTCGAACTCCACCAGCCAGCGCTTGGCGAGTTCGACATCGGTCGTGGCCCGGGTGACGCGCACGGGTTCCGGCAGTGCGCTCGCGAAGGCCTCGAGCGCCGCGCGACGCTCCGAGAACGGCCGATCGAGGAGGGACTCGTCGCCGAGCGCGATCAGGTCGAAGGCGATGAAGGTCGCCGGGGTCTGCTCGGACAGCAGGTTCACCCGGCTCGCGGCGGGATGGATGCGCTGGGACAGCGCTTCCCAATCCAGACGCTGACTGCCCGGGTCGCCGGTCGGCACGACGATCTCGCCGTCGAGCACGCACGGGCCCGGCAGGATGCGCCGGAACGCGTTCACCAACTCGGGGAAATAGCGCGTGAGCGTCTTGGACCCGCGACTGCCGATCGCGACCTCCCCGACCGCACCGTCTCCGGCGTCTCCGGCGTAGACGATCGCGCGGAAGCCGTCCCATTTGGGCTCGTAACTGAGACCTGCGGAGGCGCTGCCCGGGTCGGGCACAGCGGGGACGGCCCGGGCGAGCATCGGGGCGACAGGGGACTCCGACGTCGGACGCATGCCTCGATTCATGCCCCGCCACCGGCCCGATCGGAAGGGACGGATGCGGCGTGCGCATCCGGTGGAGGGGGCGGGGGTGCGGCCTGCCGGGCGGTGGTGAAATGCGGCGTCGAGGGACCCTCCGCATGCTGGGCGTCCCCTTCGAGACGCCAGAGCGACGGGTTGAACTTAGGTAAGCCTCGCCTATACTCGAAGGCGATATGTATCGACCCGATCACGCGGCACACACCGGCGACACCGCGCACCACGACGACCGCGTGCAGTTCCTCGTCGTCGGGGACGACACGTCGTTGACCGAGCTCGAGGCCGAGCTGGCGCTGTTGCCGCTGTGTTCGCGGGGGCGGGTGTTCGTCGAGGTCGAGGATGCGCGGGAGGTCATTCCGCTCGCGGCTCCGATGCGGATGACGGTGACGTGGCTGGTCCGCACGGAGCGGAGCGGACGGCCCGGGACTTCGGAGCGCTGTGCGCACGGGGAAGCGGCGCTGCGGGCGGTTCGGGCCTGGTCGGCGGAGATGCTGTGTGACGGCCCGGGGCAGACACGGGCGATCGTGATGGGGTCGTGGGCGTTGGTGACCGAGATCCGCGAGCATCTGACGGACACCGTCGGGATGCCGGTGGAGGCGATCGCGGAGCCGGTGCGGCACTGAGATGACGCACTGCCGGTCCGGCGCATCGCCAGCCGGCCGCTCTGCTCTGCCGCCGGGGTCAGGCGTGCTGCCCAGACGGGGTGGTGAGAGTCGTGCGATGGGTGGGAGCTGTGTCGCGGTTTCAGGCGATTTCGGATACGCGGTGGGAGCCGATCGGTAGGTTCCTGCCTGGTGCGACGGATCGTAGGGGCGTCCGTTTGCGTGGCCTGGTTCGCCCGGTGATCGCGTTACCGTCTCAGCGCCCGGGGCATGTCACGGTTCGGCACCGTTCAACGGGTCCGAGGGGCGTGGCGACGGGGCCAGGGTGTTCCACTGCTCCCACGGAATCACACCCTCATCCCCTGGGAGGACCTTCCCCCGATCCCGCTCCGCCCCATCCTCCTCGTTCAACTCCCACGCATCTCCCGGGGAGCACGGGGCCAGCGCGCCGCCGCTATACGAGTTGTCAGAAGCATTCGTATCGAAATCCGCGCGGAGTACCGGGCCGCCCGACCCATACACTGTGGGGGAAGGTGTGGAGTCGGTGATCCGCACGGACATGCCCAGGGATTCCCAGTAGGCAGCGACGCGTTCGGCGTCGCCCTGATGGTCTGTCCCGCGTGGGGCCCAGTGGTCGTAGCTGTAACTCGCCCCCAGCACACCGCCACCGAGCCCGCACTCATCCGCCCACACCGGACCGCTCCGCGGCCACCAGCCGGTGATGTGAAGCTGCTTCGTCGTCCCGATGACGAAATCCACCACCGCGTCCCGGCCCTCCCGCGGCGTCATCGCCTTCGACGTCATGCTCTTTCCCGTTCCTTTCCCTGCCGGCCCACTCCCTGCACAGCCGACCACTCCCGCACCGAGAGCGATCGCCGCGAACACGACCGCACAGACCCGAACACCAGCCCTAGCTGTGTTTCTCAGGGACGTTGGTCAATCTGCTGATGGGTGGCTGGCTGCCGATGGCGGTGTGGGGCCTGTGGTGATTGTAGGAGTGCAGCCAGGCCGGGAGTGCGTTGCGGCGGGCTGATTCGGAGTTGTAGTGCCGGGCGTATGCCCAGCCGTCGGCGAACGCTGTGCCGGTGATCATGTCGCCGGTGATCCCGTGTTTCCCGGTCCGCTTCGCGGTGATGGCCTTGTTCCGCTCTCCCTGGAGACGTCCGACGTAGCGCCAGCCGCCACCGTCGGGGATGTTGCCGAGTTTCTTGATGTCGACGTGGATCATCGATCCGGGATGGTCGTGCTCGTAGCGGCGGGCGGGTTCGCCGGTGCGGACGTCGACGTGGCTGGGCCGATTGATCCGGCACCGGGAGAGGACCGTGTGAACGGTCGAGGCGGGCATGCCGAGCTGGGCGCCGATACCGACTGGTCCCAGCCGCTTCTTCCACCGCAGATGCACGACCTTGCGGACCAGTCTTCGCGGGGTCTTGTTCGGGCTGTGATGCGGCCGTGACGAACGGTCCAGCATTCCCGCCTCGCCCATCTCCACGTAACGACGAGCCCATCGGTCCGCGGTGCGTCAGGACACTCGGAAGTAGGTCGCCGCCGCAGCAACGGACCAGCCGTCGTCGACGACTTGGCGGGCCAGGCGGAGGCATTCGCGAGGAGTCAAAGCAGCATTAGCGTGGGTCACGAGGACCTCCTAAGTCATCGAGTGCAGGGAAACTAGACAGCCCCACTCTCGACCGGGAGGTCCTCACCCATCTATCGCGTCACACCTCAACCAACGTCCCTGAGCAGCACACCAAACACGCACTATCCATCACATGGAGCGGCGCGAGAGTGCTGTTCACCGAGCGTTCCACCGCCTGTGCAAGAACAGGTACATGCCTCGGCTCACAAGCACCGAGTACCTGACCCGTCGCTCAACGCTCATTGCCGACCAGCTCGCGGACGCCAGCGCGCTGAAGACTCTCACCTCGGCGCAACGGCAGGCACTACGCGACTTCTACCTGCTCAATCACACTCTTGATCAAGAGGCCGTGCTCACGCGACAGAAGGCGGCATCCCAGGAACGGCCTGGTCTTGTCCGACAGGCAGGTTTCGCATACAGAGCCTTCGCAAGACAGCAACAGGCAATCAGCGCACGTCAGCCAATATCAGACAAGCAACCGATCCCCAGCAGACCCAGTGAACGCCGCATCGTCATCCACGCGGTGGAGAGAAACCTACCAGACACCAGACACCTCGCCGAGGCGATCGTGGAAGTGATCCTCAAACGCGAAGCCGTCGCACGACAACAGACCGAGGGCGATGACCAAAGCTGAGACCGGCGACCATGTACCGATGACCGCACCAATCGCACTCCTCTTGTCGTGAACCTACACAACCGAAGATGATACATTTCAGATTGTCTACAAGAATCCAATAGATGCCACGAATACAACAGCAGCAGCTGTACTGCCTCTCTCGCCAGATGTACCGATTAAATCCAAGAAACGCCCGATCAAACACACTTTCTCATGTCCGATCGGGCGTCTCGTCGGTGGAGCTAAGGAGATTCGAACTCCTGACCTCTTCGATGCGAACGAAGCGCGCTACCAACTGCGCCATAGCCCCTTGAACTGCTCGGCAAGCCTAGCACCCTCCCGACGCCGATTCGAAATCGAGAAGGGCTCAGCTGGCGGCGCGGCGGCGGCGGAGAACGGCGTCCAGGTCGAGGGCGCCGTGGACATCGGCGTCGACGATGCCCATCGTGGCGTAGCGGCTGGGTTCGGCGGGCGCAGGGAGGGTCGCGGCGGCGGGGGCGGCCTCGGCCGGGCGCGGGCGGAGCGGCACGGGGGCGGGAGGCGGCGGCGCCACCTCGGCGCAGCGGCGGTCGAACTCGACGCGGGCGGCGGTGCGGCGCAGCTCGGTGGCGGCGTCCACGGAGGCCATCGCTGCGGCGGCGACCGTTCCGGGCGAGAGGTGCAGCGGCTTCGGGAGAGGGCGCGGCGTCCAGCTCTGGCGCAGGCGCTCCTGAACGGGGAGGTCGTGCTGGGCGTCGTCGTAGAGGGCCGGAGTCGTGGGGGCGACCGGGATGCGGGGGGACGCCGGTGAGGCGGCAGCGGCGGGACGGGCGAGACGGCCCAGCGTCCAGAGGGCAGCAATGACGATGGCGAGCGAGAGCACCGGGAGGATCCAGGCCCCGGTCGCGAGCAGCGCCGGGACGCCGCCGATCGCACCGACGACGCCCGCGACGAGCACCAGTGTGGTGAGCGCGCGGGAACGGCGCAGCCTGCGGCGGCGCTGTGGGGAGAGGGCCGGCCGGGATGTCGCGGCCGCGAGGGCATTCGCCCGCTGGGCCGCCGCCGCCCGCGATGCCCGCTCCACGGCAATCGCCGCCGCCGCCGCGCGCTCCGCGTCTTCCGCGGCGCGGCGGCGCTCGTCGGCCAGCGCCTGTTCCCGGCGCGCTATAGCGGCCGCCTCCGCTCGCGCGGTCGCTGCGCGCTTGTCCTCCGCGCGACGGAGGATGCGCTGCTGCTCGGCGACGGTCTTGGCGGTCGCCTCCAAGCGGACCTCATCGGGGAGCTCGGCGGTCTCGGCGAGGATGCGGAGCGTCTGCTGGAGGCGGACGGCGTTCCGTTCGGTGGCGAGGTACTCGCGGCGGCGGAGCCACACGGGCACCAGGTAGGCCAGCCAGAGGGCGGCCGCGAGTGCGACGACCACCCCTCCGCCCATCACATCCCCGTTCATGCTTCTACGCTAGGGGCACGCCGGGCGGCGGCGGGGAACGCCGCGCTGGTGTTTCGCGGGCCGGAACGTTCTCTCAGCGGGCTCAGCGCTGCCGTGCCACCGGCAGGGGGATGGCGGCGGCGGCCCGGTCGTCCGGGGTGACGGTGGCGGCCCCGGCCGGGACCTGCCCGTCGAGCCAGCGGCGGAGGGCGCCCTGCGGCAGCTCCTCCGAGACGAGCCCGAAGCAGAAGTGATCGCGCCAGTCTCCGTTGATGTGGATGTAGCGGCGGCGGAGGCCCTCGTAGCGGAAGCCGAGCTTCTCGACCACGCGGAGGCTGGGGCCGTTCTCCGGGCGGATGCAGATCTCGATGCGGTGCAGTCCGAGCTGGAAGAAGCAGTAGTCGACGGCGAGGGCGACCGCGGTGGGGGTGATGCCGCGTCCGGCGAAGCCCTCGGCGATCCAGTAGCCGATGGTCGCACTGGAGAGCGAGCCGTAGGCGATGGAGGAGACGTTGAGCTGGCCGGCGAGCTCGCCGTCGTACTCGACCAGGAAGGGGAGGCCGTGCCCGGCGCGCGCGTTGACGAGCAGCGAGCGGATGCTGGCGCGGGTGTCGAACGCGCTCGGCGCGTACGGGCTGGTCGCCTCCCACTGCCGCAGCCAGCCGCGGTTGTCGAGCAGCGAGCGCTCCAGCGCCCGCGCATCCCGCAGCCGGATGGGGCGCAGGGCGATCCTGCCCTCGCTGATCGTGGGGATCACGGACGCCACGGCCTCCTCCTTCCGCGGCGCGCTACGCGTTCGCGTCAGGGGTCGATCCTGCCGACCGGGCCGGCTCGGCCGGCATCTCGTCCAGGACCTCCGAGGGGGTGTCCGCGAGATCGCCGGCGAACGCTCGCAGCCACGGGCGCAACTCGGGGCCGAGGTCGTCGCGATCGGTGGCGAGCTGGATGATGGCCTTGATGTAGTCGAACCGGTCGCCGGTGTCGTAGCGACGGCCGCGGAAGACGACGCCGTAGACGCCGCCGGTCCAGTCGGGGGCCTCGGCCATCGACTGCAGCGCATCCGTCAGCTGGATCTCGCCGCCGCGACCGGGCTCGGTGCTCTCCAGCACATCGAAGACTTCCGGGCGCAGGATGTAGCGGCCGATGATCGCGTAGGTGGAGGGGGCGTGCTCGCGGTCGGGCTTCTCGACGAGGCCCGTGATGCGCACCACATCGTCTTGGTCGGTCGCCTCGACGGCGGCGGCCCCGTACAGGTGGATGGATTCGGCCGGCACCTCCATGAGGGCGACGACCGTGCTGTTGTGGTCGTGCTGCACCTGAAGCATCCGCTTGAGGAGATCGTCGCGGGCGTCGATGATGTCGTCGCCGAGGAGGACGGCGAACGGCTCCCGGCCGACATGCATCTTCGCGCGCAGCACGGCGTGGCCGAGACCTTTCGGGTCGCCCTGGCGGACATAGTGCATATCCGCGAGCGAGGTGGAGTAGTTGACCTTCTCCAGCCGGTCGGTGTCGCCCTTCTTGCTGAGGGTGTCCTCCAGTTCGGCGTTCCGGTCGAAGTGGTTCTCGAGCGCGTTCTTGTTGCGTCCGGTGATCATGAGGACGTCGTGAAGTCCGGCATCGACCGCTTCCTCGACCACGTATTGAATGGCCGGCTTATCGACGACGGGGAGCATCTCCTTGGGCATCGCTTTGGTCGCGGGCAGGAAGCGTGTGCCGAGACCGGCTGCGGGTATGACGGCTTTGGTGACAGAGGTGACCATGCGGCCTACAGTATCCGCAATTCAGGGCGGCACAGGGTGGGATCTTCTAAGATTGCGGCATGGACTCGGACACTGCCGCCCATCGCAAGCGCGCTTTGCGCGCGGAACTGCGCGAACGACGACAGAACCTCACGCGTACACAACAGCAGGCCGCGACGGCAGGCCTCACCCGTCAGCTGGTGGACCTGACGACAGACCTCTCCGCCCGCTCGCTCGCCTGCTACCTCTCCACGGCGATCGAGCCGAACACCCGCCCGTTCGTCAACTGGGCGCACGAGCAGGGTCTTCGGGTGCTGCTCCCGATCTCCCGCGAGGACGGCCTCCTCGACTGGACGACCGGCGACGGCGAGACCGAGACCGAGGGCCTGTTCGGGATGCCGGAGGCCGTCGGCGAGCTGCTCGGCCCGATCGCGATCAACGATGTCGATCTCATCCTGGTCCCCGCGGCCGCCGTGGACGCGAGCGGGATGCGGATGGGCTGGGGGCGCGGGTATTTCGACAAGGTCCTCGGAAGCATGGAAAAATGTCCTCCGGTGTATGCCGTCCTGTACGACGGCGAGGTCGTGGACGAAGTCCCCCGGGAACGTCACGATCAGCCCGTGGATGGTGCGGTCACTCCGACCCGGATCGTCCAGTTCATCTGATCACGAGCGACGGAAGCCGATGCCCACCTACTCCTACTCGTGCCGCGACTGCGGCCATGCCTTCGACATCCAGCAGGCGTTCACCGACGACGCGCTCACGGTCTGCCCGGACTGCGGCGGCTCGCTGCGCAAGGTGTTCGGCGCGGTCGGCGTGACCTTCAACGGGTCCGGGTTCTACCGGACGGACTCGCGCGGTGGTACGAAGAAGGAGAGCTCCTCGCCGGGGTCGTCCACAGCGTCTGCGCCGTCGGGCTCGTCGACGGGTTCGGCGGGGTCCTCCTCAGCGGGGTCCGCAGCGTAGCCGCTCCGCTCCCTCATCCGCCGCGAAAGGACCGAATCATGCTCACAGGGTTCAAAGAGTTCATCCTCCGCGGGAACGTGATCGACCTGGCGGTCGCGGTCGTCATCGGCGCCGCGTTCACCACGATCGTGACCGCGATCGTGACCAATCTGATCACTCCGCTGATCGGAGCCTTCTTCCAGGCGAACGCGCTGGACGAGGCGATGATCGTCAGCCTCAACGGCTCGGACATCCGGTTCGGCGCTGTGCTCGGCGCGATCGTCAACTTCCTCATCATCGCGGTCGTCGTCTACTTCGCGTTCGTCTTGCCGCTCAACAAGCTCAAGGAGCGTCAGGAGCGCCTGCGCAGCAAGGGCGTCGTGGAGCCGGGCGCACCGGTCACCGAGCTCGATGTGCTCACCGAGATCCGCGACCTGCTGCAGAAGCAGCAATCCCAGCCGAGCGGAAGCGGCAAGCACTCCGACCCGCTGCCCTGACCCGCGGCCCGCCTGCGAGATCAGTAGTGCGGCGGGACATCCCGCTTCAGCCGCCCATCGTTGGACGGCCACGCGGTATCGGCGGCCTCCCGCTCCGGAAGGCGCGGGGCCGGGTCCGAGCCCGGCGCGCCGGGGCGCTGCGCACGCCTGCCGCGCCGCGCGTGCGCGGCGGCGACAGTGGCGTCGGACGGTGTGCTGTCGGTCACGTCTTCAGCGTAGCCGGGGTCTGACGGGGCGGTGCTCCACGATCACACCGGCAGGGTGACCGGCGCGGTCACCGCGTCCGGCTCTTGGACGCCGATGAGCTTCGCGATCCGCCCGGCCACCGTGTCCGGATCGGCGAACAGCTCGAAGTTGTGTACGCGGAGGTAGTGCCAGCCCAGCCGTCGCAGCACGTCCGGGCGCAGACGGAGGGACTCGCGGAGGCTGCCGCTGTTGACGTCGTCGTCGGTCTCGACCACGACCGCGCGGCCCTCGTTCGAGGCGACCAGAGTGAGCTTGCCGCGATAGGCGAGCTGCACATCCAATCCGCGGCGGGCCAGACGCTTGGCGAGGTCGACGATCATGGGATCGGCGTCGGGGCTGAGGTATTCGGGTGTCGGGGCCTGAAGCTCGTCGGCTTCGCCGAGCACCTGGGCGAGCGCCGCGATACCGTGGCGCATGCGCGTCTCGTCGATGTCCTCGGGGCGGAAGCAGGAGACGATGTCCATGCCGCGGCGGGCGCGGGTCATGCCGATGGCGAGGAGACGGTCGCCGCCCGGCTCGGCCAGCGCGCCGAAGTTCGACAGCAGGCGGCCGTGCGGGGTGCGTCCGTAGCCGATGGAGAAGACGACGCGGTCGCGGCTCTGACCGACGGACTGGTCGAGGGTGACGACGGTGAAGGGCTCGGGCCGGTCGCCCAGGATGAAGTCGGCGAGTTCGGTGCGCTTGGCGAAAGCGTTCAGGACGGCCTGGTTCACCCGGACGGCGTGGCGCTGGCTCGCGGTGATGACCATGAGGGACTCGCGCGAGCGCTCGACAGCGTGGCGGAGGACGAGGTCGACCACACGGGCCACCTCGGCGTCGGTCGACTCGACAGCGCCGGTGTCGCTGTCGGGCATCCCCTGCCCGCCGGTGACGTAGTGGAGGGAGAGGCTGCCGTGGCCGAGATACGTGCCGGCCCAGGGGAGGGAGTCGATCTTGCCGCCGTAGAAGCGGCGGTTGACCAGCTCGGCGAGATCCTCTCCCCCGGCACGGTAGCTGCGGCTGAGCGTGTAGACGGGGAGCAGCTCGGAGAGCCGGGCGAGCGCGGAGTCCGCGTGCAGCGCATCCACATCGTCGGCCGCGCTGGCGCTGCTGTACTCGTGTACGCCGATGTCGAAGCGGGAAGGGGTCTGCGTGACCGGGTCGCCGAAGGCGACGACCTGCTTGGCGCGGCGGAGGACCGGAACGTTCTCGGCGAGGCTTGCCGCTCCCGCGTCGACGATGACGACGGCATCGAACGCGATCTCCCTGCCGAGGGACGGCACTTCGTAGGGGGAGATGAGCCAGACCGGGGCGAGCGGGCGGGAGAGGTGGGGGGCGGCGGCGTTCAGGGACTGCGCGGTCGGGATGCCCGCGGTGAGGAGGCGCTTCAGGGCGGCGGCCTCGTCCGGCCAGTCCACGATGCCGATCTTCCAAGTCTCGGCGAGCAGCCAGGCGAGCTGCTTGCCGGTCGCAGAGGCGTGCGCTTCGTCGACCAGCCGGAAGTCCGCCTCCAGACGGTCGAGGACGCTGGTGTTGCCGGAGAGGAGAGCACGGTCGGCGGCGAGCAGCGCTTCGAGGACGGACTGCCACCAGGCGAGTTCCAGTTCAGCGCTGACCTGCGTCTCAGGGACGTGCCGCGCGGAGAGGTCGGCGAGCAGAGGGTCGAGCTCCAGCTCGCGCAGCCGGGTGAGCAACGCGGTGCGCTCCTGCAGATTGGCGAGCACCTCGGACTCGGCGGACAGCCCGGCGAGCTGGCGGCCCAGCTCTGCGATGGGCAGCGCGGCGAGCGAGTGCGGCGTCCCGGTGCGGCGCAGCGGGATGTCGAGGCGCGCGAGATCCTCGGCGACGCGCTGGTAGGCGACCTGGACATCCGCGATCCCGACCGGGACCTCGGGAACGACGCCCGCGACGGCGAACCGGTTCCACAGAATGCGCTGTTGCTGGATGCGCCGCAAGCTCTCGTTCAGATCGGTGACATGCACGCCCGGGCGCACATACTCCAGCGCCAGCTTGCGGAGGCGGCGGCGGTTAGCCCCCGACATGCCGGGCGACTCGCGGCGGGAGGCGGTGGCGGCGATCAGTTCGGTGAGGGAGCGGTCGAACACGGCAGGCGTGAACCGGTCCAGGGTCTCGCGGATGTCGAGGAGCAGCCGCAGGTAGACGCCGAGTTCGGCGATCGTCTCGAAGGGCCGCATCCGGGTCTGTCCGATGAGAGCCTTCGCCCGCTCGAGGAGCCGCGGGAGCTCGGCGCGGTTCAGCTTCTTGGCGAGGTCGTGGGCGGACTTGCCCTCCTCCGTCGTCGTGAAGGAGGCGCCGTACCAGGGCGAGTCCCCCGGGCCGTAGCGGAACTCGCCGAGGCGGGCGGAGCGGATGAGGGCGTCGGCAGCGGCCGAGCGGTCGCCGGCGAGCGTCTCGATCGAGCGGCGACCGAGGCGGGCGGTGGTCGAGGGCGGGGAAGGCAGCAGAGCCAGTCGCGAGAGCTCGCGCAGCGCGTCGAGCACCGAGACGTGGAGCACCGGGTCGCGCCGGGTGAGCGCGCCGCGGTAGTCGAGCAGCACTTTGCGCAGGCGCACCAGCGCCTCGTCCACGTCGGTGACGCGGGGCTGCTCGGCCTTCTCATTGCGGCCGATGGTCTGGATGAGGTCGCGGCGGAGGCTCCGCGGTGTGACGGCGACCCCGGGAAGCCCCGCCTTCGCGAAGCGCTGGGCGATGTCGTCGAGGCTGGAACGGCGGGGACCAACCACGAGCACACGCTTGTGCTGCGCGACCAGGGCGCCGATGGCGTTGACGATGGTCTGCGTGCCGCCGGTGCCGGGCAGCGTCTTCACGACGAGGGAGTTGCCCGCGGCGATCTGCGCGACGACGTTCTCCTGTTCCTCGTCCGCGTCCAGCAGGAGCGAGTCTGTGGCCGGGGGCCGCTCGTCCTGCTTGATCGGCTCCACCGGGTTGAAGGCGCTCTCGACGGCGAGGAGCGCGGTCGGGTTCCCGGCCAGCGCGTCGAGGATGACGCTGTCCAAGTCCTCGGCCTCGGCGCGCAGAGCCGGGGCGACGTCCGCGAAAGAGGAGACCACGAGCCGCGGCTGGACGTTGAACCAGGGCAGATGCGAGGTCAGACCGCGCAGCCGGTCGATGACAGGCTGCGGTTTGAATGCGCCGTTGTCGAGCGCGAGCGCGAGGAAGGCGTCCGCGTCGAGCGTGATCTGGAACTGCTCGGCCAGACAGCGCGCGAGCTCCGGATTCAGGAACGGCGCGCCTGTGAGCTTCAGCTCGAAGTCGCGCCCGTAGCGCCGGATGGCGAGCGGACGCAACAGGATAGGCGCGGAGTGCTCTTGCGTGCCGTGCCGCCACTGGGCGAGGCCGATGGCGAGATGCACAGCCTCGATGCCCCGGACGGAGCGCAGCTCGATGCCCTTGGCGGTGATCGCGTTCGCGGCCGCGCGCGCTGTGCGCAGCGCGAGCTCGTCGCGGATGAGGCTCGACAGAAGAGTGCTCTGACCGGTGATGAACTGCGGGAGACCGCCCGGGTGCGTCGTGCTGAGCTCGATGCGGGTCCGCGGGCTGTCCTCGAAGTGCAGCAGGGGCGAGGGGCCGCCGATCGCGGCGATCTCCTCACGCCAGCGATGCCACTCCGGATCGGCTATGTTGCCGGCCATGAGCCCCGGCGCGCCCAGGCTGAGCTTGTGCGGAGCGGTCGTGTTCTTGGCGGGATGCAGGGCATCGTCCCTCGCGACGGCCGACGTCGTCTCGTCGTCCTCGCTTTTCCGGTCCAGTCGCCACACACGGACACCCTACGTGCCGAACCGGGGAACAGGCCGGAAGCGGAACGGGTTTCGCGTCATCTCGCGATTCACGAGCCGAGGAACAGTGGCGCTTCCCCCGCCGGGCGAACGAATGCTGAGAGAAACCACAGGCCGAGATCCTCGACCCGGAGGCAGCGCCCAGCGCGGCTTCCTAATCTGGACCGGCTGCGCCGAACCCGCGCGGCGGGAAGCCCGATGCGACCAGCGAGGTGCGGATGACGGACGGCGGCGAACGTCGGCGAGCTCTGGCAAGCGAGCGGGAGGCCGCGCGGAGGCCAGAACCGCCGCCGCGTCCGAAGCGCTCCCCCCGGCCCTCACGGCCCCGGCGGGCGCGTCCGAGACACTCCCGGTCCCCGCTGCCCCGGCGTACGACGCTGACGGCATCCGCTGCGAGCCTCGCGCTCGTCGGCGGGGTCATGCTCGCACCGCCCGCCTCCGCGCAGCCGCTGCAGGAGGTCGTGGCGGTCGCGGCCGGACGTCTCGCACCCCAGAAGCTCACCGTCTCCTCCGTCGTCGCCGCCGTCAGCCTGAACCGCGACGACCCGGTCGCCTCGGCCCTCGCCGGGGTCATCGCCGCCGAGGGCGGGTCAGCCGGAAGGCAAGCGGCCGAGGCGATCGTCTCGGCCCTCGCCTCCGGAGGCTCCCGCCAGCGGATCGTGGCGACGGCGCTCAGCTACCTGGGCGATCCGTATGTCCTCGACGGCGCCGACCACTCGGGCATCGACTGCTCGGGGCTGGTGATGGTCGCGTACGCGCAGATCGGCATTCGGCTCGGCCATCTCGTCCACCTCCAGGACAACGCCGGGCACCGGATCAGCGAGGCGCAGGCGCAGCCCGGCGACCTCGTCGTGTTCAACGACGAGGAGCACATCGCGATCTACCTCGGCGAGGGCGTACTGGTGCAGGCGCCGACGGAGGGGCGGCCGGTCGAGGTCTCGACAGTGTGGGAGGGCGTTCCGCACCACTTCACTCGCATCCTGCCGGGCTGACACGCGCAGCGGCGTGGAGTAGCGTCACCTCTCGGGAGGAAAGCGTATGACGACGCTCGAGGGCAGAACACGCACGGCGCTCCTCGTGATCGACGTGCAGAACGGCGTGATCGGCGGGGCGTACCGGCACGATGAGGTGATCGGGAACATCCGCCGTCTTGTCGAGCGCGCCCGCGCGGAGGGGACGCCGGTGGTGTGGGTGCAGCACTCCGACGCCCACCTCGCGTACGGCAGCCAGGAGTGGGGATATGTTCCGGAGCTCGTCCGCGCCGAGGGCGAAGCGCTCGTGCCGAAGAGCTACGCCGACGCGTTCGAGGAGACCGGCCTCGAGGCGGTCCTGGCGGAGGCAGGGGTCTGGCGGCTCGTCGTCACAGGCTCACAGACCGACGAGTGCATCCGCTCCACCCTCCACGGCGGCATAGCGCGCGGCTACGACGTGACGCTGGTGGGCGACGCTCACACCACCGAGGACCTCAGCGAATGGGGCGCGCCGTCGCCCGAGCTGGTGATCGCGCACAGCAATCTGTACTGGGCCAACCACACCGCGCCGGGACGCACGGCCGAGGTGGCGGAGGCGGCGACAGTGAGCCTCGGCTGACGGCCAGGCTATCCGCAGTCGTCGTGATAGGGGCACCCCCAAGGGTGCCCGCACCAGGAGTCAGAGTCGAACCGCGGGGAGTCCCACACATCGGGGAAACCTCCCCAAGCGCCACGGGCAGCCGCGTCGCTCGCGGCCGTGGCCGGCGCGGCCGAGGTGCTCCCCGTCCCGGCCAGTGGCCTGGACGAGCGCGAAAGCAGAACCGTCGCCACCGCTGATCCCTCGCTCCTGTGATCCCCTTCAGGGAGTCTCGCCAGCGGCTGGGAGCAGCGGCAATTCCCCCTTGGAGGGTGCGGTGGAGTGTCAGTCGCGCCCGAGCGCACGGCGTATCCAAAGCATTTACCGTCTACGATCGACGGCAGAGGTCCTGTCAACGGTTCGAATGGAATGAAGCTCAGTGGCAACAGGCAGAGGAACGACCGGTCCGAGCAAGCGCGACCGTCGCGAAGAGGCGCGAGAGACCGCGCGGCAGATGCGCGAGGCGGCGGCCAAGAAGGCGAAGCGCCGGAAGGTGGCCGTGCAGAGTGCGGTGATCGCCGGTGTCGTCGCCGTTCTGGCCATCGTCGGGATCGTGATCTACTCGAGCGTCTCCGTGTCGAACTCGGTCGCCAACCCGAAGAACATGCTGAGCGGCGGAGTGCTGCTGAGCGCTCCGGGGAAGGCGGTCGCCACTCCCGCGATCAAGCAGGGCGACGCAGCGACGCCGACGAAGCAGGAGCTCGACGGCAAGACGGCGCACATCCAGCTGTGGGTCGACTACCAGTGCCCGATCTGCCAGCAGTTCGAAACGGCCGTCGGCGGCACGATCAAGCAGATGCTCACCGATGGCACCGCGACCCTCGAGACCCACCCGGTCGCCATCCTCGACAACGCCCAGAACAAGCAGTACTCGACGCGGTCCGCCGCGGCGGTGGCGTGTGTGGCGAACGAGCAGCCGGACAAGTTCCTGGACGTGAATGCGGCGTTGTTCGCCAACCAGCCCAGCGAGCAGACGGGCACCGGGCTGACGAACGCGCAGATCCTGAAGATCTTCAAAGACACCGGCGTGGAATCGAAAACGATCACCGACTGCACGAACAGCCAGACCTTCGCCACCTTTGTGACGAACCAGACGAAAACCGCCGCGACCGACTCGCAGCTGAGAAGCTCCGCCGGCAGCTTCGGCACCCCCACGGTGTTCGTGAACGGCCAGCGCTACCAGGGCAGCGTCACGAACGCCGAGCAGTTCAAAGCCTTCATCGCGGCCGTTCTGCCGGAGAAGACCAGCGGCTCGGTGACCTTCCCGACCGCGGCTCCGTAGGCCGCCCTCTCCCCCGCTCTTCGTGAGGGGTCCGCCGCGGGCACACGTCCGCGGCGGACCCGCGAGCGGGAGGACGAGAGTTCCCGCCGCCACCGGCGCGGCGAGCATTGCGACGGACGCTGCGGCGAACCGATCCCCCAGCGGGCGCCGGCCTCGGTCTCCATCAGGAGCTTCTCGAAACCCGCGAGGAACATGGTCGTTCCACGCGAGCCCCACGCGCACGAGCCGGTGAAGACGACGTAGGCGTCCCGAAGCGTCGCGAGCGGGCATGCGTCCCGATGCCGCTCGCCCGGGACTGCGACGCGAAAGTCCGCACAGCTCCGGCGACAGCGGTCGTGGCCGTCGATGGCGACGCCGACCCGATCGACTGTCTCCACAGGGCCGCGCCGAACGGCCGATCGCGACAGATCCCCCCAAATGGACGATGTGAGGAATCTGAGAATTTTGTATTTTAGTTGCGACCCTACGCTGATACTTCCCCTAAGGAACAATCATGACAACCCCCTCCGGCGTTCGCACCCGCAGCGCCCTCCTCTCGACCTCCCTCGTGGCGGCCGCTGCGCTGGCCGTCCTGCCCGTCGGCAGCGCGTTCGCCGCCTCGTCGGCGACCGCTGCGCACGCCGCCGCGTCCATCGCCCCCGCGAGCGCCAACACCCCGTCCTCCGCCGAGGCCGCCACCGCCCTGCTGGCGTCGACCGCGTGGGAGACGACGGCCGCACGCGACCAGGACGGCAACGCCATGGCGCTCACCGACCCCGCCGTCGCCAACTTCGTCGGCTGGGCGTACTACGACGCTGCCGGCACGTTCAGGATCTACAGCCTGGAGGACGCCCCGCGCTCACAGGGCGAGTGGTCGCTGGCCACCGGCCCCGAGGGCCTCACCCGGACGCTCGTCGCGAAGAACGCCGCCGGCGACGTCCTCTTCTCACCCGCACCGTTCCGGTCACTGTCCTGACAGCGAACGAATTCACCTACCGCTTCGCCCCGGACACCGCGAACCCCTCGGTGTACTACGACGTCGTCCACACGCCGACCGCTCACCCCGAGCCCGGCACCGCCGCGATGCTGAGCTCGACCGCGTGGGAGACCACCGGCGCCAAGGACCAGGACGGCAACGACGTCGCGCTCACCGACCCGGCGGTCGTCAACTCCGTCGGCTGGGCGTACTACCGCGCAGACGGCACCTTCAGCATCTACAACCTCGATGACGCTCCGCGCCTGCGCGGGGACTGGTCTGTCGAGAACGGAGCCTCCGGTCTCACTCGCACGCTGGTTGCGAAGGACGAGTCCGGCGCCGTGCAGTTCACCCGGACGGTTCCGATCATCACGCTGACCTCGGCCGAGTTCACGTACCGCCTGTTCCCGGACGCCGCGAACCCCGCCGTCTACCTCGACATCATCCACACCCCCACCACGCACTCGGAGCCGCAGGCTGTCGGCGCCATCCAGGATGAAGAGGCCGAGGAAGACGCCCCGCCCGCGACGACGAGCGCCGGCAACGCGACGACCGCGCTCGCCAAGACGGGAGCCGACGCCACCGTGGCCGGGATCGTCGCGGCAGCGCTCGCCCTCCTCGGCGGCGCAGCCCTCGCACTCCGCCGCGTCTTCCGCCGCACGAGCGAGGCGAACTAGTCTCTGCGGCCTCGGGGCGATCCGTACTGATTCACGCAGTGCGGATGCGCCGAGGCCGTAGCCTCCTTGCCGTCTCGATCGACCGATCGAGGCGGCTTGCGGCGGTTTAACGCCGGTAAGCCGGGGCCAAACTCCCGGAGCGTCGCCCGATTCCCGGTTCAGCCTCGTCCGATGTCCGCGGAGGCGACGTCGGTCAGCGAGCGCCCCCGGGTCTCCGGGGCGAACATCTGCGAGACGATCGCGCCGGTCACGCACACCGCCGCCATCACCGCCATCGCGACCGGGACGTTCCAGTCGAGGACGAGTGGGAAGACGAAGGTGCCGATCGCCGAGCCGATCCGGCTCACCGAGCTCGCGAAGCCGACACCGGTCGTGCGGACAGCGGTCGGGAAGAGCTCCATCGGATAGACCCCGCACAGTACCGAGGCGACACCGTACGAGAACAGATAGGCGAAGAAGCAGACGACGATGACCGGTGCGGGGAGCGTCTGCTCGAAGATCACGATGAGCAGGGCGACGGCCATGATCCAGGACGGGACGATGAGGAGGCGGCGACGGCCGATCCGGTCGACCAGGAAAGTTCCGAGCGTGGCTCCGAGCACAACGACGATGGTGCCGAGCAGGGCGGTCAGGATGGCGTTCGAGAGACCGAGCGCCTCATACACCGCAGTCTGGAAGAAGATGATCGCGAAGTAGGGGATGACCAGGCAGAGCCAGAACACGCAGACGAAGACCGTGCGCCCGAGCTGACCCGGCGCGAAGAGGGCCGAGATCCGGGTGCGCTCCCCCGCCTCCGCGTGGAAGTCGCCAGACTCCAGGCTCCAGCCGAGCCGGTCCAGCACAGCGGCGGCTTCCTCGACGCGGCCCTTGCTCAGCAGCCAGCGGGGCGACCCCGGGAGCCCGTGCCGGGCGATCAGGCAGAGGATGGCGGGGATGGCGGCCGAGAGCAGGACCCACCGCCAGGCGTCCGGGTGGGAGGAGGTGATGAGGAACCCGATCAAGAAGGCGACCATGTAGCCGACGTTCCATGCGATCTGCAGCGTGGAACCGAGCCGTCCGCGGGCGGAGCGCGGCGAGAACTCCGACAGCAGCGGCGTCCCGATGGCGTAGTCGGCGCCGACGGCGAGCCGCAGGGCGATCCCGAGGGCGAACATCTGCCAGGGCTCCTGCACGAAGAACAGCAGAATGGCAGCGCCCGAGAACAGGATGAGGTCGGCGACGAAGAGCGGGCGGCGGCCGAAGCGGTCGGTCAGCCATCCGAAGGCGAAAGCGCCGACGAAGATGCCGATGAGGGTGGAGGAGGAGATCATATCCCGAGCCAGAAGGCATCGACGCCGAGCTCCGCTTGGAAGGTCCGCAGGGCGATCGTGACCCCGATGACGGCGAAAACGTAGCCGTCGATGAACATCCCTCCGGCCGTCACACCGGTGAGACGCGCCAGGAACCTCCGGGCCCGGGGGTTCATCGTCTCGGTTCCGGCCGCGGCTTGCGCGTCGATGAATCCGGTCGGAGCGGGGGAGGACATGGACGTCACCTCTCGTCGTCGAGGGCAGCGGCGGCCGCTGCGATAAGCTCAGACACTAGCGAGGGTCCTTGGATCGCCAAAGTTCAGATGACGATATGGCAACCGTTATCCCTCGCCGCCGAGCGCGCGGGAGAGGTCGCGCGCACTGGCGGCGACATAGCGCCCGAGGCTCTCCAACCGGTCGCCGACTCGCACGCGCGGGGCGCTGATGTTGAGTGCCCCGACGATGCGCCCGGTGTGATCGACCAGCGGCGCGGACGCCCCGACCACGCCGAGCTCGAGCTCTTCGTCCAGCAGCGCGTAGCCCAGCGAGCGGATGCGGTCGATCTCGGCGTGCAGCGATGACAGATCGGTGACCACGGCCTTCGCCGCCGGCGGCGCGCTCAGCACCGAGAACCCGCCGACGGTCGGCGGGAGGGGCCCGACGATCGCGGTGTCCCTGCCGTGCTCCGCGTACCACTCCGCGAGGGATTCCCGGCTCCAGTCGGAGAGGAGCACCCGCCCCGACGGCGTGCGCCACGCGGCGGTCGTGACCCCTTCCCAGCCGGTGGTGCGGAATTCGTGCGGGCTGAGCTCGCTGAGGACGGTGAGCACATTGCCGCCGCGGAGGACGCAGAGATGGGCCGTCTCGCGCGTGTTCTGCACGATCCTGCGCAGCGCCGGCCGCGCCTCCCGGGCGAGCCGGCCCTCCACCGTGCGCCCGGCGAGCGCGTACAGGCGCGGGCCGAGGCGGTAGGTGAGCGTCCGTTCGTCGCGCTCCAGCAGGCCGGCGTCGGCCAGCGTCGCGAGCGAACGCGAGATCACGGCCTTGTCGCGGCCGGTCAGCTGCGCGACCCGGACGACGCCGAGGCCCGCTTCGCCCGCTTCGGCGCTGCCGAGAAGCTCGAGGATCTCGATGTCTCGCGTGAGCCCCGAGGAGTTCCGGCGTGGAGTCTCCCGTGTCGTCATAGCGCAAGCGTACGCATTCGATTGCCATTCGCGCATCTAGAAGTGGCACTTTGGCATCATTGACCCTACGGTGAGACCGCGCCTCCTGGCGCACTCGACGCAGAGTGAAAGGACCCCCCTGAGGATCGGTGAGAGTTTCGTCGGAGATGGCGTGAACGCCGCGCACATCAACACGGTCGCCGGAGCGCGCTCCGGTCCCGCCGGCGCCGCCTGGGCGGGCGCCCTCGCCACCCCGAGCGCAGGTCACGTCCCCTTCGTCGCCGTGCTGGCGCCCTCGCTGCCGGTCAAACCGCTCACCCTCTTCGTCACGAAATCCGCCCCTGCGGGCGACGCGCACGGCACGATGATCTGGGGCCCTGCCCAGGCCGGTGTCGCGGCGGGTGTGGCCGACGCGGTGGCCGAGGGCGTCATCCCGGCCGAGGCGGCCGACACGGAGGTCGTGATCGCCGCCGTGTGGGTGAACCCGGCCGCGGACGACACCGACGCCGTCTACCGCAACAACCGCGAGGCGACCCGCACCGCGCTCGCCAACGGCGTCTCCGGCGGACCGGACATGCAGACGGTGTTCAACGCGCGCCACCGCCCGGCCAACCCGTTCTACACAGCGCCGGAGGCCGCCCGATGACCGGCGGAGCCCTCCCCACCGTCGGCTTCATCGGCCTCGGGAGCATGGGGAGCGGGATGACCCGCAACCTGCAGCGCGCCGGTTTCCCGCTCGTCGTGACCGACCTCCGCCCGGAGTCCGCGGCCGAGTTCGTCGCCGGCGGCGCGCAGTGGGAGGAGACCGCGGCGGCGACCGCCGCCGCCTCCGATCTCGTGATCACCATGCTCCCGACGCCCCAGCATGTGGCCGCCGCGGTGCAGGGGCCAGACGGTGTGCTCGCCGGCATCCGGGACCACGGAACCTGGATCGACATGTCGACCTCCGTCCCCGAGGTGGCCGACGCCGTGCGCGCTGCCACTGCGGGGCGCGGGCTGCGCATCCTGGACGCGCCGGTCAGCGGGATGTCCACCGGCGCCGCCAACGGCACCCTGCAGATCTTCATCGGCGGCGACAGCGAAGATGTCGCGCGCCTGCGCCCGGTCTTCGAGGCGATGGGGGACCCTGAGCGCATCCTGCACGTCGGCGGGCACGGGGCCGGGTACGCCGTGAAGCTCATGATCAATCAGCTGTGGTTCTCGCACCTGGTCGCGACCGCCGAGGTGCTCACGGTCGGCGTGCGAGCCGGGGTGGATCTCGGCGTCCTGCGCGACGCGCTCGTCGCGAGCCCCGCGAACAGCAACTTCTTGCAGAACGACGTGCTCTCGATCCTCGCAGACGGCGACTACGACGAAGGCTTCGCCCTGGCGCTGGCGCTGGCGTGCAAGGATCTCGGGCTCTCCGCCGATCTCGCCCGCTCGGCCGGGGTCCCGGTAGAGCTCTCCTCGCTCGTCGACCAGATCTTCCGCCGGGGACGAGCCCAGTACGGCGACCGCGCTGGAGAGATGGCGCCGTTCAAGCTCTACGAAGACCTGATCGGGCGCGCACTGCGCCTGCGGCCCGAACCCGTCTCCGCCCCTGTCTCCGAGGAGTTCGCACGATGACCGCCGAGCGCGAGAAGACCCTGCTGGCGAGCATCCCCACCGGCCTCCACCTCGACGGCGAGTGGCGGGAGTCGTCCTCCGGGGTGGCGTTCGAGGTCCTCGACCCGGCGACCGAGCGCGTCCTGGCGCGGGTGGCCGACGCGACGCCCGCGGACGGGCAAGCAGCGCTCGCCGCCGCCGACGCCGCGCAGCCGGGATGGGCGCGCACCGCTCCCCGCGAGCGCGCCGAGATCCTGCGGCGCGCCTTCGAGCTCGTGACCGCCCGCACCGAGGACTTCGCCCTGACGATGACGCTCGAGATGGGGAAGCCCCTGGCCGAAGCCCGCGGCGAAGTCGCCTACGGCGCGGAGTTCCTGCGCTGGTTCTCGGAGGAGGCCGTGCGCGTCTCCGGCCGCTACGCGACCGCCCCGGACGGCGCGAACCGCCTGCTCGTGCTGAAGCGCCCGGTCGGGCCGAGCCTGTTCATCACGCCGTGGAACTTCCCGCTGGCGATGGCCACGCGCAAGATCGCCCCGGCCATCGCGGCCGGCTGCACGATGGTGCTGAAGCCCGCCGCGCTCACCCCGCTCACCGCCCTCCTCCTGACCAGCGTGCTCGAGGAGGCGGGGCTGCCGAAGGGCGTGCTCAATGTCATCCCGACCTCGCGGGCGGGAGCGGTGACCGGGCCGCTGATCAAGGACGCGCGCCTGCGGAAGCTGTCGTTCACCGGCTCGACCGAGGTCGGGCGGCGGCTCATCGCCGACTCTGCCGACCAGGTGCTGCGCGTCTCGATGGAGCTCGGCGGGAACGCGCCCTTCCTCGTCTTCGAGGACGCGGACATCCCCGCGGCTGTCGACGGCGCTGTACACGCCAAGATGCGCAACGGCGGCGAGGCTTGCGTGGCCGCCAACCGCTTCCTCGTGCAGGAGGACGTGGCCGCGGAGTTCGCGGCGGCATTCGCCGCGCGGATCGCCGCGTTCGAGGTCGGCCGCGGCACCGAGCCGGGCGTCACGATGGGTCCGCTGGTGGACGCCGCGACCCGCGACAAGGTCGAGGCGCTCGTGGCCGGCGCGGTCGCCGACAGGGCCCGCATCGCCGTGGGCGGCTCCCGCGTGGACGGCCCCGGGTACTTCTACCAGCCCACGGTGCTGACCGATGTGCCGAGCGACGCCCGCATCCTGGCCGAGGAGATCTTCGGGCCGGTCGCGCCGCTGACGACCTTCCGCACCGAGGAAGAAGCCATCCGGCTCGCCAATGCGTCCGAGTTCGGCCTCGTCTCGTTCGCGTTCACGCGCGACCTCGCCCGCGGGCTGCGTCTCGCCGAGCGGCTGGACACCGGAATGCTCGGCCTGAACGCCGGCGTCGTCTCGAACCCGGCCGCGCCCTTCGGCGGGGTCAAACAGTCGGGGCTCGGCCGCGAGGGCGGCTTCGAGGGCATCGAGGAGTACCTGGAGACCCGCTACGTCGGCATCGCCGACCCGTTCGCCGCGAAAGGGGCGTGAGCCGTGGACATCACGGGCTTCGGGCCCGCGCTGTTCTCACTGAACGGCAAGCGCGCTCTGGTCACCGGCGGCAACGGCGGGCTCGGCCGCGCCTTCAGCGTGGCCCTGGCCGCCGCCGGGTCCGATGTCTTCGTGCCCAGCCTGGCGGACGACGACGGCACCACCGAACGCCTCGTCACCGGGCACGGCCGCCGCTACGAGTTCGCCCAAGCGGACATCACCGGAACCGATGTGCCGCAGCGGATGGTGGCGGCCTGCGTCGAGCGGCTCGGAGGCATCGACATCCTCGTCAACTCGGCCGGCATCAATCTGCTCGGCGATGTCACCGAGTTCGGGCGGGAGAAGTGGGACGCGATGGTGGCGGTGAACCTCACCGCCGCCTTCGGCTTCGCCCACGCCGCCGCGAAAGCGATGATCCCGCAGGGTTCCGGCAAGATCGTCAACATCGCGTCGCTGTTCTCCTTCCTGGGCGGCCGCCAGTCGCCGGCGTATGCCGCGACCAAAGCCGGGATCGTCGGCTTCACGAAGGCGTACGCCGACGAGCTCGGCGAACACGGCATCCAGGTCAACGCCATCGCGCCCGGCTACTTCGCGACCGCTCTGACCGCGCAGACCCGCTCCGACGCCGCGGCCAACGCCCGCACCGTCGAGCACGTGCCCGCCGGGCGCTGGGGCGAGCCCGCCGATCTGATGGGCGCGCTCGTCTTCCTCGCCTCTCCCGCCGCCGCCTACGTCACCGGGCACACGCTCGTGGTCGACGGCGGCTATCTCCTCCGCTGACCGCCGACTCCCCCACGAAAGCAGGACCAACGACCATGCCAGCCTCCCGTTCCTCCCTCACCCGCGAGCAGATCGCCGCGCGGCTGACCGAGCTGCTCGACGCCGACCGGGTCGAGACCGCTGAGACCGCGCTGCGCGAGGCGAGCGTCGACCGGTTCAAGAAGTACACCGCCGTTCACGGCATCTTCGACGGGCCGTTCCCGGCCGCGATCGCCTTCCCGGTCTCGACCGAGGAGGTCGCCGCGGTGCTCCGGTTCGCCGACGGGAACCGCATCGCCGTCGTCCCCCGCACCGGCCGCACCGCGACGGAGGGCGGCCTCGAGACCGTCGTCGCCGACTCGATCGTGCTCGACGGCTCGCGGATGGACGCCGTTCTCGAAATCGACGAGCAGGACATGATGGCCACCGTCCAGTGCGGCGTCCCCCTTCAGCGTCTGGAGGACACCCTCCGCGAGCGCGGCCTCACCACCGGGCACTCCCCGCAGTCGAAGCCGCTGGCACAGTACGGCGGCCTCACGGCGACGCGCTCGATCGGACAGTTCTCGACGCTCTAGGTGTGTTTCTCAGGGACGTTGGTCAATCTGCTGATGGGTGGCTGGCTGCCGATGGCGGTGTGGGGCCTGTGGTGATTGTAGGAGTGCAGCCAGGCCGGGAGTGCGTTGCGGCGGGCTGATTCGGAGTTGTAGTGCCGGGCGTATGCCCAGCCGTCGGCGAGGGTGCGGTGGAAGCGTTCGATCTTGCCGTTCGTCTGCGGATGGTAGGGCCGGGTGCGTTTCGGTTGGATGCTGAGCTCGGCGCAAGCGTCGCGCCAGGCGTATGAGCGGTATGCGGAGCCGTTGTCGGAGAGCACCTGTTCGACGGTGACGCCACGGCTGGCGAACCAGCCGACCGCTCGACGCAGAACAGCGATTGCAGTGGCGGCGGTTTCGTCGTCGTGGATCTCGGCGTAAGCGACACGGGAGTGATCGTCGATGACGGTATGAACGAACGCTGTGCCGGTGATCATGTCGCCGGTGATCCCGTGTTTCCCGGTCCGCTTCGCGGTGATGGCCTTGTTCCGCTCTCCCTGGAGACGTCCGACGTAGCGCCAGCCGCCACCGTCGGGGATGTTGCCGAGTTTCTTGATGTCGACGTGGATCATCGATCCGGGATGCTCGTGCTCGTAGCGGCGGGCGGGTTCGCCGGTGCGGACGTCGACGTGGCTGGGCCGATTGATCCGGCACCGGGAGAGGACCGTGTGAACGGTCGAGGCGGGCATGCCGAGCTGGGCGCCGATACCGACTGGTCCCAGCCGCTTCTTCCACCGCAGATGCACGACCTTGCGGACCAGTCTTCGCGGGGTCTTGTTCGGGCTGTGATGCGGCCGTGACGAACGGTCCAGCATTCCCGCCTCGCCCATCTCCACGTAACGACGAGCCCATCGGTCCGCGGTGCGTCAGGACACTCGGAAGTAGGTCGCCGCCGCAGCAACGGACCAGCCGTCGTCGACGACTTGGCGGGCCAGGCGGAGGCATTCGCGAGGAGTCAAAGCAGCATTAGCGTGGGTCACGAGGACCTCCTAAGTCATCGAGTGCAGGGAAACTAGACAGCCCCACTCTCGACCGGGAGGTCCTCACCCATCTATCGCGTCACACCTCAACCAACGTCCCTGAGCAGCACACCGCCTCGGGCGAGTCCGTTGACGAGGAAACGCTGAGCGACGATCACCAGCGCGACCGTCGGGAGGACGACGAGGACGGCGCCGGCGAAGATGACGGACGGTTCGCTGGCCTCGGAAGCGGCCAGCTGGGACACGCCGACCTGGATGGTGCGCGCGACAGCGGAGTCGGTGATCAGCAGCGGCCAGAAGAAGCCGTTCCAGGCGGCGAGGGCGGACCAGACGATCGCGGTGGTCACCTGTGGGCGGCACGCCGGGACGATGATCGTGAAGAGGGTCCGGAGGTGGCCGGCTCCGTCGAGTCGCGCCGCCTCCCAGAGCTCCGTCGGGACCGCTGAGAAGGCCTGGCGCAGCAGGAAGATCGGATAGCCCATCGCGAGATAGGGCAGGACGACGCCGATGATCGTGTCGCGCAGGCCGAGACCGCTGACGAACTCGTAGTTCGGGATCACGAGCGCCTCGCCCGGAATGGCGAGGGTCAGCAGCACCAGCGCGAACGCGATGCGCCGCCCGGGCCACGTCGGGAAGACGAGAGCGTAGGCGGCGAGTGACCCGGTGATGAGGTTGCCGAGCGTCTGCACCGTGACGACGGCGATGCTCACCAGATACTCCGGCAGCAGCGGGACGGCGTCGATCGCCTGACGGAAGTTGTCGAGAATGACCTCGCCGAGGCTGGGGATGAGACCGTTGCGGGCGATCGTGCCGCCCTGGGTGAAGGCGCTCAGCATGGAGACGTACACCGGCAGGAAGACCAGCCCGGCCGCGGCGATCACCACGGTGAACCGGATGACCGCGCCGACGCGCCGGGTGCGCTGGCCGCGCCGGGTGGTGGTCATACGGTCCGCTCCCTTCCGAAGAGCCGGAACTGCGAGGCGGTGATCGCCGCGACGAGGAGGACCAGCACAATCGCGATGACCGAAGCGCGGCCGAAGTCCGGGGTGCCGTTGCCGAAGGCGAGCTGATACAGCCGGTAGACGAAGTTCGTGGTCCCGCCGGAGGGTCCGCCGCCGGTGATGATCTGGATCTGCGCGAAGGTCTGCAGACCGGCGATGGTCTCGGCGACAGTGAGGAAGAGGATGCTGGGCCGCATCATCGGGATCAGTATCCGGCCCGCCAGGTGGAACGAGCCGCTGCCGTCCAGCTGCGCCGCCTCGACGATCTCCGGGTCGATGCTGCGCACAGCGGCGGTCAGCACCAGGAACGCGAACCCGAATTCGTACCAGGCGGTGGAGATCGCGATCGCCCACACGGCGGCCACCGGGTCGTTGACCCAGTCGGGCCCGTCGATGCCGACGGACCCGAGCAGAATGTTCAGCACCCCCACGGTCGGGGAGAAGAACCCGGCGAACACCGCGGACGCGGAGGCGGCGGAGTAGGCGAACGGCAGCGAGAAGATCACGGCGAAGAAGCCGCCTCCGGCGAGCCTGCGCCGCAGGAGCAGGACAGCCACGAGCGCTCCCCCGGTGGCGAGCGCCATACCGAGCAGGGCGATGACGATCGACACGACCACGGTCTGCGCGAAGCTCGGGTCGGCGATCAGCTGTGCGTAGTTGCCGAAGCCCACCCAGCGGGTCGGGTTGCCGACGAGGTCGCTGTCGTAGGCGCTCAGCTGCACGGTCCGCAGCAGAGGGCGGAACACGAAGATCGCCAGGAGCACGAACGCCGGCAGCGCGAGCCACGGACCGATGCCGGCCCCGCGCCGCCTTCGGCTGCGACGCTGCGTGCGTAGTGCCATCGCTGAGTCCTCCTGACCGCCTGGGAGCGGGAACGTTCCCGGGGCGGTTGCCAGTATCGGAGGGATTCGTGAACAGAGAACTGTGCATTGTGAAACCAGACGTTGCCCGGAGATGGACACTCAGTGACCCCCGCGGCACAGTCGGTGTGCCGCGGGGGATTTCGCGACTATGTATCGGGAACGTTCCCGGTTATTCGCGGTCTATTCACGACCCCGAGCAGCGCGGGGACTCCGCAGAGCGGCGGACCCGCCCCCGCCGCGATCACGAGCACGGGGCACCGGCCGAGACCGGCGGCCAACCCGTTCAGTCGGCAGTCGCGAGCGGTGCGAAGGCGGCCGGTCCCGCCGTCCGCCCAGCGACCACCGTCCCCCGCAAGGACACGAGGCTGTCGTGGGAGCTGCGGCCTTCGATCTTGTCCACCAGCAGGGCGATCGACATCCGGCCGATCTCCTCAACCGGCTGACGGAAGGTCGTCAGACCCAGATAGGGCGCCGAGAGCGGGCCGAACCCGTCGTACCCGGTCACAGCGTAGTCACCCGGGACCGACCGGCCGCGCTGACGCAGCACATCGAGCACATCCATCATCGCCGTGTCCGTCGGGCACATAATCGCGGTGACATCGGTATCGCCGACTCGGGCGGCGACGACCTCGCCCGCACGCATGTCCGAGGGCACTGGCCACGCGACAGCCTCACCGCCCGCGCCGCGGATCGTATCGATCATCGCGGCGCCGCGCGCATGCTGGCTCAACGAGTACGCCTGCTCGACCAGCGCCACCGCGATACGCCGGTGCCCGAGCGCGAGCAGATGCTCCGCGAGCATCCGGCCGCCATCGGCGTCGTCGCAGAACACGCTCGTGATTCCGAGATCCGTCTCCTTTCGGCCGGCGACCACGATCGGCACCCGGTCGATGAAGGGCACGATCTCCTCGGAAGGCAGTCGAGCCGAGGCGATCACGAGCCCGACGACCTGCAAGGAGATCAGGCTCCGCAGCGCACGCAGAGCGTCCGCGACCTCCAGTTCGCCGACACTGGTCATCGTGACCGCCTGGTAGCCGCGGCTCTCCGCCTCCTGCTGCATGGCTGCCTGCAACCACGCATAGTACGGACGCTTCACGTCACGGAGAACGACCCCCAGCGTGCGGCTGGACGTGCGCATTCCGCGCGCCATTGCATTAGCGACGTACCCGAGTTTCTTCGCTGCCCTCTCGACCTTCGCCCGGGACTCCGGGCTCACATCGTCCGAGCCACGCAGAGCACGCGAAACCGCAGACTTCGAGACCCCCGCTTCTGCGGCGATATCGAGAATGGTGGGGGTCTTAGCGCGGGGACGAGCCGCCATGACAATGGTCCCTCCTGAGGTTCTCACCGGGAACGTTCCAGAGCCGACTATACGGATCGCCCGAGCAGGACACGACGATTTCGCCGGAAGATCGTCCACGATCCTGGTCACCGGAGATTCGACTCGCGTACCTTCCGCCCTGGGGCGAGCCTCTCCGCGAAGCTACAGAAAGCCTTCGACCTCGTCGATGCTGGTCAGCCCCTGGAGATCATCGCCGAGGAAGACGTCATCGCTCGCCTGTCCCTGAGCGAAGAAGCCCTGCGAAGCCGCATCTCACAAGCCGGAGTCTCCCGACGAGAACTCCCCGACCGGGTACTCGTGCAAGCCGGTTCCGGCCCTGCAGGAGACTACGGGCAATGGTTCAACACGTCAGTGAGCCTCGGGATCGCCGCGCTCGCGAGACCGCCCACGGCCCTGAGGCAGACTGTCGAACGACAATCCTCTCCGAGGTCATCGGCCGCGCCCTCCCCTACGAGCGACTGTCGCTGGAGGTGGTGCGGCAGTACACCGGCAAGGAGTTCGTCGCCATGTGGGAATCGTTCGAGACGAACGAGCACTTCCTCGATATCCCTGCCCTCCACGCCGCCTACCCCGACATCGCCTGGCGCTCCTACCGGGACTGGGGCATGGCCGGATTCCTCCTGACTTCCCTGGGCTGCGACCTCGCGACGAACCCGGCGTCCTCATCCCCGCACGGGTCGCACAAGGATTGTCGCCATCGCCGCGACCGCTCCTGCGCGCCAGTCAAAGCCCCCGAGTACAAGAAGCGCCTGAAACGTGTAGTCGACACCCAGATCCTAAGGCAACGAAGGACGACTGTGCCAGAGGGATATTGGCCCGAAACGCCCACAGGCGCGCCCCGATCATCAGGCGTTCTCGTCGAGCGAGGGGAGGACAATGGGTTTGAACATTCCCATTGCCTTGCCCTCCCAGTCGGGCTGACAGGATTTGAACCTGCGACCCCTTGACCCCCAGTCAAGTGCGCTACCAAACTGCGCCACAGCCCGTTGCCGCCCCACCCAGGCACACCGCACCAAGCAAGGCAACTCCCCTATCCTAGCGTGCCGGCGAAGCCCACCGTGACCACTCCGGCCGTCGCGGGGCCTCGCCGGCGCGATGCCGGAGGCCACCTCCCGGCGAGGGTGCGCAGACGGGTCGAAGCCCCTCCCCCGGTGCGTCCTCGATGACGAGAGCCCGCGCCGCCGGGCGCTGCGATCGGGGAGGCCTCAGGTCTCCTCCGGGTGTTTCGAGGTCCCCTCGATCAGAGCGGGGACGCTCCGCGACGCTTCCGAACCGCCCCGTTCTCCCAGTGCCGTTCGTTCGCGCCGATCAGGCAGCAGGCGACCACGAGCGCGGCCATCGAACCGAGCGACCAGGACACCCACGGGGGCGCAGCCTCTCTGGCGAGCCAGTCGCCGCCCAGACCGGAGAGCACGAAGGCGACGGCGGCGATCAGGGCGAGCGCCGTCGGCAGGAGACCGATCCGGAAAGCGGCGGTGCGCTGGGTCCGCGACGCGATGACGGCGATCGCCAGGAGCAGGCCCAGTGTCCCGGCCACGAGCGCGATCGTCCCGGCGCCGGGAGAGGCAGGAGCGACCGCCTGGATGCCGGCGCTCGCCGAAAGGATCGCTACGTACCAGAGCGGGGCGCTCAGGGATCGCTCCCGCTCGTCCTTCTCGCCGGTGACGTCAGAGTTGTCGCGTTTCACAAGGAAAGACTATGTCAGACACTGCATATGAGAGCAGAAATTCCGCTAATGCTTCCGCTTCTCCCGCACCCGCATGTTCAGGACGATCGGCGTCCCCTCGAACCCGTACACCTCGCGCAGCCGGCGGATCACGTAGCGGCGGTAGCCGGGGTCCAGGAAGCCGGTCGTGAACACGACGAATGTCGGCGGGCGGCTCGTCGCCTGGGTGCCGAACAGGATGCGGGGCTGCTTGCCGCCGCGCACCGGGTGCGGGTGAGCGGACGTGAGCTCCGCGAGGAACGCGTTGAACTTGCCGGTCGGGATGCGGGTGTCCCACGACTCGAGCGCCTGTTCCAGCGCCGGCACGAGCTTCTCGAGGTGCCGGCCGGTGCGGGCCGAGATGTTGACGCGGGGTGCCCAGGAGACGTGGGCGAGATCCTGCTCGATCTCGCGTTCCAGGTAGCGGCGCCGTTCGTCGTCGAGGAGGTCCCACTTGTTGAAAGCGAGGACGAGCGCACGGCCGGATTCGAGCACCAGGTCGATGATGCGCACGTCCTGCTCGCTGATCGGCTGCGAGACGTCGAGCACGACGACGGCCACCTCCGCCTTCTCGAGCGCGGCCGAGGTGCGCAGCGAGGCATAGAAGTCAGCGCCCTGCTGCAGGTGGACGCGGCGGCGGATGCCGGCGGTGTCGACGAAGCGCCACACCCTGCCGCCCAGCTCCACCTGCTCGTCCACCGGGTCCCGGGTGGTGCCGGCGAGTTCGTTGACGACGACGCGCTCCTCCCCCGCGGCCTTGTTCAGCAGCGAGGACTTGCCGACATTCGGCCGGCCGACGATCGCGACGCGGCGGGGACCGCCGATCTCCTGCCTGGCGACGGCGGAGACATCGGGCAGCGCCTTCAGGATCGTGTCGAGCAGGTCGGCGACGCCGCGGCCGTGCAGGGCGGAGACCGGATGCGGCTCCCCGAGACCGAGCGACCACAGCTCGGTCGCTGAGGGCTCCTGACGGGCGTCGTCCACTTTGTTGGCGGCGAGGAACACCGGCTTGTCGCTTTTGCGGAGCAAGCGCACGACGTGCTCGTCGGTGGAGGTCGCGCCGACCGTGGCGTCCACCACGAACATCAAGGCGTCGGCCAGATCGATGGCCACCTCCGCCTGCGCGGCGACGGAGGCGTCGATGCCGCGCGCATCGGGCTCCCAGCCGCCGGTGTCCACGACGGTGAAGCGACGTCCGTTCCACTCGGCCTGGTAGGAGACGCGGTCGCGGGTGACGCCCGGAGTGTCCTCCACGACAGCCTCGCGGCGACCCAGGATGCGGTTGACGAGCGCAGACTTGCCCACGTTGGGGCGGCCGACGATCGCGAGCACCGGCAGCGCGGGGAGGAAGGCGATCGCGTCGGCGTCCTCGCCGGCCACCTCCAGCAGATCGAGATCGGCGTCGTCCAGCTCGTAGTCGTCCAGGCCGCTGCGCAGCGCGACGGCGCGCTGAAGGGCGAGGTCGTCGTCTATTCCGGCCAGGCGCTCGACGAGGTCGTCGGCGCCGGTGGGCTCGTTCTCGATGTCAGACATGGGTCTCTTTCTGCACGACCGCTATGACCGCGTCGACGGTCTGGTCGAAGTCCAGTTCGGTGGAGTCGACGGTGGTGACGCCCTCCGCAGCGTTCATGAAGTCCACGACGCGCGAGTCTGCCGCGTCGCGCTTGCGCAGAGCCTCCCCGACGTGGGCGGCGGAATGCCCGGTCAGCTCTGCGGAACGCCTGTTCATTCTAACGGCTTCGTCGGCGGTGAGCAGGATGCGGACCGGGGCATCCGGGCAGACCACCGTCGTGATGTCCCGGCCTTCGACCACGATCCCGGCCTTCCCGCTGCGTGCGATGATCCCGCGGAAGAGCTGTGTGAGGAAGGCGCGCACTTGCGGAACGCGCGCGATCGCACTGACGATGGCGGTGACGCGCGGCTCCCGGATGGCTTCGGTCACATCGCGCTCGCCCACGAGGACACGGTACGTGTCCGGGTCCGTCCCGATCCGGTAGTCGAAATCGGGCATGGAGGCGATGACGACGGCCGCATCGGTCGGGTCGAGACCGCGCTCCACGACGTACCAGCCGAGCGCGCGATAGGCGGCTCCGGTGTCCAGATAGGCCCAGCCGAGACGGCCGGCGACCGCCTTCGAGATGGAGGATTTTCCGCTTCCGGCGGGCCCATCGACGGCCAGCACCACGGGCGGGGTGGCGGGTTCGGTCATCCGGCGATCCTCCAGCCCCGGTCGGTCAGGTCGTTCACGGTGCGGTGCAGCGCCTCGGGCAGCACCGCGATCTCGGCGAGGCCGAACGGCGCACCCGGCGAGTGCTCCAGGCGCAGATCCTCCAGGTTCACATTCAGTTCCCCCAGTTCGTGCAGCAGCCGGGCCAGCTCGCCGGGCCGGTCCTCCACCATCACGGTCAGGCTCGCGAACCGCTTGTCCTGCCCGTGCTTGCCCGGCAGGCGGGAGACACCGGCGTTGCCCCCGGCGATCTCCTCGGCGATGATCCGGCGCGAACCGGGTGCGTCCACATCGTCCAGCGCGACGAGGACACGGTCGAGGTCGTCCCGGTAGGAGCGCAGGATCTCCACGATCGCCGGAGCGTTCGCCTCGAGGATCTGCACCCACAGCTCCGGTTCGCTGCCCGCGATGCGCGTCACATCCCGCACGCCCTGACCGGCCAGCCCGAGGGCTGTGTCCGTGGAACCGGAGAGCCGCTTCGCCATCAGCGACGAGACGATCTGAGGAGCGTGCGAAACGAGGGCGACAGCGGCGTCGTGCTCGGCGGCCCCCAGCTCGATCGGCGTCGCGCCAAGATCCAGGATCAGCGCCTCCACCAGGCTGACGGCCGTGCGGGGGTTCTCCGGCCGCACCGCGACCGCCCAGGGCCGCCCGACGAAGAGATCCGCTCTGGCCGCGCTGGGCCCGCCCTTCTCGCGGCCGGCGAGTGGATGCGATCCCACATAACGGCTGAGGTCCGCGCCGCCCCGCTCCAGCTCGGCGAGCGGCGCGACTTTGACACTGGCCACATCCGTCACGATCGCACCGGGATGCGCAGCCAGCTCCACTGCGACGACCCGGGCGACCAGGTCCGGCGGCACCGCCACCACGACCAGCGCGGGCTCGGCGCCGCCGTCGTCCGGCCGCCCCGCGCCGTAATCGGCGGCGAGGCGGAGATGGGCGGGCGAGGCATCGGCGAGCAGCACATCCACCCCCCGGGCGCGGAGCCCGAGGCCGATGGAGGCGCCGAGCAGCCCCGTCCCGACGACGCGGACGGGTCCGGCGAGGCGGGAGGCGGTTTCGGTCACGGATCAACCTTAGCCAGCGCCGAGGCCGCCCCGGACCTCGCCGCCGGAAACGGAGGAGAACCCGGCCATTTCGCACCGAACGTCCTCCCTTCCCTGCGTTTCAGCGGGATGTCGAGACGATCTCCTCCGTTCCCGACAACGTTGGAAACGGAGGAGATCGTGCCGGAAACCGGCGGAAACGCAGGGAAGGGAGGAGATCGGGGCTGATTCTGCGGGGAAGTCCTGCGTTTGCAACAGGGTCTCGGGAGGCAGGGGCGGGCAGGGGGCTAGGGCTCGCCTTCGCGGGAGATGGTCAGCAGCGACCCCAGCTCGGCTTTGGTCAGATCGCGGAGGGCGCCGGCCTTCAGCATCCCGAGGCGCAACGGCCCGAACTGACGGCGGACCAGCTCCACGACGGGGTGCCCGACCTCGGCCAGCATCCGGCGCACGATGCGGTTCCGCCCCGAGTGCAGCGTCACCTCCACCAGGCTGCCGCCGCCCGGGTCCGACTGCAGCAGCTTCGCCCTGTCCGCCGCGATGGGTCCGTCTTCCAGCTCGACCCCGCGGGTGAGCCGGGCGATCGTCTGCGGTGTGACGGCTCCGCGCACGCGGGCGATGTACGTCTTCGTCACGCCGAAGCGGGGATGCGCGAGGACGTGGGCCAGCTCGCCGTCGTTGGTCAGGATGAGCAGGCCCGAGGTCTCCGCGTCCAGCCGGCCGACGTTGAAGAGACGCTCCGGGTAGCCGGCGACGAACCGGGAGAGGTCGGGACGGCCCTGCTCGTCGCGCAGGGAGCTGACGATCCCGACCGGCTTGTTGAGCATGACGTAGCGCCGGGTGGTGTCGAGCTGGACCGCGGTGCCGTCCACGGCGACGCGGTCGACGACGGGATCGACGCGGCGGCCGAGCTCGGTGACCACCGTCCCATTGACGGAGACACGCCCCGCGACGATCAGCTCCTCCGAGACGCGGCGGGAGGCGACGCCAGCGGCGGCCATCACTTTCTGGAGGCGCTCGCCCTGTGGCTCAGCGGACATCGTCGAATCCTTCCGCCCCGTCCGCGAGCAGCGGGGAGATCTTGGGCAGTTCCTCGACCGAGTTGACGCCGAGCTGAGTGAGGAGGAGGTCGGTCGTGCCGTAGTTGATGGCGCCGGTCTCGCTGTCCGTGAACAGCTCGGTGATGAGGCCGCGACCGAGAAGAGTCCGGACGACCGAGTCCACATTGACGGCGCGGATGGAGGCGATCGCACCGCGGCTGATCGGCTGCTTGTACGCGATCACCGCGAGGGTCTCCAGGGCCGCCTGCGACAGCCGGGTCGGGTTCTGCTGCAGCACGTACCCCGAGACCACCGCGTCGAACTCCGCCCGGACGTAAACCCGCCAGCCGCCGCCGACCTCGCGCAGCTCGAAACCGCGGCGCACCCGGGGGCGCCCCTCCGCGTCCGGCGAGCCGTCGAAGTCGGCGGCCAGAGCGTCCACCGCCTGCCGCACGCGCTTCACCGGCGCGCCCACGGCGGTCGCGAGCGTGACGAGGCTCATCGGCTCGTCGGCGACCATCAGAATGGCCTCCAGCGCCCGCTCGATCCGCTCGTCCTCCACCGCCACCGGCTGCAATTCGGTCTCGGTCCCGTCAACCGTCATAGTCCGCTCCCAGATTCGTCAGGCTCTCCTCCGACCAGTGCTCCGCCGTCCAGCGCAGCGTCAGCTCGCCGAGCGGCTCCAGCTGTTCGAAGGCGATGGCCGCGTGGCGATACAGTTCGAGCACCGCGAGGAAGCGCGCGATCACCACGCCCTTCTGCTCGCTCCCGGCCACCAGCTGACGGAACGACATCGGTTCGCCGCGGCGCAGCATCCCGACGACGAGGGCCGCCTGCTCACGGATGCTGACAAGCGGCGCGTGCAGGTGGTCGAGGCCGACAGCCGGGATCTCGCGCGGCGTCATCGCCACCGTCGCGAGGGCCGCGAAATCCTCCAGGCTCAGCGTCCACACCAGCTCCGGCGTACGCTGCCGGTACTTGTCCTCGAGGCGGACCGTCCGCGCGTGGCGGATCGACTCCGCCTCCAACCGCTCGGAGAACCACTCCGACGCTTCCTTGAACGCCCGATACTGCAGCAGCCGCGCGAACAGCAGATCGCGCGCTTCCAGCAGCGCGACATCCTCGGCGTCGACCAGCTCGCCCTGCGGCAGGAGCCCCGCGACCTTCAGATCCAGCAAGGTCGCGGCGACGAGCAGGAACTCGCTCGCCTCATCCAGGCTCTCGTCGGCATCGAGCTCGCGGAGGTAGGCGATGAACTCGTCGGTCACCGTACTCAGGGAGATCTCGGTGATGTCGAGCTCGTGCTTGGCGATCAGCGAGAGCAGGAGATCGAACGGCCCCTCGAAAGCGCCGACGGCGACGCGGAAGCCCGCGGACTCCGCCTCGGCGAGCGAACCGTCGCCGCGCTGGCCCCCGTCAGGCGACGGCGCCACGGAAGATCAGCTCGCGGGCGAGTTGACGGTACGCCTCCGCGGCGGCGTGCTCCGGCGCGAACTGCGTGATCGGGCTCGCCGCGACCGAGGCGTCCGGGAACTTGACCGTGCGCGAGATGACGGTCTCGAGCACCCGGTCGCCGAAGGCGTCCGCCACGCGGTCGAGCACCTCGCGCGAGTGCAGCGTGCGCGAGTCGTACATGGTGGCCAGGATGCCGTCCAGCCCGATCGCCGGGTTCAGCCGCTCACGCACTTTGTCGATCGTCTCGATCAGCAGCGCGACGCCGCGCAGCGCGAAGTACTCGCACTCCAGCGGGATGAGCACGCCGTGACTCGCGGTCAGCGCGTTGACGGTGAGGATGCCGAGCGAGGGCTGGCAGTCGATCAGGATGACGTCGTACTCCCCGCTGACCTTCCGCAGCACACTCGCCAGAATCTGCTCGCGCGCGACCTCGTTGACGAGATGAACCTCCGCCGCCGACAGGTCGATGTTCGCCGGGATAATGTCGAGGCCCGGCACGCTCGTCGTCTGGACCGCCTCGCGGACATCGGCGTTCCGGTTCAGGAGCAGGTCGTAGATCGTGGTGACATCGTGCGTCTTCGCACCGAGCCCCGCCGACAGCGCCCCCTGCGGGTCGAAATCCACCGCGAGCACCCTGCGCCCGTACTCGGCCAGCGCCGCCCCGAGATTGATGCTCGTCGTCGTCTTGCCGACGCCGCCCTTCTGGTTGCACAGCGCGACGATCTTGGCAGGGCCGTGCTGCTTCAACGCACCCGGGGCCGGAAAAGAGCGCAACGGCCGGCCGGTGGGCCCGAGCGGAGCCGTGAGAGCGGGATCGTCCATCCCCGGCAGCTCGGTCCTGACCTCGTCGTTGCGCGTCACCTGGATGTTCCTCGTCCCTGCCTCGTGCGGCCCTCGTCCGGCGTGTTCAAGGGGACAGTCTAGCCGCGCCCACCCCCGACCGTGGGGTGAGACGACGGCGGGTTGTGGGGCGGACAGTGTGCGGCGTTCCGCCCCGAGCCCGGTGTCTACCGCGCCCGCGGATGCGCCGCAACGTACACATCCCGCAGTGTGTCCGCCGTCACCAGCGTGTAGAGCTGCGTCGTCGCCACCGACGAGTGCCCGAGCAGTTCCTGCACCACGCGGACGTCCGCACCGCCCGCCAGCAAGTGCGTCGCGAACGAGTGCCGCAGTGTGTGGGGCGACACCTCGATCCCGAGGCGGGCCTTCTCGGCGGCGGATCGGATGATCAGCCAGGCGTTCTGGCGGGAGAGGCGTGCGCCGCGCATCCCGAGGAAGAGCGCCGGGGTCGACCGGCCGCGTGCCGAGAGCGCAGGGCGGACTCGCACCAGATACGCGGCGACGGCGGCCCGCGCGTAGGAGCCCAGCGGCACGATGCGCTGTTTCGCCCCTTTGCCGGTCAGGCGCACGACATCGGTGTCCAGCACGTCGTCCACGTTGAGAGCGACCGCCTCGCTCACACGGGCGCCCGTCGCGTAGAGAAGTTCCAGCAGGGCTTTGTCGCGCAGGTCGGCGAGGTCGTCGCCGTCCGTCGCGGCGAGCAGGGCGGCGACCTGGTCGACGCTGATGGCCTTGGGCAGGCGGCTGGGCAGTTTGGGCGGGCGGAGGTCGCGGGCGGCATCCACCGTCACGCGACCCTCCTCGAAGAGGAAACGGTGGAAGCCGCGGACCGTCGACAGCATCCGGGCGAGGGAGGACGCGGTGAGCGGCGATTCGTCGCGCGTCGCGAGGTGCTGGAGGTACGCGGAGACGGTCGCGGGGGTGACCGCGGCTGTCTGCGTCACCTGCTCCGCGGTCAACCACCCCGCGTACACCGCGAGATCGCGGCGGTAGGCCGCGACGGTGTTGGCGGAGAGGCCGCGCTCGATCGCCACATGCCGGAGGTAGGCGTCGACGTCGGCCGGGACGGTCATCTCCGGTTCGGCTCGGCCCGTCGCAGCTTCGGGTGGCTCGGCCAGGGGGCGTCGGCCGCGCCGAGCACGCTCCACCCGGCGGCGCGGGCGGCCTGAGCGGCCAGAACGGCGACGGTCAGCGGCGTGTTGTGGACGCGGCGCTCCAGCACGGCGGCCACGGCCTCCTCGAGCGGCACCCAGCGCACCGTGATGTCCGCTTCCTCTTCCTCGCGCGCGAACGCCTCCGCGGTCGCCCGGACGCCGCGGGCGAGGTAGATGCGGATCGCCTCGTCGTCGCCGCCGGGACTCGAGAAGATGTCGGCGAGGACATTCCACTCGTCCGCTTCGAGGTCGGCTTCCTCGGCGAGCTCGCGCTTGGCGGCGTCGAGCGGGTCCTCGCCGGCGATATCGAGCAGCCCGGCCGGGATCTCCCAGTCACGGTGCCGGACAGGATGCCGGTACTGCCGGATGAGCAGCGCCCGCCCCTCCTCGTCCAGCGCCAGCACGGCCACGGCGCCGGTGTGGTCGACGTACTCGCGGGCGATCTCCTCCCCGTTGTAGCGGAAGACATCGCGCCGCACGTCCCAGACCGCGCCGCGGAAAACCGTCTCACTGGCGACGATCTCGGGGTCGACGGTCTCGTCGCGGAGCGGCTCGTCGTGAAGGCGCCCGGTCATCGCGCGTCCACGGCGACGTCGAACAGCAGGCTCGCCTTCTGCCGGTCCAGCGCCGCGCCGACGAGACCCGCGAACAGCGGGTGCGCCCGGTTCGGCCGCGACCGCAGCTCGGGATGCGCCTGGGTGCCGACGTAGAACGGGTGGACATCGCGCGGCAGCTCCACATACTCGACGAGGTGGCCGTCGGGCGAGGTGCCGGAGAATCGGAGGCCCGCGTCCGCGATCTGGGCGCGGTAGGCGTTGTTCACCTCGTAGCGGTGGCGGTGGCGCTCGCTCGCCTCGTTCGCGCCGTACAGCCCGGCGACGATCGAGCCCTCGGCCAGGGCCGCCGGGTAGAGACCGAGGCGCATCGTGCCGCCCAGATGGCCGCCGGCGATGATCTCCACCTGCTCCGCCATCGTCGCGATGACCGGGAACTCGGTGTCCGGGTCGAACTCGGACGACGATGCGCCGGCGAGCCCGGCCTCGTTCCGCGCGTACTCGACCACCATGCACTGGAGGCCGAGGCAGAGGCCCAGGGCCGGGATGCCATTCTCGCGCGCGAACCTCAGCGCGCCGAGTTTGCCCTCGATGCCGCGCACGCCGAATCCACCCGGGACGCAGATCCCGTCCACATCGCTCAGCTGTGCGGCAGCGCCCTCGGCGGTCTGGCACTCGTCGGAGACGATCCACTTGAGCGCGACCTTGGCGTCGTGGGCGAAACCGCCCGCACGCAGAGCCTCGGTGACGGACAGGTAGGCGTCCGGGAGGTCGATGTACTTGCCCACCAGGCCGATCGTCACCTCGTGCTTCGGGTCGTGGACGGCCTCCAGCAGCCGCGACCAGCCCTCCCAGTCCACATCGGCCGCCTGGGCAAGCCCCAGCTGGTCGATGATGTAGGCGTCGAGCCCCTGGTCGTGCAGCATGCTCGGGATGTCGTAGATGCTCGGCACATCCACGGCGTTCACCACGGCCGCCTCGTCCACATCGCACATGAGCGCGATCTTGCGCTTGTTCGACTCCGACACGGGCCGGTCGCTGCGCAGCACGAGCGCGTCCGGCTGGATGCCGATCGAGCGCAGGGCCGCGACGGAGTGCTGCGTCGGCTTCGTCTTCTGCTCGCCCGAGGCGTTCATGAACGGAACCAGCGAGACATGCACGAAGAAGCAGTTCTTGCGGCCGAGCTCGTGGCGCACCTGGCGGGCGGACTCGATGAAGGGCTGCGATTCGATATCGCCGACCGTGCCGCCGATCTCGGTGATGATGACGTCGGGCGCGGGCTCGCCGTCCCCTCCCGGCTGCGCCTGCAGCCGCATCCGGCGCTTGATCTCGTCGGTGATATGCGGGATCACCTGCACGGTGTCGCCCAGGTACTCGCCCCGGCGCTCCTTGGCGATCACATTCGAGTAGATCTGCCCGGTGGTGACGTTCGCCGATTGGCTGAGGTTGATGTCGAGGAAGCGCTCATAGTGGCCGATGTCGAGATCGGTCTCGGCGCCATCGTCGGTCACGAACACCTCGCCGTGCTGGAACGGATTCATCGTCCCGGGATCGACGTTGAGGTAAGGATCGAGCTTCTGCATCACGACCCGCAGCCCTCGCGCCGTCAGCAGATTGCCGAGAGAAGCGGCTGTGAGGCCCTTGCCCAGCGAAGAGACGACACCGCCGGTGACGAAGATGTGCTTGGTCGTGCCGTTGAGCTGTGTTCGCTTGATTGACAGGCCCGCGTCTGAGTTATCCACCACGGGCTTGCAGCTTATCATCTCCGAGGGCTCTCCCCTCCCGAACGGCCGCCCGCCGCCAGACGACGTCGCCCCGCGCCCGGGGCATGTCACGGTTCGGCACCGTTCAACGGGTCCGAGGGGCGTGGCGACGGGGCCAGGGTGTTCCACTGCTCCCACGGAATCACACCCTCATCCCCTGGGAGGACCTTCCCCCGATCCCGCTCCGCCCCATCCTCCTCGTTCAACTCCCACGCATCTCCCGGGGAGCACGGGGCCAGCGCGCCGCCGCTATACGAGTTGTCAGAAGCATTCGTATCGAAATCCGCGCGGAGTACCGGGCCGCCCGACCCATACACTGTGGGGGAAGGTGTGGAGTCGGTGATCCGCACGGACATGCCCAGGGATTCCCAGTAGGCAGCGACGCGTTCGGCGTCGCCCTGATGGTCTGTCCCGCGTGGGGCCCAGTGGTCGTAGCTGTAACTCGCCCCCAGCACACCGCCACCGAGCCCGCACTCATCCGCCCACACCGGACCGCTCCGCGGCCACCAGCCGGTGATGTGAAGCTGCTTCGTCGTCCCGATGACGAAATCCACCACCGCGTCCCGGCCCTCCCGCGGCGTCATCGCCTTCGACGTCATGCTCTTTCCCGTTCCTTTCCCTGCCGGCCCACTCCCTGCACAGCCGACCACTCCCGCACCGAGAGCGATCGCCGCGAACACGACCGCACAGACCCGAACACCAGCCCTAGCTGTGTTTCTCAGGGACGTTGGTCAATCTGCTGATGGGTGGCTGGCTGCCGATGGCGGTGTGGGGCCTGTGGTGATTGTAGGAGTGCAGCCAGGCCGGGAGTGCGTTGCGGCGGGCTGATTCGGAGTTGTAGTGCCGGGCGTATGCCCAGCCGTCGGCGAACGCTGTGCCGGTGATCATGTCGCCGGTGATCCCGTGTTTCCCGGTCCGCTTCGCGGTGATGGCCTTGTTCCGCTCTCCCTGGAGACGTCCGACGTAGCGCCAGCCGCCACCGTCGGGGATGTTGCCGAGTTTCTTGATGTCGACGTGGATCATCGATCCGGGATGCTCGTGCTCGTAGCGGCGGGCGGGTTCGCCGGTGCGGACGTCGACGTGGCTGGGCCGATTGATCCGGCACCGGGAGAGGACCGTGTGAACGGTCGAGGCGGGCATGCCGAGCTGGGCGCCGATACCGACTGGTCCCAGCCGCTTCTTCCACCGCAGATGCACGACCTTGCGGACCAGTCTTCGCGGGGTCTTGTTCGGGCTGTGATGCGGCCGTGACGAACGGTCCAGCATTCCCGCCTCGCCCATCTCCACGTAACGACGAGCCCATCGGTCCGCGGTGCGTCAGGACACTCGGAAGTAGGTCGCCGCCGCAGCAACGGACCAGCCGTCGTCGACGACTTGGCGGGCCAGGCGGAGGCATTCGCGAGGAGTCAAAGCAGCATTAGCGTGGGTCACGAGGACCTCCTAAGTCATCGAGTGCGGGGAAACTAGACAGCCCCACTCTCGACCGGGAGGTCCTCACCCATCTATCGCGTCACACCTCAACCAACGTCCCTGAGCAGCACACCTAGCCGCAGGAGATCGACGATCTCATCCTCCGCCTCCGCGCCCTGATCGAGCGCAAGGCCCTCCAAACCGGTTTCCTCGACCTCAACCGGTTCGTCACCAGCAGCGCCTGCGGCTGGGCGTACAACCTCTCCTCGGCGGCTGCCGCCTCCGAGATCCGCAACATGCGCTGGCACACCACCCGTGTGCTCAGCGTCGACCCCATCCGCGTCGCCAGCGACGACGGCTACCTCCGAGCGGAGGAGAGCGCCTACGCCGAGGCGAACACCGGCATCGAGGATCTCCTCGACACCTTCGCCGCCCCCGCCGACGCCGATCTGAACGACATCGAGGACGAGTTCACCAAGGCCGCCGCCGGCAACCGCACCCTCCACCAGAACGGCGAAGACCTCTCCCGCACCTTCGTCGCCGCCCGCGCGCTCCGCAAGGCGTACAAGCTCCCCGCGCTCGTCCGTCCCGAGCATCCCGTCGACCGCGAGTTCATCCTCCTCGACACGATCCGCTCCGACGAGCGCGCCGCCTACGACTCGGCCCGCGCTCTGCACGACTTCATCGGAGGGGTCCAGACCGCTGAGCAGCGGCAGCTCGATGACCGGCTGATCGACCTGTGGGCCGACTACTCCGTCGCCGACCTGCACGATCTGCTCAGCAAACCTCCGAAAGTCGCGGCCACTCTGGCCAAGGCCGTCGTCTCCCGGCTCGCCCGCCCGAGCCGCGACACCCTGGCCACCGCGCTCACCACCATCCGAGCGACCGGGGACGCCGGCAACTGGCGTGCGTTCACCCGCGCCCTGTTCGACTCGTGGGTCGCCGTCGAGTGCGAGGCGACCAGCCGGTTCAACACGAAGGTCGTCGATGCCGCGATCGAGGCAGAGCGCACGGCCGCCCGCCGGAGCGCCGCTCTCGCCTGGCCGGAGCTCGCTCAGCAGGCTGCGAGCCTGGACGGCCACCCGTTCGGGCACAGCCCGCGCGAGGTCGCCGACTTCATCCGCGACATCGTCACCGACCTCCTCTGAGCCGCCGCTGGGCCGGCTGAGACGGCTGGCGAATTTCCGCGGAGTCCGGCCGCGGAGTCCGTCGCGGCCGGATTCTCCGACAGAATGGGGTGAGGCACCGAGAGGAGACGACGTGACGGACACGGGGGCGGCGCAGCGGTACATCCTCGTCGTCGCGCACACCGGTCGCCGGCACTCGCTCTCCGCGGGCGTCTCCGTCTGCCGCCAGCTGCTCGCTGCCGGCGTCGTGCCCGTCCTCAGCGAGGGCGAGCGGCGCGA